>NZ_JAKSYO010000170.1 GCF_022829635.1 Methylobacterium sp. E-066
GCCGACGGCGGCCGGTACACCATCGGGCTCGCCGACCGAGGTCAGCAGCGCGAACCGCGCCTACTTCCTCGCCTGGAACGATGCGACCGCCAAGGCGAACCTCGTCGGCCTGCACAACAGCAACGCGGCCGGCTCGACCAATACGACATCGCTGAGCTTGGACGGAGTGGGGATCGGAAATTCGATCTCGCACTACATGCTGGCCGCCAACGTCTCGCAGGCGGTGTCGGTGGCAGCGCAGGTCACGCCGTCCGAGGGACTTCACTACTTCGGCTTCCCCGGCTCCGTGAACGGCAACACGGGCGTGTGGTGGGCGGCTGTCGGCGGCTCGGTTTGGAACTGAGGCCGCGCCGTTGGCCACACCTCGACTAGGCCCGCGGTCGCAACATCGCATAGAGGTAAGGAACGGCGTTTCTGAATTTTCTTAACAGCTCGCCCTTCTTGCTTCGCCCGTAGTTCAAGGCCTGCCCCGAAAGGTCGATATCTGGGCGGTCTTCGTCGTAGGCTGCGGGATCAACTGTCGTGCCCGTGCGGGCGCGCTTACCCGCCAACGCGCGGATTTCGTTCAGACTGCGGGGCGACGCCAGGCTGCCGTAGGTCGCATCGAATTGAATCTCCACGCCGATGGACTCTGCCATATCAACAGCCTGCAAAATCTCCTCGTCACTGTCGTTGTGGCGGAAAAGAATGTACTTCCATACCAGCTTGGTGCTGCTCTTCCGCTTCCTGACCTCGTTGGCAAGTACAGAAGCGAAAGCGAACGCTTTCTTGAAATTCCCGGACTCGCGGTATTGAACATAGGCCTCCTGGTTGGAGCCGTCCAAAGCCATCCGGATTTCTGAAAAGCCGCAGTCTGCAATCTCGATTGCACGCTTGGGGCCAAAGTTGCAATTCGTATCGAGGTATATGCTTGAGTGAGGAAACAGATCTCTCGCAAGCCTCACCATCTTCGGCACTTCAGAATTAAAAAGCGGCTCTCCATACCCAACGAAGGCAAACCCGCCTACCACTTGCTCTGAGCCATGAAAGTCGTAGGCCACCTTCTTGAAGGTCTCAAATTTCAGGTTGGCTCGCGTCGGTGGGTTGGACGAGAGACGCTCGTTCGTGCATGTGCAAGCCGAGCAGAACAGATTGCATTGGCTGCTTGGCTCTATATGCAAGGTAACGTATTTCGCCGCTGTGCGAACGTCCATATCTGCAACACGCGACTCACAGCCGGAGCAAAATGAAAAAGGCTCTAGACCATCCTCAAAGCTTTCTCTTATGTATTCCATGACTTGACCGTTGTACCATTCGGCCACATTAACATTGTCAGCATGCTCTAAAATATTATAATAACGCATACATGAGCAAGATATCTTGCCGTCAGATTTGATGAATACCTGGTAAACCTGAGTGCATCCGTCAAAACTGGTCTTCTGTCGGCGGCCCTTATAGGTCGGTAGCTTAGTCAAGTCGAAATTAACTTCTCGTGGCGTCAATTTTTGTTCGGTCATCGGTTTCGGCCCGGCGTCCATTGGATCTGAACTGGATAAGGTATGCAAAAGTGGCCGATTTTTGTGACGAAGGCCGGTTTCGCAAATTTTCAGCATCGATGACCGCGGCACGGGCAAGCCGTCGACCGACATCCCCGGCGAGGTGAGCGCGGTGCTGGCCGACTGCGCCGTCTACCAGACGGCGGGCGCAGCGATCCGCGGCGCGCGGCTCACGGGCTACGCGAAGATCGACGCGGCCGCCACAGCTGAGACCGCTCGTGCCGTGCTCGCCGCGTTAGCGTCGCCGACGTTCGGCTGAACTACCGCGCCTCGCTTAATCAAACCATCACGGGATCAGGGTGATCGATCGAAGAGCTAGACCCAAAGTTCCGCGCCCGTCCCCGGGAACATCAACTCTCGGGCTCTCGATGCGTATGCTGATCCAGTCCAAACCCTTTAAGTCGGGTAGATCTAGCGTGCCGATCGCTAGATCACCTGTGATCACGCCTTCACCAATCAGCTCACCTTGGACCAGTATCCTGAAATAGGGATCCCCGGTAAGTGGGATGCCCCAAATTTCGTATTTGAGATGCTTGGGGTAAGTTATGCTGTTTAACGGCACACCAAGCTCGGCGCTACCGTTTGTCCAGCGAAGTGGTAGGTTCTGGTGAACCTCGACTCCGTGAAGCCCGGAACTTCGCATGCCGACTGGAGACTTCAAGCCGATTTCAACAGGACCTCGCCAAGGACGGGACGTGTTTACTGCCCGGACCGAGGCAAAACGAGCGAGACCAGCGTGTCTCGCGCGTCTCCGCGCATGTCGTCTGACAATCTTCGGCTTGCTGGATGCGATTCGATCAAGCAAATTCTTCCAAATCGACGATCGCGATGACACCATCTGCTGATATAATGACGATTGTTTTTCGCTCAGTCGCTGGCATACGCCAGTCTCGGAGAGCAATTCCACGCATAATGCTGCCGCATCTAATGGGTTGGCCAATCTGATCTGTGGAAGTTGTTCACGAAAAGGGATGCCTGATAATGCTTCTTTTGTCGCAATGACGGGAGTGCCATGAGAGAGACACTGAAGAACCTTCATTTTAGAGCCGAAATTATTTTCAATTGGCGCAATGAACAAAGAGCAATCAGTAAGCTCGTTCTCGACAAGTTTATTATCGCCGACGCCAAGATAGTCAATGTTTGACAGCTTCCAGTTTGGATCGACGTCGCCAGCATCAGCACCAACAACACGGATGGTTATATTTGGGTCACGACTTAGAAGTAACGGAGCAAAATGCTCCGCAATCCATTTTATGGCAAGAAAATTGGGGTAGTGAGCAATATTACCGACGTAGGCAATGCGATTATTGCTTCTTTTGGACCACCTGAGGTCGCTAACATCGAGTACTGGCTCAATAACAGTTGCTTTAGATTTGCCTAAATAGGCTGGAAGATCTCCAGCAGAGAAAGCTACGACTGTGTCGGCCATCTGATAGATGGTACGCTCAAACAAACCAAGGCGAAAGGAGGCTATGCGCGAGGCAGTTTGAGGCAGGCGTCCAAGCCGCCTAAGCTGTTCATAGAACACGGCTTCACTGTTCTGCGTTATAACAACAAGACGAGATGCACTCGAAAGAGCCTGCCGAATAAAAAGTGCAGTGAACAGATATTCTATTATGACTATATGCGGCTCTAGTTTCCCTAAAAGTTCGCCAAAGGCTGCGTCAACTGAAGACTGCGATGCGGAAGCATCCTCGAAACTGAACGGCCATTGGAGAGATGGAAGCCATTTCCTCAAGCCAGAGGCATCCGGCGGCGCATTTGCACTGAGGTTTATTGGGTGGTGCGTTGCGGGCAAATGCCGCAGAAATTCTGCCGCATCTCGCTGCGAACCTATATCAATGATGGTGCAAACATGAAGATCGATTCCTTCTAATTCAGATAGACGTTGAATGTTTTGTCCGCAAACGAGTGACCCGCCGTTGTTTGAACGGCCGACGGGGATAACCGTGCAGTAAAGGACCGTTTTTTTTGGTGGCATGAGGGACAGATCTCCACTAGCGGTGGTCCTGGCCCTGGTAGGTTCCCTGGGTCAGGCGCTCGCAATCCGAGGGGGATGCCCTCTCACGACTGGACCCGTCCCTGCTAGTGCCATCCGGGCAAGCTGCCAAGCAATGTTCCAAGGCATCGTCCGACGGCGAGTCCCGCCGGACGCTTGTGCCAATAGGCCTATGCCGCTCGACCGATCAGAACCTAGCTGTTATGCCGCCGATCCTCCAATTGGGAGGGGGCGATGAGGCGCGACTGGCCGACTTCGGCGCCTCGACAGGGACATTCCATGTTGCAGAAAATCGCTGGGCTTATTGGGCAAGCGTGGCGCGGCAAAGCAGGACGCGCCGGCCCTGACATTGCCTTGTCACCCCCCACTGATCCGCTGCGGGACAAGGTTATGCGTTCTCGTGACACAATCCTTACCGTGCCGTTTTCCAGCAAACAATTTCGTGTGGAAGGCTCGGAAACAGATATAAGCGTTTTTGGTCCCATTGCCGAATCCGGCGGCATCTGGGAGCCTCATATTATGAAGCTAATGGCTAGTCTGGTTCGTCCTGGCGACACCTGTTTTGATATAGGCGCAAACATTGGCGTCCACTCAATTGTTTTTTCTGAGCTTGTTGGCGATTCTGGCCAAGTCTACTCCTTCGAGCCGTCTTCTGTCTCCTCGACTTTTTTGCAGCGGAATGTTAAAAATAATGAGCTGGCGAATGTTAAGTGTTTTCAAATTGGATTTGGTAGAACATCAAGCAGGCCGCAGTTCACACACTTTGTAAACATTGGCGGCTGTTCTTTTGTTAACCCAGAAGGGGATGTCTCGGAGGTTATACGCACGGCCTGGAATGCTGAGTTGGAAACTATCACCGAAACGGTTCAAATTGAAAGTTTTGACACTTGGTGCGCCGGACAGAAAATAAAACGTATTGATGTTCTGAAGCTCGACGCCGAAGGTTCGGAGATAGCCGTAATCGAGGGCGGGCTTCAATTTATTCGACTCTTCAAGCCTGCGATGATTGTTGAGCTTAATGTGAACACGATAAGTATATACTACAAAGAATCCCCCGTGACATTTTTCGAACTTCTCGCATCAATATATAATTATATATACGTAATAGATGAAGGAGAAGATATACAATTAAGTCGTGTTACGTCTTTTGCGGAGCTAGAGTCAAGACTTGCTGTTCCCAATCACTGGTGGGTTGATCTACTTTGCTTGGCGCAGCCCTATAATTCTGGAAATCACGTTCTATAATCTGGGCGACACTCTAGCGAAGTCGTTTCGCCGATTTGAGCCTGTCAAGGTTCAAAGGTGAAATTCGCCAATGTGTCACTCTCAAGAAGTTGGCGATCCACACCTGCGCTCGGGCTTACCGAGACGACTAAATGATCCGCGAGCTGGGTCGTATCCCGTCTGGCGGACCAGCAAATGGCGCCTTCTTCTGCCTTCTGATATTGGCCCGGACGGATCACGCCGCAGCGCAGCGAGCGCTATCCCGGGACCGGTGGCGTTAGACGCCGGCGCCCTTGATCGTTTCGGCGTAAGCCTTCTCAGCGGCCACCTCCGCCTCGCTGCCCGCCGGCGCTCGGATCCGGTTTCACGGCCTCGCCGACCTTCGGCTCCGGCCCCGGTGTCTTGGGTAGCCCGACATCGGCTCCGTCCAGTTCCTCGACGTAATCGGGTCCGGCCATCAGGGGCTCCTGCTCGTCGCTTCCGTCCATATGCGCGATCGGCCGGCCGGCCGTGCGATCAGGAGCGTAAACGTAGGCGACGCCGGGCGGATCGGTCCCACCCCAGGGCCGGTCATCGCGCGCGTAAGCCCAGAGCTGACCGGTCTTGGTGCGACCGCGTCCTGGATCGAGCACCGGTGCCGTGGTCTCGTCGGCGAACAGCTTGCCCGAGCGCTTCAACGTCTCCAGGAGCCGCGCGTGCACGGGCCGCAGCAGGACGGCGGCGCGGCCGACCCAGTCGGCCAGTGTCAAGCGATCCAGGCTGACGCCCTGGCGGGCGAAGATCTGCGCCTGCCGATACAGCGGCAGATGGTCGGCGTACTTTGAGACCAGCACCTGCGCGACCAACGCGTCCGTGGGCAGGCCGCCCTCGATCAGTCAGGCCGGTGCCGGAGCCTGCACGATCGCGTCCCCGCAGGTGCGGCAGGCGTAGCGCGGGCGGCGGATCACCAGCACCCGGAACTGCGCCGGCACCACGTCGAGGCGCTCGGACACGTCCTCGCCGATCCGATGCAGGGTCCCTGCGCAGCACGGGCAGGCTGTGCTGTCGATATCGACGACGGTCTCGATCCGCAGCAGGTGGGTAGGGAGAGCGCCGCGGTTGATGCGGCGTTTGCCGACCCGAACTTTTTTCTTGGCTGGTTCACTCTCCGCGTCGGCAAAGCCCGCGGCCTCGACCTGTTCGGCCTCCTCCAGTCCGAGCAGGAGTTGATCCTCGGGTAGGCTCTCAGCGCGCCGTCCGAAGCGGTGGCGTTGCATCGCCAGGAGGATCTGGCGCAGCCGCTCATTCTCGGCGCGCTCCTCGGAGAGCATCGCCTTGAGCGTCTCGGGATCGTCGGATGAGGTTGAAGCAGGCGCAGCCACGAAGCAGATTAGAACATATCTGTCAGAGGCTTACCACCTTTATGCAGCGTGCCGCCCAGCCTTTTTGCTCAGCCTGCGACCGCCGGTACGCTGACGGAACGAGCCGCATGGATGCGCTTCCAGTCCAGTCCTTCAACGAGCGCCGAGAGCTGCGCCGCGCTCAGCCGGACCACGCCATCCTCGATCTTCGGCCAGCAGAACTGGCCAGCTTTCAGACGCTTGGTCGCGAGGACCAGTCCGCTTCCATCCCAGACCAGAAGCTTCACCCGGTCGGCGCGCTTCGAGCGGAACACGTAGACCGTGCCGGAGAACGGATCCGCGCCCATCGCGTCACGCACCAGAGCGGCCAGCCCATCCATGCCCTTGCGGAAGTCCACCGGCCGTGTGGCCAGCAGGACGCGCACCGCGCCGGAGGGCCCGATCATAGGGGAGCCTTCAGCGCCCGGATCACCGCGGTGATCTGCGCCTCGCTTGCGTCCGCGCCGATGCGGACCGTGGCGCCTGCGATCTCAACTTCGATGCCGTGGCAGCCGCATCGCTCCCTCAGCTCGGGGCTCATCTCGGCAGACGTCGGCTCCTGTGGTCCCACACTCATCACGGCCGGCACGAACTGCAGTGGGCGCTCGTCGTCGTGCCCCCCAGCCTGACGCACCAGGCGCCGCCACGTGAACAGCTGCGAGGCGCTCAATCCATGTCGGCGCGCCACCGCACTGATCGAGGTGCCCGGCCCATCGCTCTCGGCGAAGATGGCCGCCTTCTCTTCATCCGACCACGTCCGCCGACGACCGGCCCCGGTGAACAGCTCCAGGCGCCGGATCGGCTCCAACATAGCCATACGCCCTGACATCGACATGTGACGGAGCTCCCAGTCCACTCCCTATGTCGCCTTCACACCGTCTGCCGAAAGGTGCCGCCCAAACAGCGCTTACCTCGGAGGCTTCGTCGAGGATTCCGCAAACGGTCTGGGCCATCGGACCGACGCGCACACCTCGCCCGATTCGCAAGGTCTCTGAGCGCTTCACTCCACCAGCGCGGGGCCTGTTGCCGTCAGGGTCCGGCTGTTCCTACTCGAGGGCTGGACAGTAAATTCCGCCGGGTGGCCAACAACGGCGGCCATGAACCTTCGAATCGTCCGTCGGCCAAAGCGGAAATTGCTGTCCGCGCGAACAGCCAGGGTTCGACCACATCATGCGCTTCCGCTACCTTCCGCCTGATGTCGACCGCACCAGTTCTGCCCCCCGTTCAGCGGACGCTGAGCGAGCGCAGCCCGACCTGGAAGGTCGGAACCTCTCGGCCCAACTAACCCGCCCCCTCAAGGAGTTGTAACGTGTGAGGGCAACCCGAACTGACGAAACGAAGCGGTCAATAGGCAGTATAACCTTTCTCCTCGATGAGGGCGCCGGCAAATCTCAAACTGATCTCCCGCTTAACCGTCGCCCTCTTGTCGTTGGTGGCATATATCTGACGTGCTGTCCGTATAAAGCCCGAGCCAAAATCGCCAGTCGCTTCAAATCTCCTAATTTCATCCTCTAAATCCCAAAGCCTACCATTTATTTCTTCCAATCGCGCAACCAGTTCACTCAAAACGGCATCAACGACAATAGATCGAGAAATCGCAGCTTCAACGCTACGCCTCTCGACCGCTACATTTTTGAGTTTGGCAGGATCGGCGATCCGCGCTGCCTTGATGTTCAATATGGTCAGCTTATCTAAAGCTTCGCCTGGAGAAACCTCTAATAGTACGTTCAAATAAACCTCCTGTCGTATCTCAGCGCGCCGAGAGAACCTTCTGGTACAAATCTCTGTGCCCGATCCCCCCTAGAGCATCGTACCGCTCCAGGTAATGGAACGCTAGGTCATACATTCCGCAATTGATATGCGCAATCGCCGCACAAGTAAGAAAAGCTGACCCAAACTGGATTAGATCGCTGCTACGAAAATAAACCGCCTCGGCCCACAATAGCCGAGATGCACAAGTCGGACGATCAGTTGCTCGATACTGGCCATAACCTGCGCCTAACAAATCTATCAACTCGAGGCCAGCGCCCTAAGATAATTGTCAACGTCAGAGAAGAGAGGCTGACCAGTGTATACGGGAGAAAACTTTGCTTTGCAGTGTACACAAGCGACAGTAATGAGCACGCGAGAACCACCTCTGAGAACATCTAGTTCGCCGCCTTGCCCATCGATTTTCAGAATATCGCAATTGCCAATAACAATAATATCATCAAGTCGAGTTGTCGCAACAATTCCGACGTTAGCGACCTCACACATTTCTTTGAGCGCCGAGAATTGCAAGAGAAAGCCAGAATCAGGTTCATAAAGTGAAGAGGCGGGATCGAATCGCGTAACGTGGAAACGTCCCGTTTCTCCACTTCCGACAAAATTATTAAGCATAACAACGTTGCTGTCAGACTCTGCTCGCTCTCTGGCCTTCTCGACCAGCGGTTCGAAAGCGATAACTCTGGCTCTGCCAAATTTAACTAAAGGCGAGTATATATGATCCTCATTGATCAAATTCTGCCCGCCAACGTCGACGATAGTCAGAGCTTCAGGCGGGAGAAACTCTGCCGGATAATGTGGCGAAGAACCGACAAGATAGGAGGTCCTTTGCGCACACCAGAAGGCCGCAACGCATTCTGCAACTCGCGTCGGAGCGCATCATTCGCGTTGAGCAATGCATCGCGCTGGGACCGAAGTGCATGTAGCTCACTTTCCGAATCGGGAGCTGCGCCGACGTTTACAAGTGGCGGAACAGGTGGCGCATCAGCGCCGGTTGCTGGGCGAATTGCCAACATTCCATACAGCGTAGCAAGTCTTTCCAGCTCCGACACCACATACGCACTTTGAAGCGATAAATCAGAGAGTTTCGCCTCAATCAGTCCAATCTGTCTCCATAGTGACTGATCCGCATGATCGCGTGTTGAGATGGATTCCTCGAGTTTGGCTGTAATGGAGGCCAAATCAATTAATTTAGCGGAAGATCCCTCAACTTGGGCGTTCATCTCATTACCAATTTCCGATATAGGCACAGTTAGATACTCCCCCTTTTTCCCGTGACGAAAGATAGTGACGACCATAGGCCCGCAATATTTTTGATAAAGACACAAGTCTGGATGATCGAGATAAGCGTTGGAAAAAGTTCCTCATCTATTTGACGCCAAGTTATTTAAGACATTTTTCTCAGCCAATCTGCAGAATATGGGTTTACGATATCCTTTATGTTTATCGAGTTCCCCGTTTCCACGTTCACCACCGGCAAATCCGCGAGCTGTTGGATTCTATTCATCCCTCCAGTGTACGCCATCTGGCCGTTTTCATCGCGGCTATCTCTGTGGCGTGACGGGTAAGTCGTGATTTGCTCCAATTTCCCATTCAAATGATTCAGAAGATCGTTTCGAACAAAAAAGGCATTGATTCCGTTTGAGTTTGTGCCAACCAAGCTGTAGCCTTTTTTTGCGGCTAAGCTCACCAATGCTGAAATCGAACACCCGAAGTATAATCCACTGTGATGGCCATCGAAACGGTCGAAGTTTGAGCTATATGGTAGTGAAATCGGTTGAGTGTCTCCGAGGATTGGATTGTACTCGCAAATCACGATTGCCGGATCAATACAATTGATGGATTCCCAGACCCAATAGTCATTGCCGTCAATATCAACCGACAGCACGCCGATCGGACCCGTAACGCCCGCTTCTTCAAGGAGCTCGTTTATATTTTCTCGTGTAACAAATGCTGGCCGAGCATCTAAATCAAACATCCAGTAAATTTTATCGTTTCGGAGGTCGGCCATGTATTTTTCGCTGCCGTCCATAACAAGTCCCTTCCAGTTCCTGTTTTGCAGGAGGAAACGGCAGTTAGCTTCCTTGAAGCTTTCTACGCCGAATTCAACGAAGACGTGCCTCGGCATTGGAATCGATCGAACCAGCCAGTCTATGATTCCGTCTTCGCCCCATTGTGAGAAGACACGAAACTCCGCGTCGGCAAGTTCGGTCAGACACGCCGGAACGGCGTTAGAGGCCATCCGCCCTTGGAGAAGTATCGAGCGTTCGTGATTGTCGCTCTGCCAAAACTGAAGCATGCTAAGCTGTCCGGCGGCACTTTCGGCGTGATGTCCTTGCGTCAACAGTTGAGCCTTGACATCACGAACTTCGGAACTCAAATTAGTTATTTGATTGCCAAGTTCGATCTCGCCAATATTATCGAAAGTCTCGCTCGCCCGTGCGGCGAGTCGTTCTAAATGCGTTTGAATAACCTCAACGCGACGATTTACGTGCTTCGTAAAACTTAAAATCTCATCATTGTAGCTACGATCTGACGCGGTTTCTGTACTCGTCAGCGGCTCAAGCTCAAACATCACTGCGAAAAGTGAGTTATATTCCTTCATTATTTGACGAGTCTGATGAAGATATTTCTGATCATCTTGAGTCTTTTGCAGACCATGTACCCTGCTGCAGGCTATCATGGGCGCTATATGCCGAATAGTTGCGCCAGCAAGAGCCATGCGCACCCATAAATCATAGTCCATTGCGTAGTGAAGGTGGCGCTTGATATAGCCTCCGGCTAATTTCCAGATCCGATAGGTAAAGAAAACTTCCGGCTGGAAGAAATACGCGCCGGAGTTCCAGGACCTCATGAATCTTAATAAATCAAGTGGATCCAGCGGGAGATTTTTTCCGAGTTCAACTGCCGAGTGGTGCCTGTGAAGTTCTACCTGCCGTGTATCCCCAATCCGAATGCAGCCGCCCGCAATAATATCGGCCCCAGTACTCATATATGCGCGCGCTACTTGATGTAGCGCGCCTGGCTCTAATAAATCATCGCTACAAACCCAATTCATCACGTCGCCGGTGGCCAGCGCGAATCCCTTGTTTAAAGCATCCGATTGCCCATTGTCCGGCTCAATTAAGAGAACAGAGAAATACTTTCTATATCGATTTAATATATCGACAGTCCCATCACTCGAACCACCGTCAATGACTATCAGCTCGAGGTTTGGGTAGTTTTGATCGATAATCGACTTGATCGTTTCTTCTATGAAATTGGCTTGATTAAAGCTAGGTATTACGATGGATATTCTCGGAAGGCGGAGCTCCTTAACGGGGGTAATGCTACTGAGCTGATTGGCGGCGTTGATGCGAAATGTCGGCGGCGGATGGCAGCAATCGTGTAGCGTATTGATTTCGTCGTTAAAATCACCTCCGCCAGAAAACACGACTAGTCCGACATCTTCGACGCCATTATTCAACATAAGCCACGATAGTAATGTGCCGGGCTGTGGACGTCGGAGCAAGCCGGGCAGCATCGGGGGCGAAGAGCCATAGCCGGACTTGAGAATCAGCGGCGGGGTCTTGTCCTGGTCCGCGGCCAAGCTTTCTACATCTTCTGCGACCCAGTCATCGCCTATCAAGATGACCCGTCCTGGTCTTTTGTGTTGCAGTAACTCATTGAGAGAGGCGCCTCGGCCCTGAGTTTCAGCCTTGCCACTCCACGCTAAATGTTGCCTCTCTGGAGTCTCAAAGGTCGGCAAGTCCCGTGAAGGCGCCACTTTCGGCTGAAGTGATTGGTAGCCGACATTTGCTTGTTCGGGGATCGGTATGCCGCGGGCGTCAATTCGCGCGGACATAAGATCATATTCCAGTTCACATATCGAAATACCTCTGCTGATGATGTCTCGCGCGAGAGGTTTGATGAAAACGGTATTAGTATCTTCTAAAGTAAGTGCGATCCAGCTTGTTTTATCACGTGAGTGCATTGTTAAATTCCTCGTCGTAAAAGCCGCCATGACGCTGAACCGGCTCATCTACAGGGCTGACAGATCCGTCAGTCAAGGCTGAGCGGAATTTGTCCGAGAAAGTCTTGACGGAAGGAAAAACCGAGCTTGGATCGGCATGAATGTGGGGAAGTATTTGCTCGAAGCCGAAGCGTAATAATTCCGGCGTCCAGCCGTACCTTCGAGCTGTTATAAGTAGCGATTGCGCCGCATCTAGGTATCTGCAGCGTCTAAGCAATGTTCCTTGCACAATCTGGCGATAGTATTCAAAATTATTTTTAATCTGCTCATTGAACTCTGCGTGCGCCTGCGAAAATCCATTCCTGCACATCGTTGCGAGGGCATTCGCTATGTAAATAGGATCTGCTCGAACAATCTCTATGATCTCGCGTCGATCTAGTCCAAAGTACTCGAAATCGTGAGTAAAAGTTGCTAGCATTCCTTTTGTAGGCACAAGCAGTTGAATGTTGGGAAGTGGTTTAGCCGCGATCGACGTTGCCGCTACTGTTGCTCCGCTTCCGCATCCGATAAAGTGCGTGCAATAATGGGTCAACAAAGCAATTTCACGAAGCGTGAGTTCTCCTGCGTAGAGCGTCCGGTGGTCTTCAGGCGTTGCTTCAAGATTGGTGCACAGGATGACGATCGCGTCCGGTATCTGAGTGTAAAGATGTTTCGCGATCAGCTGAGCTTGTTCTGGTGTGATAAATGATTGCCCACTCTTCGAAGAACATTCGAAAAGGACTACATGCGAATGGTCTACTAGATCATGCGCTTTCGCGAACCTCTGGACGCGTTCCTGTTCTTCTGCTGTCGGGGCAATTACTGTCTCGATTGGAACGGTGATTGGCTTACCGTAAGACCTAAGAATACTTGGACGTATCGTGTTGTCGTAGTTTTGGAAGTTGTCCGGCCAAATCTGAGAGATTAGGATCTTGTCAAACTCGCCCCGTTTGTATCTGCGGAATGCTTCTCTTTCAAATAGCCTCCACATCTGCTCGTGCTCGCCCCACCCCCGGATTGGCACATGCCACGTTTCATCGATGTCGGGGTTGTTGCGAACCGTCGACAAGCATTGTGTTGAAACTGCCCAGGTAATGTGGGCGTCTGGATAATCATGGCGCAGCTGTCTAGCGAGAACGGTTGCGTATAAGCAATCTCCGTTCGCTCCAAGCTGCCCGAGTAATAAGCGAGTCATTTTCTCTCTTTACCGTTAGGGCTTCCAGCGCGCGTGGAGGCAAATTTAGTGTGTGTGAGCTTCACAAGCTCTGGCCCGAGTTTGTTCGGAGCCGCGACGCCCAATTAGCTTTCGCGTTCTCCGTATTTAGTCCCACATCATCCGACCGCTATGTGACTAACCGAGCCCGCAAGGTCGTGCCAAGGGCTAAACAGATTTCACGACCGCAGGGAGTGCGGTTCAAAACTCGATGTGCACGTCGCCCCGAAGAAGGCGAATGGAGCCGTAAGCGGCTTTTGCCGGTGCTGCGTCCTCTTGGGTTGGGGTCTGGAATGGGATGCCCGACAGTTCCGCATGAATCGAAGCCGCGCGCAGGGCCGCAGCCTCGTCGCCGACAACGGCTTCGAAACGAGAAATCGACAGCCAAACGTCCGGGTCTAATGGCGCTAGCCCGCGCAAGATTGTGAAGATAGAGCGAGCCTGTCCGGGTTCACCGGTGAGCGCCACGAACAGGCCGCACGCGGCAAGTGGGCTCGGAGGCATGTCGCTTCGCGACAGCAGCAGCTTGCATAATTCGTCGATGCGACCGGTCCTTGCGAGCGCCAGGGCTAGCGGCAGGGGTGGGATACTCAAATCTTCGATGAGAGCAGATAAAGCGTTCTCGCCTTCGAGCGGCACACCTAATATGGCACAAAGGAGAAGATTTTCGAACGACACGGCTTGGTCTCCTAGTGCTCTGGCGCTGACGTTGTGTTCATGGACAACGCTATTTGCAATGCGCTCTCAGCGATTCGGCGCAGGGAGATGTTGCCGCTTTGCGATATCTTCCGCGAGAGTGCCTCAGGCGCGGCGGACGATCTCGGGCCTAGGCGTCGCCAAGTCTCTGATCAGGTCCGCGACGGCGGCGGCGAATGCTCCCATATGGCGCCGCGCGGACTCATCGGTCCCGCATCGATCGGCGCGGCGAGTTGCGAGGTCGGCATACGTCCGTGCATGGCGGCCCAGATCTGCCACGGCTGCCAGGGACGCGGACACGTCAACATCATCCTTGCTCTTCAGAAGCTCCAGTTCGGACGAGAAGCGCGTGCGAAACGCCTCGAAGAAGCTCCAGTCAAGGTCTTCCCCGGCCAGTCGCGGGTGATCGAGGTGCAGCAGAGCTGCGCCCGCCGGACAGATGGCCTGTGAATTTGCGACGAGCAGCGCGATCGCGAGGGCACGCCCCCACCCGGGCAAGCCGACGGCGAAAGGCTCGATGTTAAGTCGAGCGGCGAGTCCGACGTCGAAGAGGACAGCGGCTGGACCGTTGGGATCGAGCGAGCCAGCATCGTCACAGGGATGGGCGATATTAGCGCGGCTGAGAAGTACCGCCCTGCCCGCTTCAAGGGCTTCATCAGCGATAGACCGGAGAGATGTAGGGTCAGCAACCCGCAGGTCCGCGCTGGTAATACCGCCCCAAGTCACTCCCGCGGTCTGCAGAGCCCGGATCATTTCAGACACCGGGATTACCGGTCGCCCACAGACACTCCGTGCGTCACGCTCGGCGGCAATGATCGGCACATCCGGATATGCGGCGCGAACGGCTTCCGCCTCGTCGGCGGCGTTGACGCTAAGAACCTGAAAGCCGCTTGCTCGCCAACTCTCGATGCAGCGATGCTGATTCAGATGGCCGATCTCGCGCCCGCCGACGATCCGGCGCGTAGGGTTTGGGACCAGCGACGTGGCCAAAGTGGGGGGCGCCATCAAGGTTAAGGGTCCCGGGTTGCCGGCGCTGTCACCGCTGCGCGCAGCGCGGCGGCCAGCCGCGTAGAATAAGTGATTGTGTCGAAGAACGGAGCGGTGCGCATGCCGCGAGCTATTCCAACTTTGAACGCGGCCCAGGCTGAGAGGTCTTCGGCGAGGGTGCGCGCCGTCCGCACGTAGCCGTCAACCGAGTCTGTGACGTAGCGCGATAATCCCATCAAATCGAGCAAGTCCGCCGTTTGGTTCTCGCGTTGCGTGGGGCCGCCCTTCGTGACGATCGGTATGTTCAACCGCAGCGCGTCCAGCGACGACAGTCCGCCGCTGTGGGGAAAGCTGTCCAGGTAGATGTCGACCTCGGAGAGAAGGTCCGCGACGACGCTAGCGTCCCGCCAGGGACCCGCCACGGTCACGCGTGCGGGATCGACGCCCCGTGCGATGAGCTGATCGCTGAAGCGGCGCAGGAAGCGCCGACCGGCAAAATCGGAACTCCAATTTGGGTTGAATGGGTACAGCACGAGCCGACTATTCTGCGTCGCGGCTAAGATCTGTGCCCACGTATCGGTAAGAGCGGGATGAATTTTGTAGAAGTTGGCCCCGCTTCCGAACAGCGTGACCGTCGATGGGTCGCGCAGGCGCTGGAAGGACAGCTTCGCGCTGCGGTGCTGCGTGCCTTGGTCTTCGCGGTCGAACACGAGGCACGATCCCGGCAGGCGCAAAAGCGCCTCGGTGTAGCCGTTTTGTGGACTCTCGGCTCTCTCTGAGAGCAAGCCAGAGATATAGAGGTCGATGGCCGGAAACGCCGTCGTGACCACGGCACACAGGTTTACCGCTTGCCACCGCGCCAGCCGCAACGTCGCCAGGGCGATGTATCCGTTGTAGCCGTGCGTAACGTTCGTCATGAACATCAGGCAATCGAGATCGAGGGCTTTGATCGCTTCCGCTTGCTCGATCAGATCGCGCTGTCGGCTGAGGTCAACGACCTCGTGACTCTGAGCCGCAATTCGGCCCTCCATCGTCCGCCGATCCTTCGTCGCAGGGCGGTTTTGGTGAAGGATTGAGACGACGTGAAAGCCGTGATCCCGCAGCCGGTCGACGGACGCCGCGCCGACGATGTTCTCCGTACGCCAGTCACTATCAGCCCAGAGCAGCCCAATCCGGATCGTGGAGTCGGTGGGGAGCCGTTCTGTTTGGCTCGTCTCGGCAGGATCGAGGCCATGTCTGCGCTTGAGATAAGCGCGGATCACACGGCTCTTCGCCCGCGCGTGCTCGACGAGCATCCCCTCACACGAGTAGACAATCCCGCCACCGATCGAGCGGACGCTATGGTCCAGAAACGTAGTGATTGGACCGCTGGCGGCCTCAATCCGATCGGCTAGCGCGGCGCCAAGCGAGGCGCCGTAAGCGACGAAGCGGCCACGCTGAGCATCCGTCTCGAAGCACCGCGGTTGCCATGTCGCGTAGATCAGAAGGATCTCATCGAAACGCTCCTGCGCAACGAAATGGTCGAGTCCCTCCAAGTCGAAGGGCGGACACAGGAATATGCCGCCGAGCAGTCGGCGGGGATCATCTTGAGCGAGGGCGTCCCACGCCTTGTGGACCCGCTCAGACGGAGCCGGGAGCTGAAATATCGCATCGAGAACGCGGGGCTCATGAGCGATCGCGAAGAAAACCGCACCGGCCTCCTTGCCAAGTAGGGCCAGGGCCAACTCCGCTTGGTGATGACTGACGAGGCCGATCCAGCGATCGCGCGCGTCAGCAGCAAGCTTCGCATCGGCCGGCGCGCCGTCGGCGATCCAGACGCGCAAGCACGCGTGCAGTTCCCGCAGGCTTCTCGCGAGCACCTGCTCGGTGACGTTAAGGCTCATGAGGTGGTGCCAGGCCCGTCCGAGGCCGGGATCAGGCCAGCTACGTCCCGCTCCGCGAAGTACGACAGCAGCGCCGCGCGGACGATGAGTCGGTTGCGCGTGTGCACCTCGGGAGCAATCGGCCGGACGCGTAAGAGCGAGACGGCGATCGAGAGCGTGCGCGCATCGTTCGGATTAGGCTGCTTGGCAAAGGGGGCGCAGATCTCGATCTCCGTGAGGCTCTCCGCCATGGCGTGGCGCACTGACCCTGCTCCGCTCGCGGCGACCGCCGAGCGCGCCGGCAGCCGGACGACGTACCGGCGGACCTCATCCGCTGTGAGGATCGCTTCGACGGGCCGCCCGTCCACGCGGAGAGTCACTGCACCCCAGCACGCGTGATCCACGATATGCGGAACATACACGCTCAACTCGAGGTCGATGCTGCGATCGAGGACTGCGATGACCCGAGCGGTCGAGGTACTGCCCATCCAGCGGAAGCACACACCCTCGAAGATTTCTGAAGGGTACCAGCCCGCACCGGCCAGTGTGCTGTCGAACGGGATGTCAGCTTCGATCGGCAGATTAAGGCCTGAGTCCCAAGAAACAGTACCGGGCTCCAGCTCGGTGCTCCTACTTAGCGTAACCTTGGCTGTGCTCATTGGACGGAACTCCTCTCCGATGGCGGTGCCGCGGCCCTGTCCTTTCCCCCGGACGTCGTTAGATCCGCCTCGGCCTGAGCCTCGCTGCGCGCTACTACACGCTCGAACGCCTCGACGTGGCGCGCTGCGCAGGCCTCCCAGGTGAAATGCTGGCTGCGAAGCTTCGCTTCCCGGGCGAGCGTGGCGCGAAGGGCGGGGTCGGTCACCAGCCGTTCCACCGCCGCCGCTATGGCGATCGGATCAGTCGGGTCGACCAGAAGCGCTCCCGAGCCCGCAATCTCGGCCATGCTCGAACCGTTGGACGTGACGACGGGCGTGCCGCACGAGAAGGACTCGACGATCGGGAAGCCAAAGCCTTCGGCGAGCGACGGGAACACCGTGCAGACAGCCCCTGAGTAAAGGCCCCAGAGCTGCTCGTCCGGCACACGGCCAAGGAACGTGATGCGGGCTGAGTCGGTCCCTGCTAGATCGGTCAATCCCTCCGCGGTGATCGACCACCCGGCCTGACCGACGACCACCATCTGGAGATCCTGGACTGCCGCCGACCTCAGGTGCCGCATCGCCGCGATCACCGTACGCAGGTTCTTGCGCGGCTCGATTGTTCCGACACAGATGAAATAGGGTTTCCCATCGAATCCGATGTGGCTCGCCGACGCGGTATCTCCGTCGTTGCCGGACCTCCGGACCACGCCGAGATGCGCGACAGATGAGGTGGCAGGCAACGTCGGGAAGGTCGTTCGCACGGCGCTTTTCGTAGCCGCCGAAATGCACAGAACATGATCGGCATCGGCGAGATAACGAAGCTGGCCGTTAAAATTGACGGCCGCTGTTGTCGAAAACCACTCTGGGTTCGTAAGCGGGAATAAATCGCAAACTGTGAAAACCTGCGGGAGCGCCTTAAAACGTCGGTCGACCCCCGCGAACGGAAAATACGGATAGAACGCCACGCCAGTCCGCGGCCGTAGACCGGGCTGAGCGAAGGTGGCACTCGCGAGGTCACCCTCGCGCAATGCGACCGCACTGTGCTCGAGTTGAGGTGCATAAAATAGCTGCAGATCGATCCGCACATCGCGTGCCAGCTCGTGCATTACATTATGCACGTAGCGGTGAACGCCCGTAGCAGCCTTCGGGTCGGTGACCGCCATGCACAGAACGTCGATGTTCATGTACACGGTGAGGGCCTCCGACCGGGTGGCGCTTGAACCCAGACCTGCAGTCGCCTCAGTCAGTGAACGCGCAGCACCTCGGCTTGGCAGACGGCCGCTATCACTAAATCCTGACGGCGGATGCTGTTTCACCGGATGCAATGCCTCAGCGGAATCGTCATCGGTGTTCAGGTAGGCCAACAGGACCGTCGCGTGGGCAGGTAGGGCGTATCTCGCCTCAGGACGGGAGAGGATCTCGCGGATGATCTCTCGCCGATCGAGGCCAGACCAGATCGCCTCGGCGCACCGCGTGTGCTCCGCCTCGAACTCGAGCCGCCGGTGCAGGATAGGGTAGAGCATGGCGAGGAAGGTCGCTTCGGAGAGACCGAGCAAAATCTTCAGATCTTCGGCAGCGCGCAGTGCGGGATCCGAGGGCGGAAAGAAATCGGCTCGTGCAACGCGGCGGATCGCAGTTGGCGTGTCGATCAACTGCACGATCCGCAGGAGGCGCGACCACATCCGGTCATTCGGATCTTTGACGTACCGCATGAAGTACCGCACCAGAGCCCGCGCCTTCAGCTCGTCCGGACAATAGGTGTCGATGAGGAAGATCAAAGGTCGAGCGTAATTAGCTGACCGCAGGGAAAACAAACGCTGGTTGCGTGGCGCGAAAATTCCCTCTGCGGCCTCCGTGAAACGGTTGTAGACCCGTGCCATCGGCGCGACCCAACGCTCGATGCCAGCCCGCTCAGCTCGCATCGTAAACTCGCTGTCGGCGTGATAATGCGGCAGGTGCCGGACGTCGTATAAACCGATCTCTTCGAAGACCGAGCGGTGGATTAACGTGCCGTTACCGCACAGATAATCCGCCGCGATAAGCCCTTCGGTCGAGGGCGGGAGCTCTTCGAGTGCATCGTCCCAGGCCCCGGCCATCGCTGTCTGCACGAAGGACCCTGAACTCCAGTCGTTGTAGGCACCCACCCCCCAAAGACGCCCTGGCGTGTCAGCGAAGGCGATCACGCTTCCCACGATGCGCGCCTCGGCGCGCTCCGCGGCGTCGACGATGGTCTTCAAGAAGTTGGGGGGGATGATCGCGTCGTCGTTGATCGTCAAAATGTAGTCGCAGCCGTCCGCCACTGCGCGGGCGACACCAATGTTGGTCGCAGCTGTCCAGTAGGCGGAGTCGGGCGCCGGTAGGACCGTGCATCCGGCAACATCGAGGCTCCTGAGCGCCTCCGGCGTGCCGTCGGTCGAGTTGGAATCCACCGCATAAAATTGGAAGAGCGGGTAATCCTGCTCGTTGAGCATGCGTGCGAAGTCTACCGACCAAGCGCGACGGTTGCGTACCGGGGTCACCACGCCGATGAAAGGGTATCGCGTTAACCTTATTGTCGCGGGTGTTCTATCCTCGACCGGAGCCCAGCCCTTCGCTGGCAGGCGTGTGGGATTGGGCAGGCGGCCCTCGGCGTGACCCCGAACAGCGTAGTGTTCAGCCGGATCGACGCCACTCTCCATCACGTCGGGGTAGCGTGCTATGTACCAATCCGGATCGACCTCCTGCCGCCGGGCATAGCGGTCTGCAGCTGCGGCGTTGGCGTAACGGCCTTCGCTGTGGCCGGCGAGGGCGTAGTGCTCGGCCGGGTCGACGCCCGCCGCTGCCACATCGGGATAAGTCGCGAGGTACCAGGCCGGATCGACCTGCGCCATCAACTCCCGTCCGGACTCGCGCGCGTAACGAGTTGCAGCGGCCGCGTTAGGATGGCGGCCTTCGCTGTAGCCGGCGAGCGCATAGTGCTCGGTCGGGTCGACGCCTGCCGCTGCCACATCTGTATAGGTGGCGAGGTACCAGGCCGGATCGACCTGCCTCTTCAGCTCCAGCTCGGAATCGCGCGCGTGGTGGGCCGCGGCATTGGGCAATCGCCCCTCAGCCCGACCATAACGGACGTAATGATCCGCAGGATCTAGACCAGCGTCCGCTACATCGCTGTTGTTAGCCAAGTACCAATCGGGATCGACCGCCTCGTCGTGGGGCGGTAGTTCTGTAGGCTCCCGGCCGCCGTCTGTCTCACCCAATCCAGCCATCGCCAGTTCTTTGCGGGTCCATCTATACGATCCCACCCCGAAGTCGAGGTGTACCCATCTCCCAGAGAACGTTACGCCTCCCAGGGGGGACCGGTCTGTGGTCGCACGATCGGCACACGAAGTCGCCTATAGCGCGTACAATATTCCGATAAGAACGCCACCGTCCCGTTCTTCAAGCCCCGTGCCGAGGTACGTCGGAGCAGCGCATCGTGGACGACCAAGCCAGCGCCGCGGTGTCGGTGGTAGGCGATCACGCCCTCCTGCTCGCTGGGCTCCTTATCAAGCATGCAATCTTGAAGCTGCGGGTCCGGCCCGGCGCAATCTGCTTTCGCAAAGAGACGCAGCGCTGATATCACACCCCGCACTGTCGAGGCGCTGTATGCGCTGAGCCCGTCGCGGTATGCAGTAACCAGCTGAAATTCAGCGTGGTCGTAGCGGGTTGCGAAATCTGCCACAGCAGCGTCCAAAGACTCCGGGTCGCTACCGTCGAAAAGGATGAGATTTGCGGCCGCACCAAAAAATAAAGACAACTCTGGATCGTCGATAAGTGGGACGTCCAGACCAATCGTGACATCCGCGTCCGGCCCAAACGCGCGTACATGCCAGGCATTGATATCGCCCGCTTCACGGAAGTGGGCTCGATCTGTCTCTGTCAGGTTCGCGTACGAGACAAAGACAGCAAGCTCGTTGTAGCGCGGCTGGGTAAACCGGCTCGCGGGCGGCAATGTGCGTATCGCTTTGGCTGCAACGGCCGCGTCGATGGCTTCGGCGAGGTTCGCCACCATCTTCTCAGAGGAGAAGTCACGTGCCCGTTCGAGCCCTCGCTCCATCAATTCCTTCCGCAACGCTCCCCCAGTCCAGAACGCTGCGATATCATTGGCCAGCGCCAGAGCGTTTGATGCGTTGCTCATGTAGGTCACCGCTGAACCGCAGATCTCCGGTACCGCGGTGGCAGGATTGGTCAGCACGGGCACGCCCAGTGCCATTGCGTCAACAAGCGGGATGCCGAAGCCTTCGTACAGGCTTGGAAACACCATGCCGCGACTTGAAATCAATAAATTGAGGAGCGTCCCCTCGTCTAAGAAGCCGTGTAGATCCACCAAATCATCGACGCCGAGCGCTACGGCGATCCGGCCGAGGCGTTCCTTCTCGGCAGCATGCCCCGACGTATTGGTTAACGCCAGCGGTACCCTCAGACCACGCCGGTTCAGGATGCCGATCGCCTGGATCAAAATTTCATGATTTTTGTGCGGCCAAGGAACGGCCGGATAGATGAGATACGGCGCCTCGTCCCCGACCGACGCGCGTTTCGCTCTTACCGCTTGATCGTCTAGGCCACTGTCTTCGGCCATAAAACCAGCCAGATGGACGACCGAGACGCGATCCACTCCGTAGAAATCAGCGAGATTTTTACGCTCGTACTCGGAGATCGCTACGAGCCAATCCGACCGGTCGATGGCGTAGCCATATTCGGCCAACCGCCCCGCCATCTGTTCCTCGGTGTAGAGCCAAGGCATGCGCAGGTGCTGGAGATCGAGAACAAAGCCGATGACAGCGATTTTCGGATCGATGAGCGTCGGTCTGAGCCCGTTCAACGGGTCGACGTAGCATTCGCACCAAGATAGGAGACGCCGTAGGCTCGCGTTGCTGTCGTCGTCGACAACTTCAAAGCTGACCGTTGGAAAGGCCAGAATTAGGCTTCGCCAGTGGGGAGGGATCGCAACTCGTAACTGCACGCGCCGTGGTAGATGGGCCAAAAGGGCGAGAGCAAGGCGGCCGGCACCACCCGCGCCCTTCTCGCTCGGCAGGAGCCGCACCAGATTCAGTAAGACGCGTGGGCCCGCAGCCCCCATGACGGCTTCGCTCATAACCGAAGCTCGGATACCACCCCTAGACCGATCCACGACATGAGCACCGTTGCGGTGGTGGTCCGGCAATCGGCCCGGCCATCACCGTGTTCGATGGCGATTCTCGCCATGACTTTTCCCACATCAGCGCCCGTCAAACCCATCCATTGTGCAGGTCTCTAAGACTCATGCCGCGGGCCTGTCAAAGCGATGCCTGCCGCCAAGGCGTCGCCCCCACAAGGTGCGACCCACTTGCCACACCGATCCCCTACCACCGAAAGTGTCCAGATCAGTGCGGCGCGAGCTTTTGCATCTAAAAGAACCCACCCAGTCCGCGAGCGCTCCCGTAGGTTGAACGCCTTCTGATGCTATGCGCCGCTCCAAACTGCGAGTTGGACCGCTCACAGGACTCGGCTGTCAAGCGCGATCAGGCTTCGGACCAACGGGCTTAGCCAGCTGAACTCCTGCGCGGACGGTTTGTCGCTCCCGAACCGCGCCTGCGCCGTTTTGAGTAGCTCCGACAACCGCATATGGAAGTGTCCCTCCGTGGGGCCGGACGCGGCGGTCATCGTCCGGATGAAGTCGTGCCCGAGTTCCCGATACATGGTCTCGTCCCACCGCTGGTCATGGTACTCATGAAACGCGACTGGATCTCGGACCGTCGAAACAGAGATGCCACGCGATAACGCGCGGGCTGGGAGCCAGATGTCCCACCAAGGGCCGCCGAAGATGAACGGCGCATCCATGTAGCCGGCGGTCGTTTCTGGGGAGAATAGAAACCAATCAAATCCCCCCTCGTAGATGTCGGCGCCGCTACCTGACACGTCCCTCGGATCAGTGGCGTCCACATTATATCGATGCCCGCACACTAGGGAGGTGCGCGACTGAGCTAGGGCTTTGTCAAGGACCGGCCCAGATTTTGGCGAGAGGATAATATCCGCGTTGATCAAGCCTACCGTATGTGCCGGGGTGCCAGGCATTACTGTCATCATATCGTGAATGTACACGTAAGGCTTGCCAAAGCGGTCTCTCGCATCGCGCTGTGCCGTGACAAACCGAACTCCATCAAAGGCATGTTCGAGGGAAGCTCGTTCTTGCGCCGAGTTCAGCGATACGACCTGCGCACCGAGGTGGAGCCACGATTCGACCGCTCGTTTCTGGATTGCGAGGCGGCTTGGCATCAAAGAGGTGACGAGGCATAGGCTTCGCGAAGAAGCTAAGGGAGGCCTCGGACGCCGGGAGGCACCGCTCGCTGGAATGCAAGCTTTGATCGCGCGCATCGCTTCGTCGTACTGGCCAACTCTGAGGAGGCTGTCGCTGACGGCGAACGCGACCTCGTCAGCGATCGCACGATCAGTTGACGCGAACTGATTCGGCATCTGAGTGCTGAGATTTACGACCTCAGTGAAAGCTCCGGCGCGGTAGCGCGTAAGCAGATGGTCGGCGAAGGCGCCGAACGCCACCGCTACGAGTTCGTTGATGCTCTCCGGTTGAAGCGCCGACAGCTTCTCTAAAGCTACTGACGCCCGCCGCCAGTCGCCGGATTTGCCGCAGACGAAAACGAGAAGCCGTTGCGCGTCCGGCGATCGGTCAGGAGCTGCGCTTTCCGCATAGTCAGCACAATTCTTTGCCTCGTCAAAGCATCCAAGCTCGAAGTTAAGCCATCCAAGCCAAAGCACGAGCGATACGTCGCCCGGGGCGAGCTCCACCATCCGCTCGCAATGATATTTGGCCTCGGACAGTCTTCCCAACTGCTGTGATACGCGCACCATCGTGCTGTAGGCGGCCAAACTATCAGGCGCGATGCGGACCACGTCCAAGAGCATCGCATGCGCCCTATCAAGGTCACCGCTCTCAATCCATGCGAGCGCGTCTCGATGAAGTGACTCGGCGTTTAGTGCCGGTGCATCCATGTCAACAGTCCCGATAGCCTTGTTCGGTGGCGGCCAGTCCCGTGGCGCCACATGATGGTATATCTAGAATGCGGCCGCACGGCGCGTCGAAAATGCACGCCTGCCCACGGCGCTGCTGGTAAAGCACGCGTCAACGCCGAACAGGTCGCTGGCGAAGTTTCGGCCTGCGCGCGTAGACCGGATTGCCCATGTGCTATCGTCGGTTTGCGGGCCGGTAGAAATGGATCAGGATAGTTTGGAGTTGTCGTTGACCTTCTCCAATTAAGGCGCCTTAAGTAATGCGTGTATGCTATCTAGCCGGCTTCTGTAGCGTTGTGAGATAGCGTCGATGCTAAAGTTATTTTTGACGAATTGGGCTGCGCGCATGCCACGTCTTGCCGCCTCGTCGCGGCGGTATAGCACCTCGCGCATAGCGGCGGCGGCGCTGGCGATCTTCGGATCGGCCCATACGCTGCCGCGTTCAACGCCCAGGTACTCATCATATCCAACGGCTACCAAATCATAATCGACCAGAAAGCAATTATCCTGTGTGCAAAAATCCATATTTCCTGAATATGCTGTTGCTATAACAGGACGTCCGAGCTGCATGGCTTCCAGCATGCCGAAGCCGAAACCTTCCGCCCGGTGGAGAGATACGTAACAGTCACAGGCCTGCTTCAAGGAAAGAATTTGTTCGTATGTAAAGGTCTCGTCAATGACCCGGATCCGAGGATCGTCTTGGATAAGTTCATCGATCGTGCGCCAGACGCTGACCTGAAAGGCATTCGAGACGCGGCTCCGGTTCCAGGTCTTGATAATGAGCGCAACCTCTTGGTTCTCTTTGTCGAACGCTGCCTGAAATGCGCGAACGGCCGCGAGCGGGTTCTTGCGCTCGGCGTAAGAGAAGGAATCAAACGTGGTCAGGAAGGTAAATTTGTCGTTCCGAGGAAATTTAGTTTGCGTCTCGAGGTGCCGTGGCAGATTTTCGACGGCCATCCCAACATTTACAACGGGCTTGTGAGTGTATGCAGCATAGATTTCTTGAACATATTTTGAAGACACCCAAATTTCATCCAATATTTCGAGTGCAAGAAGGTGTGACTCTGGAATTTTATTAAGTTCCCAGAAAAAATATCCGATATTATAACTATTTTCGAACGCCGACTTCGGTAAGATCGAAAAAGCGAGAGGGATGAAGTCGGAGTTGAGATGAAACAAATTGATACGACGTGGTTCGGCGTATGACTGATAGTTGATTTGGCTCGAAAATCCGACGAGAGCTGGGTTTTCGACGTTGAACGGTAAGGCAGACAGCGATGATCCGATGCTGCGCTCAAGGATTTGATACGAGAGACGTGTCGCCTGTCCGAGCCCCGACGTCTTATCAATGGGACCGATGACGGTCACGCCCTCCCTCGTTTCGTTCTCGACATCCTCCGCTGGCGATGCACAGGGTCCCGCGTTCCGGGACGATTCCGGATTTGAAACGGCCGCACTGGTGTCGCCGCGCGACCGGACTTGTTCGGCGAGGTCATGAGTGTAGGGGGCGTCTTGAAGGAGGAAGGACAGGTTGTCCTCGAAGGAGCGGGTGCCGCCTACGTCGTTTGCAAGGAGGACCTTCATCGAGGGGACGGGAAGCAGATCAGCTACGTAAGGATACTTGCAGCTCAACAGAAGGAAGTAGTGGAGAGCGGCTAACCGGCCGGCACTGCTGTGAAGGTTTAAACACTGCAGCTCAGGAGTCTTGGCGATATGCAATCGCATAAACGTGCTGAGTTGGAATCGGCCATAGGAGGCTCGATCTATTTTCCTCAATGCAGATTTCTGGTCAGATGTTACGAGTTTGCGTTCGAGATTCAGTTGTGGAGTTTTCTCGAAACACCACCAATACAGTGCCTCGTTCTCTATATCGGGCTTTGTGACGTCTAGAAGGTCCGGGCGGTCTCGCCGGAGAAGGTTCCAAAGCGCGACGCTGATACTCGCTGGAAATTCGGAGACCGGAAGCGGATCGTTTAGAAACTGGATCTGGCTCTGCGAGAGCGGGACGCTGAGGGTCCGCCCCCATCTCAGACTATATTCTGCGATGTACCACAGGAGGACCGCCAGGTGGTCCTTCGTAGAGCCAGACAGCTTGGTTTTCAGGTCCTTCTCGCCCGACCGGATCACCTCGTTGCGGAGAAATTTGGAGATCAGGCCGTCGCGATCCTGCTTCGGGTGAGCCGTTTCCAGAAGAGTGGCCGATAGCGATCTGCCGCCGGGCGAGGATGGGGCGTCATCAGAGGTTCGAGGCCAGGCGGCCTCGCTCTGTGCTGCGTGATCCTCTGCAGCTCGCAGTTCGGCAGCCATCTGCAACATCAAGGCTGAGAAGGAATCCGGAAGCGGAGGAATGGTGCTTCGGAGGTTGAGGGTATCCAGGTGAATATTTTTGGCTAGGACGTGGTCGCTGCCGAGAATTGAGATTTCGATCGCACCGTCCACGGCCGAAAAGTTATGCAGGTCGGCCACGAAGCCGTGCCGCCCATCGCCGATGCCGTGATCCTTGAGATCCTGCCGAAAAATGTTGGCTTTTATGACCTCTGTCTTACCGCCCGCAGTGGCCCGGACGAGAAGAGGCAGGTTTGGATTATGCTCGTCGAAGGCCCATCCGGTGATGAGGGGCTCGTCGATATAATCGATGAAGCCGCGCCACCTTTGATAATCGGTCATTTGCAAACTCGTCAATGGGGGCGCGCCCCTACTCAGGTAGCCGAAACCTACATGACCCCCGCGGTTTAGCGGATTCCAAAATGGGTTTCGAGACCACGCACTACTAAGGGGGGGAAGTGAGTGAGAAATTGGCTTCGAAGGCGTTAGTCACCGTGCCAGCGACAGTCTTGCAGCATATGAAGATAAAATGGGTTCCGTCCCGCTCGACCGCAATTGTATGTTTTTCAACACTGAATAAATGACCCTTGCCGAATGCTAAAATCGCCAGAGCATTTGGATTGTAGAAACGTAGTCAGTAAACGTAGGGGCAGCAGATCCGAAACTTTTGACCGGGTTGCCATGTGGGGCGAAATGCTTGGCGAAGGTAGCTTCTTAGATTGGACCACTTTGACTGATTAGGACATCAAGGTATGTATGATCTTCGCTTCGTTCAGGAGCTGACACCGGACGAACGTTGCGTCGCAACTGCACGATCCAGTGGTCGAAACAGGCGCATATCGACGCCGCGCGTAGCGGGCCACTCTAGCACCGCGCGGCGTATCGCGCTTGGCATGTCTGCAGGTTAAATTACGTCTTCGTCCGGGATACCGGTCTGCGAGCTCAATGGGAAAAGGTGGGCGCAGGGACACCGGGGCAGCGTCGTACCGGGTCGCCTGAGCCAACAATAGCAGGATCGGTCGGTCGCAGGCGTCGGGCAACTCTCTGATCCGGATACCCGGCTCGGAGAAGTCATTTTCGATGTCGATACGAGACGATTGCCCCCGGCTTCGGCCTGCTGGGCGTGGGCACGTCGACGATCGTCGAGGCCCGTCCTCACTATCGGCCACCATCACCTTATCCACATGCCCGGTCACGGCGCCCGCTATACATGGCCGAGCGCGCGCGCGGAAGGCGCCGGCACGGGCGACATCGGGCGGCCGCCTTTTAAGCGCGCACAGCAGGCTTCGGGCTGGCATGAGATGATTGAGTTTGCCACACACCGTCTGGCTCGGCGCTACGGCTCTGATCACGACGGCGCCGGCACCAGCGCCAGCTCGGGTTGCCGGGTCTTTCAGATCACGCAGGCGCCCGTTCCAGAGGATGCCACTGCCTGACTAAAACATGCCCGGACAGGTCGGCACCGGAATTCAGCGTCGAGATATCATCGAGTAGGTTGTCATACGGGATGGTGCGGTTAAGATTAACCCGTGCCTGCTCCCTGAGTTGGGTATTCGCTGCAGTCGTAAAATCGTCTAGGATCATGGCACACTCATCGATCTCAAGTAATCTTCAATCAAACAAAATGCAAGTACTGCAGTACTGCGTCGCCGGATAGTTTCATGAATCGTCCCGGCATGGTGCGATAGCTTCCACAGACGTTACGACAAAACGCCAGTGCCCATTGTTCACGATTTGCGAACGACCCCGTCCGTGCTGTACAACCCGTGCTTGCGCGCTGTCTAAGCGCCCGTTAGGGGCAGCGGCGTGCACCATTCCGATCCAAAGATTTAATATGGCCCGTCTTAGCGCGCTTCGTTCGACGCTTCACAGCCTCCTTGGTGTCGTTCGCAACCGCTCCGCCGAGCAAAGGCTTGCGGATTTCGAGCTGTTCGACGCCGAGTGGTACCGGGCGACCCACGCCCTTGACCTTCCGCCGGCCCAGGCTGCACGACACTACCTGCACGAGGGGGCTGCACGAGGACTGAGTCCCGGCCCGCTGTTCGACGGACCTTGGTACCTGGACAACCATCCTGACATCGCTGCAGCGGGCTTAAACCCGTTGCTGCACTATCTCGACAGCGGCCGGGCGGAAGGACGGGCGATCTGCCCAGTTGCCGACTCGGAAGCAGTCGCGCGGATTACCGCCTCTGAGTTGTTTGATGCGGAATGGTACCGAGCGACCCAAGCCCCAAATGTGGTGTTGGACCAAGTCGCGTGGCATTACCTTCAGGAAGGCGCGACGCAGGGCCTAAGCCCTGGCCCCCTGTTTGACGGGCCGTGGTACCTTCAGGGCAACCCCGATGTCGCGGCTGCAAGGTTGAACCCGCTGCTTCACTACGTGACCAGTGGACGGTTCGAGCAGCGGCCAATCTGCTCGGTCGTGGATCCGAAAGCGGTAGCGAAGATCGCAGCCTCGGATCTGTTCGACGCTGAATGGTATCGGGCAACCCAGGCGCCAGGCTTGTCGCTTGACCGGGCAGCGCAGCATTACTTGCAACAGGGCTCCGCGGGTGGGCTGAGCCCGAGCCCCCTGTTCGACGGGCCCTGGTATCTCAAAACCAATACAGATGTTGCTGAAGCGCGCCAGAACCCCCTGCTGCACTATCTGAACGATGGGCGCGCTGAGGGGCGTTCGATCTGTCCGTTCGCCGATCCGGAAGCGTTGGCGCGGATCGAAGGCTCCGAGCTATTCGACGCGGAATGGTACCGGGCGACTTACGTCCCCGATCTGTCGTCGAGCCTGGCGGCGCGCCATTACCTCCGCGAGGGCGCGGCGCGCGGAATGAGTCCCGGTCCCCTTTTCGATGGGGCATGGTATCTCGCCAACAACGCCGATGTCGCCGAAGACGGCGCTAATCCGTTGCTGCACTACCTGGTGAGCGGACGCACGGAGGGACGGCCGATCCGCCTCGCCTGCGCCCGGGATCTCGGCGCAAACCGGATCGAGATCCTCCCCATCGTCCTGCGCGAGAGCACGCCCGCGCGCCTCGTCGTCGTCGTCCACGCCTTCTACGTCGACGTATTCGAGGAGCTTTTGCCCCACCTCGTGCGGGCGCTCTCCCGGTTCGACCTGCTGGTCTCGACCGACCAGCCCGACAAGAAGGCTGCGCTCGAGGCGGCGGCGGAGCGTGCCGGACTCGCCGGCGGTTGCCGGGTCGTACTGGTGGAGAATCGCGGTCGCAATTTCGGGCCGCTCGTCACCGTGTTCGCACCCGACATCCTGCGCTACGATTACGTGCTCCACATCCACACCAAGAAGTCGCTATTCAGCGGCGCCGAGCAGACGCGCTGGCGCGATGAGATCTATCGCGCGCTGTTCGTCAACGTCGCCTGCGCCCGCCTCGCCGTGGCCCTCCTGGATGAGGATCCCCGGATCGGCCTGTTCTTCCCGGAGACCAGCAAGCACATCGTCTATTGGGCGCATACCTGGCTCGCCAATATCGGCGCGGGCTATGGGCTGCTCGATCGCCTCGGCCTGCGCTACGACGGGTTCGACGAGTATCTCGACTATCCGGTGGGCGGCATGTTCTGGGCGCGGGTCGATGCCCTGCGCCCGCTTCTGAGCGCCGGATTGACCCCGCACGATTTCCCAGAGGAGCACGGTCAGACCGACGGGACCCTCGCCCACGCGATAGAGCGGGCGGTTCCCCTCGTATGCCGGGCCCAGGGCTACAAAGCCGTCTGCTTCGATTACGATCGCGGGCTCGCCCGCTACGATAGCAGCGCGCGCAACTGGCATCAGTACAGCGCCCGGACCCAGGATCAGGCGCTTCAGGCGCTGTGCGAAGTCGACCTCGTCTCATTCGACCTATTCGACACCCTCGTGAGCCGCCCGGCCCGGCGTCCGGATGCGGTGCTCAAGCTCGTCGAGCACCGGATTTCGTCGGAGGCGGGCCGGCTGATCCCGCTGTTCGCCGAGCGCCGCGCTGCCGAGAACCGGGTGCGGGCCCGCCGGCACCATCAGGGCGACGTCAACCTGTCCGAGATCTACGCGGAGCTCGCTGCTTCGGGGCCGATCCCGGGCGACGTGGTCGCTCGGGCGCACGCCCTCGAGAAGCGGATCGACCTCGGCGCTCTGCGCCCGCGCGCGGAGGTCATCGCCGTCCTCGAAGCGGCGCACGCGCTCGGCAAGCGGATCGTCCTGATGACGGACACCTACTACGAGCAAGCCGATATCCTCGACATCCTTCGTAATGCAGGGATCGCCGACCTGTTCGCCGCGATCTACGTGTCCAACGCCGTCGGCGCGCGCAAGGACCGGGGCGACCTGTGGCGCCACGTCGAAGAAGCCGAGGCGGTGCCGCGCGCCCGCTGGCTGCATGTCGGCGACAACGAGCACTCGGATATTCAGGCCGCCTGTGACCGCCGCATTTCCTACCTGCACGTCGCCCACCCGGCCAAGATCCTCGCCCAGAGCGGGTTCGTGCGGGACGACGGCGATCTCGCGCGGACATGGCCGTCCGATCTGGTCGTCGGCCACGCCATGCTGGCGCTGGGCCGCAATCCGTTCCTCGGTCGAGCCGCCGCCCCCTACCTGTCCCTCGGCTCGACCCGCGATATCGGCTACGCCGTCTTCGGACCGCTGATGCTGCTGTTCATGTCATGGCTGATCCGGCATGAGGCGCTGACCGGCATCGATAGGCTGTTCTTCCTTGCACGGGAGGGCGATTTCCTCGTCAAGGTCTACCGCTTGGTTCGGGAGCGCTACGGTCTGGAGCACCTGCCCGAGGGCCGGTACTTCCACGTCTCCCGGCAGACCGCGATCGCGGCCGCACTGGGCAAAGGGTTCTGCCCGGATCTGGTGCTCGGGGCAGGCCGCTACATGGGCACCATCCAGGGGCTTCTCTGGAACAGGACCAGCTTCACGGCCCCGGCGCATCTCGAACTGGACCGCTTCGACGTGCGACTCCCAGGCGACGCGCCGGTCGTCGAGCGCGTCATGAGGCAGATCGAGCCGGAGATCACCGCCCACGCGGCGGACATGAACGCGCGGTTCCGCGCCTATGCCCGGCAGGAGAAGCTGGAGCCCGGCGGGTCCTACGGCGTTGTCGATGTCGGCTACTCGGCGACGATCCAGAAGATGATGCAGGTGGCACTCGGCCAGCCGCTCTCCGGCTTCTATATGACGGCCTTCGACACGGCGAACGCCGTCGCCCGGGACGGCGGCTGCGCCTTCCGCTGCTTCGACGCGGGCACGGAAAATCCCGAGACGACATCGCTGCCCGTCCTGGCTCATGCCCTCGCCGTCGAGGCGTTCCTCACCGCGCCCCACGGACAGGTCGTGGGCTACGAGACGACGGGTGACCGGATTGAGCCGCTATACAAGGCGGACCCGCGCATGCCGGCCGAGCACGTCATCCTCGCCGATCTGCATGCCGGCGCCGAGCAGTACATCACCGACACGCTCGATCTCTACGGCGCGAGCCTGCTCCGGGCCGAAATCCCGCTGAACGGGCCGCAGGAACTCCTGCGCATGCTGATGGAAGGCCAGATCGCCACCTCCTCCGAGCCGATGAAGGCACTCGGCGTCGAGGACGATTTCTGTGGCCTCCCGATCCATCGGGTGTACGCGGCCAGATAGGAGCGCCGCGCTGCTCGGGGACGGAAGCTGCCTTGGCGGCCTCCAAATACGTGCATCGCAGGCGTTGAGAACCTGCGCCCTCCTCGGAGCCAGGCGCCGAGGGCGTCGAAGCGCTACGATACGGAGGTTGCGAACGCGAGCGCCCGCGAGACCTGCTCGAGGGATACGGAATAGTTCGCGTGCATGGGGTGGATCCCCTCGGCATGCTCCGTCGATCCGCGAACGAACAGCAGGCGGGCTCCGCTGGACTCGACGAAGCTGGTGAAGCCCCGGAAATAGAACGCCAAACTCTCGTGCGTGAGGGCCACGACCCGAGCGGCTGGCCGGCAGAACATGCAGTTGATCAGAGCCGAACTCGCCGAGCCGACGATGATGTCGGCGGAATGGTAGATCGCCACCTGCTCGGCGAACGTCAGCTGCTCAGGGTGGACGACCTCGAATCCGTGAGGTTGCAGGGCCTCGATGATGTCCGCCTCGTTGACGAGCCGGCGCTGCGCGAAACCGCGTCGTGACAGGATGACCCGCCGTCCGGCCTGCCGCAGGTCGAGCCCGTCCGCAGCGAGCCGCTCAAGGATCCTGCGCCGCACGGCGGCGAGGATGTCCTGCGGCCAAATCGCATCGTAGATTGGAAATTCCGGCCGCGTATCGAACGGGAAGAAAGCTGGCACCGGAGCCATGGCGAGTTCGCGAAAGCGCGTCGCGACCGGGGGCAGCGTCACGACGGGGCGGTCGCGCTCGTCCATCAACGTGATGATCTGCCGGTGCGACTCCGGCATCTCAGCATCAACGCAAATCGGAATCCCAGAGGGGCACGCAGGATCGTTGAAGCTCAGAAGGCGCGGGACGAACTCGAGCAGCCAGTGTCCATACTGCCTGCTCTGGAACCCGAACAGCATCAGCCCGGCATCGATCTCGCGGATCTCGGCCGGGGCCTCGATCAAGGCGCGTCTGGGACCCCAGACGGCCGTCATGATCTGACCGGGATTGACGCCATCCTTGATCTCGGCGAGGCCGCTCAGTGGGTGGGCGGCCAAGTCGTAGATCAAGCACTGGCCGTGCAAAACGACGTTGCTGCGGGGGAAGGTCAGGCAATCTTTGAATAAAGCAAGGTATTGCGGCGGTGCATCAAGGGTTCCAGGTCGCGAAGTCAGCGTGATCGGGCCGTCGAGGAACTGCACGTCCGGGTCGGCCATCGTTCGGCCGGCTAACAACTCGCGATAGACCCCCCGACCCTCGTCGGCGGCCTGCCTGGCCGAGACAATGTCATAGATGCCGATGGGGCCGAGACCGGCGATCGATCGGGTGCTCTCGTGCAGGGCCGCGGCCTCCTCGTGCCGATCGACCTCTGCCAGTGCGTTCATCTGCAGGATGCGTAGGTTCCGGATCTTGACGCTGACGCTGTGGCCGTCCCCGGTCGCGAGCCCGGCATCTCCGCCGTTCAGCGCGAAGGCGATGCGGTAGCACTGCACGGCGGGTTCCGGTCGGTAGCGGCACTCGTGATCCCAACCCACCCTCAGAATGGTCGCGGCGGCCTCGTGCATGGCCGCCTCGGCCCCATCGCGCCGAATCTCAGCGACGAACGCTGACGCTTCGTCCCAGTTTTCACGCTCGATGAGATCGCGCAGGCGCGCTGTCACGGCGGCCATCCGCCAGCGCTGATGCTCGCGTGGGTCGATCGTGGCGGCGAGCTCGTAGGCGCGCGCCGCGTCGCCGAACCGATCGCTGCCTTCGAGCCGAAATCCGAGAGCCTCGAGGTGCCGCACGGTCGCTGCCGAACATAGTGACGCAGGAGGCTCCGCGCTGAGCAGAGTGGTCAGCTTTTCGAGCTTGTCCCGGGCGTTGCCGATGTCGATCGACCGGACCAAGTCGATGAAGGTCGCCGTCGGCCGCATGTCTCTCCCATCTGCCGTCCTCTGGTCATAGACTGCGTCGGCTCAGTAACGGATCTCAGGTCGAGTGACGAGCGATCACAGCGATGGGATCTAGCCGTTTCCTCAATCGCGTCGCCAACGAACTGGCGTCTCAGCCTTCGTTCGAGGAATCACCCCTAGGCCCCCGCGCGCCGGGCCGGGGGTGTCGCGGCATCCGACAGTTGCCGATCCGGGCTATCACCCGTACCACACCGGGACTGCTCACCGTGTTCTCAATCGTCACCCTGATCGCCGCGCAGCGACGCGCCTGAGGGCGCCGGGAGGTTGAAGGTGCCGCATGGTAGACAACGGCAATCTCGCATTGCGCCTGGAGTGATCGATGAAAAAGAGGGTTTTGGTCGTTCCCGCCGGAACAGAGATCGCCCACGAGGTCATCGAGAGCCTCCGGTTCTCAAAATATTGGGATGTCTACGGTGGTAATTCTGTAAAAGATCATTCGGAAATTCTGCTGAACGACAAATGCCATTTTGTCCCGTTCGTGGTCGATCCGAATTTCGTGTCGGCCGTCCAGGAACTGGTCACGAAGTTGGATATCGATTTCGTCATCCCGGCGCATGACGAGGCGCTATTTCGTTTGGCCGGGCGCATCGATGGGGCGATCGTCGCCGGACCCTCGCCGGAGCTGGGCGAGATCTTGAAGTTGAAATCGAGCACGATCGCCAAATTGCGGGGCGTGGTGCCCGCGCCGCAAATCTACGCTCCCGGCGAGGAAAAATTCCCCGTCTTCTGCAAACCTGACCGCGGGCAAGGGTCGCGCGGCATCCGGATCGTCCACGACAGCGATGAGCTCGATCAGATTCGCGCAACCGATAGCAATCTCATCGTTCAGGAGCTGCTGACCGGAGAAGAGGTTACGGTCGATTGCTTCTCCGATCCGTCCAGTCGCGTACTCTTCGCGAGCGCCCGGAGCCGTGTCCGCACGACGGGTGGTATCTCCGTTCGTTCTCGGCAGGTGGGCGATGCCGAATTCCCGCACTTGGCGAGCAAAATCTCAGAGGCGTTGCATCTCACGGGTGCTTGGTTTTTTCAGATGAAGAAAAATGCCGATGGGCACTACAAGCTGCTGGAGGTGGCCAACCGGATCGCGGGGTCGTCCGGGTTTCAGAGGGTCCGCGGCGTCAATTTCATGGACGCGTGGCTTCATCAGCTGTCCGGACAGGACGTAAAATTTCAAACTCTATCCAAATTTGATTTTGTGTATGATCGCGCTTTGTACGTTAAGACGATTGTACAATCAAGAATAAATGCACTCTATGTCGATTTTGATGACACGCTGATTATAGATGGAAGCATCGTCAATCATCGGCTGATCGGGATTTTGTTTGGTGCAAAATATAATAAGCGGAAAAAAATTGTTCTTTTGACACGGCACGACGGCATCGTTGAAGAAAAGCTCGTGCATTTTGGCCTCAGCAGCCTCTTCGACGAGATCATCCACCTGAAGAAAGGTGAAATGAAATCGAACTCCGTCGAAGGGGCGGATGCGATTTTTATCGACGACTCGTACCGTGAACGAGCCGACGTCGCGGAGAAGTGCGGCGCGATCGCGATAGGTCCGGAATCCCTTGATCTCGTCGAAGGTATCTTATGATCCAGGCGACATCATCGACAGAGCGGCTCGTCCTCTTCGGCGCGGGTGCGCTGGCGCGCGAGTTATTAGTCGTCCTCCCGCGGCTGCATACGGCCGGGCGTGAGATCGAGTTCGTCGCCTGCCTCGTTGACCCTGACGTCGCGGCCGCCGACAGACTTCACGATCGCCCAATCTCACGGAATATCAGCGACTTCGCCGGCGACGATACCCTCCGCTTCGTCGTGGCGCTGGGTGAGCCCAAAGCTCGGGCACGGGCGGTCGAGCGCCTGCGTTCGATCGGAGCGCGCTACGCTTCGATCATCGATCCAGGGGTGCTGATCGGCGCGAGCAGCAGCGTCGGTGAGGGCTCCATGATCCTCGGCCATGCTTCCATCACGGCGGATGCGCATCTGGGCGCCCACGTGCTCGTGAATCCCGGGGCAACCATTGCGCATGACAATCGGATCGCGGATTTCGCGACCTTGAGCCCTGGCGTGCATTTGGCCGGACACGTCGTCGTCGAAGAAGGCGCTTTTCTCGGCACTGGCGCATCCGTGATCCCGGGGACCCGCATCGGCGCCCGCGCCCTCGTGGGCGCCGGTGCGGTCGTGATCCGAGACGTCCTCCCGGGGCATACAGTCGTCGGCAATCCCGCCCGCATCCTACGCCGTGATTGAGCGTGTCCAATTGGTCGAAACCGGCAGGCTCGCAGTCCCCGGCACAGCGAGCAGGCCGCCGTGCGGTCCGATTTTCGATCGCGCGTGTTCCTAATTCGAGAGTGCGGGCTACACATCATTATTAGAGCCAGTCGAGCGCGCTCTCTCCGCCCCCAGCTCGGATGGCCATGTCTTATGTGCGCCCAACCCTCTCGATGGCGCGCAGCACCTGATCCGGCGACACGGTGTAGTTGGCGTGGAACGGGTGGCCGAGCTCGTTGCGTTCCGTGATGCCCCGCACGAACAGCAGGTCTGCGCCACTCGACTCGATCATGCTGGTGTATCCGCGGAAGTTGAACGAAAGACCTTCATGAATCAGGGCAACGACCTTGGCTCCGGGATGGCAGAAGATACAATTCGTCAGGGCCGAACTCGCCGACCCGACGATGATGTCCGCCGCATGATAGGTCGCGATCTGCTCGGCGAACGTGAGCGTCTCTGGATGAACGACTTCGAACCCGTGTTGTGCGAGGGTGCCGACGATTTCTGCCTCGTTCAGAAGCTGACGCTGGGCGAAGCCACGACGCGACAGGACGATACGCCGACCGGTCCGGCGTAGGTCCACCCCGCGTTCCGCCAGCCGCCCGAGTACCCGGGAACGCAGGTCGGCGAAGACGTCGGCCGGCCAGATCGAATCGTAGACCGGGTGCCCGGGCCGCATGTCGAACGGCAGGAGCGTGGGAGCCGGCGAGAGGCCGAGTTCCCGGAAGTGTGTCGGTACCGCCGACAGCGGGATGATCGGCCGGGCTCGCTCGTCGATCAACTCGATGATCTGCCGGTGCGTCTCCGGCATGTCATCATCGATACAAATTGGGAAGCCGTCAGGGCAAGCGCGGTCGTTGAAGCAGAGCATGCGCCCAATGAATTCCAGCAGCCAGTGGCCGTAATTCCGGCTCTGTAGCCCAAACAGCATCAGTCCGGCCCCGATCTCTCGGCGCTCTGGGGGCGCTGCGACTAGGGCGCGTCCGCTACCGTAGGCCGCGATCATGATCTGATCGGGATTGACTCCATCCCGGATATCGAAGGTGCCGCTCAGCGGGTGGGCGGCGAGGTCATAGATCAGGCGGTCGTCCTGGAGCACGACGTTGCTGCGCGGGAAAGCGAGGCAATCTCGGAAAAGGGCGATGTATTGGGGCGGCGCATCGCGTGAGCCGGCTTGAGACGTCAGCGCTACCGGACCGTCGAGGAACCTAATCTCTGGTTCACCGATCCGGCGCCCGGGCCGCACCACCCGGTAGACGCCTTGACCGTCGGCCGCCGCTTGGTGTGCCGACATGATGTCGTAGACGCGCATCGGGCCGAGGCCGAGCAAGTCGCGCGTCTGTTCATGCAGGGGGGTGGCCACTGCGTGCCGGCCTTCCTCCGCCAACGACCGCATCTGTAAGATCCGGATATCGCGGATCTTGCGCTCGAGCGTGTGACCATCGACCGTGGAGATTCCGTGGCCGCCGTCACTCAGTGCGTGCGCTAGCCGGTAGCATTGCACCGAGGCCTCCGTCTCGTAGCGACACTCGTAATGCCACGCGAGGCGCATCAAGATATCGACCCCTACGCCGATCCCCGCGTCGGACTCTCCGCCGTTTCGCAGAGCCTCGACGACGGCGGCGGCCTCGCTGAAGCGCCCCCGCTCGCACAGGCCCTGAAGGCTCACGGTGACGGCGGCCGTTCGCCAACGCTCCCGGTCTCCCGCATCGACGGCAGCGATCACCTTGTAGACCTCGGACGCTTGCGCAAACCGGTCGCTGCCCTCCAGGCGGAAGGCGAGGGTCTCGAGGTGCTGCACGATCGCTTTGGGATGGGCGCCGGACTGAACAGCCTCGACCGCCACCGCAGCGAGTTCCCCGAAAATCCGAACGGCGTTGCCGCCGTCGATCCTCTTGATCACATCCATGAATGCCGCGGTCGGCCGCATGTTGCTCTCCTGTCCCGTCGCGCCGCGACGGCGCGGGGATCGCGATCCGACCGGTACCGGATGTTACCTTCCCTGACGAGCGCGCGTCGGGCACCTGCAACCCCGCTCATACGGCGCTCGACGCGCGGAGAAAGGACGCGCGGAGAGAGGCGGCTCGGCCGATGGGTGTGCGATGACCGATGCGGATAGACGCTTGACGACGCCGCGACGGGCTACGATCCCCACCCGTCGCCTTACGCCGCCGGTCATGTCGCCCGGTGGTGCGCGCCTTCCGCACCCATGCGTGGGGATGTATAGCGGGCCGCGTCGCTATCCCACCAGGATGGCGGCGATCGAGAGCGAAGGCGTGTTCGAGCGATGATCCCGGTACTGATCCCGAGCCTCCCGGAGACGGACGCGATCGTCCCCTACCTGCGCCGAATTGACGAGACTCACACCTACAGCAACTACGGGCCTCTCACCAACGCGTTCACGGCCGGGCTCTGCCGCTTTATCGGCGCCCAGAGTGGCGACGGGCCAGTCCATGCGGCTCTGACCAGCAACGGCACAGCTGCGATCGAACTCGCCCTGCGCTATCGCACCGTGGGCCGGACCGGCCGGATCTGCGTCATGCCATCCTGGACCTTCATCGCCACGGCGCACGCGGCGGCCAATGTCGGACTGACCCCGTACTTCACCGATGTCGATCCGGAGACCTTGGCGCTCACGCCAGACATCGCTGCCCGCGCCCTGCGAGCCAATCCCGGCGATGTCGCGGTCGTCGTCGTCGTGAGCCCGTGCGGAGCCCCGATCGAGGTCGGTGCCTGGGAGGCGTTCGAGGCGGAGCACGGCGTTCCGGTGATCTTCGATGCCGCCGCGGCGGGTTTGAACCTCCGGCATGTCGGCGCTCAACCCCTATGTATCAGCCTGCATGCCACCAAGGCGCTCGGGATCGGTGAAGGCGGCGCGATCGTCACGAGTGATGCCGCGATGGCGGCGGCGATCACCGCGATGACCGGGTTCGGGTTCTCGGCCGGCAGTCGCGTCTCGGAGATGCGCGGTGGCAACTACCGCATCTCCGAATATGCGGCTGCCGTGGGTCTCGCCGTCCTCGACGACCTCGACGCGCGCATCGCCCGGCTGCGCGAGGTGTCGCTGGCCTATGTCGCGGGGTTCGAGCGGATCGGGGTGTCGATGCAGGCGGGCTTCGGCCGGGACTGGCTGACGATGACCGCTAACGCGATCTTCGACGCCCGTGCCGTCGCGGGCGTGACAGCGGCCTTCGACCAGTCTGGGATCCAGTGGCGGCGCTGGTACGGCGGCGGCTGCCACACGCACCCGATTTTCGCCGCATGCCCACACGATGGCCTCCCGGCGACGCGCGGCGTCGCCGAGACCGCGATCGGCGTGCCGTTCTTCCCGACGATCGCATCGGAGCAGATCGCACAGGTCTGTGGGTGCGCCGAGCGGGTCTTGGCCTCTCGCTGAGTCAGCATTCGAGCGATCGGCCCCCAGTCGCGCTTCCACCCGAACGGTCGATGACGATGAGCGAGTCATTCCGGCAGATCCTGATCCAGGCTGCGCAATCCGGCACGGAGGGGGGGCTGGATGCTCTGGAGCGGTCCCTGAGCGCGGCAGAGCCGAGTGACGTCCTCGCTCAACACTTGGCAACGCTCGGGTTCCGGTTCGAATCTGAGGATAGGGCGGGGCTCGCCGCCAAGGCCTACGCGCTCGCCGCGCGGGTGGCCCGGGCGCAGGCCCCCGGCTATCGGCTCTCCGCGATCCGCGCCCGGATCCTCGACCGGTGCCGGAACGAAGACTACGACGCCGTCGAGCCGCTGCTGGACGAACTGCAGCAGGCCAAGGCCGCCGCCCAGGACAGGGGCCAGTCTGATCCCTCCTTCACCGATCTCGGATGGGCGTGCGAGATGCAGGGGGAAGCCGAGCGCGCAGTGCGCTTCTACCTGCTGGCGCGGATCGTTCGCGACAATCACGGCGGCGCGGCGCTGACGCATGACGGCGACACATTCGAGGTGAAGGTCAAAAACCTGCGGCGCCTGCAGTTCGATGCTCTGCTGGCCGAAGGACGGTTCAACAAGGCGATCGAACTTCACAAACGAACCGGCCGTGTCCACGGCTCGGCTCCGCTCGCCAAGTACGAGATCGTCAGCGTGAAAGCGCTCTCCGAGACCGGCGCGGCCTCATACCTCGAAATCCTGCCCAGCCGCCGTATCGAAGCCCCTGCTCTCAAGTTCTGGGAGCCACCTCCGCCTCTACGGTCCGAGTCGGGCGACCTCGACATGCCGCCGCTCTACCTCGCATTCCTGAAGGAGGCCCATGCGTTCCCACGCAGCAATGTCATCGTGACCGGTGATCAGGTCGTTTACGATGTGGCGGCCCATCCGCGTCGGAAGGACGTCCTGATCCAAGACGGCGTCAATCTCGACCAGATCATGATGGCGGCGTTCGGCCAAACTCACGCCCTGATCGAGCTTCCCGAGAACGCAGAGCGGATCGAGGCCGGGCTGGTCATGTTCGGTCTCCAGAGTCGGAACTACGGACACTGGTTCAGCGAGTTCGTGCCGCGCATGATCTGTTACAACGATCCGCGCTGTCCGGGCGGGATCCCGCTCTGCATCGACGATCACATGCCGGGCACCCACGAGGAGATCCTCGCTTTGCTCGACACCCGCAACCGGCCGGTGATCAAGCTGCCAGCCAAGCCCGTCTCGTTTGGGACGCTCGGGATGGCGCCAGTCCCAGCTTTTTTTCCCTTCGATATGAAGCCCGGACAGCCGTTCTACGATACGATCTGGCCCGCGGACGTCTTCAGGATGATCCGGGATCGTATCCTCCGGCAAGCTCGCGACCGTGGCATGTTGTCCGAGCGCAGGGACCGGCGCCTGTTCATCTCGCGCAAGGCATTTACGCAGCGCGTGCTCGAGAACGAGCAGGAGGTCGCCGATCGCCTGCGCCCGCTTGGCTTCGAGGTCATCTATCCGGAAACCCTCTCGTTCCTGGAGCAGGTCGCCCTGTTCCACTCCGCGGCCCTGGTCGTCGGGTCATCGAATTCTTCCCTCAACAACGTGCTCTTCTCTCAACCCGGGTGTCAGATCCTCGGTCTGATCCACGAGGACCTGAGCTTCAATTTCCGAGGTTACACCAGCTACGTCGAGGCAGGGGGCGCGCAGATTACGTTCCTGCGCGGCCGATCGAGTGAGCGGAGGGACAGCGTGCACGCCTTTCACGCCAACTATCGCGTCGATCCGAAACAAGTCATAGACGCGGTCGCTCAGTTGACGACGCGATCACCTGCCATCTCCGGCCGCATCGTGACGTGATAAAAGTCGCGACGGTTGCCTCGGGGGTCTGGATCCGTATCCGGATGACAGCTCAGCGCAACACCTGAGGCGGCCCATCCGCAATCGGCGCGCCGTGGGTGACGATCTACGGAGCCTGCGGCATCTCATTTTCCACGACCGCAGCCGGCGATCGGTCGAGACATCAGCGAGGACACGATCGATGCAGGCTGCCGCTGAGACCGCAGCCCCGGCTCCGCCTCAGCTGGAGCCGTGGCAGGTCGATTTCTCGACGATCTACCGCAGCGGTCAGTTCGACCACCTCTGGTACGCAGCGCGGTATCCGGATGTCGGCCTGACCGACCTCTCGCCGCTCGAGCACTACGTGAAGTACGGCGCACGGCTCGGCCGGCAGCCGCGGCCGGATTTTCCTGGGACGCCGGACGAAGCGGTGGACGGGACCTACGTCAACCCGTTCGCGGCGTGGCTGCGCCAGCAGGGCGACGCCTCGTCGGCTTAGCGGACGGCAAGCCCGTCGTTTCGGTCCTGTGCATCACCTACAATCAAGAGCCGTTCATCCGCCAGACGCTCGACAGCATCCTGAGCCAGAGGACCGAAACGACGGGCTTGCCGTCCGCTAAGCCGACGGAGGCGTCGCCCTGCTGGCGCAGCCACGCCGCGAACGGGTTGACGTAGGTCCCGTCCACCGCTTCGTCCGGCGTCCCAGGAAAATCCGGCCGCGGCTGCCGGCCGAGCCGTTCGCCGTACTGCACGTAGTGCTCGAGCGGCCAGAGGTCGGGCAGGCCGACATCCGGATACCGCGCTGCGTACCAGAGGTTGTCGAACTGACCGCTGCGGTAGATCGTCGAGAAATCGACCTTCCACGGCTCCAGCTCAGGCGGAGCCGGGGCGTGGGTCTGAGCGGCAGCCTGCAACCATCGTGTCATAGTTGAGGTGCACGCACG
>NZ_JAKSYO010000182.1 GCF_022829635.1 Methylobacterium sp. E-066
GGCGGGTACGTCAGTCTACTGTGTTCCGCAGATGGCTGTGGTGCAAGCTTACGGAGGCGTCTGACTGGCCTCTCCAACCCACGCCATCATCCTGCGGGGCGGTATGGCAGCGCACCCCTCGAAGGAGCCATCCAGCCAGCCGGGCGCTCCCTGCAGGGCTCCTTCGAGGTCCAGCGATCGTCGATCGCCGGGCACCTTGTATTAGAGAATCATGTCAGATTGCCCCTGTCCCGCGAGGGATGCCGGCTCTGGGGTGGCCACCCCAGAGCCGGCGGCGACTGTCGGATCGTTGGCACCTGAGCCTGTGGCCTGCGCCGCGGGCTGGTCCTGAGCAGGATCGCAGTCGCCCTCTTCATCGGACCCGGATGGTTGATTGAACGCCCGGTTCGCATCGCAAGGATGGGACGACGAAGATGGCTCACTCTAGCAAACCCCGACGCCAAGCCAAGACCGCACCTACGAGCACACCCAAGCCCACATCCAAGGGAGCACCCGAGAGCAGGCCCGAGAGCACCCCCGAAGCCGGCGCGCGACCGGTGGCCGGGATCGATGTCGGCAAGGCGTTCCTGGACATCGCCCTGCATCCGGCGCCGCCCCACGGCTCGCCCGCCAAGCCCGGCAGCAAGCCCGGCAGCAAGCCGTGGCAGGTGGCCAACACCGTCGAGGGCTGGGACGCCCTGGCCGCCCAACTCACCGCCGCCGGTGTCACCTGCGTCGGCCTGGAAGCGTCAGGCGGCTACGAGCGTGGCGTCGCCGATGCCCTGCGCGCCCGCGGCTTGGAGGTCCGCCTGCACCAGCCCCTGCAGGTCAAGGCGTTCGCCGAGATGCATCTGCGCCGGGCCAAGAACGACCGCCTCGACGCTCGGCTGATCGCCGCCTTCACGGCGCTGCGGGCCGAGTACCAGGACGCCCGGGCCGCCCCCGACCCGCGCCTGCGCGCCTTCGCCGACCGCCTGGTGTTCATCGACCAGGCGATCGAGGATGCCAGCCGGGCCAAGCTGCGCCTGGAGCACCAGCTCGAGCCGCGCCTGCGCCGCCAGCTGGAGGCCGATGCCCGCCGGGCCGGCGACCGCGCCGCGCGCGAACTCGCCCGCCTGGCGGCCGAGCTGCGCGCCCAGCCCGACCTGGCCGAGCGGCTCGACCTGCTGCTGTCGATCCCGGGGCTCGGCGAGAAGACCGCCCTGCGCCTGGTCGTGCAGATGCCCGAACTCGGGCGCCTGTCGCGCGAGCAGGCCGCCAGCCTGGCCGGCCTCGCCCCGTTCGACCACGACAGCGGCAAGCACGCCGGCGAGCGCCACATCGCCGGCGGTCGCGCCCGGGTGCGTACCGCCCTCTACACCGCCGCCCTGCCGGCCTCCTACCGCTGGAACCCCGCCCTCGTCGCCTTGCGCACCCGCCTCCAGGCCCGCGGCAAGACCCACAAGCAGGCCCTCATCGCCTGCGCCCGAAAGCTGCTCATCTACGCCAACACCGTCCTCGCTCGAGGCACACCATGGCGTCCCGCGACCGAGCCCGCATAACGGTTGCTCAGGATGAGGGTGAGGATGGGAATGACCGGTCAAACAGGCACTCAGCGGCCATCGAGATCGCTGGAACAATCACGGTTTCAAAAGATCGAGACCCAGTCCTTTCAAGGTGTTCGGATTGGGCCGTGGTCCTGGATTTCCCCTACGGGATCAATCGGCTCGGATCGCAGCGCAGGTCCGATGGCCCGCCCGCGATCCCCGCCAAGGGAAGCGTAGCAGGGACGGCACGGAGGTGAGAGCGGGATCGCTCAAGGGGAGATGCTCCTGTTCCACGAAACCCGGATTTCCACGGAAGCATCAGCCTCCACCCTGTCACCCCGGGGCGCCGCAGGCGAGCCCGGGATCCCGAGCCGGCGACGGCGCAAGTCCTTGACCCCACGGTGTTTCTGGATCCCGGGTGCCGCGAAGCGGAGCCCGGGATGACGGGGTTGTTTCCAGACCGGGCTCTACAAGAACCAAGCGTCGTAGGGCAAGCGGGACAGGCCGCTGCCGCAAACACCTTGAAAGGGCTGGGTCCAAGACCTCCTGAAACCGGGACTTTTGCGGCGGAGCCTCAGCCGCCCAGTTCCGGGTCGATGTCCCGCGGGCGCACGAACCGCTCCAGCCGGCCCTGCCCCGGGCCGATCGCCGACCAGGTGTCCGTTTCGAAATCGATCACCGCGTAGGCGGCGGTCGGGAATTCCGTGGCGAGGCGCGTGCGCTCCTTGCGCGGCCCCTCACCGGCCAGTGCTGCGGCGAGGTCGCCCAGCCCCGGATTGTGGCCGACGACGATCACGGTTTCGGCCGCGTCCGGCGCGCCCCGGATCACCCCGAGGATCCGCTCCGACGGCGCCTCGTAGATTTCGCGGTGAAACCGCACCTCGGGCGCGCCGAGGGCGGTGGAGACCGCCTCCCAGGTCTCGCGGGTGCGGGTGGCGGTCGAGACCAAGGCGAGGTCGGGCCGGAAGCCTGCCTCGGCGAGGTGGGCGCCCACGGCCGGCGCGGCCCGGCGGCCGCGGTCGTTGAGCGGCCGTTCGTGGTCGGCGACGCCGGCCGGACGGTCCGACTTGGCGTGCCGCAACAGGATCAGCCTGCGCATGGAGCGAGCCCTTCTCGGCGTGGGAGGATCGACAGGCGCCGGATTCGCGCCGGGGCCCGGTTAGCCGAAAGCGCGGCGCGCGGGAACCTCGGCCGCCCTGACTGGTTCGGAAAGCTGGGCCGCCGAAGCCGGGCATGCCGTGGAGGGCGGCCTCTGTCGAAGGAGGTCGCGCGATGGATCGATCGCCCCGGGTTTCCGAGATCCTGTCCTGGTACGGGGCCGACAGCCCCGGCACCCTCACCAACCTCGCCCGGATGCTGGAGCACGGGCGGCTCGGCGGCACCGGCAAGATGCTGATCCTGCCGGTGGACCAGGGCTTCGAGCACGGCCCGGCCCGCAGCTTCGGCCCGAACCCGCCGGCCTACGACCCGCATTACCATTTCGAGTTGGCCCTGGCGGCGGGCTGCAACGCCTATGCGGCGCCACTTGGCTTCCTGGAGGCCGGCGCGCGGGACTATGCCGGGCGGATCCCGCTGATCCTCAAGCTCAACGACCACGACCTTCTGGCCGACGAGGACGATCCCGAGCAGGCGATCACCGGCTCGGTGGCGGATGCCTTGCGGCTCGGCGCCTGCGCGGTCGGCTTCACGATCTATCCGGGCTCGGCCCACCGCAACGCCATGTACGGCCAGATCCGGGAGATCGCCGAGGAGGCCAAGAGCGTCGGGCTCGCCGTGGTGATCTGGTCCTATGCACGGGGCTCGGCCCTGTCGAAGGAGGGCGAGACCGCCATCGACGTGATCGGCTACGCGGCGCAGATCGCGGCGCAACTCGGGGCCCACATCATCAAGGTCAAGCTGCCCACCGCCCATATCGAGCAGCCGGCGGCGAAGAAGGTCTACGAGTCGACCGGCATCCCGATCGGCACCGCGGCCGAACGGGTGCGCCACGTGGTGCAATGCGCCTTCAACGGACGCCGGATCGTGATCTTTTCGGGCGGTGCCCAGGCCGAGGAGGACAAATTCCTCGACGAGATCCGCGCCATCCAGGCGGGCGGCGGCTTCGGCTCGATCGTCGGCCGCAACGCGTTCCAGCGTTCCAGGGCCGACGCCCTGAAACTGCTGGGGCAGATCACCGATATCTATGCGGGCACGGAGGGCTGAGGCTCAGCTGCCCCGCTGCTCCCGGCGCATCATGAAGGCGAGCTTCTCGAACAGGCTGACATCCTGCTCGTTCTTCAGCAGCGCGCCGTGCAGGGGCGGGATCAGCTTGCGGCCGTCGCGCTCGCGCAGGGTCTCGGGGGAAATATCCTCGGAGACGAGGAGCTTGAGCCAGTCCAGCAGCTCCGAGGTCGAGGGTTTTTTCTTCAGGCCCGGCACCTCGCGGGTCTCCAGGAACACCCGCAGGGCCTCCTCGACGAGGCGGTGCTTGATGCCCGGATAGTGGACGTCGATGATGCGCATCAGCGTCTCGGCGTCCGGGAACTTGATGTAGTGGAAGAAGCAGCGGCGCAGGAACGCGTCCGGCAACTCCTTCTCGTTGTTCGACGTGATGATCATGATCGGCCGGCGCACGGCCTTCACGGTCTCGCCGGTCTCGTAGACGTGAAACTCCATCCGGTCGAGTTCGGTCAGGAGGTCGTTGGGGAACTCGATATCGGCCTTGTCGATCTCGTCGATCAGCAGCACCGGCCGCTCGGAGGCGGTGAACGCCTCCCAGAGCTTGCCGCGCCGGATGTAGTTGCCGATGTCCGAGACCCGCGGGTCGCCGAGCTGCGAGTCGCGCAGCCGCGAGACCGCGTCGTACTCGTAGAGGCCTTGCTGGGCCTTGGTGGTCGACTTGATGTTCCAGACGATGAGCGGCGCGCCCAACCCCTTGGCGATCTCCTCGGCCAGCACCGTCTTGCCGGTGCCGGGCTCGCCCTTGACCAGGAGCGGGCGCTCCAGGACCACGGCGGCGTTGACCGCGGCGGTCAGGTCGGGGGTCGCGACGTAGGACTCGGTTCCGGAAAATCGCATCGGTCGCTTGCCTTAGCCGGGAGAACAGGAGGCGTGAATCAACTGTGGGCGGTCTTGCGCGGGCGTCCGCCCCGAGATCCGTTGGCGCGCGCCGCGGCGGCTTTGGCCGCGGAGGTCGCGCGCCCGGCCCGAGCAGCCATGTAGGCGCGGGTGCCGAAAATTCCGGCCAACAGGCCCGGCACCGAGATGTCCACGTCCAGGGTTTCCCAATGCAGGCCGTAGCCGGAACCCAGGAGCTCGATCTCGGCGAGTTGATCCTCGCTCGCGCTCTCCAGGCCTTGGACCAAGCGGGGCGGGAAAGCGAAGGTGCATCCGTTGTCGAGGTCGAGCACCACGCGGCCCCGGGCGCGATCGTAGCACGCCGTCTCGGCCCGGGGACCAGGGGGCGCTTCGCGCGTGGCCGAGATGTCGGTCGGATCAGCCATGGATCTCCTCCCAGCGTGCGAGCAGCAGGTCCCGATGCTCCGAGACGAGATTCAAGGCCCGTCGGCGCTCGACCCGGCTCATGCCGGCCGACCAGACGAGTTCAGGCTCGCCGGTCGATGAGGCGAGATTGATCTTGGCGTGTCCGTCCCCGAAGACGTGCACATGGGCGGGCTCGTGGTCGTCGACGAAGATGATGACACGCAGCCCACCGGCCCGAAGAATCGTTGCCATCGGTAACCCATCACGTTGGGTTATCTAGCAGGGGCGCTGGATCACGTAAACGCGCGCGCCTGCGGGCAACGTGGCCTATCCCTTCTCGTGCCAGACGCAGTTCCGGGCCAGGATCTCCAGGTTCACGTCGGATTTCTGCGGCTGCGGCAGGGTCTTGGTGTCCATGGCGAGGTCGATCTTGATCTCGACCTGCCCCTTCGACTCGTTGGAGCGGCGGGAGAAGTAGCAATACTGCTGGTAGGGCTGGTCGGCGTTGTCCTTGAAGTTCCAGCCGGTGACGATCTGGCCGTCGAGATAGGGCACCTGCTTGAACACCGTGAAGGTGGTGTTCACGGCCGCCTTCGAGGCCGGAGCGGCGTCGCTGCCGAGCTGGGCCTTGGTCGGCGTCGGCGTGCCGCCGCCGATCTTGGGCAGGCCTTCGAGCTTGAGGGTGTTGTCGGTCAGCGTGACCTCGCCCTTGGTCTTCAGGGTCACGTCCGAGAGCGCGGCCTGCATGGCGGCGGCGATCTTTTCCGCCGCCGTGTCGAACTGGTTGAGGGTCGCCCAGCCATAGGCCGCCGCCCCGACGCCGATGCCGGACAGGCACGCGAAGGCGCCGAAGCCCAGCGCCCGGAACAGGAAGGCCCGGGCCGCGACGTAGCTCGAATCCGCCCGCAGGCGCGAATTCACCTGCTGGGCGAGGGCGACGTTCTCAGGGGTGCCGCCGGCGACGTAGTTCATGCGCCGGCTCCCGCGGCTGGGAGGGTCTGCTGGCCCGGAAGGGCCTGCCCCGGATGGTTCTGGCCGGGCAGGCTCTGCTGGCCCTGGGCCGGCCGGTTCATCGGGATCACCGCGCCGGTGGCGTTGGCCGCCCGGGGCATGATCGGCTCCGGGTTCGAGCGCAGCGCGTCGGCGATCGCGTCCAGCATGAACGGCGCGGCCTCCGGGTTCACGGCGGCACCGAGGTCGTCCTCATCCATGAAGGTCCGGCGGGTCGACACCGCGCAGAGCGCCAGGATGGTCGACGCGAAGGCCGCGCAGATAGCCGGCAGGAACACGAAGATCCGCAGGAAGGCGTGGACCTGGCTCTCGGTCACGTCGATCGGGTCGACGCCGTAGACCATGGCGGTGAAGGAGTGCAGCTGCGAGCGGTTGACCGCGTTCCGGTAGCCCTGCTCGGCATCGGCCACCCGCCGGTCGGCGGCGCCGGGATCGAGCGTTGCGCGCGCCTTGCGGGCCTCCTCCAGGTTCTTGATCAGCGCGGCACGGTCGGCCGAGGCCTTGGTGACGCCTGCCGACAGGGCGGCGACGCGCGGATCGGCCAAGCATTTCAGGTTCTGGTATTTCCGGCCCTTGCTGTTGGTGCCGAACACCCGCTCGCAGCGCTGGGCCGGCAGGCCGGCGAGCTGCTGGGCGTTGTCGGAGGACCGCTTCTCGATCTGGTCGAGCTCGGCCGTGTACTGCGCCACCCGCTCGTCCGCCGCCTTGATGCGGTCGCCGATCGTGGCGCGGTCGGCCTGGGCGTCCTTGAGGGCGGTCTTGGTCTTGGCCGCCTCCATCAGGCGGGGATGGAACATCATCTCGCCGAGCTGCGACACCGACTTGGTGGTGACGCCGGCCGCGAAGATGATGCCGAGCACCGCGAGCCCGCGGACGAAATGCGAGCGCTGGGTCCGGGCCAGGATGCCGAGCGGCACCCGGCACAGCTCCACGGCGGCGTAGACCAGGGGCGCCAGCAGCATGAAGTAGAAGGCGTGCCAGTCGCCGTCGCTGTAGACGCCCGCGAACAGCCACGCGCCCCAGAGCGAGGCGCCGATCACCATGAACTCGACGAGATACGCAATCGCCACGTAGCCCCACTTGATGCGGTAGCCGCGGTCGACGTGACGCTGGTGCTGCCACCGGTCCGATTCGAGCTTCCACTGGCGGCGCTCGCGGGCGAGGTCGCGACTCGGTGGCGCCGCGGGACCGGAGAATATCGACTTGATGGAGATCATCGGCCTCGTCACATCCATCGGGTCCTGTCGCGGGCGCGTTCGCCCCTGCAAGTTCCGCATCATCTTTTTCCGAAAGCTGGAAACCACCTTTCGGGAGGATACTCAAATGCAGGCGCGGCCCTGGCCGAACGTAACCCCCGGTTAACTCCGGCGTGTATGCGGGCATTGTGCCGATTTTGGGCCGCCCTGCACCCATTCCCCGGTGGATCGCCGGCAAGCGCCGCCCGGGTGGCTGAAATGCCTCACCTGACGTGTGTATCCGGCTTGTGTCAGAGCGCACCTCGCCGGCCTTGTCTTGGCCGAAAGCGGTTGCCCAGCGCCCGGTGCCGACCCATGATCGCGCATCCGTGATCGGCTTCCTCACCGGTCGGAAAAACGAGGTTCGATCCGCCGCCGATGCCAGAGGTTCATGCCGGCTCCTACAAGGAAGCGATCCTGTTCCTCGTTACCGCGGGCATCGTGGTGCCGCTGTTCCACCGGCTGCGGATCTCGCCGGTGCTGGGTTTCATCGGCGCCGGCGCCCTGCTCGGGCCGTTCGGCCTCGGGCGGCTCGCCGACACCCACCCCTACGTCCACCTCTTCACCATCGGCAATCGCACCGAGATCTCGCATCTGGCCGAGTTCGGCGTGATCTTCCTGATGTTCATGATCGGGGTCGAACTGTCCTGGGAGCGGCTGCGGACCCTGCGCCGGCTCGTCTTCGGCCTCGGCTCGCTGCAGGTCGGTTGCTCGGCGCTGATCCTCGGAGCGATCCTCTACGGGTTGCAGGTGCCGCTCGCCGGTGCGGCGATCGTCGGGATCGGGCTCGCCTTGTCGTCGACCGCGGTGGTGCTTCCGGTCCTGGCCGAGCAGAAGCGGCTCAACGCGCCCTCCGGCCGGGCGAGCTTCGCGGTCTTGCTGTTCCAGGACCTGGCGGTGGCGCCGGTGCTGTTCGCCATCGCGGTGCTGGGCCGCGGCGACGAGGGCGACAAGGGCTGGGCGCTCGCCATGGCGCTGGGCCAGGCCGCCATCGCGCTGGTGCTGATCGTGGTCGCCGGCCGCCTCGCCCTGCGCCCGCTGTTCCAGCTGGTGGCGCGGACGCGCTCAACCGAGCTGTTCATGGCGGCCTGCCTGTTGGTCATCGTCGGCACCGCGCTGACGGCTGCGGCGAGCGGGCTGTCGATGACGCTCGGCGCCTTCGTGGCCGGGCTGCTGCTGGCTGAGACCGAGTATCGCCGGGCGATCGAGGCCACCATCGACCCGTTCAAGGGCCTACTGCTGGGCGTGTTCTTCGTCTCGGTGGGCATGAACCTCGACCCGGCCCAGCTCATGGCGGCGCCAGGCGCAATCATCGGCCTGTCGCTCGCCCTCGTCCTCATCAAGGCCGCGGTGGTGATGATGGCGGCTCCTGCCCTGAAGATCTCCCGGCCGGTGGCGCTGGAGGCGGCCCTGCTGCTCGGGCCGGGGGGCGAATTCGCCTTCGTGCTGATCGGGGGTGCGGTCGCCACCGGTCTGGTGCCGGAGGATGTCGGCGCGGCCGCCCTGATCGTGACCACCGTCACGATGATCATGATCCCGGCGCTCGCGGCCTTGGGCCGCCGGCTGAGCCGGCGCGCGACGAGCGCCGGCCTCGCCGCCATGAAGTCGGAGCCGCTGCCGGACAAGATCGAGAACCGGGTGGTGATCGCGGGCTACGGCCGCGTCGGCCGTCAGGTCGGCGAGATGCTGGACCGGCACGGGATCCCCTACCTCGCCCTCGATTCCGATGCGGCCCGGGTGGCCGAGCAGCGCCGCGCCGGCGCGCCGGTCTATTTCGGGGATTCCGGCAACACCGAGATCCTGCGCCGCTGCGACATCGCCACGGCGCGCGCCCTGGTGGTCACCCTCGACAACCCGCGGGCCGTCGAGCAGGCGGTGGCCGCCGCCCGGGCCGAGCGGCCGGACCTGACCATCGTCGCCCGCGCGCGCGATGCCCGCCACGCCTCGGCCCTGTACGAACTCGGCGTCGATGACGCGGTGCCGGAGACGATCGAGGCCTCCCTGCAATTGTCGGAGGCGGTGCTGGTCGATGTCGGCGTGCCGATGGGACTCGTGATCGCGTCGATCCACGAGCGGCGGGACGAGTATCGCGCGCTGCTGAAGAAGCGCGAGAACGAGGCCAAGCCGATTTTTCGCGCCCGGCGCACGGTTGGAAAGGCCCTCGGCAAGCCGCCGGTCAAGAAGGAAGCCGCCGCGCGCCAAGAAGCTTGAGCGCGGCGTGAGCCGGATGTCGAGCGGCGCGGGCCGTCTCACGCCGGGGCGAGATGCGCCTCGGCGTGCTTGGCCTGACGGGTCACCCGGTTGCGCGGCGCCGGCTCGAAGCCGTCGGCGAAGCTGCACCGGTAGACGAGTTCGTCCGCCGGTCCGAGGCCGGTGACCAGGGGAACGATCACGGTGTCCCCCGAGAAGCGCCAGCCCCGCGCACCCTTGTCCCAGTACAGCCACACGGTCCCGGGGAACCCCCGCAGGGTGAACACCGCGGCCTTCCGTGACAGGGCCTGCACGGCACGCGGCGCGTACATGCCCTTGTCGCGGTAGGCCTCCCGGGTCGCCTCGGGCTGGCGATCCATGAAGGTGTTGCGCACCAGCTGAATCGTTGCACCCGGCTTCCCGAGAAACCGCTTGAAATCCGTCAGATTCCGCAGGATGACCGCCATCGCAGGTCTCCTCGCTTCGGTTGGTGCGGCACGCGTTGTCGCGGCTGAACACACCTGATGCCCTCAGTTGAGCGATTCCCGTGACGGTTTCAGTGACCGCGCGAGGCTTGTTCGCGTACATATCAACAGATTCGACGACTTATGCCCAACTTATGAGTCTCCGCGGTCGCTGAAGACTCTCCGGGCGCCCCTGGATTAGGCCTTTGTCCCAGTATGAATCTTGTCGACCATCTGCGACGACTCGGAGAACAGGCCCAGAAATCCTGCCCGCCCGATCGTAAGCTTGTCTGATTCGCTTGGGGTTGACCCGGGCGTTTTGCTGGCGCGTTCTTCGGGGATGCTGCTGCAGTTCTTCACGGCCCTCCGGGAGGCCAAGGTTCCCGTCTCCCTCGGGGAATACCTGACCCTGCTCGGCGCCCTCGACCGGGGGCTGGCCGAGCACGACGTCGAGGCCTTCTACTTCCTGTCGCGCACGGCGCTGGTGAAGGATGAGGCGCATCTTGATCGGTTCGACCGGGTGTTCGGCACGGTGTTCAAGGGACTGGAGACCCTGGGCGCGGCGGTGGAGCCGGCGGCGATCCCCGAGGAATGGCTGCGCAAGCTCGCGGAAAAATACCTGACCGAGGCCGAGAAGGCCGAATTGCAGGCTCTCGGCTGGGACAAGCTGTTCGAGACGCTCAAGCAGCGGCTGGCCGAGCAGAAGGAACGCCACCAGGGCGGCTCGAAATGGATCGGCACCGGCGGAACCTCGCCGTTCGGCGCCTACGGCTACAATCCCGAGGGCATCCGCATCGGCCAGGACGGGAACCGCAACTTCCGCGCGGTGAAGGTCTGGGACAAGCGCGAGTTCAAGGATCTCGACGACGACCGCGAGATCGGCGCGCGCACCATGCGCCTCGCGCTCCGGCGGCTGCGCCGCTTCGCCCGGACGGGGGCGGCCGAGGAGCTCGATCTCGACGGCACGATCCGCGAGAGCGCGCGCCAGGGCTATATCGACGTGCGGCTGCGGCCGGAGCGGCGCAACGCCGTCAAGGTGCTGCTGTTCCTCGACGTCGGCGGCTCGATGGACTTTCACATCGAGCAGGCGGAGGCGCTGTTCTCGGCGGCGCGCTCGGAGTTCAAGCACCTCGCGCACTACTATTTCCACAACTGCCCCTACGAGGCGGTCTGGACCGAGAACCGGCGCCGGCACGAGGCCCGGACACCCCTGCTCGACGTGATCCGCACCTATGGCAGCGACTACCGGGTGGTGTTCGTGGGCGACGCCTCGATGAGCCCCTACGAGATCGCCACGCCGGGCGGCTCGGTGGAGCATTGGAACGCGGAGCCCGGCGCCGTCTGGATGCAGCGGCTCCTCGACCATTTCCCGAAGGCGGCCTGGCTGAACCCGATACCGGAGACGCACTGGGGCTACACCCAGTCGATCGGGATGGTGCAGCGGCTCGTGGGCGGCCGCATGTTTCCCCTCACCCTCGACGGGCTCGACGCGGCGGCCCGGGCGCTGGTGCGGTGAGGGCGGTGCACAATATTTAAGGGGTGTCGTCGCTCCGCCACGTATTAGGCGCGTCAGCCCGCGGCAGGAACGTCGACATCAGCGCCTGGATGGATTGGCCGGCGCTTCGGGAAGCTCGACTGGCTCTCCACTCTTCCAAGCTTCGAGCCAGGCATCCAGATCGCCATCCGCGATGAAGCGGCCGCCCTCGATATCCTGTCTCGCGACGGCCAGCATGGACGCCTCGGCCTCAAGACGCGCCTCAGGCAGCCCGGAAGGCTCTGATCCCCGTCCTTGCTGAAAACCGATCGCCGTCATGGGCAGGCTCCTGGCGCATCGCTCCGAGATGGGATTGTGCCCCCCAGCTAAGCGCCCGATGGCCTACCCCTGCTGCGCGGGGGTCGTGACCACCAGCCCGTCCAGGTTCGGCGCGATCTTGATCTGGCAGGACAGGCGGGAATTCTCGCGCACGTCGGAGGCGAAATCGAGCATGTCCTGCTCCATGTCCTGGGCCTTGCCGACGACGTCGATCCAGGCATCGGCCACGTAGACGTGGCAGGTGGCGCAGGCGCAGGCGCCGCCGCATTCCGCGTCGATGCCCGGGACGTTGTTGCGCAACGCCGTCTCCATCACGGTCGCGCCGACGCTGCCTTCGACGGTCCTCTCCGTCCCGGCGTGGTCGACGTAAGTGATCTTGGGCATCTTAGGCTCCGGGCTCGCGTCGAGCGGCCTCGCTTCGACGGGCGGGGTGATTGCTTGGCGGCTGAGGCCGTGGAATGCAAGCGCGGTGGCGGCGGTCCGTTCCGGATCGATCGCCGCATCGGAGCGCCCCCGGCGGGAGCGCGTTCTTAAAACTGAGAGCGCTCGCCGCCGCAGGGGATGCCGGTTCGGCGGCGAGCCGGCGCTTCAACTTAAAGCCCTTGCTCGATCTCGGCCAGTGCCGCCGCCACGGCCTGCACGAGGGCGTCGAGCGCCGTCAGCTCGGCGCCCGCCCGCAGCTGCGCCTCGGTGGCGTCCGCGCCGGCGCGCACCCGCGTGGCGCCGACGCCCGCGGCCGATCCCTTCAGGGTGTGGGCGAGGTCGGCGCGCTGCGCGCTCGGCAGGGACGGATCGGTCAGCCGGGGCAGGATCGACCGGCATTGCCCGGCAAACAGCACCAGCACCTCATTGGCCAGCTCGGCGTCGCCGCCGGTCTGCGCATCGAGCTCCGCCCGGTCGATGGCCGGCATGTTCGAACTCCCGGAATCCGCATTCTTCTGGGGGTTGCCGAACCGATCCCCATGATTCACCCCCTGATTCGCTGGACGGGGATCGCGCAGGGACCCTCATCTGCGCCAAGATGGTGGAGCCGGAAGGCAGCGGCCGCAGTAACCATAGCGTTAACGGTTTCTGGGGTCGGACGGCGGCTCGGGTATCGGCAATCGGTGTCCGCGTCTAATCCTGTAATGGTAAACGGGAAGTTGCGTCTCTGGCATCAGCCTCCCCAGGTGCCGGTGAAACCCGTGTGACGAGGCGTTGAATGGCGACCGAGAAGAAGCTGAAGGACCCGGCCGAGGCCGCGCTCTCTGCGATCGAGCAGGCGCTGAACCTCGACGCCCTGACGCCGACCGGCACCGAGAGCCGCGCAGAGCCGCGCCTGCCCGATGTCGGGGATGCCGATCCCCTGCTCGACGGCGCCCTCGATCCGGCCGGCCGCCAGATGCCGCCGCGCCTCGACCTCGATCCGCCGCTCGCCTCCGACCTGCCCCCGCCCGGCCGCGAGCGCCCGCGCCGCGAGGGCGGCCTGCTGCCGCCCGACCGCTCGCTGGTGGCGAACGACGACCGGCGCAACATCGGCATCCTGCAGCAGACCCTGCGGGTGCGCTCCTCGCCCAAGCCTTATCTGTTCGCGTTGCTGGCCGGCCTCACCTGGATCGCCGGCCTGGTGCTGGTCGCCTGGCTGCAATCCGGCGGCGACCTGCGCGGTGTCGTCTCCGGCCTCACCGCCCTCCAGGCGACCGTGGGCGCCGCCGCCCTGCTCGGCCCGGTCGTGCTGTTCGTGATCGCCGCCATGCTGGCGGCACGGGCCCATGAGATGCGCCTCGTCGCCCGCGCGGTCGGCGAGGTCGCGGTGCGCCTGGCCGAGCCCGAGAGCTTTTCCACCGACGCCGTGCTGACCATGTCGCAGACCGTGCGCCGCGAAGTCGCCGCGGTCGGCGACGGCGTCGAGCGCGCGCTGGCCCGGGCCGGCGAGCTGGAGACCCTGGTCCGCGGCGAGATCGCCACCCTGGAGCGGGCCTATTCCGACAACGAGATCCGCATCCGTTCCCTGGTCGAGGAGCTGGTCGCCCAGCGGGAATCCATCGTCACCAATGCCGAGCGCGTGCGCGGCGCGATCACCGGCTCGCACCAGAGCCTGAGCCAGGAGCTTGAGGGCGCGTCCGAGCGGATCGTCATGGCGCTCACCGGCGCGGGCGAGCGCGTGACCGGGGCGCTCGACGCCCGCGGCGCCGCCATCACCGCCTCCCTGGGCGAGGCGGGCGACCGGGTCGTCAACCTGATGACCGGGCGCGGCGACGAGCTGATCGAGAGCCTCGCGAACACGAGCGAGGGCGTGCGCGGCAGCCTCCTGGAAGTCGGCGAGACCCTGACGCGGGCCTTCGAGACCCGTGCCCGCGACGTGAGCGGCGCCTTCGAGGCGACCGGGACCGCCCTCACCGGGCGGATCGCGGAGAGCACCGCCTCCGTGGCCCAGAGCCTCGCCGAGACCGGCCTGCGCGTGAGCGAGTCCCTGGAGCGCCAGGGGGGCGTCGTGCGCGAGAGCTTCGAGCGCTCGGTGATCGGCCTGGAGAACGCCTTCCTGTCGCGGGGCTCCGAGCTGACCGAGCGCTTCGGCGCGATGGGCACCCAGATTACCGCGCGCTTCGCCGAGACCGGCGCGGCCCTCACCCAGGACATCGCCGGCCGCGGCCTGGCCCTGCGCACCGAGATCGAGACCGCCGGCCTCTCCGTCGCCGAGGCGATCGAGAGCCGCGGGCGCGACGCCCAGGCCGCCCTGGCGCTGGCCATGGGCGGCGTCGGCGAGACGCTGACCAACCAGGCCGGCGCGGTGCGCGACGACCTGATCGGCACCGCCGAGCGGATCGCCGAGACGGTCGCGGACCGCGGCAACGCCCTGGCCGAGCGCATGGACGGCATCGCCGCGCGCCTGCACGACACCGTGACGGTGCAGGCCTCGGATCTCGAGACCCGCGTCGCGGCCGCGGCCGAGCGGGCCGGCGGGCACATCACCGAGCGGACCCAGACGGCCACCGAGAGCCTGGAGAGCGCCTTCTCGGCGCTCGGCCACGGCTTCGAGGCCGGCGCCGCTTCCGCGGTCCAGTCCCTGCGCGGCTCGGCGAGCGCCGTCACCGGCGAGGTCGAGGCCCAGACCCGCGAGGCCTCCGCGCGCCTGGTCGATACCCTCCAGACCCTGCGCCATGGCTCGGCCGAGGTGACCAGCGCCGTCGAGGCCGAGACTGCGGGCCTGCTGGCCCGCTTCCGCGACGCCGCCGACCGGGCCGGCACCGAGTTCGGCGAGCGCGGCGCCGCGGCGGTGGCCGCCCTGCGCGCCGCCCTGGACGATCTCAACCGCGAGCTGTCCGCCCGCACCGGCGACGCCACCGGCAGCCTGACCCAGGCCGCCCGCGCTATCTCGGACGACCTCGCCGCCCGCATCGGCGAGATGGAGGCCGCCTTCGGTGCGCACGGCAAGGGCGTCGCCGAGCTGCTGGCGAGCCATGCCGAGGAGACCCAGACCCGGATCAGCGGCACCGGCCGCGACATCGTGCTCGCCGTGGCGAGTCAGGGCGCGCGCATCGCCGACACCCTCAGCCAGACCGGCGCGAGCTTCGCCGAGACCGTGGACGTGCGCGTCCGGGCCATCGACGAGACGCTGGGCAGCCGCCTCTCCGCCCTGCAGGAGACCATCGCCCGCGGCGACATCCTGGCCGACCGCATCGGCCGCGACACCGCGACCTTGGGCGAGAACGTCGGGGCTCGGCTGGAGGAGATGGACCGGCTCATCACCGTCAAGGGCCAGGCGGTGGCCGAGACCATCGCGACCCGCGCCCGCGAGGCCGGCAGCCTGGTCGAGACCCATCTCGGCAACCTGGAGGCGCGCTCGGCGCAGCGCGCGGCCGAGATCGGTGAGGTCGTGGCGAACCTGGTCGACCACGTCGACGGCCGGATCGACTCCCGCGGCAAGGCCCTGAACGAGGCGCTGGCCGCCCGGACCGGGGAGATGGCCCGGATCATGGAAGAGGGCAGCCGCAACCTGGTCGCGGTGCTCGACGGCCGGGCCGAAGGGCTCGGGCAGGATATCGACCGGCGCACCGCCGAGATGGCCCGCCGCATCGCGGGCAGCGCGGAGCATTTCGATGCCGGCGTCATCAGCCGCCTGCAGGAGATCGCCAACGCCCTGGAGGAGCGCGCCCGCCTCGTGGACGAGAGTTTTGGCGTGCAGGCCTTCGAGGCGATCCGCCTGATCGAGGCGCGCACCCGCGCCGTGGACGAGGAACTGGCCGGCCGCACCCGCGACCTGGTCGCCACGATCACCGACCGCACCGGCGGCATCGACAAGGCGATGGCCGAGAGCATCGGCACCCTCACCGGCGCCGTCGCGGAATCGACGCGCGTTCTCGAAGCCTCGCTGTCGGGGCGCGTGCAGGAGATCGTCCAGCTGGTGGACGAGCGCGCCCAGAGCGCCGACGCCGCCCTGTCCGCCCGGACCGAGGCCGTGCGCGCGGCCTTTGCCGAGCGTTCGGAACTGCTGGCGAAGCTGATCGACGAGCGCATCACCGCCATGTCGAGCGAACTCGACGAGAAGGGCCGGAGCGTGTTCGGCGCCATCGGCGGCCGCATCACCGAGCTGGCCCGCCTGTTCGACCGCGGCGGCACCTCGCTGGCCGAGCTGATCGACCAGCGCGGCGAGAGCGTCCTGTCGAAGCTGCAGCAGACCATCGCGGATGCCGAGCGGATGCTGGAGGCCGGCGAAGGCCGCCTGGGCCACACCCTGTCGAGCCGCACCGCCGATATCAGCGGCCTGCTCGATGAGGGCGTGCGCTCGGTCCACGGCCTGCTCGACGACCGCACCAACCAGATCCGCGTGATGCTGGACGGCCATGCCGGCACCCTGGCCAGCACCCTCGACGGCCGCATGGGCCCGCTCAACGAGGCGCTGGATACGCGCAGCCGCGCCCTGATCGCCGCCGTCGAGGACGCCTACGGCAACGCCGCCGGCAGCCTGGATTCCCGGACGCAGGCTCTGGGCAGCCTGTTCGACGAGCGTCTCGGCCATCTGGAGAATCTGGTCGAGGGCCGCGGCAACCGCCTCGCCGAGACCCTGGAGGCCCGCGCCCAGGGCCTGCGGACCCTGTTCGAGGAAGCCCACAACGCCCTCGACGCGGTGGTGGAAGGCGGCGGTGGCCGCTTCGCCGCCTCGGTCGACACCAAGATCCAGGCCTTGCGGACGATGCTGGAGGAGGCGCCCGCCGCCGTCACCGCCCTGGTCGAGACCCGGGAGCGCCAGCTCGCCGCCACCCTCGACAGCCGCACGCAGCGCCTGCGGGCCCTGTTCGAGGAGGCACAGGCCGGCCTGCGCGACCTCGTGGAGGTGCGCGGCCAGGAACTCGCCGACACGATCACGACCCGGACCGAGGGCCTGCGCCAGACCCTCGATGCCGCCCCCACCGACATGGCCGACCTGCTGGACGCGCGCTTCGCCGACCTGCGCGCCCTGTTCGAGCGGGCGCAGTCGGAGATCGACCGTCTGGTCGATGGCCGCAGCCGCGAGATCGCCGGGACGATCGAGCATCGCACCCAGGCCCTGCAGAGCGTGATCGAGCAGGCGAGCCCGGCCATCGCCGGCCTGATGGAGGCCCGCGAGCATCAGCTCGCCGAGGCGTTCGAGGCCCGAAGCGGGCAGCTTGAGGCCCTGTTCGAGCGGGCTCAAGCCGAGATCGACCGCATGGTCGACGGCCGCGGCCGCGAGATCGCCGGGACGATCGAGCATCGGACCCAGGCCCTGCAGACGGCGATCGAGCAGGCGAGCCCGGCCATTGCCGGCCTGATGGAAGCCCGGGAGCACCAGCTCGCCGAGGCCTTCGAGGCCCGCAGCGGCCAGCTCGAAGGCCTGTTCGCGCGGGCTCAGGCCGAGATCGACCGCATGGTCGACGGCCGCAGCCGCGAGATCGCCGGGACGATCGAGCATCGGACCGAGGCCCTGCAGAGGGCGATCGAGCAGGCGAGCCCGGCCATCGCCGGCCTGCTCGAAGCGCGCGAGAACCAGTTCGCCGAGACCCTTGAGGCCCGCAGCGGCCAGCTCCGGACCCTGTTCGAGCGGGCGCAGGCCAGTCTCGAAACCTCCGTGGAGAACCGCGGCCGGGAGATCGCCATGGCGGTCCAGGCGCGTACGCAGGACCTGCGCAACCTCCTCGAAGCGGCGCCCACGGGCGTCGCCGCCCTCCTGGACGCCCGGATCGAGACCCTGCGCGCGACCTTCGACGAGGCGCGTTCGGCGATCGAGGCGCTGGTCGACGAGCGCAGCCAGTCGCTGCTCGACGCCGCGCAAGGCCGCACCGGCTCGCTGGTCGAGGCCTTCGACGCCCGGATCCGTGACCTCGACGGCGTCGTGGAAGGGCGCACCGCCGCCCTGGTCCACTCCGTCGAGACGCAGACTGAGGCCCTGGCCCGGGGCGTCGACGCCCGCGCCGACGCCTTCACCCAGCGCATCGACAGCCGCATGCGGTTGTTCGCCACCCTGGTCGCCCAGCGCGCCGAGACGCTGGCCAACGCCTTCGACGACCGCCACGACGCCTTCGCGGGTCTCATGGACGAGCGCACCGCCAGCCTGGTGGCCGCCCTCGACGAGCGGGCGCGGGCGCATGCCGAGCAGGTCGACGCGCACAACGCCGCCTTGGCCGAGACGCTTAGCCGGCGCGAGGCCGCGCTGGCGGGCCTGATCGATGCCCGCACCGAGGCTCTGGGGGCCGGCTTCGAGCGCCGCGCCACCGCGCTCGGCGCCCTGGTCGATGCCCGCGGCGAGGCCCTGTCCCGCCGTCTCGCGGAGAGCGCTGAGGCGCTGGTCCGCGCCATTGAGGAGAAGGGCGGGGCGTTGATCGCCAGCGTCGACGGCAGCGGCCGTGCGGTCGGCGACAGCCTGGAAGGGCATGTCGCGCGCCTGCGCGCCGCCATCGACGGGCCGATGCTCGACCTGTCGCGGGCCCTGGCCGACCGGGCCGATTCGATCGAGCGGGTGCTGATCGAGACCGGCGTGCCGCTGGCCGAGACCCTGCGGCTGCAGACCGAGGAACTCGCCGCGCAGTCGCGGGCCTCGGCCGAGCTGCTCCGCGCCGCCATCGACGACGGTGCGGGCCGCGCCCTCACCGAGCTGTTCGAGACCAACGACCGGCTCGGCCGGGAGCTGGGCGCCGTCCTCCAGCGGATCGAGGGCGCCAACGCGGCACTCGGCGAGCTGGTCTCCGGAGCCGGCACCAATCTCGGCGCGATCGAGCAGGGTCTGGCGGGCCGGGTCGAGCAGGTCCAGTCGGCGCTGCAGCGCATCGCCGCCGAGACCGGCCGCGCCACCGCGGGCGTCGCGGCCCAGGTCGAGGCCCTGCGCGAGGTCGCCAATACGGCGCTTCGCGAGGCGTCCGGCCTCGCCGAGACCCTTGATGGACGGGGCCGCGCGCTGGGCGAGCAGACGTCGGTGCACGTCTCGGCGCTCGACCGGGCGGCGTCCTCGCTCGCCGCGATCGAGGAGCGGCTTGGGGCGACCCTGTCCGGCCGCGAGGCGGCGCTGGCCGAGGCGCTGGCGGGCTTCGAGACCCGCGCCAGCGCCCTGGAGCAGCAGGGCGGCGCGCTCGCCGAGACGATCGAGCGCACGCTGCGCAGTGCCGAGGAGCGCGCCTGCGCCGTTGGCGAGTCGCTGACGCGCTCGGCCGAGGGGGCGGGGGCTTCGGTCACCAGCGCCTTCGAGGGTCTGAAGGACAGCGCCGGGGCCGAGAGCGAGAAGGCGGCCCAGGGCGTGCGCCAGGCCATCGAGGAGGCGGCGCGGGAGATGCGCAGCGGTCTCGACGAGGCGCAGACCAAGTTCGGCGCCTCCGTGTCGTCCCTGCGGGAGATGGCGGGCTCGATCCGTGGCGAACTCGACGCGACCCGCGCCGAACTCGCCCGGGGCGTCCTCGATCTGCCGCGCGAGACGCAGGATGCCACCGGCGAGATGCGCCGGGTGGTGGCCGACCAGATCAAGGCGCTCAACGAGCTGTCGGCCCTGGTCTCCCGCACCACCCGCTCGGTGGATGTCGCCCAGCCGCAGGCCCAGCGGCGGGTGGCGGAGGGCGGTTCCCGCGCCGTCGCGGCGCCGCAGGCCAGCAGCGCTCCGGCTCCGTCCGCGGCGCCTGTCCAGACCGTGTCGGCTCCGGCCCTGCCGGCGCCCGCGGCTCCGGCGCGGTCCACCGCAGCCCCGGCCCGGATCGAGGCGCCGCGGCCCTCCGCGACCGCCCGTCCCGTCGCCATGACGGCCGGCGGCGCCAAGCGCGGCTGGCTGTCCGACCTGCTGACCCGCGCCTCCCTGGATGAGGATGACGATGCCGAGGCGGAGGCGACCACCGCCGCTGCTCCGGCGGGGCGTCAGCCCCAGGCATCGTCCCCGGCATCGTCTCAGGCTCCTGCAGAGACCGGCCGGATCGCCCTGGACACGATCTCGACCGACATCGCCCGGATGATCGAGCACCGGACCGTGGTCGACCTGTGGGAGCGCTATCGCCGGGGCGAGCCGAACCTGTTCGACCCGCGCATCTACACGCCGCAGGGCCGGACAACCTTCGCGGAGATCCAGCGCCGCTACCGGTCGGATGCGGAGTTCCGCCGCAGCGTCGACCGCTACGTGGGTGAGTTCGAGCGGCTTTTGGGCGACGTGGTCAAGAACGACAGCGACGCCAAGCGGACCGACGCCTACCTCACCTCGGAGACCGGCAAGGTCTACACCATGCTGGCCCATGCCAGCGGGCGGTTCGACGGCGCGTAGGACGACAGCCGGTGCGGGCGCTCACAGCGCCCGCGCCGGCGAAACCGGGCCAGAGCCTGTCTGACCGCCCGATGGCATTCGCACGGCGGTTCCGGCTGACGATATCCCAATCTCCGCCCTCATCCTGAGGTGCCGAAGCGCAGCGGAGGCCTCGAAGGAGCCCTCCAGGGATCGCGCGGGCTGGCTGGAGGGCTCCTTCGAGGCTGCTGCGCAGCGCCTCAGGATGAGGGCTTTGGTCGGAAAGATCGGCCCGACAGCCCCTTACAGGAGGCCGAGGCCGACCAGCTCGCGGCGTAGCGCTTCGGGCATCTCGGCAAGGTCGCCCGATTGCCCGGCCCCGAGATCGGCCGGCGCGTCGCGGGCCGTGAGGTAGCGCCAGCCCTGGAACGGGCGGCAGGGGCGGGGCGACACCGGAACGAGGCGCGGGTCGAAGACCAGCCGGCAGCGCGGGATGCCGTCCTCGTCCGTCAGCTTCTCGATCGCGGTGATCGCCTGCCGGCAGGACAGGGTCCCGCGGATCACCCAGTAGATCGAGCCCTTGCCGGCAATCTCGCGATGGCGCTTCGGCAGGGTGCGGGTGACATGGAACGGGTCGGCCGGCCGGCCCTCGCGCAAAGCCTCGGCCCGGTACCGCTCCTGACGGGCTTCGAGGTCGGCGATGGAGGCGGGTCCGACGCAGAGCTTGATCAGGTTCAGGGCCACGGGGGTTTTCTGCCTCACGACCCTCGGCGGGCGGGCGCCCCTGATAGCAGGGCCACTCGGCGCCGTCAGGCGAACAGGGCGAGCCGCTGCTCCGGCGGTAGCGCGTCGATCGCCGCGAAGCTCAGGATCGGCGCCTCCGGCTCGGCGGCGGGTTCCGGGGCGGCGGTATCAGGGTCGGCCCAATCCGCGTCGGGCCAGTCCTCTTCGGGTGCTGAATCGGCACCATCGTCCTGATCGACCGCGTCGTCGCCGAGCATGACCGGGGCGGGCGCCTCGGCCGCTCCGAATACCTCGGCCCCCTCCCGGTTCGAGACCGGCAGGAACACGATATCCTCGTGGAGCGGCGGGCTGCCGGGGTGGGCGACGCGGGCCGCCGCCGTGACGGCCGGGACCTCCAGGGCGATGTAGCGGTCGATGTCGCTCTGGCAGAGATCGGACGGCGGGGCCTCCGGGCCGATCGCCGGATCGCGCGGCATCGGCGGGACCCGCTCGGGCTCGCCGCCCCAGATCGCGATCATCGACGCGAGCCGGTCTTCGAGGTAGCGCAGGGTGTAGACGATCCGGGCGGTCCGCTGGGCGGTGAGGTCCTGGAACGAGCAGGCGGTGTAGATCGCCGTCGCGTGCCGATCGAGGGTGTCGCAGGTCGGGGCGTCGGCGCCCCGCTCGCGCAGGGTCCAGGCCGCCTCCTGGATCGCCTCGGCCGAGCCGAGGATGTCGGAGGTCGCCTGCTCGGTCTCCCGCACGATGGCGTCCAGCGCCAGGGAAGCCTGGGTGAGGCGGGTCTGCTTGCTGTCGCGGGCGCTGATCGCGGCGATCTCGGCCTTGGTCTGGCTGATCGCCGCGGCCATCTCGACGAGATTGCCGTGCAACTGCCCGAAGGTCTGGTGGTCCCGGTCGGTGGTCACCGCGCGTTCGAGCCGGCTCATCGCCCCGAGCAGCATCTCGGTCTCGGCGGCGCGGTTGCGGCGGGCGTATTCGGCCAGGAACCAGCGCCCGCGCTCGGTGAGGCCGATCGTCGCCTCGATCGCTTCGTATTCGGCCGGGGCACTCGCGGGGGCAGAACCGGACATGGGATCCCTCCGAACCCGAAAGGCGGGTGCGGCGACGGCCGGCACACGGCACGACCCGGAGGTCCGCAAATTGACAGGGAGGGTTTAACGGGCGCTTACGGCGTCCGGGCTTCCAACCCGCCTCCTCCGAGAAACCCCCCATCCGTGCTTCGTCCATCCGGCCCGGCGCGCCTGTCGCTGCTCTACGCCGTCGTCTTCACCGAGATCGGCATCGCGATGCCGTTCATGCCGCTCTGGCTCGATGGCCTCGGCCTCGATGCCGGCGTGATCGGCGTGCTCCTGGCCCTGCCGATCGCCACGCGGATCGTCGCGACGGCGCCGCTGATGAGCCTGCTCGACCGGGGCCTGGGCCCGCGCCGGCTGATCCTGCTCGGCAGCCTCGCTCTCAGCCTGACCTACGCGCTGATGCCCGGCGCCGCCGGGATCGGCTGGCCCTTTCTCGCGATGCTGGTCATCCTCAACGCCGTCGCGGGCGCGCCGCTCGTCCCGTGCATCGACTACCTGACCCTGGCGGCCGTGCGCCGCGACGCCCGCCTGGTCTATGCCCGGATCCGGATGGCGGGCTCCATCGCGTTCCTGCTCGCCAACCTGGCGGGCGGCCTCCTGCTCTCGGCGCTCGGCGGCCAACTGGCGGTGCCGCTGCTGCTCACCGGCCTCGCCCTGGCGGCGGGACTCGTTGCCTGGCGCAGCCGCTCGGTCGTGGCCCTGCCCCAGGTCCCGGCCGGCGCCGTCCGGCCGCGCCTGCCGCTGACACTGTGGCTCTGCATCGGCGCGGCGGCGGCGATCCAGGCGAGCCACGGAGCGATCTACGGGTTCGGCAGCATCTACTGGACGAGCCAGGGCATATCGCCGGTCTGGGTCGGCGCGCTCTGGGCGACCGGCGTTCTGGCCGAGATCGCGCTGTTTGCCGGCATCACCGCCCTGCCCGCGTCCTGGCGCAGCCCCGTGCGGCTCCTGACCCTCGGCGCCGGCGCCGCGATCCTGCGCGCCGTCGGCATGTACCTCCTCGGCGACCACCTGGCCGCCCTGGTGCCGCTCCAGTGCTTGCACGGCCTGACCTTCGGGGCGACGCAGCTCGGCGCGATGGCCGCGGTCTCGGCCTTCGCTCCCGAGGGCGCGCGCGGGCGGGCGCAGGGCACGCTCAGCGCCGTCAACGCGAGCATCTCCGTGGGCGCGACCCTGCTGAGCGGCGTCGCCTACCGGGCCGGCGGCCCCCTCGCCTTCCTGCTGATGGCGCCGCTGGCCGCCTGCGGGCTGGGCTTGGCGCTCGCCTCCGGCCGCGCCAAGGGGGTGACGTTGGACACGGATCGTCAACCGTAATGTCGACATAACCCCACGGCAGGGTGGTGCCTCCAATCGAGGAGTGAGGGTCTTGCTGAGCGAGGGCATGGTTCCCGGCGCGTCGCTGCGGGACCGGCCGGCGGAAGGCCGGTTGGCGCTCGACGGGCGCTGGACCGCCGATCAGGCGCCGACCGTCGAAGCGAACGCCGCGCGTCTCCTGGCCGCCGGCCGGGCCGGCGCGGTGGCGGTCGACCTGTCGGGGATCGAACGGCTGGATACGCTGGGCGCCTGGGTGCTCGAGCGGACCCGCGCCGAGATCGCGCAGGCGGGGGGCGCGCTGACCTATGTCGGCGTGCGGCCCGAGCACCGCACCCTGCTGGGCGAGGTCCGCCTGCGCGAGCCCGACTCCGCGCCACCGGCCCGGCCCGGCCGCATCCTCGGCGCCCTCGACACGGTCGGCCGCGAGACCGTGCGCGGCGGCCACGAGTTCGTCACCGCCCTCGCCTTCCTGGGCGAGGTGATCGCCGCCTGCGGGCGGGTCGCCCTGCGGCCGGGGACGTTCCGGGGCACGGCGCTGGTCAATCAGATCCAGCAGGTGGCGTTCAACGGCACGCCGATCATCGTGCTGATCTCGTTCCTGGTCGGCGGCATCGTCGCCCAGCAGGGCATCTTCCAGCTCCAGCGCTTCGGCGCCCAGACCTTCGTGGTCAACCTGATCGGGCTGCTGATCCTGCGTGAGATGGGCGTGCTGCTCACCTCGATCATGGTCGCGGGCCGGTCCGGCTCGGCGATCACCGCCGAGATCGGCTCGATGCGCATGCGCGAGGAGGTCGATGCCCTGCGGGTCATGGGCCTCGATCCCGTCGAGATCCTGATCGTGCCGCGGGTGCTGGCCCTGATGGTCGGCCTGCCGATGCTGACCCTGATCGGCGACATCGCCGCGCTCACCGGCGGCGGCCTCACCGCCATGCTGTACGGCGGCCTGACGCTGGATCAGTTCCTGGTCCGGCTCCAGGCGGCGGTGGGCGTGCACCACGTCATGGTCGGCCTGATTAAGGCGCCGTTCATGGCGCTGATCATCGGGATCCTCGCCACGATCGAGGGCTTCGCCGTGGAAGGCTCGGCTGAATCGCTCGGCCGCCACGTCACCGCCTCAGTCGTGAAGTCCATCTTCATGGTCATCGTCCTCGATGGATTGTTCGCGGTGTTCTTCGCCGCGATCGATTTCTGAGCCCGTCCTGATGATCGCCCCCGCCATGCCCGAAACCGAAGCCGGCCCCGCGCCCATCATCCGGGTGCGCGACCTCGTGGTCGGCTTCCGGGACCGCAACATCCTGAAAGGTCTGAACCTCGACATCCGGGCGGGCGAGATCATGGGCTTCGTCGGGCCCTCGGGCCAGGGCAAGTCGGTGCTGACCCGGACGATTCTCGGCCTCACGCCCAAGCGGGCCGGCACGATCGAGGTGTTCGGCCGCGACGTCGACGGCATGACCCATGCCGAGCGCCGCCGCATGGAGCAGCGCTGGGGCGTGCTGTTCCAGCAGGGCGCCCTGTTCTCGGCGCTGACCGTCAAGCAGAACATCCAGATGCCGATGCGCGAGCACCTGAACCTGTCCGAGCGCCTGCTCGACGAGTTCGCCCGGCTCAAGATCGAGATGGTCGGCTTGCAACCGGATGCCGCCGACAAGCTGCCCTCGGAGCTGTCCGGCGGCATGATCAAGCGCGCGGCGCTCGCCCGCTCCCTGGCGCTCGATCCCGAGATCCTGTTCCTGGACGAACCGACCTCGGGGCTCGACCCGATCGGCGCGGGCGAGTTCGACGACCTCGTCTCCACCCTGAAGGAGACGCTGGGCCTGACCGTGTTCATGGTCACCCACGACCTCGACAGCCTCTACACCGCCTGCGACCGCATCGCGGCGCTCGGCGACGGCCAGATCATCGCCGCCGGGACGATCGAGGAGATGCTGGCGAGCGACCATCCCTGGTTGCGCTCGTATTTCCACGGCAAGCGCGCCCGCGCCATCACCACAGGCGTGCCGGCGCATGCCTGACCGTCCCTTCCCCCTGATCCCGTCCCGCTCCCGTCCGGGATCGGTGACACGCAGCTCGGCCGGACTTGTTTCGCCGAGCGGAACCGCAGGCTGACCGCATGGAAACCCGCGCGAACTACGCCCTCATCGGGGCCTTCACCCTCGCCGTGATCCTGGCGGGCTTCGGCACCGTGCTGTGGCTCTCCGGCGGCTCGTCGCGGCAGGTCAGCCAGACCGTCCGCATCGTGTTCTCCGGCTCGGTTGGCGGGCTCTCCCGCGGGTCGAGCGTGAACTTCAACGGCATCAAGGTCGGCGAGGTCACCGATATCCGCCTCGCCCCGCAGGACCCGCGCCGGGTGCTCGCCCAGATCAAGGTCGATCCCTCGACGCCGCTCCGGGCCGATACCCGCGCCCGCCTCGATTCGGCGATGCTGACCGGCGTCTCGGTGATCTCCCTGTCGGGCGGCAACGCCGACGCGCCGGTGCTCACGCCGATGGCCAACGGTGAGCCGCCGACGATCTTCGCCGATTCCTCCGACATGCAGGACATGATGGCGCTGGCCCGCCAGGTGGCCCAGCGCGCCGACGACATGCTCGCCCGCCTCGACCGGATCGTGGCCGGCAACGAGGGCGCGATCAACCGCGCACTCACCAACGTCGAGGCGTTCTCGAAGACGCTGGCCGAGGCCGGCCCGAACATCGCGACCCTGGTCAAGGCGGTGGATGGGGTGAAGCTCGGCCACGTGATCGACAATGCCGACCGCTTCTCGGCGGCCCTGTCCAAGTCCAGCCCGGACATCGAGGGCGCCGTGCACGATGCCCGTTCGCTGGCGGCCAAGCTCAACGCCTCGGCCGACAAGATCGACGGGGTGCTCAACGGCGCCCAGAGCTTCCTCGGCTCCGCCGCCGGCCAGGAGGGCTCCAGCACGTTTACCGAGATCCGCGCGGCCGCAGTCTCGGTGCGCGACGCCGGCAAGGCGTTCCGCGTCATGTCGGAGAACCTCGACAAGCGCACCGCCAGCATCTCGACCAATTTCGGCCGGCTCAGCGGCACCGGACGCCGGGAGGTGGAGGCCCTGTCGGGGGACGGCCAGCGCACGCTGAACACCCTGAACCGCACCGTGCGCAGCCTGGAACGCGATCCGAGCCAGGTGATCTTCGGCGGCAAGCCATCGTTGCCCGAATACAACGGCGGCCGGTGAAAGTGCCGTGCGCCGGGTCGATGTGTCCCGGCGCACGGCACGGATACGGGCGAGGGATAGTTTCTGCGGCATAGCTTATACAGCTCCGCCGCGCGTCGGCGGGGTTCCTCAGGTTGTGCGTATGGCCCGCTCGTCCCACCTCCTCGCCGCCGCGCTGCTCGCCGCCCTCCTGGGCGGCTGCGGCGGCGGCGCGGCACCGCTGACCTTCGATCTCGCGGCGCTCCCGCCGGCCGGTCGCCCGGTTGCCGCCGGCCGCTCGATCGCGGTCTCGGAGCCGGTGGGCATCCAGCCGTTCGAGGCCGACCGGATCATCGTGCGCGAAGGCGGCGGCGCCCTCGCCTTCCTGGGCGGCGGCCAATGGGCCGACCGGCTGCCGCGGCTGATCCAGACCCGCCTCCTCCAGAGCCTGGAGAATTCCGGCCGGCTCCGCTCGGTCAGCCGGCCCGGCGACAAGGTCGTGGCCGATTACCAGCTGATCAGCGAGATCCGCGCCTTCGACATCCAGGCGACGACCGGGGAGGCGGTGGTCGACCTGTCGCTGAAGCTCGTCGCCGACGGCACCGGCAAGGTCACCGCCGCCCGGATCTTCACCGCCCGGGTGCCGGTGGCGAAGATCGATGCCGGCAACGGTGCCCAAGCCCTCGACCAGGCGCTGACCATCGTGCTGGCCGACGTGGTGCGGTGGGTGAATACCGGGCGGTAGCCACCCGCCTCTCGGATGGGATTACCGCAACGGCGGCCATTATGGCCGCTGCGCGTGCGAAGTGAGTTCTCGGTCGGCAGCAAGCCGACCCTTGAACAACCTGAGCCGTCTCGGTAATTCTGGCCGCACATCAAGAGTCGGGCCGACGCTCGACGCCAACCTGCCGATCCGGGCAAGGTGGCGCTCCGCAAGGAGGATGTGGCCGAGCCGGCAACCAAGCGGATCAAGCCACGCGCGTCGGTTTCCGAAGGAGGGACGACGCACCGTGCCAATCAAGATTCCCGACGATCTCCCCGCTGCCCGCGCCCTGGAGGCCGAAGGCGTCGTGGTGATGCGCGAGACCGACGCGGTCCGTCAGGACATCCGGCCGCTGCGGATCGGCCTGCTCAACCTGATGCCCAACAAGATCAGCACCGAGACGCAAGTCGCCCGCCTGCTCGGAGCGAGCCCGCTTCAGGTCGAACTGACCCTGGTCCGGATGACCGACCATGTCGCCCGGAATACCCCGGCCGAGCACATGGATGCGTTCTACCGGCCCTGGAGCGATGTCCGGAAGGAGCGGTTCGACGGATTCATCATCACGGGAGCCCCCGTCGAGCGGCTACCCTTCGAGGCGGTCCGGTACTGGGCCGAACTGTGCCGCGTCTTCGACTGGACGCACTCGCACGTCCACAGCTGTCTGACGATCTGCTGGGCGGCGCAGGCGGCGGTCTACCACGCCCACAGGATCCCGAAGCGGACACTCGCGCAGAAGGCGTTCGGCGTGTACCGCCACCAGAATCGCGCCCCGGCCTCACCCTATCTGCGCGGCTTCTCGGACGAGTTCTGCGTCCCGGTTTCCCGCTGGACGGAGGTGCGCCAGGAGGACATCCCGGAAGGGTGCGGTCTGTCCGTCCTGGCCGACAGCCCGGAGACCGGCTTGTGCCTCCTCGGCGATCTGGAGCGCCGGTCGCTCCACATGTTCAATCACTTGGAATATGATACGGCCACGCTCGCCGACGAATACGTCCGCGATGCCGGCGCTTCGGTGCCTGCAAACTATTTCCCCGACGATGATCCGTCCAAACCGCCGCGAAACACGTGGCGGAGCCACGCGCATCTGCTGTTCGGCAACTGGATCAGCGAGATCTATCGCACCACGCCGTTCGACCCGGCACGGATCGGCGAGGCCGAAAGCCTCACTCCATCACCGCCGCCTTCAGGATCACCACCATGGTAGCCCGGGCCGGGCCTTCGGTGCAGCGCACGAGGTGCGGGCGGTCGCAGCGGTAGCGCAGGGTCTCGCCGGCCCGGGCGCGCTGCACGCTGCCGCCGATCTCGACCTCGAACGCGCCCTCGGCGACCGAGAGCGATTCCACCGAGCCGCGCTGGTGCGGGTCCGAATCGAGCACGCCGCCGGGATCGGCCGTGACCTCGTACCATTGCAGCCACTCGATCGTCTTGATCCAGCCGGTGATCGCCAGCCGCACCTTGCCGTCTTCCGAGACCAGGATCGGCGTGTCGGCCCGGGAGGTCTTTTCGATGAACGGCTCCTCGTCGCCGGCCGCCAGGACCCGGTCGATCGACACGTCCAGGGCCTGGGACAGCCGCCAGATCGTCGCCAGCGTCGGATTGGTCTCGTTGCGCTCGATCTGGCTGATGATCGATTTCGCCACGCCCGATTGCTCGGCGAGCTCCGACAGCGAGAGGTTGTAGGCCTTGCGCAGGCGCTGGATCGTCTTGCCAAGCTGGCCGGAGAGCACTTGCGCCCCGGTCAACAGGTCGCGTCCGCGCGCCCGGTCGGGCCGTTCCGCCTGGTCCTGCATCGTCACCGGTCCACCCAGGCCGTTCCGTTATACGAACGATCGTGCGCTTCTTCAAACGCAATCGCCGTCCGGACGCAAGGCGGGCGCCCCCCTTAAGTTAGGGCCAGATCGCGTGAAAGTGGTGGACCGGGCCGTGACCGGAGCCGATCGCCAGCCGATCCGCCGCGATGAGCGCCGCCGTGAGGTAATCCTTGGCGGCCGCCACGGCCTCCGGCAGCGTCAGGCCCCGGGCCAGCCCGGCCGCGATCGCGGAGGACAGGGTGCAGCCGGTGCCGTGGGTGTTCCGCGTGGCGAGTCGCGGGGCCGCGAAGGTCTGCGCGTGACCGTCGGCAGTTACGAGGTGATCGACGCTCATGGCGCCGGTCCCGTGTCCGCCCTTGATCAGCACGGCGCGGGCACCGAGCGCCACCAGCCGCCGGGCCTGGGCCGCGGCACCCGCCTCGTCCTCGGCCACGGCCTCGCCGAGCAGCACCGCCGCCTCCGGCAGGTTGGGGGTGATCAGGTCGGCCCGCGCCAGCAGCCGGTCCCGGAGCGCCGCCACGGCGTCCTCCGAGATCAGCCGGTCGCCGCTGGTGGCGACCATCACGGGGTCGAGGACCACCGGGATTTTGCCGGCCTGCCGTGCCAGCCCGTCGGCCACCGCTTCGATCACCGCGATCTGCGACAGCATGCCGATCTTCACGGCGTCGACCGCGAGGTCGGAGAAGACGCTGTCGATCTGCCGGGCCACGAAATCGGCTGGCACGTCGTGGATGCCCTGGACGCCCCTTGTGTTCTGGGCCGTGAGTGCCGTGATCACGCTGGCGCCGTAGACGCCGAGGGCCGAGAAGGTCTTGAGGTCGGCCTGGATGCCGGCGCCGCCGCCGGAATCCGAGCCCGCGATGGTGACCGCGATGGGGCTGGCGCCGCTCACCGGGCGGCTCCCCGCGCCGCCAGGGCGGCGTCGATGGCCGCGCGCAGCTCCCGGGCGCGCTGCCGCACCGGCTCCGTGCCGAACAGGGCGGTGATCACCGCGACGCCGTCCGCCCCGGCGGCGATCACCGGGGCGGCGTTGTGCAGGCCGATCCCCGCGATGGCGCCGAGCGGCAGGCCCGCGCCCCGGGCGAGCCGGGCCCGGAAGGCGATGCGCGAAAAGCCGTCGAGGCCGACCGGCGGGTCGGGATTGTCCTTGCTGGTGGTGGCGAACACGCCGCCAATGCAGGCGTAATCGACCGGGAGCCGGTACAGCTCGTCGGCCTGGGCGGCGGTCTTGACGGTCAACCCGATGATCGCCCCCTCCCCCAGCAGGCGGCGCGCCTCGGCCGGGTGGAGATCGCTCTGGCCGAGATGGACGCCATCCGCCCCCGCCGCCAGGGCGAGATCGACCCGGTCGTTGACCAGAACCGGCACCCGGCCTCCCACGGCGGCCTGGATCGCCCGGATCCGCGCGAGGGCGGCGCGGGCATCCGGGATGTCCTTCTCGCGGTATTGAAGCAGGGTGGCGCCCCCCGTCACCGCGTCGGCGGCGAGGCGGGCGAGATGGTCCCCGTCCGCGCCGCAGATTCCGACATCGAGGAGGCCGTAGAGCCGCAGGTCGACGGGCCGGCTCCCGGCCGTCGCGGAGATCGCGCTCGCTGCCATCGTGGTCCCCTGCCCCCGCCGGACCTGGCCCCGCGCCGGCCCCGCGCCGACACGTCTCGGGCGGCTCTGTTTGGGCAGGGACGGCCGGCTTGGCAACCCGTCCGGTCACACGGCCGCGTTGACGCGGGGCGATCCTGTCCCCCTATAGGGACGGATCCGGTCTGAAAAAATCCCGCGCCCGGCGGGAGAGGGTTTCGAGGGGCGATGACGGTCGGCGAGGCGCAGACGGGTGCGCGCGGGGTACAGGCCCTGCCGGAGCGCTCCTCCGTGGGCCTCGTCGCGGTGATCGTCGCGGCGACCAAGGGGGAGCCGCGCGCCCTGACCATCCGGGTCCCGGATCAGGCGCCGGGCCGCGGCGACGGCCTGCCGGCCGGGCCGCTCGTGCCCGAGCACGCCACCCTGGAGCGCGGCCTGCGCGCCTGGGTGGAGCGGCAGACCCATCAGCGCCTCGGCTATGTCGAGCAGCTCTACACCTTCGGCGACCGCGACCGCTCCGGCGGCGACGAGGCGCCGGAGGCGCACGCGCTCTCCGTGGCCTACCTCGCCCTGGTCCGCGAGGAGCGCCCGGCCGGCCTGGCCGAGGCGGCGTGGCAGAACTGGTATCGCTACCTCCCGTACGAGGATTTCCGCAAAGGCCGCCCGCCCCAGCTCGACGCGATCGAGAGCCGGCTCGCGGCCTGGGCGGCCGAGCCCGAGGATTGCGCCATCCGGACCCGCCGCCTCGACCGCCTCGGCCTCACCTTCGGGATGAACGGCGGCACCTGGAACGAGGAGCGGGTGCTGGAGCGCTACGAATTGCTGTTCGAGGCCGGCCTGATCCCGGAGGCGCGCGGCAATGCCGGCCCGGCGGTGCAGAACGACCCGACCGGCGTGCCCATGGCCTTCGACCACCGCCGGGTGCTCGCTACCGCAATCGGCCGGCTGCGCGGCAAGATCAAGTATCGCCCGGTGGTGTTCGAGCTGATGCCCCCGGCCTTCACCCTGCTCCAGCTTCAGCGCACCGTCGAGGCGCTGTCGGGTACGCAGCTGCACAAGCAGAATTTTCGCCGGCTCGTGGCCCAGCAGGGGCTGGTGGAGGAGACCGAAGCCCTGACCAGCGGCACCGCCGGCCGGCCGGCGCGGCTGGTGCGCTTCCGCCGGGAGGTTCTTTTGGAGAGGCCGGCCCCGGGGCTGCGGCTGCCGTTGCGGCGGGTGGGGTAACCCACCACGCGTCGCTGCGTCCACACGCACGGCCGCGGGCGGCGGGAGGTTCGGACCGGATGCCGTGTCAGGCGGTCACCAGGCTTTCCAGCTATCGGCTTGGCACAACATAATCAGAAACAAGCCACTGAAAAAAGGCGCCTTTTCCCCTCCCCCCTGTGGGGCGACGACGTTCACACATCGGCTTGCGAAAGCCGCCATGCGCCCCCTCTCCCGCACGGGAGAGGGGACCGGCGCCTTCTGCGCCCACGGCATGATCACGGCCACGGTCGAAACCTGTGTAGTCCGTAGCCACAAGGGGGAGGAGCGCGCGTCGCGCCTTACAGAGGACGAGCTGTGAACATTGTCGAGTTCTCGGGGGCTGGTCGCGCGGCGCGCCACAGCCACAACGCCGTAAGCACCAGCAGCACGGTCGCGACGGCGCCGGTGCAGTCCAGCGCGTCCCAGCCGGCCCAGCGGCCGTGACCGAGGAGGCGCACCAGAACCGGGCCGACGATCTGTCCGGCCGCGAAGGCGGCGGTCATGCGGGCGAGGAGCGGCGTCGGGTTGTCGGGCCGCGCCTCGCGCGCGAGTTGCAGGCCCGCCATGGTGGCGACCATGAACGTGCCGCCCACCAGGATTGCCGAGGCCGCCACCGCCCAGAGGGCGTGGGCGGCCAGAGGTAGGCCGGTGCCGAGCGCCATGAGGCCCTGCGCCGCCGCCCAGAGGCGCTGGCGCGGCACGCGCGTCAGCCAGCGGGCCACGGCCGCGACCGACAGGGCGGCGGCCAGGCCGAACAGCGGCCAGGTCAAGCCGAACACTTTTGGGTCGGAGGCCAGTTCGCGGGCCATCGCCGGCAGGAACGTCGCCGGCACGATGTAGCCGAACCCGAAGATTCCGTAGCACAGGACCAGGGCCGCCTGCCCGCTGCGGAGGGGACGGGCGAAAGAAGCGGCTTCGCGCTCCTCGATCTCGGCTGGGGCCGTGCCCTGCCCCCGGGACAGGAACCAGACCAGCAGCGCGCCGAGCCCGGCGACCAGCCCCAGTTCGAGCCACAGCCGGGCCGCCGGCTGAATCCCGCCGAGCCAGGCCAGCGTGCCGGCGAGCGCGACGCCTAAGCCGACGCCGGTGTAGATCCAGGCCCCGAGCGCGCCGACCCGACGCCGGGCGAGCTCGGCCAGGCACCAGCCGCTCGCGCAGACCAGGGCCCAGGCGCCGAACACCCCGGCCAAGGCCCGCAGCCCGGCCCCGAGACCGGCCGGCGCGTCGTGATCGACCGCCGCCATCGCCACCGTGGTCAGCGCCACGCCGGCCAGGCTCAAGAGCAGGCCCAGCCGCGGATTGCCGGCGAACCGCGAGGCCGTCAGGGCGCCGACCAGATACCCGACATAGTTCGCCGCGGCCCATTCGGCGCCCGCGGCGGCGGTGAGGGTGCCGTCGCGCATCATCAGCGGCATCAGCGGCGTGAACGCGAACCGGCCGATGCCCATGGCGACCGCTAGGGCGACGAGGCCGCTGGCGACCACCGGCCAGGGCGCGCGTTCGGAATCGGTTGGGGCGTGCTGGAGCGTGCTCATGTCGGCACCCCTTGAACACCCTCCCGATGTTCTTGGAAAATGAATTTTTGTGACGTACGTTTCTCGTCATGAGAACGATGGATTTGGACGATCTCGACATCTTCCGCAGCGTGGTGCGCGAGGGCGGGGTGACGCGGGCGGCGAAGCGGCTGCATCGGGTCCCGTCCAACGTCACGACCCGGATCAAGCAGTTCGAGGCGCGGCTGGGTGTGGCCCTGTTCCGCCGCGAGGGCCGCAGCCTGAGCCTCACCGAGGCCGGACGCACCCTCCTGGGCCATGCCGAGACGCTGCTGCGGATGGCCGATCTGGCCGAGCAGGAGTTGCGCAGCGGCGTCGTCCGCGGCGTCCTGCGGCTGGGCTCGCTGGAGAGCGCGGCGGGCGCGCGGCTGCCGCCGATCCTGTCGGCCTTCCACGCGCAGTTCCCCGACGTCACGATCGAGCTGCAAACCGGCACGACCCGGGCCATGCTGAGGCAACTGGAGCGCTTCGAGATCGAGGCGGCCTTCGTCTCCGAGCCGGTCGATCACGCAAGCTTGTCGTCGGTGCCGGCCTTCGACGAGGAACTGGTGCTGATCACCGGCCGGAATGCGCCCGGGATCGGCGATGGCTCCCGCCGCCGGACCCTGGTGGCGTTCCCGCACGGCTGCTCCTACCGGCAGCGCCTGATCGAGTGGCTGGCCGAAGAGGGGGCGTCCTACGACCGGGTTCTGGAGATGAGCTCGTACCACGCCATCGTGGCCTGCGTGGCGGCCGGCACCGGCATGGCCATCGTGCCGGCGGAAGTGCTCGACCACGCGGTCCTGAGCACGGCGGTCGAGCGCCATCCGCTGCCGCCGCACCTACGCCGCAACCGGACCCGCCTGGTCTGGTCAGGGGAGGCCAGCGCCGCCCTGTCCGCCCTCATGGCGCTCCTGCCCGATAGGGCCGAGACCGGCCGCGCAGCGTAGGTCGCGCGCCTGGACCATCGAACGCGCGCGCTGACGCCGAACCGGAATCCACTTCGGTTGCGAGCGCTCTAGCCGTAGGTATGATCGTCCGCCGGGAACCGCCCGGCCCGCACCGCGTCGGCGTAGGCCTTCACGGCCTCCTCGATATGGCCGCGCAGCGACCCGAACTGGCGCACGAATTTCGGGGTGCGCTCGGACAGGCCGAGCATGTCCTCTAGCACCAGGATCTGCCCGTCGCAGACCGCCGAGGCGCCGATGCCGATCGTGGCGGCGGTGACCTGGGGCGACGTCGCGATGGCGCGCGCCACCGGCTCGACGATGCCCTCCAGCACGATCGCGAAGGCGCCGGCCTCGGAGATCGCCCTTGCGTCCTCCAGCAGGCGGCGCTCGTCGTCCGGCGCCCGGCCCTGGACCTTGAACCCGCCCATCGTGTTCACCGCCTGCGGCGTGAGGCCGATATGGCCCATCACCGGCACGCCGCGCTGAACCAGAAACGCCACCGTCTCGGCGAAATGGGCCCCGCCCTCCATCTTGATCGCCCCCGCCCCGGTCTCCTTGAGCACCCGGGCGGCGTTGAGGAAGGCCTGCTCCCGGCTCGCCTCGTAGGAGCCGAACGGCATGTCGACCACCACCAGTGCCTTGGCGGTGCCGCGGATCACCGCCTGCGCCTGCAGGATCATCATCTCCAGGGTGACGGGAATGGTCGATTCCATCCCGTGCATCACCATGCCGAGCGAATCGCCCACCAGGATGAAGTCGCAATAGGGATCGACGATGCCGGCGGTGTGGGCATGGTAGGCGGTGAGCGCGATGATCTTGCGCCCCTCGGCCTTGCGCTTGCCGATGTCGATGGCTCGGAGCCGGCGGGACTGCACGACCTGCGACATGGTTCAGACCTCTTTCGGCATCCCGGTCGAGTGCGGGTCCCCTCTCCCGTGCGGGAGAGGGACAGGGTGAGGGATGCGACTTTTCCGGAGAACCCTGGTCCCTCACCCCAACCCTCTCCCGCACGGGAGAGGGGGCGCGTTCCGCTGCATGCGCTTCGTTCGGCAGCTCTCATACACCGCCCCGCCCCGCGGGTCAGCGCCCCGCCTGCGGCTCGGCCGCCGCCTTCCACGCCGGATCCTCGCGCAGGGCCATGGTCTCGTGCGTCTCCTGCCAGCCCTCGACGCCCTCGGGAAACCAGCGGACGCCGGTATAGCCCTTGCGGACCAGGCGCTTGGCCGCGTTCCAGCTGCCCCAGCACTCGACATGACAGAAGACAACGACGGGCTTGGCCGGGTCGCCGCCGGTCAGCTCGGCGACCCGGGCGTAGAACAGGCGCTCGCGCCCCGGGGCCAGGGGCTCGGCCCCGGCCTCCGGCATCCAGACCGAGCCGGGGATCGAGGGATGCACCGGCAGCCAGAGCCGGCCGGCGGGGAAGTTCGACGGCTTGCGGTCGGGGGCGGCGACGTCGATCAGAACCGGCTTGTCCGGCCCCGCCATCAGGGCGGCGAGTTTTTCGGCGTCGATCACCGCGGCGCCGGCCAGCGTCCGCGGGGTGTAACCCTTCGGCGGCCCGGCATAGAGCCCCTCCGGCTCGGGCACGTTCACGGGTGAGTCCGCCGGGGCGGCGGCGAGGCAGCCGATGGCGGCCAGGGCCGCCGCGAGCCGGCCGATCAGGATCAGACGCGCCATGGTCAGTTGGTCGGGCTCGGCGGGGTGAAGCTGTGCTGCCAGCTGCCGCCGGCATTGTCGCTCGCCGCGACCCGGAGCGGCTTGCCGTCCGGCTTGAACGCGAAGTTGATCACCGGGTTCGACGAAATCGAGATGTCGCCCGTCATGGTGAAGACCGTCTTGTCGCCGGCCGAGACGGTGAGCTTATCGATATAGCGGGCCGGCGTGTAGTCGCGGGTGACCTGGTTCATCTGCATGCCCGAAAAGTTCGGGTGGCGGATCATCAGCGTCGCCTCCACGGGCTTGCCGGCTGCCGTCTCGGCGAACTTCACGCGCATGTCGCCCATGCCCTTCATGGCCTCCTCGTCGCTCATGCCCATCGGGGCCGAGCAGCCGCCGGAGGCCTTCACGAACTGCTTGGCCTCGTAGAGCTTGCCGTCCTGGGTCTCCACCACGGCGTGCATGTCGGTGTAGTTGTTGACCCGCACCCGCAGCTTCAGCTCCGCCGGGTCGGCGGCCGGCCCGAACTCGAACTTGGCCGCGTAGGGCGCCGGGTTGTCGTCGATCACCAGCGACACCGCCTTGATCCGGGACGGCTCGGGCATGGTCAGGGTGATCGGCACCAGGGCGGCGTCGAGCGCCCGGGCGGGGGCGTCGATCTTCACCAGGCTGTCGGTGGTCTCGATGGCGCGGTCGCCGAAGATCGACTTGGCGATCTCCTGCCAGCGCGCGGTCCGCTCCTGCTCGGTGTCGGAGGCGCCTGCGGCCAGGGCCGGACCCGCCAAGGCGGAGGTGGCGAGGATGAGGGCGAGCACTGCCGTGTGGGCGGTCTTGAGCGTCATGGCGTTTCTCCCGATTGCTCTCAGTATGGCGTTTCTAAAAAACTATTCCCACTCGAGTTCCTGGTAGGCCACGGTGACGTTGCGGCCGTTATAGGTATCGAACAGGGCCCATTTGTCCCGCTGGTCCCGGGCGACGCCGGCCACGGCCTTGTCGATCGGGACATCCTTGGCGATCGCCGCGCGGGTGCCGTCGCGCAGCGCCGTCAGGTAGCCGGAGAGGTCGGCGAGCGCGGGGGCGAGATCGACCGAGACCGGCCCGTGGCCCGGCACCGCCCGGGTCGCGCCCATGCCTTTCAGCCGGTCGATCTCGGTGAGCCAGCCCCTGAGGCTGCCGTCGAGGGACGGGATCCGGTTCACGAACAGCAGGTCGGCGGGGAACAGCAGGCCGCTGCCGGAATCGCGCATCGACAGGTCGCAGGTGGTATGGGCCGGCCCGTGTGCCGTGAAGGTCAGGCGGCGGTCGCCGAGGTCGATCTCGGCCGTGTCGGCGACGCTCATCGTCGGGTAGACCACCGGGCCGGTGCGATCCTCGCCGAGCATCTCGATCAGGCGCTGGCGGTAGAACTCGCCCCGGGCACCCAGCGCCTCGGCGAGCTTGGCGTGGCCGATGAAGACCGGCTTGTCCTGCACGAAGGCCCCTGCCCCGAACACGTGGTCCGGGTGGACATGGGTCAGCACCACATGGGTGATCGGCTTCGAGGTACGCTTGGTGATCTCGCCCCGCAGCCACTGCCCGTCCGCGAGGCTGCCGCCGGTCTCGGTGACGAGCACGCCGTCCCGGCCGATGAGGAAGCCGATATTGGCGATGGCGTCGGCATTGTCGGCGGTGGCGTCGGCGATCAGGCCCTGGCGCATAAAAATGCCCGGGCCGACCTCCTCCATCGTGAAGCTCTCGGCGGCGCGCCCCAGGCTCGGCAGACAGCACAGGCACAGGCCGGCGAACAGGGCGTGACGCCGCGACAGTGTGCGGCCCGCGGCGGCGGATTCGCCTGGATGGACGGCGGATGCCGTCATGCCGGAACCTCCCTGTTTGGCGTCTCTCACACAAGGCCTGGTGGCCGGGTGTTCTCCCGCCGAGCACGACAGTGCAGCGGGCGATGTGTGAGGTGTTCTTATTACCTACCATTAAGTAGGTAGATCTTTGCGCGGTCAAGTGGCAGATTGGCCGCCCGGCGCCGGGCGGTCACACGTTCGCGCGAGCCGAGAGAGACGATGTCCGAGCGATGCGAGACACCCGCGCCGAGCTGCTGAGTCAGGCCGAGACCCTGGTCCGGGGGCGCGGCTATGCCGGGTTCAGCTACGCCGACCTCGCCGAGGCGGTGGGCATCCGCAAGGCGAGCATCCACCACCATTTCCCCACCAAGGTCGATCTCGGGGCGGCGCTGGTGGCGGCCTACGCGGCCCGCTACGACGCAGCCCTGGTAACGATCCGCGCCGCGGTGCCGGACGGCCCGGGCCGGATCGCTTCCTATGGACAGCTCTATCTCGGCGGCGTCGAGCAGGGGCTCGGCTGCCTGTGCGCGGCCCTCGCGATCGAGGGCGAGGCCCTGCCCGAGCGCCTGCGCGGCGACGTCGCGACGTTCTTCGAGGGGCATCTCGCCTGGCTGGAGGCGGTGTTGCGCGAGGGCCAGGTGGACGGCAGCGTGCGGTCCGGTCCGGAGCCTGCGGTGCTCGCCCGCTACGTCATCGCCACCCTGGAGGGGGCGCTGCTGATGGAGCGGCTGTTCGCAAATCCGGCGGCGTTTTCGGGGACGCTGGCCGTGCTGGTCGACGGCCTCAGGCCGCAGACGCGATGAAGCGGGCAAACCCATCCGCCCGCAGCCGGCAGGCCGGGCAGGTGCCGCAGCCGTAGCCCCAGGCGTGGCGCGCCCCGCGCTCGCCGAGATAGCAGGTGTGGCTGTCCTCAATGATCAGCTCGACGAGCGGGCGCCCGCCCAGATCCTCCGCGAGGCCCCAGGTCTGCGCCTTGTCGAGCCACATCAGCGGCGTGTGCAGCACGAACCGGCGCTCCATGCCGAGATTCAGCGCGACCTGCAGCGCCTTGATCGTGTCGTCCCGGCAATCGGGATAGCCGGAATAGTCGGTCTCGCACATGCCGCCGACCACGTGCCGGATGCCGCGCCGATAGGCGAGCGCCGCCGCGAAGGTCAGGAACACGAGGTTGCGGCCGGGCACGAAGGTGTTGGGCAGGCCCGATTCCTCGAACCCGATCTCGGCATCCCGGGTCAGCGCCGTCTCGGAGATTTTTCCCAAAGCGTCGAGCGCAACCGTGTGATCCTCGCCGAGGCGCGAGGCCCAGGCCGGGTCGATGCGGCCCATGCCGTCGCGCAGGACGGCCCGGCGTTCGAGCTCGACCCGGTGCCGCTGGCCGTAATCGAAGCCTAAGGTCTCGACATGGTCGAACCGGTCGAGCGCCCAGGCGAGGCAGGTGGCCGAATCCTGGCCGCCGGAAAACAGCACCAGCGCCGAGCGGTCGCCGATGATCGCAGCGTCAGTCGCCATCGTACTCGGCCCAGGACATTGGCGTCTCCGCGACCCGCACCCGGGCGAGCCCCGGCAGGTCCGGCCGCAGCCGATGCCAGATCCAGGCCGCGATGTTCTCCGCGGTCGGGTTCTCCAGCCCCTCAATCTCGTTGAGGCAATGGTGGTCGAGCCGCTCCAGCAGCGGGCCGAAGATCTTTTCGATGTCGTAGAAGTCGATCACCCAGCCCGTATGCGGATCCACCGGCCCGGAGACGGTCAGCTCGACCCGGTAGGAATGCCCGTGCATCCGGTGGCAGCGATGCGTCGCGGGCACGTTCGGCAGCCGGTGGGCGGCCTCGAAGGTGAAGGCTTGGGTGATGTTCATCATGTTCGTCGCAGCGATCCCACCCGCGCCCTCATCCTGAGGTGCCCGACGATCGAAGATCGACGGGCCTCGAAGGAGCCCTCCAGGGATCGCCGCGAATCCTGGAGCCCTCCTTCGAGGGCTCCGCTTCGCTGCGCCACCTCAGGATGAGGTGATCTGGTGGGAGGGACGCGGGATCGACGGATCCGTTATCGGTTCCGCCCGGTATAGCATCGAATCGTGGCCCGCGCGCCTACCCGGCGCTCTTGCCCGAAACCCCCGCCTGCGCGAAGGTCGCCATGCCGGTATGGCAGGCGAGCGCGCCCTTGAGCAGGCCGATCGCCATGGCGGCGCCCGAGCCCTCGCCGAGCCGCATCCCCAGCGCCAGCAGCGGCACGAGGCCGAGCCGCTCCAGCACCTCCGCGTGGACGCCCTCCGCCGAGACGTGGCCGGCCAGGCAATGGTCGAGGGCCGACGGGTCGGCGGCGTGGAGCAGCGCCGCCGCCGCGGTGGCGACGTAGCCGTCGATCACCACCGGGATGCGCTGCAGGCGCGCGGCCAGGATGGCCCCCGCCATGGCGGCGATCTCGCGGCCGCCGAGCCGGGCCAGCACCTGGAGCGGGTCGCCGAGATGGCCGGCATGGTAAGCCAGCGCCGCCTCCACGGCCGCCACCTTCCGGGCGAGGCCGTCCTGATCGACGCCGGTGCCCCGCCCGACCCAGTGAGCGGGCTCGCCGCCGAACAGGGCGGCATAGAGGGCGGCTGCCACCGTGGTGTTGCCGATGCCCATCTCGCCGATGCCGAGGCAATCGGTGCCGGCGGCCACCGCCTCCATGCCGAACGCCATGGTCGCCACGGTGGCGCGCTCGTCGAGGGCCGGGCCCTCGGTGATGTCGCCGGTGGGCATGTCGAGGGCGAGGTCGAACACCTTGAAGCCGAGCCCGTAGGCCGCGCAGATCTGGTTGATCGCCGCCCCGCCGGCGGCGAAATTGTCGAGCATCTGGCGGTTGACCGCGTCCGGGAAGGCCGAGACGCCCTTGCGCGTCACCCCGTGGCTGCCGGCGAAGACGCAGACCAGCGGCCGGTCGAGGCTCGGCGGCGCCTTGCCCTGCCAGGCCGCCAGCCAGGACACGAGGTTTTCCAGCCGCCCCAGGGAGCCCGCCGGCTTGGTCAGGGTCGCGTCCCGGGCGGCGACCGCCTCCTGCGCGTCCCGGTCGGGGCCCGGCATCGCCTTGAGCAGGTTGCGGATATCGTCGAACGGGCCGGGATCTGTTTGGGCGGCGTCGGTCATGGCGGCGATGATTTCCTGTGGGCGCCCGCGAACGGGGAGACGACGGCGTATCGGGGCGACTATAGTGATCCTGCGCCGCCCGACCGTTCGCGATCGGCTCGCCCCGCCGGGGGCGGTGGGGGAGAGACCGCGATGGACAGGCAGACCGGCGGGGAGGCCGATTGGCCCGGGCGCGGCGCCCTCTACGACCTCGCCGGGTGCCTGCGGTTCTACTCCCGCCTGCCCGTGCCGCAACTGCCCGGTGAGCCGGACCCGCACCGGGTCCCCGATTTCACCGCCCTGCCCCGGATGCTGCCCCTCGCCGGCCTGATCCTCGCTCTCCCCGCCGCCCTGACGCTGACGGTGGGCTGGTGGATCGGGCTCGGCCCGTTCCTGGCCGCGACCCTGGCGGTGGCCGTGATGGTCCTGGCCACGGGTGCGCTCCACGAGGATGGCCTGGCCGATGTCGCCGACGGCTTCGGCGGCGGTGCCACCCTCGAGCGCCGCCTGGAGATCATGCGCGACAGCCGGATCGGCGCCTATGGCGGGGCGGCCCTGGTCCTGGCGCTGGCGCTGCGCATCGGCGCGCTGGCGACCCTCCTCGACCGCACCGGCTACGCGGCCGCGACCGTGCTGATCCTGGTCGCCGCCCTGTCGCGGCTCGCGGCGCTCGCCCCGATGGTGCTGCTGCCGCCGGCCCGGCCCGGCGGCCTCTCCGCCGCGGTCGGCCGCCCGGACCGGGCGAGTCTCTGGGTCGCCCTCGGGATCGGTCTCGGGGTGGCGCTCGCCGGCGTGATCCTCGGCCTGCCGCTGCGCGGCGTCGCGCTGGCGATCCTGTGCGCCGGCCTCGCGGCGCTGGCCCTCACCCGGCTCGCCCGGCGCAAGATCGGCGGCCAGACCGGCGACGTGATCGGCGCCTGCCAGCAGGTGTCCGAGATCGCCGCGCTGCTGGCCCTGGTGGCGGCCTTGGCGGATTGATGTGGCATTCCGGGCCTTGATCGAGCCACGATCCCTCGGCCAAGGATCGGCGATGTCGCCCGCGCCCAAACCCTCCTCCCCCTGCACTAAGGTTTGCGTCCTCGACGCCGCCAGCGGGCTCTGCCGCGGCTGCGGGCGCAGCCGCGACGAGATCGCCGCCTGGGGCGGGATGCCGGAGGCGACGCGCCGGACCATCATGGCCGGGCTTCAGGACCGGATGCGCGCGGCCGGTTTCGTGCCCCTGGAGGAGCCGCTGCCGTTATGATCTATCTCGGGCTCGCCGCCATCGCGCTGGTTACGGCCGTGCTGGTCTTGAGTGACGGCAGCGACAGCCTCGGCGGCGTGATCGAGCCCGACCACTTGGCCGCCCTCGCCTCCACCGGCGGCATCCTGGCCCTGGTGGTCGCCGGCTACTGGCGGCAATTCAGGTCCGCACTCGGCCCGAACCTGCGCGCGCTCTTCGCCTGGGCGCTGATCGGGCTCGCCCTGGTGATCGGCTACAGCTACCGCGACCGGTTCCAGGGCGTCGGCGCCCGGGTGCTCGGCGATCTCCGGCCCGGCTCGGCGGTGTCCGGGCCCGGCGGCACGGTGACGATCACCCGCCGGGCGGACGGCGATTTTCGGGTCGAGGCCGAGGTCAACGGTCGGGTGCAGCCGTTCCTGTTCGATACCGGGGCGAGCAGCGTCGTGCTGACCGCCGAGAACGCCGCGGCCTTGGGGCTCACGCCGGCGCCGGCCGACTTCACCGCCCGGGTCGCCACCGCCAACGGCCTCGCCTATGCCGCGCCGATCCAGCTCGATGCGCTGCGCATCGGCACGATCACCGAGCGGCGGGTGAACGCCATGGTGGCGCGGCCCGGCTCGCTCGCCGGCAACCTGCTGGGCCAGACCTTCCTGACGCGCCTGTCCGCCTACGAGGTCCGGGGCGACCGGCTGATCCTGAGTCCGCCCTGAGGCGTTCAGGCTGCCCGCGCCTCCGGCACTTCGCGCGAGACCGTCGCCACCGCGTCCCGCAAGGTCTGGAGGCCGGCCTCTTGCCGCATCCCGTGGGTCGAGAGGTGGCGCCGGAAGGCGCGCGCGCCCGGCCGGCCGTTGAACAGCCCGAGCATGTGGCGGGTGATCGCGTGCAGGCGCTCGCCGCGCGCCAGGGCGGCGGCGACGTAAGGCTCGAACGCCTCGACGGCCGCGAAGGCGTCGGGCACCGGCGCGGCCACGCCGAACAGTTTTGGATCGACGCCGAGCAGCAGCGCCGGCTCGGTATAGGCGGCGCGGCCGACCATCACGCCGTCGACCTCGGCGAGGCGTTCTTGCGCGGATTCGAGATCGCGCAGGCCGCCATTGACCGCGACCGGCAGGGCGCCGAGCCGCCGCTTCAGCCGCGCGGCGCGGCCGTAATCGAGGGGCGGCACGTCGCGGTTCTCCTTGGGCGACAGGCCCTGGAGCCAGGCCTTGCGAGCGTGGACGATCAGCCCGTCCACCCCGGCGGCCACGACCGCGTCGGCGAGCGCGTCGAGGGCCACTTCGGGATCCTGGTCGTCAACGCCGATCCGGCATTTCACCGTCACCGGCACGGAGACGGCGGCCTTCAGCGCGGCCACGCAGTCGCCGACCAGGGCCGGCTCGCGCATCAAGCAGGCGCCGAACCGGCCGTCCTGCACCCGGTCCGACGGGCAGCCGACATTGAGGTTGATCTCCGCGTAGCCGAAATCCGCCGCGATCCGCGCGGCCTGCGCCAGCTCGCCCGGGTCCGATCCGCCGAGTTGCACCGCCACCGGGTGCTCCATCGCCGAGAAGCCGAGCAGCCGTTCGCGCGGCCCGTGCAGCACCGCGCCGGTGGTGACCATCTCGGTGTAGAGCCGCGCCCGCGCCGACAGGGTGCGATGGAAGGCGCGGCAATGCCGATCCGTCCAGTCCATCATCGGGGCGACGGAGAACCGCCATCCCGGAAGTGCGCCGCCACTCTCAGCCGCCGTCACGTGTGCCAGATCCGTGTTGTCCGCGCTCCGCCCGCGTCGGGTGTCGTCCTGCGGGCCGGGCGGAGAGGCCGCTGATACCACGGCCCGGCGGCCCGCGAACAGCGCTACCCGCGGCCCTGTCGCCGACCTCTTGGGAGTCGGGCGGTGCCGCACTGGCCCGCTCGAAGCGCGACGGTCAAGGCTTGGAAGATAAGTCCGGCCTGGATGCTCAAAATCTCAGTCTCGACACGTAAGAGTTGAACGATTCTAAGGTGATGCACCTGCCAATGTGTAGACCGATATGAAGTATCATATTACTTGATGGCGGAGGATGGGGTCTGTATAGTTTGTCGCATAAAAAACAAAAATCTACCGAGTTCAGATTTTATGAGCCGGGAAAGGGAATTTCATCAATGACAATCGGCAAAAAGATATTCTTCATTCTGGGCGGAGTGATATTTGCATTCGTGGCGATCTTGGCCTTCGAGTTCCGGTCTGCCGACGGCATTCTGATGGATGGCCGGAAGGCCGTCATCCGCCATCAGGTCGAGGCCGCGCACAGCATCGTGGCGGCCTTGGCCAAGCAGGCCGAGGCCGGGACGATCCCCCTCGACGAGGCGAAGCGGCGGGCTGCCGATACCCTGCGGTCGATCCGCTTCAACGGCAACGACTACGTCTTCGTCTACAGCACCGAGCCGGGCAATCTCGGGCGCAACATCGTCCACCCCGATCCCAAGGTCGAAGGCTTGAAGAGCCGCAGCGACGAGGAGATCAGGAAGATGTTCGTCGGGCAGGCGATCGCCCGCGGGCAGGAAGGGGGCGGCTTCACTGCGTATAGCTGGCCGCGGCTGGGCCAGACCGAGCCCGCACCCAAGATGATCTACTCGCTCGCCTTCGCGCCCTGGCAATGGTCGATCAATGCGGCGCTCTACATCGACGACATCCAGGCGGCGAGCCGCCAGCGTCTGATCCAGACGCTGCTCTGGCTGGTGCCGCTCTGTCTCGGCATCGTGGTGGCCGGGGTACTGGTCGCCCGCAGCATCACCAAACCGTTGAGTGCCTTCACGGCAGCCCTGCGCCGCTTGGCCGGGGGCGAACTCGCGACGGCGATCCCGGGGGCGGGACGGCGCGACGAGATCGGCCTGATGGCCGCCGCGGCCGGCGTGTTCCGGGACAGCATGATCCAGGCGCAGACCCTGTCCGCCGATCAGCACGCCGAGCAGGCGCGGCGCGAGGAGCGCGCCCGCTGGATCGAGGACATCACCCGCAGCTTCGACCAGAGCGCGAGCGACCTCCTCCAGAAGGTCGACAAGGCGGCGGCCGGAATGCGGGAGGCCTGCCGGGCGATGTCGGAGACCGCCTCCGCGGCGGCTCGGCAGACCGGTTCGGCCGCGGATGCAGCGCAGCAGGCCTCGGCCAACGTTCAGACCGTGGCCGCCGCCACCGAGGAACTGTCGGCCTCGATCGCGGAGATCGGCGATCAGGTCTCCAAATCGGCGGAGATCGCCATCCAGGCCGTCAAGGAGGCCGAGCGCACGGATCGGCAGATCCAGGGGCTGGCCTCCGTGGCCGAGCGGATCGGTGAGGTCGTGCGGATCATCTCGGCGATCGCCGAGCAGACCAATTTGCTGGCGCTCAACGCTACGATCGAGGCGGCCCGGGCCGGGGAGGCTGGCCGGGGCTTCGCGGTGGTGGCCGCCGAGGTCAAGGGCCTGGCCGGCCAGACCGCCAAGGCCACCGAGGAGATCACCGCCCAGATCGGCGCGATCCAGAGCGAGACGGGCGTCGCGGTCGAGGCGGTGCAGTCGATCGGCAAGACCGTGGACACGATGAACGCCATCTCGAGCGCCATCGCGGCCGCCGTGGAGCAGCAGCGCTTCGCCACCGGCGACATCTCCCGCAGCATCGACGAGGCGTCGCGGGGAACCGGGGCGGTGAGCGAGAACGTGGTCTCCGCCTCGACGGCCGCCGACGCCACCCGCCGCGTCGCCGAGGAGGTCGGCAGCGCGGCCGGCGACGTGACCCGAAGCGCCGAAGCCCTGCGGGCCGAGGTGGTGCGTTTCCTGGCCGACATGCGCGCTGCCTGAGCGGCCCGCGACCAAGGATCGGGGCTTCGCGCCCCGAACCCCGCCAAAGGGCCGTGGGCCCTTTGGAAACCCGGGATCTGCGGGACCTAGAAGACCGGCATCGCGCCGGCCACGGTGATGAGCGCGCCGGACGTGTAGCTGCTGTCCTCGGAGGCCAGCATCACGTAGGCGGAGGCGAGCTCGGCCGGCTGGCCGGGGCGGCCGAACGGCACCTGGTCGCCGAAGGATTTGACCGAATCCTGGCTCATCCCGGACGGGATGAACGGCGTCCAGATCGGGCCGGGCAGCACGCCGTTCACCCGGATGCCCTTCTCGGCCAAGAGCTGCGCGAGGCTCAGCACGAGGTTGCTCAGTGCCCCCTTGGTGGCGCTGTAGGCCAGGAGCGTCGGCATCGGGTGCTTGGAGTTCACCGAGGAGGTGAAGATCACCGAGGCGCCGGGCTTCAGGTGGGCCAAAGCCGCCTTGGTCACGTAGAACGGGCCGAACACGTTCGTGCGGAAATGGTCCTCGAAGATAGTGTCTTCGATGGAATCCAGGCCCTGGTTCGGCTGCTGGAACGCGCCGTTGTTCACCAGCACGTCGAGGCGGCCGAACGTCTCGACGGTGCGGGCGACGAGCGAGCGGCCATAGGCCGGGTCCTTGAGGTCGCCGGGCAGCAGCAGCGCGCGCCGGCCCGCCTTCTCGATCCAGCCGCTCACCGCCTCGGCATCCGCCTGCTCTTCGGGCAGGTACGAGATGGCGACGTCGGCCCCCTCCCGGGCATAAGCGATCGCCACCGCGCGGCCGATGCCGCTGTCGCCGCCGGTGATCAGCGCGACCTGGCCGGTGAGCTTGCCGGAGCCCTTGTAGCTGTCCTCGCCGTGATCGGGCTCGGGCGCCATCCGGCCGGTCTTGCCCGGAAAGCTCTGCGGCTGCGCCTCGAAGGGCGGACGCGGGTATTTGTGCAGTGGATCGGTGGTCATGCGGGGTCTCGCGTTGGGATATGAGTCCAACGGGGGGGCACCCGGGGTGTTCCTGCGCCCCGCCGACGCGCCGAGCCGGCGTGACGACACAGGGCAGCAACAGGCGGCCTCCAGTCTCCGGCCCGAGGGAGACGGCGCCATGATCGAGTTTCAACCGGTGGATCGGGTTGCGCGCATCATCGACCGAGCCCTGCTCTGCGCTGCGATGGTGTCGCTGACCTTCGGCCTGGCGACGGCCCTGTGGGGATTGCTCCAGTGAGCGCCGCGCCGGATGTCGTCCCGGCCCGCCGCGGGTGCTAGGCCGGCCCGCCATGCGCCGGACCGGCTTCGACCGCACCGCCCTCGTGCTGATCTGCGCGGGCCTCGTGCTTCTCGCGCTGGCGCAACTGCTGGTGGGCTTCCCGTGACGCCGCACGGCCCTTCGGCGAGGCCGGGAATGGAGCCGATGCTGAACCGTGCCCTCGTGGCCGCGCTGCTGCTCGCGGCAGCCGCGTTCCTGCTCTACCTCGCGAGCCTCGCCCGCGAGGCCTTGTCGCCGAACCAGCCCTACGCGGCCAGCATCGGGCTCACCCTCGACCAGTGCGTGGCGGCCCAGGACGGCCTCGCGGAGACAGAAGCGCGCGCCTATTGCCGGCGGCCGGTGCCGAAGCGGCTTTAGAGCGCTCGCCGCCGAAGTTGGATACCGGTTCGCCGGTAAGCTGCCACATGCACCTCCGTAACGGCCTAAAGGCCCCACTTCGGTCCATCGGGACGCAATTCGATCCGTCGCGGTTCTCCACAGACCACGATTGATGGACCCCCGAGCTCGTTCCAGCGAAAGAGGCAGATGTGCCAGCCGCCCGGTATCAACCGAGAGCGATCGACGATCCCGTCCGCTCCACCAGCACGCGCCGCGTCGGCATTTTGCCAGGACGGCGGCTCCTGCCCGGAGGCCAAGGTTTGACGCCACGACACGTTCGATTGGTCGCGATCGATGCCGACCGATCGGCATGCGTCTTCGTCATGTTGGTCGAGGACGTAAGCTTCGCTCATGACGAGAGGTACAACCACGCGCGGGCGCCCCTCTTCGCGGATGTATCCTGAAACGGCGACCGTCGCCCACTCGATGCTCGGGCTCATGTACAGAGCGGCTTGTCCCAGCCGGTGATAACGACCGGCACTCTCAGGGGACGGCGGTGACAGGACGTGCTCCACTTTGTCGGCAGGGACCGAACGAAAGAAAGTCCCTTCCACCCGACGCAAGGAGGCTCGGCTGTCGGCTGGGGTGATCTGACGATTCATGCTGTCAGATCACCCGGCTTTGGCGCGGTGGTCATGGCAATGAACGTGGGCTTGAAGGTCGGAAGAGCCCCTCCGCCCGGTTACCAAGCGCCCGATGTTGACCGTGAGCACATCATCTCGGATGCCGGATCCGAGACGATGCGCTAGGTCTTCAATCGGGCATCATTTTTCCGAAAGCTGGCAACCACCTCTTGGAGTGATGCGCTAGCTACCGAACTTGTAGTTCAGGCCGAAGCGGCCGAGCACGCCCTCGTTCCGGAAGCGGGCGGCGTAGGCGCCGACGCCCGGCCCGACCGCCACGAGCGGGACGGTGCGACGGCCGAGATCGTAGTACAGCGCCTCGCCCTTCAGGGTCACCGCGCTGGAGTGGAAGACGTTGAACACGGAATCGGTGGGCAGCGCGAACTCGATGCCGCCGCCGGCCGCGTAGCCGGTCTCGACGTGCGCGCTGCTTCCATAGAAGTTCGGCTGACCGGTCGCCGTCTGGAAGACGCCGCGGTAGGTCTCGCTCGCATAGGCGAAGCCGCCGGTGCCGTACACCAGGGTGCGGTCGAAGGCATAGCCGACGCGCCCGCGCACGGTCCCGAGGAAGCTGCCCAACTCGCGGAAGGTGCTGATCCCGCCGAGGCGCCCGGTGGTGCTGCGGGTGCGGTTCAGGTCGGTGTAGCCCAGATCGGCCTCGGCGCCGACGACGAAGCCGGAGCCCGGCGTGAACTGGTAATTGTAGCCGAGCTGGCCGCCGCCGGTGAAGCCGTCCCGCGGCAGGCCCAGCGCAGCCGGACGGTCGCCGACCCGGACCCCGTTGTTGACCGGAAACACGCCGGCCGTCGTCACGCTGTCCTTGGTCGAGGTGATGTAACCGGCATTGATGCCGAAGTACGGGCCGGCCCAGGTGAAGACCGGCACGGGCGGCGGCGGCGTATACGCCCGACGGGGCAGATCTGCTGCGGAAGCGGCAGCCGTCAGCGCCGTAAAGGCAGTCAGGGAAGCAACGATCTTACGCATGGAATGGTGGCCCAAGAAATGAATTCCTGGCCTTCGTATCGAAAGCTTGGCCTACAGTCTGTGATACGGATGCAACACTTAACAGCACGAGCAAGGTAACGATTTATTGGGGCGCTTCTTACGATTGCAAGGCGCAAATATTTTAGAAATGAAAATAAAAAAGAAATCTGTATTTTATTCTCCGATATCGAGGGCGACTCGGAATTGCATTGCGGCTGTCCTTCGGCAGGACCATTTTGGCGCCAGCCGGCCTTGCGCGGGGACGGCGCCGGGTGGATTGCGCCACCCGATCATCCCGCGTCGTCATCGCACACAGCAAAGCGATCTGAAGTCACGCCGAGCTCTGGGATCACGCGGCCCGAGATTGCGGCGCGGCACGTGCCATGACGGCGGCGGGAGCTTCGCACGGAAGCTCTTGATGCCGTGGTCGCCGGTTGAGCGGCTTCTAATGGTCGTGATTGCAGCCGGGGCCGTGGACATGCCCGTGATGCCCATGGTCGTCATGGGTCTCGGCATGCGCATGCGCTTCGGCGTGGTCGTGACCGTGATGGCCGTGATCGTGGCTATGGTCGTGCCCGTGATCATGATGGGCGTGTCCGTGATCATGTCCGTGATCGTCATGCCCGTGATCGTGCCCGCAGGTGCTGTGGTCGTGCGCCGCGTGCTCGGGCCGGAAGGGGCGTGAGACCGGGCTCGCGGTGCAGCCCTGGCCGCGGACCAGTTCGGCATTGGCCGGGGAGGACGGGACGTAGAGCACGTCGGCGGTGATCTCGGCGGGGACGTGGTTGCCGCCGAGCTGCCAGGCCAGTCGGGTCAGCCGGGCGGGGTTCTCGGCGCGCACTTCCAGAAGATCCTCCTGGGCGGCCCGCACCGCGACGAGGCGGCCATCCTCCAGGCGCAGGGCGTCGCCGTCCTCCAGCGCCGCCGCCTTGGTGAGCGCCACCTCGAATCCGAGGCCGCCTTCCGCCACCAGGGATCCGGAAGCGGCCGCCCGGGCGGCGTGATCGAGGCTCACCGTGTCGGCGACGCGGTCGGGGCGAACCGCGGCCCGGCGGACGATCGTGGTGGCTCTCGACATAAAACCCTCCGGGATGGCGCTGCGGCGCCCCGGCCGGCGCGCCGCCTCAACGCGGTGGCATAGGGCGAGACGGGAAGCAGGCGCAACTCCATCACCGGGTGTGGAACCTTAGCCGTAGGGCGGGCATTCCTTTCCTGCTAAGCTCACGGGGATCCGCGACGATCACGGCCGACGGCCGGACCGGATGCACAAGGGAGATCAGGGGACCATGAAGAAGCTGACCGCAGCCGCCCTCGCCACCATCGCCGCCCTGTCGCTGGGCGCCTGCAACACCCCGGAGGATCGCGCGCTCGGCGGTGCCGGCCTCGGCGCGCTCACCGGCGCGGCCATCGGCGCCGCCGCCACGGGCCGCGCCGGCGGTGCCCTGGCGGGTGCCGCGATCGGCGGCGCCGGCGGCGCCATCGTGGGCGCCTCGACCGCGCCGCGCTGCCCCTACGGCACCTACCAGGACGCCTACGGCAACATCTACTGCCGCTAAGGCTCGACGCGGCGGGGCCGGGCGCGTCCCGGCCCTTCCGCGCCGCCTGAGGAGCGGCTATCCCGGCTTCGGCCGGGCGCGTCCCCGGTGCCGGACGCGAAGCCGCCGACCATGACCGCACCGAGTTCACGATGCCGCTCAGGCTCGGCCCGCCCATGAGCGAGGGGGCCAAGCCTCAGGGTAAGCCTCAGGGTCCTTGGGGCAAGCTCGGCGGTGCCGGGCTCGGCCTCGCCGTCGGCGGACCGCTCGGGGCGCTGATCGGCGGCGTCGCGGGCCATTTTTTGGTCGACCGGATCGGTGCGCCTTTCGGCCCGACGCCCCGCGATGTGGTGTTCACCACCGGGCTGGTGGCTCTGGCCGCCAAGATGGCCAAGTCCGACGGCGTCGTGCTGCCCTCCGAAGTCGAGGCGTTCGGCCGGGTCGTCCGCGTCGAAGAGTCCGCGCGGGCCGGCGTCGAGCGCCTGTTCGATCTGGCGAAGAAGACCACCAGCGGCTTCGAAGCTTATGCACGGCAACTCGCGACGACCTTCGGCGACGAGCCGGCCCTCCTCGAAGACGTGCTCGACGGCCTGTTCCAGATCGCCGGCGCCGACGGGGCGCTTCACGAGGCGGAGGAGCGCTATCTGCGCGCCGTTTCGAGCATCTTCGGCTTCGACGAGGCCGCCTTCCAGCGCATCGCGGCCCGGCACGTGCGGCTGCCGGACGACCCCTACGCGGTCCTCGGGCTCGACCGGGACGCCGACGAGGCGGCCGTGAAGGCGCGCCACCGGGCGCTGGCCGCCGAGCACCATCCCGACCGGGCGCTGGCCCGGGGCCTGCCGGCCGAGGCGGTGACGATCGCCACGAAGCGGCTCGCCGCCATCAACGCCGCCTATGACCGGATCGTGCAGGAGCGCGGGTAGCGGTGAGCCTCGTTCCGGACAGCCCCCTCGCCCGCCGTGTCGCGCCCTCGCCGAACCATGGCGAGCGCCGCGGGGCGCGGCCCGACATGTTGATCCTGCACTATACCGGCATGGACAGCGGGGCCGCCGCGCTGGCGCGGCTGCGCGACCCGCTGAGCGAGGTCTCGGCCCATTACCTGGTGTTCGAGGATGGCTGCATCGTCCAGATGGTGCCGGAGGCGCGCCGCGCCTGGCACGCGGGTCGGGGCGCCTGGAAGGGCGTCACCGACCTCAATTCCCGCTCGCTCGGGATCGAGATCGTCCATCCGGGCCATGCCGGCGGGCTGCCGCCCTACCCGGACGCGCAGGTCGCCGCCGTGATCGCGCTGGCCCGGGATATCCTGGGACGCTGGCCGATCCCGCCGGAACGGGTCCTGGCCCATTCCGACGTGGCCCCCGAGCGCAAGGAGGATCCGGGCGAGACGTTTCCGTGGGACCGCCTCGCCGCGGAGGGCGTCGGCCATCGCGTCCCGCCGACCGGCCTGCGGGACGGCCGGTTCTTTGCCCAGGGCGATGCCGGACAGCCCGTGGAGGCGCTGCAGGCGATGTTCGCCCTCTACGGCTACGAGCTGCCGGTGACCGGTGTGTTCGACGCGCGCACGCATGCGGTCGTCACGGCGTTCCAGCGCCATTTCCGCCAGGCGCGGGTGGACGGCGTGGCCGATGCCTCGACCATCACCACCCTGCGCGACCTGATCGCCGCCCTGCCGGCATAGCACCGAGAAGTCCTGGGATTCCAAAGGGTTCAGCCCTTTGGCGGGGTTCGGGGGCGGAGCCCACGAGACCTTCCAGGGCTCCGCCCTGGACCCGCAAAAGGTCCCGGACCTTTTGAAACCGGAACTTCAGGCCCGATGAACCCGCGCCTCATGCCCGTGCGCCGGGCTGGCGGCCGCTTGGGCTGGGGCGTCGGTTCGGGTGCGCCACAGGCTGTACAACACGCCGATCGCCAGCAGCGACAGGGTCACCACCAGGGACACCCAGGGCTGCACATGGATCAGCCCGAACGTGTCGGCGACCACGATCTTGGCGCCGATGAAGATCAGGATGAAGGCCAGCGCGGTCTTGAGATAGGCGAACCGGTCGACCATCGCGGCGAGCGCGAAGTAGAGGGCGCGCAGCCCCAGGATCGCGAAGATGTTGGAGGTGTAGACCACGAACGTGTCGGTGGTGATCGCGAAGATCGCCGGCACGCTGTCGACGGCGAAGATCACGTCGGCGCCGTTGACCAGAACCAGCGCCAAGGCGAGCGGGGTGAACCACAGGGCCTTGCGGCCGGTGGCCGGGTCGGGCCGGCGCACGGCGAAGTGCTGGCCGTGCAACTCGGGGGTGACCCGGAAGGTCTTCTTGATCCAGCGCACCACGGCGCTGTTTTGGAAGTCGCTCTCCTCCTCGGGCCCCGAGAACAGGATTTTCAGGCCGGCGAAGATCAGGAAGGCGGCAAACAGCGACAGCACCCAGTGGACCTGATGCACCAGGGCCGCGCCGAGCCCGATCATCAGGCCGCGCAGCAGCACGGCGGCGAGGATGCCCCAGAGCAGGACCCGGTGCTGGGCGGCGCGCGGAATGCCGAGCGCGGCCAGGATCATGGCGATGACGAAGACGTTGTCCATCGACAGCGACTTCTCGACCACGAGGCCGGTGACATATTCCTCCCCGGCCTGCGGCCCGAGATACCACCAGATCCAGCCGCCGAAGGCGAGGCCGAGGGCCAGGTAGAAGCCGGTCAGCAGCAGGCTCTCCCGCACGCCGATCTCGTGCTCCTTGTCCCGGTGCAGCAGCCCGAGATCGAAGGCCAGCAGGCAGCCGACCAGGACGTGGAAGCCGAGCCACATCCACAATGGCTTACCGAGCCATTCGACGGTGAGAACGTCCATCATGTGCGGGACCTGATGCGATTCCGGAAGGAAAGCATCGGCTCCGACATCACGGGCGCTGAACAGCGCCCGCCAGAGGGGCCCGCAGCCGATAGGGGCGAGTTAAGCGGGCGAACCGGGCGAATCAAGGGCACGGACGCGGCGACCGGATGATCCCGCGTCTCACGCGTCCCCGGAGAGCTTCATCAGCACCAGGCCCGAGACGATCAGCGCCGCCGCTGCGATCCGCAGGGGGCTCGCGCTCTCGCCGAGCATCAGGATGCCGAGCAGGAAGGCGCCGACCGCGCCGATGCCGGTCCAGACCGTGTAGGCGGTACCGAGCGGCAGGCTGCGCATGGCGAAGGCCAGCAGGACGAAGCTGCCGAGGGCGGCCGCCACCGTCACGACGCTCGGGATCAGCTGGGTGAAGCCCGCGGAGCGCTTCATCGCGTAGGCCCACACCACCTCCAGCAGGCCGGCGGCGAGCAGGATCAGCCAAGCCACGATCGGGTCCTTACGATGGGGTGTCGGTGGCCGGCGCGCGGCCGGGCTTCGCCGCGGGACGCTCGCCCAGCGGGCGCTCTTCCATGTAGGCGAGGAACCCGAAGGCAGCCACCAGGCCGAGGCAGGCGGCCGCGAACACGGAGCGGAAGGTCAGGGCGAGCTGTGCGGGGTCGCCCCCGCGGATCAGGCTCTCGACATCGTGCCCGGTCCCGGTGGCGCCGCCGAGCACGATCGTCCCGAAGGCGGCGACGATCAGGGCACCACCCAGCGAGCGGAAGAAGTTCATCGCCGCGGTGGCGATGCCGAGCTGGTGCGTCTCCACTGCGTTCTGGATCGCGATGGTGGAGAGCGGCAGGATCGTCCCGATCCCCATGGAGAGCAGGGCGAACAGCACCTCCATCAGCCAGAACGGCAGCGCCCGCCCCTCCAGGGCGATGACGGCGCAGCACACGATGCTGAGGCTCATCATGGCGAGCGGCAGGCGCTTGTAGTGCCGGAACAGCAGCATCGACCGGCCCGACAGCGTCGCCCCGGTGACGGTGCCGACCATCAGCGGCACCAGGGCCATGCCGGATTCGCTGGCGGTGAGCCCGATCACGCCTTCGAGGAAGATCGGCACGTAGATGGTCAGGCCGATGAAGGTGCCCATCGCGAAGCAGGCGGACAGGGTGGCGCTGTAGACCACCCGGTTCTTCAGCACCTCCGTGGGGATCAGCGGCTCGGCTGCGGTGGCGAGGCGCGCCGCGAACAGGCTGCCCAGCACGGCGGCCAGGGCGAGCAGGCCGAGCACCGGCGCGGAGCCCCAGGGATAGCGCACGCCGCCCCAACTCAGGGCCAGCAACAGGGTGGTCGAGCTCAGCACCAGCAGGACGGCGCCGGGATAATCCAGCGTGTGGCGGCGCTCGTTGCGCGGCAGCAGCTTCAGTTTGGCGTTGGTCAGCGCGAAGGCCAGGAAGCCGATCGGCAGGTTGATCCAGAAGATCAGCGACCAGTGCAGATGCTGGGCGAAGAAGCCCCCGAGCAGGGGCCCGGCCACCGAGGCCGCCACGAACACGCCGGCGATCACCACCTGGTAGCGCGCCCGCTCCTTGGGCGGCATGATGTCGGCCAGGATGGTCTGCGACAGGGCGATCAGCCCGCCGCCGCCGATGCCCTGGAGGCCCCTGGCGAGCGCCAGGGTCACCATCGTGGGGGCCACCGCGCAGGCGAGCGAGCCGAGCACGAAGGTCGCGATGGCGATCAGCAGCATGATCCGCCGCCCGTGGATGTCGGACAGCTTGCCGTAGAGCGGCGTCACCGCCGTGGAGGCCAGCAGGTAGGCGGTGACGATCCAGGGGAGGTTGGCGGCGTCGCCGAGATCGAGCCCGATGGTCGGCATCGCGGTCGCCACGATGGTCTGGTCGAGGGCCGCGAGCAGCATCGCGGTCATCAGGCCGAACACGATCGCGCGGATCTCGACCGGGCTGAGGCGGTCCCGGGCGGCGGGGGCCGGCTGCGCCGGGAGCCCGGTGACGGCGATGGGACGACCCACGTGTCTGACCTCTGGTCCGGGCTGCACGGCCGTTCGCATCCGGTGCGGATGGCGGCTCGGCACGAAGGAGGGGAGCGTCGATGGCCCTCGCGCGGAGGTTGCCGATCTACGCAAGGCGGAGAAAGGAGAAGAACCTATCTTTGGGGCGTTTTGGTTCCTAGCGCCGCACCAGTGAACCTGCACGGCGCGCAGCGCACGGCTCCCCTCTTTCCTCGCCCCTCCCCGGCCCTTCCGCTTGACAGGCACGGGCGGCCTGCCGCTCTCCAGGCGGATGCCGGACGACATCAGGGACATCGCCCAAGATATCGCTATCGTGGGTGGCGGCCCGGCCGGGCTGGCCGCGGCCGAGGTGCTGGCGCAGGCCGGCCGGGCGGTCACGGTCTACGACCGGATGCCGTCTGTGGGCCGCAAGCTGTTGATCGCCGGGCGCGGCGGCCTCAACCTCACCCACAGCGAGCCGCGCGCGGACTTTTTGGCGCGCTACCATCCCGCCGGCCACCTGGACGCCGCCATCGCGGCTTTCCCCCCGGAGGCGCTGCGGGACTGGTGCGCGGATCTCGGCGAGCCGACCTTCGTGGGGTCGAGCGGGCGGGTGTTTCCCACGAGCTTCAAGGCGTCGCCGCTGCTGCGGGCCTGGCTGGCGCGGCTCGACCGCCTCGGGGTCCGGATCCGCACCCGCCACCGGCTCACGGCGATCGCCGAGGGTTCTTTTCAGTTCGAGACGCCCGATGGCCCGACCGAGATCCGGCCCCGGGCGACCCTGCTGGCGCTCGGCGGGGCGAGCTGGCCGCGGCTCGGCTCGGACGGGCGCTGGGTGCCGCTCCTCGAAGGGCTCGGGGTGGAGGTCGCGCCCCTGGAGCCGGCCAATGCCGGTTTTACCGTGGCGTGGTCCGACCTGTTCCGGGAGCGTTTCGCCGGGGCGCCGCTCAAGCGGGTGGCGCTCGCCTGCGACGGCATCACCGTGCGGGGCGAGGCGGTGATCACCGAGGCCGGGATCGAGGGCGGGGCGGTCTACGCCCTGTCGCGCCACCTGCGCACGGCGATCGCCGCCCGGGGAAGCGCCCGCCTTCGCGTCGACCTGCGCCCCGACCTGACCCTGGAGGTTCTGGCCCGCCGCCTCTCCGGCGCCCGGCCTGGGGATTCGGCGGCGACCCGGCTGCGCAAGGCCGCGGGCCTTTCGCCGGTGGCGGCGGGCCTGCTGCGCGAGGCGGCCGGCCAAAACCTCCCGGCCGAGCCCGAGGCGCTGGCCGGGCTGATCAAGGCCGCCCCCCTCGCCCTCATCGGCTCGGCCCCGATCGAGCGGGCGATTTCGACGGCGGGCGGGGTCCGCCTCGACGCCCTCGACAGCCGGGCCATGCTGCGCGCCCGCCCGGGCCTGTTCCTGGCCGGCGAGATGCTCGACTGGGAAGCCCCGACCGGCGGCTACCTGCTCCAGGGCGCCTTCGCGGGCGGCCGAGCCGCCGCCGCCGGGATGCTGGACTGGCTGCGCGAGACCGGCGGCTGATCGGGGTGATAGCGCCGCCTGGAGCTCGGATCTGCGCGGCGGGGTCCTGATCTTTTTTAACGAGGGCGCTGCCTTGAGAGGCGATTCCCTCGCCCCGCGGGGACAGAGCGGCCTCACACGTCTCCGCTCAAGGCGCGGGTCCCCTCTCCCGCACGGGAGAGGGACAGGGTGAGGGATGCGACCTGTCCGGAAAGACCTGGTCCCTCACCCCAGCCCTCTCCCGCACGGGAGAGGGGGCGCGTCGCGGCCTGCACAAGCCGATGTGTGGACATCGGAGCCTGTGCGGGCGTGGGAGGCGCCAGCGTCGCTTCGATGAGAGATGTGTGACACCCGCAACCCTCACGGCCGGGTGCAGAACCCGACGATCCCCGAGGCTTCCGCCGGGCAGGTGGCGCCCTCCCCGTCATAGACCGGGGTGCCGGCCTTGAGGCAGTGGGCGGTGACCAGGATCTCCTCGGCCGGGCATGTGATGGTGCAGCCGCCCGCGCAGTCGGACTTGCGCACGGCCCGGAGGGCGGAGGCGCCGGCCTCGCCCCTGGCCCCTGCCCCGCCGACCGGGCCGGGCTCGCCCTTGGCCCCCGGCTCGCCCTTGATACCGGCTTCGCCCTTGGCGCCCTGATCCCCCTTGGCCCCCGGGAGTCCCGGAGCGCCAGGCTCACCCTTGAGCCCCTGGTCGCCCTTGGGACCCGCATCACCCTTGGGACCCGCATCGCCCTTCGGCCCCGCCTCCCCGGGCGGCCCCGCGGCGCCCTGCGGGCCGGGCGGCCCCGGGGGGCCTTCGGCGGCGCAGTTCGCGATCACGGCCTCGCGTTCGTCCGGCTCGGCCTTGAGGGTCGCCACGCAGGTCGGCGGCCGGTAGGGGACCCGGAAGGTGAAGCGCCCGCGCCGGTCGGCCTGGATCGAGATGTCGTCGTCCAGGACCACGATCGCCCCGGGCTTGCGCACCGAGCCCGAGATCCGCAGGTCGCCCGCCTCGATCCGGGCGTCGTAGACCATGATCGGCTGGCTCGGGACCGGGGCCTGCCGGGGCCGCGGCTTGACCGGGCGCGGGCGGCCTTCGGACGCATTCGGGGCGGCGGGCCCGGGATCCGGCGGCTGCTGGGCTGAGGCCGCTCCAGAGAGGGCGAGCAGGATCGTCAAGGCGAGGGCTGGGCGCATGCTCGGACCATGTTGTGACGTGCAGGTTCGGTCGGCACAGCGGCGCAGGGCGGGGTTTTCCGGGATTGGCCGAGACCGGGCGGAATTTTGTCGCGGTTTTTCATGGCGTTCGCCGCGCCATCGGCTCTTCCGGGTTCGCCGAGGGGGCGCAAGGTCGGATGGCGTCCTTCATGACCCGATTGGGCGCGGTCCGCCAGACCTCCGCTACGGTTGGCCGCAAACCGTGATCCAGGTGGGATGATCGGCACAGGGCGGCCGAAGGCGCCTGTTTCGGGCCGATTCCGGCGCGGTCGCAACAGCTTGGTGGCATCCCGCTTGTCCGCGAGGGTCGGGGCCAAGTGGGATGCGTCTTACCGCACCCCGGTAAAGGCGGACATCGCCGGGCTCCGGTCGCAGGCCGCAGCGGGCACAGTGTGACCGCCGGACCGCGTCCTTGTGGAGCGTCTCCGGCGGCAGCTTCGGACAGGTCCAGATCAACACGGCGAGCCAGCGGCAGCGGCGGTAACGCGTTTCGATGCCGTACCGGCGCGCGGCCTCCAGTTCGCCGAGCGCGGGCGCGCTCAGCTGCCGGAGCTGGTTCGCCGGTGCCCGAACCGTCACTGCCTGGGCGGAGCGCCGATCGCCTTGTGTCGCGCGAGGCCGAGGTCCGGACTCGCGCACGGAACCTTCATCAAGGCCGCGTGCCGGTACTCACGCGGGGGCAGGCCGAAATGCGCCTTGAAGCGCTTGGAGAAGTGAGCCTGGCTGCTGAAACCGCAGTTGAAGGCCAGGATGCCGACCGGCAGATGGGCACAGCCCGGGTCGGTCAGGCGCTTGCCTGCCGCTTCCAACCGGCGATGCCAGATGTACTCGGAGATGTGCTGGCCGCGCGCGTGGAACAGCTCCTGCAGCCGACGGAGGGACACGCCGGTCGCGGCCGCGAGCTGGGGCGGATCGAGGGCCGGGTCGCCGAGATTCGCCTCGACATGGGCCTTGGCGCGCTGGACCACGACAGTCCCGTGCAACGGTCTCGGTACGTCCTTGGCCAAGCGCTCGGCGATGCTGGCCATGATCAGGTCCGTGCCGATGCCGACCATGCGGGTGGCGACATCGAGCGGGATTTGATCGCGGAGGCGGATCAGGTTGGTGATGAAGCTCGTCGCCAGACGGGTCGACGCGAGATCTGCCCCGATCGTCAGGGATGCGTAGAGCCGGGTGGGGCCGAGCACGTCCTCCAGGCGCTTGCGCGGAAGGGTCAAAACCAAAGTTTGGCTGTCGGCGCACGATATCCGCGCGGATGGCCGGCGGTCGTACACCACGAGGTCGCCCGGCCGCTGCACACTCTCCTGACCCTCCTGGATCCGCCGCGACACACCGGCGATCTTGATCAGCACGTCGACCCGGTCCTGGTCGGCGCATCGCCGGATCAGACTGGGCGTCGCTTCGGTGCGCATGGCCGCCTGCGCCAGGGAGGTCATCACGAGGGGGCCGACGCGGGCAACCGTCAACTTGGCCTTGAAGGGCGTCTCGTCGAGCCGGTGCTGCTCGACGGGCATCCCCTGCTCGATCAGCGCCTCTCTCCAGCGATCGAAGGCCTCCCGAGGATGCAGGGCGGCTGTCGAAAACAAGGTCCGCATATGTCTGATTTATTACATTACGGGTATTTCATGACTCAGGTGCATAATCTCATCCGATCTGATTTGAAAGTCGAAAATATTCGGACGTTGCTCATTAGAGTTCGTGCAAAAACTTATAAAATGTTCTGTAGGAAAATTATTTATCCATTCGAATATTTATATTTGACGGAGGGTCTATTTTCTACTGCTGTTAGTTTATGAATTTCTCGGATCTATCACAAATTGTTGAACCGCGGTCAGATACCGTCGGGAAAAGCTGCGGCCGGCCTTCGACGGACACGTTCCGGGCTCAGCCGCCGCAGCGGACCGACGCTGCGCGGAGCGGATAAAACCGCGGGGCCTTTCGCCCGGTGCCGTTCTGAAGGTTCGGCTCCGCCCCGAAACCCATGGCGAGCCCGTTCAGATCGCCCGCCCGTACCAGGCCACGCGCCTCTGGAAGCTGAGGCGCCCGACCTCGTCGGTGGCGCGCCGGGCCTATCTTGCCCGGGTGATCGCCGAGCCGGTGCCGGCAGAGGCGCAGGGTTCCGCGGAGGCCGAGCCTGCGGCGGGCGCGTTGCGCGACCTGGCCGGGATCCGGAGGTGATGACATCCGAACTCGCGCAGAATGCCATTCGATTTTGCGCGTCACACCGGGCCGCGAACCCGGTCAACCGCGGCTTTGGTCGCGGGCGGCCGGGCCGATTCCACCCGCGTCCACATCCATCCACAGGCCAAGCCGCTGGCCCGGCGTCCGATTCAGGCATCGTGCGGAATCGGTTTGTACATGTTCCTGTTATGTTCCTATCGTCCGGCATGATCGGAGCACGCGGAGATGGGGCCGGACCCTGCGAACCAGACCGGGCGGGATCCCGCTTTGGGAAGCCCCCGGGAGCGGCTGGCGGCCCTGCGGGTGCGCCTGGCGGGTCCCGGCGGCCAAGCGGCACCGCGCCCGGTCCTGCCCCTGGGCCTGGAGGCGATCGACGCGCATCTGCCTGGCGGCGGCCTGGCCCTCGGGCCGCCGCACGAGATCGCCCCGATGGAGCCCGCGGATATGGTCGCGGCCCTGGGCTTCGCCCTGGCGCTCTGCGCCGCCCGGCTCGCCCGCACACAAGGCGCAGCGCTGATCGCCGCCGCGCCGAACCAGCCCCTGCCCCACGGCCACGGCCTGGCCGGCCTCGGCCTCGATCCGGCCCGGCTGCTGCTGCTGGAGGCTGGGGGCGACGCCGAGGTGTTTCGGGCGCTCGAGGCGGCGCTCCACGCCCGCGCCCTGCCGGTGCTCGTCGGCCTCCTCGCGGACGGCCTGCCGCTGAAGCCGGGCCGGCGCCTGCAGCTCGCCGCGGAAGGGGGGGCGGACGGCGACGCGCCGCCGCTCCTGCTGATCCTGCGGCCCGCCGAGGCCGGCCTGCCCAACGGTGCCGCCACCCGCTGGCGGATCGCCTCGGCCCCGGCCGCCCGGGACCGGTTCGGGACCCTGGACAAGCCGCGCTGGCGGGCGCGGCTCGAACGCTGCCGCAACGGCCGGGGCGGCGACTGGCTTGTGGAGTGGGACCATGCCGCGCATCGTCTGCGTCTGCCTGAGCCACTGGCCCGTGACGCGGCTGCGGCGGGCCGGTCTCGCGCCTGACCGGGGCCCCCTCGCGGTGGCGGCCGAGGGCTCCGGTGGCCTGCGGCTCCTCGCCCTCGACCCGGAGGCCCGCGCCCTGGGCTTGAAGCCCGGTGAGCCCCTGGGCCGGGTCCGGGCGCGGATCGGCGTGCCGCTCCAGGTCCATCCCGCCGATCCCGAAGCCGATCGGGCGGCGCTGCTGCGGCTCTGCCGCTGGGCGGAGGGCTACGCCCCCGGTGTGGCGCCGTTCGGGGCCGCCGAGGCGGCGGACGGCTTCTACATCGACGTCGCCGAGGCGAGCCACCTGCGCGGCGGCGAGGCGAAGCTCGTGGACGACCTGGCCGGGCGCCTGGCGCGGTCAAACATTCCCGCCCGGATCGCGCTCGCCGACACCCCCGGCGGCGCCTTCGCGCTGGCCTGCTACGGGGCCTCCGACCGGGTCGTCGTGCCCCCCGGCGGGGCCGCGGAGCCCCTGCGGGGGCTGCCCGTGGCGGCGCTGCGCCTCGATCCCGGCACGGTCGCGGGTTTGCAGCGGCTCGGCCTGCGCCGGGTCGGCGAAGTCGATGCCCTGGCCCGGGGGCCGCTGGCCCGCCGCTTCGGCGAGGCCCTGCTGCTGCGCCTCGACCAGGCGATGGGCCGGCGTCCGGAGCCTCTGGCGCCGCTCACCGAGGAGGCCGCCTACCGGGCCGCCCGCGGCTTCCTCGACCCGATCGGCCGGCAATCCGACATCGTCGTCACCGCCCGGCTGCTGATGGCGGAGATCGCCCCCCGGCTGGAGCGGGACGGGGTCGGCGCCTGCGCCCTGCGCCTCGTGCTGCACCGGGTCGACGGGGTGATGCGCGTGCTCGATCTCGGCCTGTCCCGGCCCGAGCGCTGCCCCGAGCGCGTCGCCGCCCTGGTGTCCCTGCGCCTCGACCGCCTGGGCGCCGGTCTCGATGCCGGCTTCGGCTTCGAGACCGTGGCGCTCACCGTGACGGTGACCGGCACCCTGTCGGTCCGCCAGACGGAACTCGGCGCGGCCCCCCAGGGCGACGGCATCGACGCCCTCGCGGATGCCCTGACCCAGCGCCTCGGCCGGCCGCTCCTGCGCCTCGGGGCGCGGGCGAGCCACATCCCGGAGCGGGCCGCCCACACCCTCCCGTGGACGCTACACGGTTCAGACAGCGCCTCGCGCAAGTCGCGACCGGCTCTCTCTCCCGCACGCGAGAGGGGACTCGCGCCTCGACCGGCTTCGTGTGAGTCCGACAGCCCCTGGACCAGCGCGCCCACCTCCTGGCCGGACCACCTGCCGCCCCGGCCCCTGGTGCTGTTCCCCCGGGGCGAGGCTGCCCTCGATGTGCTCTCCACCGTGCCAGAGGGGCCGCCCCGGCGCTTCCGCTGGCGCGCCCGGATCCACGCGATCGTCCATGCCGAGGGGCCGGAGCGGATCGCCGCCGAGTGGTGGCATGCGCCCGCCGAGGCCCGGGATTATTACCGGGTCGAGTGCGAGGCCGGTCGAAGGCTCTGGCTCTACCGCGACGGACCGCACGCCCCCGGCCGCCCGGCCGCATGGTTCGTCCACGGGGTGTTCGCGTGAGCGGCCCCGCCTACGCCGAGCTCGCCCTCACCACGAATTTTTCGTTCCTGCGCGGCGCCTCGCATCCGCAGGAATACGTCGTGCAAGGCGCGGCCTACGGGCTCGCGGCCCTCGGGATCGCCGACCGCAACACCGTGGCCGGGGTGGTCCGGGCGCATGCGGCGGCGCGGGCCCTGGAGGCGGAGGGTTTGAAGATCCGCGTCCTGCCCGGGGTGCGCCTCGTCACCGAGGACGGGTTCGAGGCCGTGACCTATCCCGCGGACCGGCAGGCCTGGGGCCGCCTGTGCCGGCTGCTCACCCGGGGTAATCGCCGCAGCCGCAAGGGGGAATGCCGCTTCACCTTCGCCGAGATGCTGGAGGCCGCCGAGGGGCAGATGTTCATCGCGATGCCGCCGGGCCGGCGCCTGCGCCCCCCGGACGGTTTTTTGGGCCGGCTCGAAGCCCTGGCCGCGGCCGCCCCGGGCCGGACCTGGCTCGGGGCGAGCCACGCGCGGCGCGGCGACGAGCGCCGCCGCCTCGGCCTCCTCGCGGAGCTGGGCGCGCGCCACGGGGCACCCATGGTCGCGGTCTCGGACGCGCTCTACCACCATCCCGAACGGCGCCCGCTTCAGGACGTGGTGGCCTGCATTCGCGAGGGCTGCCGGATCGGGGAGGCCGGCTATCGCCTGGAGGCCAATGCCGAGCGCCACCTGAAGACCCCCGCCGAGATGGCCCGGCTGTTCGCCGACCATCCGGAGGCGCTCGCCCGCACCATCGAGATCGCGCAAAGCTGCAGCTTCTCCCTCGGGCAGCTGCATTACGAGTATCCCGACGAGCCGGTGCCGCCGGGGCGCACGCCTCAGGAATACCTGGAGGAGAAGACCTGGGAGCGGGCGCGCTGGCGCTATGCCGGCGACATCCCGGCCGCCGTCGAGGCGACTTTGCGCGAGGAGCTGCGGCTCATCGCGCAGATGGACTACGCCCGCTACTTCCTGACCCTGTTCGACGTGGTCGAGTTCGCCCGGAGCAAGGGCATCCTGTGCCAGGGCCGCGGCTCGGCGGCCAATTCCGCCGTGTGCTTCTGCCTCGGCATCACCGCCGTGGACCCGTCCAAGCACCGGCTGCTGTTCGCCCGGTTCATCTCCGAGAACCGGGGCGAGCCCCCGGACATCGACGTCGATTTCGAGCACGCGCGCCGCGAGGAGGTGATCCAGCACCTCTACGACCGCTACGGGCGCGAGCGCGCGGCCCTCTGCGCCACGGTGATCCATTACCGCCCGCGCATGGCGATCCGCGAGGTCGGCAAAGTGCTGGGGCTCACCGAGGACGTGACCGCGGCGATCGCCGACACGGTCTGGGGCTCCTGGGGTAAGGACGTGCCGGACAAGCACGTGCGCGAGGCCGGCCTCGACCCCGACAACCCGATGCTCCGGCAGGCGCTCGACCTCGCCCACCAGCTGATCGGGTTTCCCCGCCACCTGTCGCAGCATGTCGGCGGATTCATCCTGACCCGCGGGCGCCTCGACGAGACCGTGCCGGTGGGCAACGGCGCCATGGCGGACCGCACCTTCATCGAGTGGGACAAGGACGATATCGACGCGATCGGCCTGATGAAGGTCGACGTGCTGGCGCTCGGCATGCTGACCTGCCTCAAGCGCGGCCTCGAGTTTTTGGAACGGGACCACGGCGAATTCTACGAGACCCTGGCCGAGCTGCCGCAGGACGATGCCGCGACCTACGCGATGCTGGCGAAGGCCGATTCCGTCGGCGTGTTCCAGGTCGAGAGCCGGGCGCAGATGTCGATGCTCCCGCGCCTCAAACCCAAGGAGTTTTACGACCTCGTCGTGCAGGTGGCGATCGTGCGCCCCGGCCCCATCCAGGGCGACATGGTCCATCCCTACCTGCGGCGGCGGTCAGGGGACGAGCCGGTGGTCTATCCGGCTCCGCATCCGGACCACGGGCCGGCGGACGAGCTGCACGCGGTGCTGCACAAGACCTACGGCGTGCCGCTGTTCCAAGAGCACGCGATGCAGATCGCCATCACGGCGGCGGGCTTCACGCCGGCCGAGGCCGACGGGTTGCGCCGGGCGATGGCGACCTTCCGGCATGTCGGCTCGATCGGCGGCTTCGAGCAAAAGTTCGTGGGCGGCATGACCGGCCGCGGCTATCCGGCGGATTTCGCCCAGCGCTGCTTCGCGCAGATCAAGGGTTTTTCCACCTACGGCTTCCCGGAGAGCCACGCGGCGAGCTTCGCGCTCCTGGTCTACGCCTCGGCCTGGATGAAGTGCCGGCACCCGGACGTGTTCCTGGCCGCGATCCTCAACGCCCAACCGATGGGTTTTTATCAGCCGGCCCAGCTGGTGCGCGACGCCCGCGCCCACGGGGTCGAGGTGCGGGGCGTCTGCGTCAATGCCAGCGCCTGGGACTGCACCCTGGAGCCGGCCGGGGATCCGAAGCGGCACGCGGTCCGCCTCGGCCTGCGGCAGGTGAGCGGCCTGCCCGAGGCCGCGATGCACCGGCTCGTCCGGCTGCGCGCCAACGGCTATGCCAGCATCGAGGGCCTGCAGGCGGCCCTCGCTTTGCCGCGCAACGCCCTGGAGCGCTTGGCCGAGGCCGACGCCTTCCGGTCGCTGGGCCTCGACCGGCGCGCCGCCCTGTGGATGGTGCGGACGCTGGAGGGCACCTCCTCCCGCAAGGCGGCCAAGGCGGACGGGACCGAGCGCCGCGGCCATCTCCTCGACGCGCCGCTGCCGCTCTTCGCCTGGCACGCCGATGACGGCCTGTTCCGCCACGAGCCACAGGTGGACCTGCCGGCCCTGCCCCTGTCCGAGGCGGTGGCCGAGGATTACGCCGCCACCGGCCTGTCGCTCCAGGGGCACCCGGTCGCGTTCTTCCGGGGTCGCCTCGCCCGGATCGGCGCGATCCCGGCCCGGGCCCATTGCGACCCGTCCCTGCCCCAGGGCGCCCGGGTCACGGTGGCGGGTCTGGTGCTGATCCGCCAGCGGCCGGGCACCGCCAAAGGCGTGGTGTTCCTGACCCTGGAGGACGAGACCGGCATCGCCAACGTGATCATCTGGAAAACGGTGTTCGAGGCCAACCGCCGGGCCGCCATGCAGGCCCGCTTCCTCGCCGTGCGCGGCCGGGTCCAGCGGGCGAGCGGCGTGGTCCATCTGGTCGCCGAGGGGTTTCGCGACCTCACCGAGTCTTTACGCGACCTGCGCGCCGCCGGGATGCGGCTGCCGCCCGAGACCACGGATTTCGGCGCGCCCCCGGACCGGCGGATGTATCCGAGCCGGGATTTTCATTGAGGGGCTGCGTGGGGGGACGCCCCGTCCGTGCGCGTGCCGCGAAGCGATCCAGGGGACGAAATCGGACGCTTGGTGGCATCTGCTGTCGACCCAACCTAGTCGTATAAACAGTTACGAGGGCTACCCAAACGCGGACGTAAGCGTTGGTTCGGTTCCACGACGAAAATGACCCGTTGCGGACCTTCCGCCCTGCCTATTCGAATGTCCGCTCTGAAAGCGAAGCAGCCTCGAAAGCGGCGGCCATGACATCAGTAGGTCGTGCTACAAACTTGCAATCTTCAGGTTGGATGAGGGCCTGACGTGGGATCCCCCATGCCTGTCCACGGTCCTTGGGGAACGCCATGCGGATCGACGATAGGGTCTTCGTCCATCATCCGGAACTGATCGGGCTCGATCCCGACGGTACCGACGTCGTGGACCTCGAAGGTGCACTTCACGAGGCGGCAATCGGAGCGACCGAGATCACGATCCTCGGTGGTTACTACAATCCCGATAGGATGGTGGCCTTATGCAAGCGGGTCCCCCGCGCCCATCGTCGATACTGCAGGGTCAGGATCGCGATCGGGCTGGAGGCGACCGCTCTGATCCCGCGAACCTGGACCGACATGCGGGGCGTAAGGGCCACGCTCCGCAGGGCCGGCTTCCATGACGTGTCAGTGGCCGTGGTGACGAGTTCACCCGTCCACTTCCATACCAAGCTATTTCGTATCCTGAGGACGACCCAGCCGGTCTGGTTCATCGGATCGGCCAATCCCGGCAGCAAGCGTCACGAGCTTATGGTCCGCCTCTCGGGACGGCACGACGCCCTCTCGGCCTATGTCGAGGCTGTATTCGACATCGCACAACCGGTGACGGACGCTCCGCCGCCCGACACAGATGTCTTAACGCCGAGGGAGTTCTTCCTGACGGGCGTGCTCTGCCACAAGCCGCCCGCGACACGCCTGTTCACCTTCGATGCCTTCAGGTTCAGCCCGGCCGACAGGGACAGGCTGGCTGCAGTCCTAGCGGGCGAGGCCGGCGTCGAGCACGCACGGCCACGGACCGAGGGTTTCGGCTTCGGGCTGAGAAGCGCCCTCGGGATGGAGGAGAACGATGGCTCCGAAGTCGAGGAGACCGCGCAGCGCATCCAGTACCGCCGCTCAACGATCGAGACGGTCCTCGGGCACTGGATGCCGCGTGCCTACGCGGCCGAGATCAGGCGCCGGGTCCAGGGCGAAGAGACCTCGCGACTGATGCGGCTGACCGTCCTAGCCAACGCCTTGCGCGGCGAGGACGGACGGGCGCGCGCCATCGCGGCTTTCGCGGACCATGTCCGATCGATGGAGACGGTGCTTGGCCGGCACGAGATCCCTGCGCAGCCGGTCCAGGACCGCGAGGCCGCCTTCGCCCGGTTCCTCGACTCACGAAACAGGACGCTTGCCGACGAGGAGCGCCGGGTACGCCTATCCCGGGTCCTGACCCTGACGGATATGCCGGACATCTGGGGGGACGATCATGCGGTGGAGGCATTCGAAACGTCCTTCCACGAGGATCTCGCGTCCCGCCTCGCCGCCGCCGGCGTGGCGACCGGGCGGATCGTGCGAAGCCTCGCCCGGGGCATCGGCCTGTCGAGTGAGGAAACGGCCGAGGAAATTGCCGGCGCCCTCGCATCCAGGCTCGAAACGCAGCCTTGGGACGACGACGAGTGGATCCTGGACTGACCGGATCGTGCTCGTCGATCAACGCGTGAACGTTGCATGGGAGGCCATCACGCCCATTTATCGGTCGGGGACCGGGGCGGACGGCTACGCTCCGTGGGCTGTGGGAGGACTGCGTCCCATCAAACCACGACCACGATCACCTGGTAATTTGGGCGGTCCCCTCCAACCGCGCACGCATGTCCGACGAATCGGCCGTTCGCTCGGATTGAGCGTCCGCTTTTCAGGTTCCGCCACCCGAAACCAGACTGGCAGAAAACCACCCTTTGCAGACGGCACCAAGCGTCAGATCTCATCCACTCCGTCGCTCCGCTCGCGACGACGCAGCCAAATCGACCGTCAATTTGCTTGACAATGTTCCTATTTTGTGCTCATTAGCCGCCACCTGTCCTTCGGTGCTTCGGGAGCGATCCCGGGGCACTCTTCGGGGGTCCGTGCGGTGGCTGACCGGCGGGTTCGGAGGGTGGGGCGGTGCCCGCGTCGGTGGC
>NZ_JAKSYO010000190.1 GCF_022829635.1 Methylobacterium sp. E-066
CGGGAGAGGGTTGGGGTGAGGGACGAGGGTCGTCCGGAGAGGTCGCATCCCTCACCCTGTCCCTCTCCCGCACGGGAGAGGGGACCCGCGCCGCAATCGGCATCGTGTGAGTCTGGTCATCCACCGAGCGAGGCGGACGCGCGCGTGACGCGCCGACGCCGCTCACAGCACTTTCCAGAAGACCAGGATCAGGACCGCGTAGACCGCCACCAGCAACCCCGCGCCCTGGAGGTCGACCGCCGCCCGTCCTTCCTTCGCGGGAGCCAGCCACCAGCGCATCCGGTTGGCGGCCCAGGGCACCAGGCGCGACGTGATCAGCACGCTGACCACGTTCCCGATGAACAGGGCCACCGGGAAATCGAGCTTCAGCACCTGCAACAGCAGCGGCGTGCCGATCAGCAGGCCCCAGAGGAACACCGTCGGGTAGAGCGTCAGGAGGACGATCATGTTCATCTTCCAGGCCGGGGGCGGCGGCGCGCCCTCCGGGGTCGTGTCCCGGAACCATTGCTCGAAGCCGCTCTGCACCGTGCGGGTGTGGAATTCCGCGGTGAGCGGCGCCGCCTCCTCGATCAGCGCCTTGCGCGCGGGGGAATCGAGCCAGGCCTGAAGGTTGGCGTCGCTGTCGAAGCGCAGGATCGCGACGAAATCCTCCTGCACGCCGGGCACGGCCGGCTCGAACCGGTAGCCCTGCAGCCCCGGCGCCTTCGACTGAGCGGCCGCGACCTTCTGCTCCCAGCGGAGATATTCGGCCTCCATCCCGGGCTTCACCCGGGTGCTGATCACCGCCGAGACCGGGGCCGTGCGGGCGGCGCTGGCCGCGTCGGTGACGATGTGGACGTCGTCGCGGCCGACCAGCATCGGGGCGGCGCCCTCGATCCGGGATTGCCGCTCCGGCGAGGCCAGCCAGTGCCGGGCATGGTCCAGGCTGTCGAACCGCTGCAGGATCACCCAATCGACTTGAAGCGGCGGGTGCGGCGGCATCAGCCGCTGCTCGATGAAGCCCGGAAAGGTCGCCACCACCGCGCTGGTATCACCCTGCCACCGGGCGAAGGCGTCGGCGCTCTCGGGCCGGACGGTGGTCTGGGTGACGATGCTGACGCTCGCCGCGGGCCCGCTCATCGGGCGGCGAGCTTTTCGAACAGGCGGTCCGGGGTGAACGGCAGGTGGGCGAAGCGCACGCCGGTGGCGTCGGCCAGCGCGTTCGAGACCGCCGGGGCCACGGGGTTGATGCCGCACTCGCCCTGCGACTTGGCCCCGAGCGGCCCGATCCGGTCGACGGTGTCGGCGAAGAAGATGTCGGTGTGGGGCGTGTCGGCGAAGGTCGGGATCCGGCAGTTGCGCAACTGCGGGTTGATCATGCGGCCGTCGCCGTCATGCACCATGGTCTCGACCAGCGCCCAGCCGTAGCCCATGCCGACGGCGCCATCGAGCTGGCCGCGGCACTGCATCGGGTTGATCGGCTTGCCGATATCGGCGGCGTGGACGCTGTGCAGCACCCGGATCTCGCCGGTCACCCGGTGGACCGCCAGGCGGACGCCCTGCACGTTGAACGCGATGGTCCGCGGCGACAGATAGGCCTTCCGGCTGACCATGAAGCGGTGGTCGACCTTCGTGCCCTCGGCATGGAGGTCGGCGAGCGTCAGCCGGCGGTTGCCGCAGACCACGCCGCCATCGGTGTCGAGCCGGCATTGCTCCACCGGGATCCCGGTGTGGCGGCTGGCGAAATCGAGGATGTCCTTGGCCATGGCCTCGGCGGCCAGATGCACCGCCTTGCCGCCGACCACGGTGCCGGTGCTGGCGAAGGTGCCGGTGTCGTAGGGGGTGCGGTCGGTGTCGGCGTTGATGATCGCGATGGCGTCGGCGCGGGATCCCAGGATCGCGGCCGCGATCTGCTTGTGGGCCGTGGTGATGCCGTTGCCCATCTCGGTGGAGCCGCAGGCGAGGTGGTAGGTCCCGTCCGGGAGGAGGCGCAGCTCGGCGCCCGAGCGGTGCTCGGTCGGCGGTCCGCATTCCAGCATGGCCAGCGCCACGCCCCGTCCCTCAGCCCAGTCCGGGCCCTCGGGCCTGGCGACGCCGTTGCCCTTCTCCAGCTCGCGCTCGACGATATCGAGGCATTCGCCGATGCCGTAGCTGCCGAAGCTGGCGTCGCTCGGCTCCTTCCAGATCGACTCGATGTTGTCCCCGGGCTGCACGACGTTCAGGCGGCGCATCGCGAAGGGATCGATGCCGAGCTGGCGGGCCAGCGCGTCGATGGCGCATTCGATCGCGAAGGTGGTCTGCGAGGCGCCGTAGCCGCGGAATCCGCCGCCCGGCATCATGTTGGTGTAGACCGCGTGGCCGATGCCCCGCTTGTTGAGGCAGCGATAGGCCGCGATCGGGCTGGCCATGGCGGCCCCCAGGGTCTCGCCGCCGTGGCCGCCATAGGCGCCGGTGTTGGAGACGACCTCGACGTCCAGGGCGGTCAGCGTGCCGTCCTTCCGGGCGCCGATCTTCACCCGGGTGGTCATCGGGTGGCGCGTCGTGGCGCCGATGAACTCCTCCTCCCGGGTCCATTCCCACTTCACCGGGCGCCCGAGCTTCATCGTGGCGAACAGGACGAGGTCTTCCGAGACCATCTCCTGCTTGCCGCCGAAACCGCCGCCGACCCGCTCGGTGAACACGTGCAGGTCCCGGTGCGGCACGCCCATGACGTAGGCGAGCTTCTGGCGCACTGCGAACGGCGCCTGCGAGCTGGTGCGGATGTGCCAGCGCCCGTCCTCGCCCTGCCAGGCGATCGAGCCGTGGGTCTCGAGATGCGTGTGCTGCACGCGGGTGGTCGAGTAGGTCTCCTCATGGATCACGTCGGCTTGCCCGAAGCCGGCCGCCACGTCGCCGATCTCGCCCTGGAGCGTGCAGAAGATGTTGCTGTCGCCGGTGACGTGCTCCTTGTCGTGCAGGATCGGCGCGCCGGGCTGCATGGCGGCGACGGGATCGAACACCGCCGGCAGGACCTCGTAGGTCACCTTGAGGGCCCGGCAGCCGGCCTCGGCCGCCGCCTCGGTCTCGGCGACCACGGCCGCGACCCGCTGGCCGGCGAAGCGCGCGACCGAATCGAGCAGCAGGATGTCGTCGGGATCGACGAGGTGGTCCTCGTGGAGCGCGGAGCTGAACCGGCGCTTGGGTACGTCCTGCCAGGTATAGACCGCGACCACCCCCGGCACCGCCCGGGCGGCCCGGTCGTCGATCGCCACGATGCGAGCGTGGGCGTGGGGCGAGCGCAGCACCTTCAGGTGCAGCAGGTCCGCCACCGCGACGTCCATCGTGTAGCGGGCGCTGCCGGTGAGGATGGAATCCGTGAACGGATTGGGCAGGCTGGCGCCCAGCGCCTTGCCGGCCAAGTCCGCCTCGATGTTGCAGCGTCCGTGCAGCGCGTCGTTGATCGAGCGGTAGCCGGTGCAGCGGCAGAGGTTGCCCTTGAGGGCGTGGGGCAGGTCCTCCTTCTGCGCGTCGGTCAGCGTCACCGCGGTCATGATCATGCCGGCGGTGCAGAACCCGCACTGGAACGCCTGCGCGTCGTGGAACGCCTGCTGCATCGGGTGCTGCGCGCCGTCGGCGGCGGCCAGGCCCTCGATGGTGGTGACCTCACGGCCCTCGGCCCGGAAGGCCGGGACCAGGCAGGAATGGAACGGCTTGCCGTCGATATGAACGGTGCAGGCGCCGCAATCGCCGGCGTCGCAACCTTTCTTGACCCCGAACACGTCGAGGTCGCGCAGGAAGGTGCGCAGGCACTGACCGGGGGCGGGTTCGGCGGCGTAGGCGCGGCCGTTGATCGAATAGGCGTTCACGCGAGCTCCGTACGGATCTGTTCGGCCAGGTATTGCGTGACGTGGCGCTTGTAGGGGGCCGAGCCGTGGACGTCGGCGAAGTAGGCCTCCGGCGGCAGGCGCGCGTCGAGGGCGTGGGCCAGCTCCTCCGCGGTCGGGCAGGCGGAGAAGCGCAGCTGCACCGGCCGGGGCGTCGCCGCCGTGACCGTCAGCAGGAAGTCCGTGCCGTCCTGGCCGAGCGTGCCGATGATCAGCGCGGCCGAGCGCCCGTGCTTGGTCAGCGAGACCTGCCGCATGGCCGTCCGCTTCGTAAGCGCCGCGGCCGGCAGGTGGATGCTGCGCAGCAATTCGCCCGGCTGCAGCACGTTGGCATGGTTGCCGGTGACGAACTCCGCGACCGGGATCGTGCGCGGCGCACCGTCCCGCGGCCACAGGGTGCAGACCCCCTCCAGCGCCGCCGTCAGCGAGATCATCGCGCCGGCTGGCAGCGACATGCAGACGTTGCCGCCGATGGTGGCGGCGTTCCAGATCTTGAACGACATCAGGAACGAATCGATGCAGTGCCGGAACAGCGGCACCGCGTGCCAGTCCGCCGGCCCCGCGAAATCGTGCAGCTCGACGATCCGGCAGGTCGCGGCGATCTCGAGTCCGGCCTCGGTCACCGTCAGCGGCGCCCAGCCCAGCCGGTCGAGATCGATCAGCGTATCGACCGCCACCTGCTGCTCGGAGAACAGCCAGGTGCCCCCGGCCAGCCACGAATACCCGTCCTGCCAGCCCTGGACCTCGTCGAGGGAGGTCGGCCGCTTGACGTCGACAATCGTTGAGAGGTTCATCGCCGGCCTTCAAGTCTCACGGACGTCAAAAGCCCGTCCCGCTTCACGTTCTTGTCGCCCATCTCAAGTAAATGGACCGTATAAACTCTGTGGTATCTTGATTGATCGTAAGCGGAATATGAATGCCCGGGCCCGACGAGCGGCGATCATCAGTTTTCGACCCATCCGATCCAAAGGCATCGTGCCATCGGCCGATCCGTGCCGCAGCCATGCTGTCGGGATGGGGCGCCGAACCTTCGCGCCGTCACGCCGTAGTCCATGCGACCTTCGCCGCGGTGGGACCTGGTGTTCGCGCACGCAGAAACATCGCGGGATTCTTTGTGCATCGGGCCCCCGCCGAGTTTTCAGCGGCTATCTGGAATTGTCGCGCAGTAAGCATATGAATTGGATGCGCGTCAATGCAATATATCTGGTGCCGACGAAGAAAAATGTAAATGCAGTAAGAGCGAGATCAGTAAGACTTGATATTGAAGATATTCAAATACATATCGCCACTGTCTGCCGCTTTAGAACGATTATAGGCGTTTATACACTATCGCGCGGCATCGCGATTGGCGGCCGTGAGACGGATCGACAACAAAAAGACCGCGCCGCTGCACGGACGGCCGACGGCCAGTCACGCCGGGGCGGATGCCCAAGCAGACGGGCGCGCAGACTCGATTATCGTCGCTGGATCGCGGGCAACGGCCGGGCCCGCGCGCCGTCCTACCCCACAGGAGTGCGGGTGAGGCACAGGCGTTGGTGGCAAGCCGCGACGCGCGCCCCTTTCCCGTTCGGGCTAGCGGACTCACACATCGCGGTCGGTAGGATACGCTGGAGACACCGCTGCGCTCCCTCCCCCGCAGAGCTACGGTGTTCACACATCGGCTTGCGAAAGCCGCCACGCGCCCCCTCTCCCGTGCGGGCTACGACGTTCACACATCGGCTCTCATAGGGCGCGACGAACCCCCTCTCCCGTGCGGGAGAGGGTTGGGGTGAGGGATGCGACATCTCCGGAAAGACCTGATCCCTCACCCTGTCCCTCTCCCGCACGGGAGAGGGGACCCGCGCCACATCCGGGGATGTGTGGTCCGATAGCCCACAGAGGGGGAGGGAGCGCGCACCTGCCCTTCCGGACCAGGATCTGCCGGTAGCGGCATGGTACCAAAGGGAGATGTGTGAACGTCGTAGCCCGCTGAGGGAGGAGAGGCGCGCCTCTCCTCCGGATCGAGCCTTCTGTCGGGCGGCAGGCGATCCGAAACCCGATCTGCGGGCGGCGCTGTCAGTCGCGCACCACCACCTTGGTCCCCACCCGCACCCGGTCGTAGAGGTCGACCACGTCCTTGTTGGTCATGCGGATGCAGCCCGAGGAGACCGCGGCGCCCATCGTGTCGGGCTCGTTCGAGCCGTGGATCCGGTAGAGCGACGAGCCCAGATAGAGGGCGCGGGCGCCGAGCGGGTTGTCCTGGCCGCCGGCCATGTAGCGCGGCAGGTCCGGGCGGCGGGCCAGCATCTGCTGCGGCGGGCGCCAGGCCGGCCATTCCTTCTTCATCGTCACCGTCTTGGTGCCGGACCAGGAAAAACCCTGCCGGCCGACGCCGACGCCGTAGCGGATCGCCTCGCTGTTTCCGAGGATGTAATAGAGCCGGCGCTGGCGGGTGGAGATCACGATCGTGCCGGGCTTCTCGGTGCTGTTCCAGCCGATCGTCTCGCGCGGGATCGCCTGGCTGCGGAACACGTTCAGGAAATCCGCGAGCGGCCCGCTATCAAGCGGGCTGGCGGAAGCGGGCGCGCTCCCCAGCAGGGCGGCTGCGAGCCCCAGCATCGCGATCCGTCTCGACATGGTCTGTCATCCTCTCACTTGCCGGTTCTCGCCGATGGCGTCGGTCATCGCGGGTGGGCCGCGATCCTCCGGCGAACCGGCCCGCACTTCGCGGCAAGGTTGAGGCCGGTCCGTCGACGACGGCATTTCCGGGCGTGAATGTGTGGTGCGTGCAACACTCCATTTCCAGCGTGGAGCCGGGGTTTGGCGAAGGAGCGTCGCGACACCCCAAAATTCCGCACTACCTTGACCGACGTGATCTGCGAGCGCTCATTGGTATCGCGACAATTTTCGGAACGCACGCACAGCTACATTGCATTTTTATCAAAACACAAAGGCAAAACAATTCGCACTTGTCCGAGCAACACTAAATATAGGACGCAGATAATGACTGGGCGTATTGTAAAGATTGTGCTCATATCCTCGATTATTTTTATAACGGGCTCCTGGTTTGTTGCCGCGACCTTCGCGAGGGATGGCCGTCGCTCCTGGTGTGGCGCCACGACGGGACCGAACGCGAGTGCCCCTCCCACCACCATCGACCTCGGGTGGAGCGGAGGCGACTCTATTGAGATCGGGATTCCGGCGCAGGTCCAATACCAGCCCGGCCCGAAAGCTGAAGCGACAGTGACCGGCAATGCCGATCTCGCAAGTCATGTGCGCCTGCGCGATGGCAAGCTCGAATGGGATAGCAAAGACTATGAGGACTGCTTCCCACCGACCTGGTCGTCCACATCGTCGGCCCGTCGGTCGCGGCGTGGACGATGCATGGCACGGCACACCTAACCCTGAACAATATCAGGCAAGATTCTCTGAAAATCACGAGGCACGGCACCGGAAGGATCACTGCGGACGGCGACGTTAAAGAAATCTGGCTCAGGGCCTCGGGCACGGGGAGCGCTGATCTGGGTAGACTTGAGACCCAGCGCGCAACAGTCCGTATCTCAGGGAGCGGTGAAGTCGACCTTGCACCACGCGAAGACGCTGACATTTCAGTATCAGGACGTGCAGTCTTGAGAATTCATGGGGATGGCGCGAAGCTGCATATTCTCTCGCACGGCTCAGCCCAAGTCACACAGGTTAAATAACGCGACAATTACATATATTTTTGCAGAAATACTATTGTGTGATCGGACTGGGTGCGATACTCAGGACGACACGCTCGGAAATCAGCCGCCTCGTCACCCGACGCGCGGGTCGGCCGGGCTCACTGCCGAGGCGGGAATCGTCACCAGCGCGCCCTCGGGCGCGGCGAATTCCACGATGAGAGCGTGCATATCCGGCGCCACGTAGACGATGGTGCCCTCGGCGCCGGCCGGCATCGTGTCGCCGTCATCCGTCACGGCCGCCGTGCGCAGCACGACGCGATCGAGATCCCGGAACGCGGGCTCGGCACGGCGCAGGGTATACATCGTCTCGACCGACATGCCCGTAATCTGGCCTGCGCCCCGATCGTCCGCAAGCCATCAGCCCGGCGCGACGCCGTGGGTGATTGCGCCGGGGGACGGCCATGCTTATCTCAAAGTCGTGATCCGATCCGCCGCCCTTCTGGCCCGCCGCGTTGCGGGCTCGCCGGACCGCCTCGTCCGGAGCCTCGCCGTGCTGGCGATGCTCGTCGTCGCGGCGGCTGCACTGATGGCTGCGCCCCGGCCGGCCCAGGCCGCGCTGGCGACGGGTCCGGCCTGTTCGGTGATGAGCCAGACCGTGGCCGTCCTGTCGGATGCGCGCAAGCGCGATGTGCGCAAGACCGCCCCCGAGGCCCGCCGGTCGCTGTTCGACGGCACCGACCTGTGCCCGGCCGATATCGAGATCGTCGGCGAGCTCGGGCTACCGCGCCGCCCGGTCGAGGCGCCGCGGCCCCGTCACGTCGCTGCCGCAACCTACGGCTATCAGACGGCCGCCGCGCCGGCCTCCGGGCCGGACGAGGCCCTGCATCGGCCACCCCGGGCGGCCTGATCCGCGCCGCCGGTATCGGTCGGCCGGGCGCCCCGAACGCCGCCGTATAGGCGCAAGAGCCTCGTCCGCGACACGCTTCCAGGACAAGGCCCTCAAGTCTCGATCGTGCATCCTTTGGTTTCCGGGATCCGGAAACCGTCCTTCGGGACGATGCGCGATCCGCCTCGACGACGCGCGGCCCTCACGCCGCGCCAGACTCTGCAGACGCATGATTTTCCAGGAGCGTCGGAACCCGTGACCCGCACTTCGTCCACCCCGTTCCCCGCCCGGCGCCGCGCGCCCGTCCTCTGGTCGGCCGCCCTGCTGGCTTTGGGCCTGTCGGCCTGCAACCCGAAGCAAACGGCGGCGCCGACGCCGCCGGTGCCGGAGGTCGGCTTCGTCACGGTGACGCCGCAGGCGATCCCCTACCTGCGCGACCTGCCCGGGCGGGTGGCGCCGATGCGCATCGCCGAGGTCCGCTCGCGAGTCTCGGGGCTGGTGGTCAAGCGCCTGTTCGAGCAGGGCAGCCAGGTCAAGGAAGGCGACATCCTCTACAAGATCGACCCGGCTCCCTTCGAGGTCGAACTGGCGAGCGCGGAGGCCGTGCTGGCCCGCCAGGAAGCCGCCCTCGTGCTCGCCCGCCAGCAGGCCGACCGGCTCGAGCAGCTGCTGACCCGGGCGACCGCCAGCCAGGCGCAATACGATGCCGCCTTCGCGGGCAAGAAGCAGGCGGAGGCCGAGGTCGCCGGCGCCAAGGCGGCCCGGGACCGGGCGCAGCTCAACCTCGGCTGGACCGACGTGCGCGCGCCCATCACCGGCCGGATCGGCCGGGCGCTGCTCACCGAGGGAACCCTGATCGAGCCGGGCTCGACGGGTGCGCTCGCCACGATCCAGCAGCTCGACCCGATCTATGTCGACATCACCCAGTCGGTGGGCGAGCTGAACCGCCTGCGCCGGGATCTCGCCAGCGGCGAGCTTGCCCGGCTGGAGGACAACACCGCCAACGTCCACCTGATCATGGACGACAATTCGCTCTATCCGCTGGCCGGCCGGCTGCTGTTCTCGGACGTCACCGCCGACCCGAGCACCGGCCAGGTGACCCTGCGGGTGCAGTTCCCCAACCCGCATGACGAGCTGTTCCCCGGCATGTACGTCCGCGCCCGGATCAAGCAGGGCATCGATTCCGACGCCATCGCGGTGCCGCAGCAGGCGATCCAGCGCACCGAGGACGGCCGCGCCGAGGTCTGGCTGGTGCGGGCCGACGACACGGTGATGCGCCAGCCCGTCGAGGTCGGGCCGGTGGTCGGGCAGAACTGGCTGATCCGCGACGGGCTCAAGGGCGGCGAGAAGGTCGTGATCGACGGCGTCCAGAAGATCACCGTGGGCGCGAAGGTGAAGCCCCTGGACCAGACCCCAGCCCACGGCGAGGCCGGCCCGAAGCACGATGCCGACGAGGTTCCCGACGCGCCCGGCGACCAGAAACCCGGCGACAAGGCGGAGGCCGCCCCGCGCGCCGCCGCGGTCAACCGCCACTGAGCCGTTTCCGATCGCGACGCGATCGAAAACGGCTCTCAGTCTTTGGTTCAACGCGCTCGCTTCTGCCGAACCGGCATCCACTTCAGCGGCGAGCGCTCTAGGCCCGGGAGACCCCGACCATGGCACGCTTCTTCATCGACCGCCCGGTCTTCGCCTGGGTGGTGGCTTTGTTCATCTGCCTGGGCGGCGCCCTGGCGATCCCGAACCTGCCGATCGCGCAGTACCCGGTGATCGCCCCGCCCCAGATCGCCCTGTCCACGGCCTATCCCGGCGCCTCGGTGGACAGCCTCTATGTCGGCACGACCCGGCTCATCGAGGATGAGCTGAACGGCGCGGCCAACATCATGAACTTCGAGTCGACCACCGACTCATTCGGCTCGGTCAACATCACCGCGACCTTCCTGCCCGGCACCGAGCCGGCGCTGGCCTCCGTGGAGGTGCAGAACCGGCTCAAGCGCGTGGAGGCCCGCCTGCCCGCGGAAGTCCGCCAGCAGGGCATCCTGGTGGAGGAGGCCTCGGCCGCAACCCTCAACATCATCACCCTGATCTCCAAGGACGGGTCGATGGACGAGGTCGGTTTGGGCGACTTCCTGATCCGCAACGTCATCAACGAGATCCGGCGCATCCCCGGGGTCGGGCGCGCGACGCTCTACTCCACCGAGCGCTCGCTGCGGGTCTGGGTCGATCCGGACCGCTTGCGCGGCCTGTCGCTCAGCGCCGAGGACGTGACCCAGGCGATCCGCAACCAGAACATCCAGGTCGCCTCCGGTTCGGTCGGCGCTCAGCCGAGCCCGACCAAGCAAGCCGTCACCGTGCCGATCATCGTGAAGGGCCAGCTCGGCACCATCGAGGATTTCGGCGCGATCGTGCTGCGGGCCAATTCCGACGGCTCGAACGTGCGCCTGCGCGACGTCGCCCGGATCGAACTCGGCGGCGACGCCTACCAGTTCTCCACCCGGCTGAACGGTGGCCCGGCCGCCGGCATCTCGGTGACGCTGGCCCCCGACGGCAACGCCCTGGAGACGGCCAAGGCGATCCGCGCCAAGATGGTGGAGCTGTCCCAGTTCTTCCCGCCGGACCTAAAGTGGGACATCCCGTACGACATCACCCCGGCGGTCGAGGCCTCGATCGAGAAGGTGCTGCACACCCTGGTCGAGGCGGTGGTGCTGGTCTTCCTGGTGATGTTCCTGTTCCTGCAGAACATCCGCTATACCCTCATCCCCACCATCGTGGTGCCGATCGCCCTGATGGGCACGGTCACGGTGATGTGGATCTCCGGCTTCTCGGTGAACGTGCTCACCATGTTCGGCATGGTGCTGGCCATCGGCATCCTGGTCGACGACGCCATCGTGGTGGTGGAGAACGTCGAGCGGATCATGAACGAGGAGGGCCTGCCCCCCAAGGAGGCCACCAAGAAGGCCATGGAGCAGATCACCGGGGCGATCATCGGCATCACCCTGGTGCTGATGGCGGTGTTCATCCCGATGGCGTTCTTCCCCGGCTCGGTGGGCATCATCTACCGGCAGTTCTCGATCGCCATGGTGACCTCCATCGCGTTCTCAGCGCTGCTCGCCCTGTCGCTGACCCCGGCGCTCTGCGCGACCTTCCTGAAGCCGGTGGCCAAGGGCCACGGCCACGCCAAGGGCGGCGTGTTCGGGATGTTCAACCGCTTCGTCGACCGCGAGACCGCCCGCTACGGCCGCGGCGTCGCGGGGTTCATCCGCAAGTCCGGCCGGGTGATGCTGATCTACCTCGCCCTGGTGGCGGGCACGGCCTACGCCTTCATCAACCTGCCGGAAGGCTTCCTGCCGGTGGAGGACCAGGGCTTCTTCACGGTCGACATCCAGACGCCGCCGGGCGCCTCCTACAACCGCACCCAGGAGGCCAACCGCAAGGTCGAGGAGCACCTGCTGGCGCAGCCCGGCGTCGCCACCGTGACGATGCTCAACGGCTTCTCGTTCTCCGGCCAGGCGCCGAGCACCAGCCAGGCCTTCGTGACCCTCAAGCCCTGGAGCGAGCGCGACGCCAAGAACTCGGCCGCCGCCCTGGTGGCCGGCACCAACGCGGCGCTGGCGAATTACCGCGACGCCACCGTGGATGCCCAGGAACCGCCGCCGGTGGACAACCTCGGCAACGCCGCCGGCTTCTCGTTCCGCCTCCAGGACCGGGCCAACCGCGGCTACGCGGCCCTGCTCTCGGCCCAGGACCAGCTGCTCAAGCTCGCGCAGGCGAGCCCGATCCTCCAGAAGGTGAAGATCGAGGGCCTGCCGCCGACCCCGCAGGCGGAGCTGATCGTCGACCGCGAGAAGGCCGCGGCGCTCGGCGTGAAGTTCGAGGACGTCAACGCCACGATCCAGCTCAACCTCGGCTCGGTCTACACCAACGACTTCCCCAACCGGGGCAAGATGCAGCGCGTCTACGTGCAGGCCGAGCAGCTGCAGCGGATGAACGCCTCGGACATCCTCAACTACGCGGTGAAGAACGCCGGCGGCACGATGGTGCCGATGTCGTCCTTCGCGGAGCTGAAATGGGGCATGGGGCCGAGCCAGATCGTCGGCTTCAACGGCTACCAGTCGGTGCGCATCACGGGTGAGCCCAATCCCGGCTACACCTCGGGCGATGCCATCGCCGAGATGGAGCGGCTGATGCTCCAGCTGCCCAAGGGTTTTGGCTATGCCTGGACCGGGCAGTCGTTCCAGGAGAAGCAGGCGGGCAGCCAGGCCAGCCTGCTGCTGGCCCTCTCGGTGCTGATCGTGTTCCTGTGCCTGGCCGCGCTCTACGAGAGCTGGGCGATCCCGGTCTCGGTGCTGCTGGTGATCCCGCTCGGCGTGATCGGCGCGGTGGCGGCCGTCTATCTGCGCGGCATGCCCAACGACGTGTACTTCAAGATCGGCCTGATCACGATCATCGGCCTCTCGGCCAAGAACGCGATCCTGATCGTGGAGTTCGCCAAGGACCTGTGGAAGCCCGGGACCTCGGTGGTGCGGGCGGCCATCGAGGCCTCGACGCTGCGGTTCCGGCCGATCGTGATGACCTCGCTGGCCTTCATCTTCGGCGTGGTGCCGCTGGCCATCGCCACCGGCGCCGCCTCGAAGAGCCAGCAGGCGATCGGCACCGGCGTGATGGGCGGCATGATCACCGCGACCGTGCTGGCGGTGTTCTTCGTGCCGGTGTTCTTCGTGGTGGTGATGCGCCTGTTCCGGCGCAAAGCCGTGGCCGCGGGGGAACGCGGGGAGGGGGCGGACGAGGCGGCGCCTCATCAGTCGCATCACGCGGCGGCGGCCGAGTAGGAACTGCCGGTCTCCTGTTCGTCTCCGCCCTGCGTGTTGGGATCCCCTCGCCCCGCTTGCGGGGAGAGGGCCGCGACGACCGCGTCGTCGGCGCGGCGAGGCGGCAGCCGAGGGTGAGGGGGCGGCTCCGAATGAGCCTCATCCGTTCACACCCCCTCACCGCCGCTTCGGCTTCGCCTGCGCTTCCCGCACGGACGACGAGGTCCATGCGGGCCTCTCCCCGCGTGCGGGGAGAGGGGAACCCGCGCCGTGTCCTGAAATCCGTGAACACGGCACACACTCAATCCGTATTTTGCATACGGATGGTCCGAACCTTGCTGTGGGTGTGTGGCCGGTGCGGTTTGCTCGCGCGCGGCGCTCGGCCTAGGCTCAACCCCTGCGCTGGTGATGGCGGCCTGCCATCAACTTCCACGGTTCCGGAGATCCGCTTGTCCCGTTCGACCCTGAAGATTCTCGCCCGCGGCGTGGCCGTGGGCGCGACCCTCGCGCTGGTCGCTCTGCCCGCGCAGGCCGCCAACGTGTTCCGCTTCGCCTTCCAGGGTGATCTCAAATCCCTCGATCCGTACTCCCTCAAGGAGAGCTTCACGGAGGGCATGCAGCAGGCGGCCTACGAGGCGCTGGTCACCCTCGACAAGAACTTGAAATTCGCGCCCGGACTGGCGGAATCCTGGGAGATTCCGGAGCCGACCCGTTGGCGCTTCCACCTGCGCAAGAACGTCAAGTTCCACGACGGCTCGCCCTTCACGGCCGACGACGTGATCTTCTCCGCCCAGCGCGTCCGGGCCTCGGGCTCGAACTTCACCACCAACGTCCCATCGGACGCCGAATTCGTGAAGGTCGACGACTACACCGTCGATATGGTTCTGAAGAAGCCGAACCCCATCGCCATCGCCCAGTTCCCGACCTGGCTGATCATGTCGAAGGCCTGGTCCGAGAAGAACGGCGCCGCCCAGCCGACCCCGGCCAACGCCACCAGCCCGAGCTACGCCACCCTGCACGAGAACGGCACCGGCCCGTTCGTGATCGCCGAGCACCAGCCCGGCGTGAAGACCGTGTTCAGGAAGTTCGACGGCTACTGGGGCAAGGCCGAGTCGAATCTCGACGAGGCGGTGCTCACCACGATCGCCAATCCCGCCACCCGCGTCGCCGCGCTGCTGTCCGGCGAGGTCGACTGGATCGACCCGGTGCCGCTCCAGGATCAGCAGCGGGTGAACGCCAGCGGCACCGCCATCGTGATGGCCGGGCCGGAGCTGCGCACGGTCTTCCTCGGCATGGATCAGGACCGGGACGAGCTGAAGGATTCGAGCGTCAAGGGCAAGAACCCTTTCAAGGACATCAAGGTGCGCGAGGCGTTCTACCTCGCCATCGACGAGGAGACGATCGCCAAGCGCGTGATGCGCGGGCAGGCCGTGCCCTCCGCCCTGATGATCGCTCCGAGCCTGTACGACCGCGGCGCCGAGTTCAAGCGCCCGGCCACCGACCTCAAGAAGGCCAAGGAGCTGATGGCCCAGGCCGGCTACCCGGACGGGTTCTCGCTCACCATGGACTGCCCCAACGACCGCTACGTCAACGACGAGGCGATCTGCCAGGCGGTGGTCTCGATGCTCGCCCGCATCAACGTCAAGGTGAACCTGAACGCCCAGCCCAAGGCCAAGTACTTCGCCAAGGTTCTGGCCCCGAATTACGACACCTCGTTCTACCTGCTCGGCTGGACGCCATCGTCCCTCGACAGCCACAACATCCTCTACGAGATCGTCGGCTGCCGGAAGCCCGGCGACAAGTCCGGTCGGGGCAGCTGGAACCTGGCGGGCTACTGCGACCCGAAGATCGATGAGATCGCCGACAAGGTCGAGGGCGAGACCGACAAGACTAAGCGCGACGCGCTGATCAAGGACGGCTTCGACGTCCTGAACGCCGACTGGGGCTACATCCCGCTGCACCAGCAGGCCCTGGCCTGGGGTGTCTCCAAGAAGGTCCACCTGACCCAGCGCGCCGACAATCTGCTCCTGCTCTACTGGGTCTCGAAAGACCCCCAGTAGGGGCCGGGCGTGCTCGCCTTCCTGCTGCGTCGGGTGATCCAGGCGGCCGCGGTGCTCGCGGTCGTCGGGCTCATCGCGTTCTCGATGTTCCGGTTCGCGGGCGACCCCGTGAACCAGATCGTCGGGCCCGATACCCCCGCCTCCGAGCGGGCCGAGATCCGCAAGAGCCTCGGCCTCGACGATCCGGTGCTGGTGCAGTTCGCCCGCTATGCCGGCGACGTGGTCCGGGGCCGGCTCGGAATCTCGTACCAGTTCCGCCAGCCGGTCTCGCAGCTCCTGGCCGAGCGCATGCCCGCGACCCTGGAGCTCGCCTTCTGCGCGACCGTCTTCGCCCTGGTGGTCGGCGTCCTGATGGGGGTCTACTGCGCGCTGCGCCGGGAGTCCTGGCTGGCCGGCCTGTTCCAGGCGGTCTCGCTGATCGGCATCAGCCTGCCGACCTTTCTGATCGGCATCCTGCTGATCTACCTGTTCTCGGTGACGCTCGGCTGGCTGCCCTCCTACGGGCGCGGCGATACGGTGCGGCTCGGCTGGTGGACCACCGGCTTCCTCACCTGGTCCGGCCTGAAGGCGCTGATCCTGCCCTCGGTGACCCTCGGCCTGTTCCAGATGACGCTGATCATGCGGCTGGTGCGCGCCGAGATGCTGGAGGTGCTGCGCACCGACTACATCCGCTTCGCCCGGGCGCGGGGCCTCTCCACCCGCGCCGTCCACCTGCGCCACGCCCTCAAGAACACCCTCGTGCCGGTGATCACCATCGCCGGGCTTCAGCTCGGCTCGGTCATCGCCTTCTCGATCATCACCGAGACGGTGTTCCAGTGGCCCGGCATGGGCCTGCTGTTCGTCCAGGCCGTGCAGAACGTCGATATCCCGATCATGTCCGCCTACCTGCTGCTCGTCGCGCTGATCTTCGTGACCATCAACCTCGTGGTCGACATCCTCTACACCGTGGTCGATCCGCGCCTGCGGCTCTCGTCCGCGCGGACCGCGTGAGGGCGACGCGATGAGTGGATACGACCTCGACGCCGGCGATGCCCCGCCGGTCCCCCTGCCCGAGGCGGCCCAGCCCGGCCGGCTCGCGCGCTGGCGCGACTCCGACCTGCTGGCGAGTTTTCTGGGCTCGAAGACCGCGATCGTCGCGCTTCTGGCCACGGTGCTGATGGTCGGGCTCGCGGTTGCAGCCCCCCTGATCTCGCCCCAAAACCCCTACGATCCGGCCCAGCTCGACCTGATCAACTCCAACCTGCCGCCGATCTGGCAGGCGGACGGGCAGGCGCCGTTCTACCTCGGCACCGACGACCAGGGCCGGGACGTGCTCTCGGCGGTGCTCTACGGCCTGCGCCTGTCGCTGATCGTCGGGGTGCTCGGGGTGATCACCTCGGGTGTCCTCGGCATCGCGCTGGGATTGGTTGCCGGCTACGCGGGCGGCGCCCTCGACACGCTGATCATGCGGATCGCCGACGTGCAGCTCACCTTCCCGGCGATCCTGATCGCCCTGGTGGTGGACGGCGTCGCCCGCGCCAGCTTCGGCGGCGCCCTCGATGTCGGGCCGCTGATCGGGCTGATCGTGATCTCGATCGGCCTGTCCTTCTGGGTCCAGTACGCCCGCACGGTGCGCTCTTCCGTGATGGTCGAGAAGGGCAAGGACTACGTCCAGGCCGCCCGGCTGATCGGCCTGACGCCCCCGGTGATCCTGGTGCGCCACGTGCTGCCGAACGTCACCGGCCCGGTCTTCGTCATCGCGACGATCAACCTGGCGCTGGCGATCATCACCGAGGCGACCCTGTCGTTCCTCGGCACCGGCCTGCCCGAGACCATGCCGTCGCTGGGCACCCTGATCCGCACCGGCAACCGGTTCCTGTTCTCCGGCGAGTGGTGGATCGTCGCCTTCCCGGGCCTGGCGCTGGCCGGCCTCGTCATCGCCATCAACCTCCTGGGGGATTGGCTGCGCGACGCCCTCAATCCGAAGCTGCAATGATGTTTTTTGACCACGGCGTTTCCCGGGCTCATCCCACCCTCCACCTCATCCTGAGGCGCCGGAGCGAAGCGGAGGCCTCGAAGGAGCCCTCCAGGGATCGCGCGCCGACTGGAGGTCTCCTTCGAGGCTCGCTGCGCGCGCACCTCAGGATGAGGGTGGGGGTGGGAGCGAGCTCCGCCGTCGGAGCCCGCGCGCGATGACCGAAACCATCCTCTCCGTGCGCGACCTCACGGTCATGTTCGACACCCGCCGTGGGCCGCTCACCGCCATCGACCGGGTCTCGTTCGACATCGGCCGGGGCGAGATTTTGGGCGTCGTCGGCGAGTCCGGGGCCGGCAAGTCGGTCACCGGCTCGGCGGTGATCGGGCTGATCGACCGCCCCGGCCGGATCAGCGGCGGCGCGATCCATTTGCGCGGCGAGCGGATCGACAATCTGTCCCCCGAGGCGATGCGGCGGGTGCGGGGCCGCCGGATCGGCATGATCTTCCAGGACCCGCTGACCTCCCTGGATCCGCTGTTCCGGGTCGGCGACCAGATCGTCGAGACCCTGCGGGCCCATACCGACCTGTCGGCGAAGGCGGCCCGCACCCGGGCCATCGACCTGCTCGCCGAGGTCGGCATCCCGGCCCCCGAGCGGCGGATCGACGGCTATCCGCACGAATTCTCCGGCGGCATGCGCCAGCGCGTGGTGATCGCCCTCGCGCTCGCCGCCGAGCCGGAGCTGATCATCGCCGACGAGCCGACCACGGCGCTGGACGTCTCGGTCCAGGCCCAGATCATCACCCTGCTCAAGCGCCTGTGCCGCGAGCACGGCACCGCGGTGATGCTGGTGACCCACGACATGGGCGTAATCGCCGAGGCCGCCGACCGGGTCGCCGTGATGTATGCCGGGCGGGTCGCCGAGATCGGCCCGGTCGCCGCCGTGATCGCCCAACCGCATCACCCCTACGCGGTCGGCCTGATGGGCGCGATCCCGACCCTGTCGCAGGAGGCCGACCGCCTCAGCCAGATCCCCGGCTCGATGCCCCGGCTCACCGCCATCCCGAAGGGCTGCGCCTTCAACCCGCGCTGCCCGAAAGTCTTTGCCCGCTGCCGCGTCGAGCGGCCCGAGCCGATCCTCGTAGGCGCGAGCCGCGTCGCGTGCCACCTGTACTATGTGACGGAGAAGGCGGCGTGAGCGCCTATGTCGAGGTCACCGACCTGCGCCGCCTGTTCGACGTCTCGAAACCCTGGCTCAACCGGGTGATCGAGCGCGAGCCCCGCCGGTTCCTCACGGCGGTGGACCGGGTCGGCTTCACCATCGCCAAGGGCGAGACCTTCGCGATCGTCGGCGAATCCGGCTCCGGCAAGTCGACGGTGGCCCGGATGGTGGTCGGCCTGCTGCCGCCCTCGGCCGGCGAGGTTCGGATCACCGGCATCTCGATGACCGATCCCCGGGAGGCGGCGGCCCGGCGGCGCCTGCGCTCGCGGATCCAGATGATCTTCCAGGACCCCTACGCGTCGATGAACCCGCGCTGGCGGGTGGGCAAGATCATCGCGGAGCCGATCCGGGCGTTCAACCTGATCCAGGGGGAGGGGGCGATCCGCGCCCGGGTCGGCGAGCTGCTCGGCCTCGTCGGCCTCCACCCGGACGACGCCAAAAAATACCCGCACGAATTCTCCGGCGGTCAGCGCCAGCGGGTCGCCATCGCCCGGGCGCTGGCCAGCCAGGCGGAGTTTCTGGTCGGCGACGAGCCGACCTCGGCACTCGACGTCTCGGTGCAGGCGCAGATCCTGAACCTGATGCGCGACCTGCAGGACCGGCTGGGCCTGACCTACCTGTTCATCTCCCACAACCTCGCCGTGGTCCGCCACATGGCGACCCGGGTGGGGGTGATGTATCTCGGCCGCCTCGTCGAGGTCGCGGCCGCCCGCGACCTGTTCGCTCGCCCGCGCCACCCCTACACGCGGATGCTGCTCGACGCGGTGCCCGACCTCGCCCATGTCGGCCGCGCCCGGGTGCCGGTCTCCGGCGAGATCCCGAACCCGATCGACCCGCCCCCGGGCTGCACCTTCAACCCGCGCTGCCCGCTGGCCAACGACCGCTGCCGCACCGAGGTCCCCGCTTTGCTCGACGGCGTCGCCTGCCACGCGGTGCAGGAGGGGCGGGCCTGATTTTCGGGTCGATACGGGCCGGATCGAAGGCTTTCTGTCGCTCTGGGCCCATCCGGTTGCCAGGCGCGCGAGGCCGTCACTTCCTCAGCGGCACGCCCTTCGTGGTGAAACGCGGCGCCCCCGGATGGCGCATGGGGCGCGACTGGCCGCCTGCCTTGCCCGCACCAGCACCCGTTCCCGGCGGCTGCGAGAGCGGAATGAGCTGGTCCGGCCTCGGCCCGATGAGGTCCGCGCGGCCCATCGCCCGCAGCGCCTCGCGCAACAGGGGCCAGTTCTCGGGATCGTGGTAGCGCAGGAACGCCTTGTGCAGCCGGCGCTGCCGCATCCCCTTGATCGCGTCGACCGGCTCGCTGCCGCCGCGCCGCACGCCCTGCAACGGGTTGATCTCGGTGTGATACATGGTCGTGGCGGTCGCCATGGGCGAGGGCAGGAACGTCTGGACCTGATCGGCGCGATAGTCGTTCTTCTTGAGCCAGAGGGCGAGGTTCATCATGTCCTCGTCGGTCGTGCCCGGATGCGCCGCGATGAAATACGGGATCAGGTAGTATTTCTTGCCGGCCTGCTTGGCGGCGGCGTCGAACATCTCCTTGAAGCGGTCGTACGTGCCGATTCCCGGCTTCATCATCAGGTCGAGGGGGCCGCGCTCGGTGTGCTCGGGCGCGATCTTGAGACGGCCGCCGACGTGATGGGTCACGAGTTCCTTGACGTATTCGGGGCTCCGGACCGCGAGGTCGTAGCGCACGCCGGAGGCGACCATGACCTTCTTGACGCCCTCCACCTCCCGGACCTTGCGATAGAGCCGGATCAGGTCGTCGTGCGAGGTGTTCAGGTTCGGGCAGATATCGGGAAAGACGCAGGACGGCAGGCGGCACGCCGCCTCGATCTTCGGGTCCTTGCAGGCCATCCGGTACATGTTCGCCGTCGGCCCGCCGACATCCGAGATCACGCCCGTGAAGCCCGGCGTCTTGTCGCGGATCTTCTCGATCTCGCGCAGGATCGAGTCTTCCGAGCGGTTCTGGATGACACGACCCTCGTGCTCGGTGATGGAGCAGAAGGTGCAGCCGCCGAAGCAGCCGCGCATGATGGTCACCGAGAACTTGATCATGTCCCAGGCGGGGATCTTCGCGTCGCCGTAGGCGGGATGGGGGGCGCGGGCGTAGGGCAGATCGTAGACCGCATCCATCTCCTCGCTGGAGAGCGGGATCGGCGGTGGGTTCAGCCACAGGTCGCGGTCGCCGTGGCGCTGGACGAGGGGGCGGGCGTTGCCGGGGTTGGCCTCCCGGTGAAGCACCCGCGAGGCGCGGGCATAGGCCTCCTTGTCGTCCTTGACCTGCTCGTAGGCGGGGAGCCGGATCACGGTCTCGCCGGGGCGACGGGCGGCGGCCTCGTCGGTCGAATCGAGATCGTCGGCGGGCAGCTCCGTGTAATGCTCGGGCACGCGGCGGAACAGGGCGACGCCCCGGACGGCGTCGAGATCGTGCGGCGCCTCGCCGGCCGCGAGGCGGTTCGCCACCTCGACGACGGCGCGCTCGGCATTGCCGTAGATGAGCAGATCGGCCTTCGCGTCCGCCAGGATCGAGCGGCGCACCTTGTCGGACCAGTAATCGTAGTGGGCGATGCGGCGCAGCGACGCCTCGATGCCGCCGAGGATGATCGGCACGTCCTTGTAGGCCTCGCGGCAGCGCTGCGTGTAGACGATGGTCGAGCGGTCCGGGCGCCGGCCGCCTTCTCCGCCCGCCGTGTAGGCGTCGTCGTGACGGAGGCGACGGTCCGCCGTGTAGCGGTTCACCATCGAATCGAGATTGCCGCCGGTGACGCCGAAGAACAGCGTCGGCCTGCCCAAGGCCTTGAACGGCTCCGCCGATTGCCAGTCGGGCTGCGCGATGATGCCGACACGGAATCCCTGCGCTTCGAGCAATCGGCCGATGATGGCCATGCCGAAGCTCGGATGATCGACATAGGCGTCGCCCGTTACCAGGACGACGTCGCAGGCGTCCCACCCGAGCGCATCCATCTCGGCGCGACTCATGGGCAGGAACGGCGCCGCCTTCCTGAGAAGCGGCACCTTGCAGCCGAGAGTCGCCAGGGATCGGCTCGCAGAAGCTTGGAGGTCCATGGGGTGGGTGCATAGACCGCAAAGGCCGCGAGCTCAACGAAGAGCGCGGATGTTGGCAGCCGCGACCTTTTCGACGCACCCGAGACTTGCTTTCGATCTGCGCCGGAAGCGGAGATCGGACCCGAGCCGGAAAGCAAGTATTTTTCTGCCGGCCAGCTTTCGTCCTGGGGCGGTGTCTATTCGACGTCCGCTCAAGGACATCGGGACGGACGCTCGAACGGCAAGGTCGGGTCGCAAGCGGAAGGCAGCGCGCGTCGAAGGTCGTCCGCCTCGCGAGAGGCGGCGTCCAACTCCCTCACGCGTCGCGCCACTCCGAAAACGTCGCCGCCTGACCCACGCTCACGCCGTCGCGGTCGAGTTGCCAGACCACCGCCTGCTCGATCCAGAAGCGCCGGCCGCCCTTGGCGATCCGCAGGCCCCGGTAGCCGCGGGTGAACCCGTCCCGGGCGACGGCGTCGAGGAGGCGCTGCCGCTCGGCGCGCTCGGGCGCCTCGGCCGAGAGCCGCGACGGCAGGCCGACCAGCTCGTGCCGCGCGTAGCCGAAGCAGGCCTGCGCGGCCCGGTTGGCGTAGGTGAAGCACGGGTCGGCGCCGCCATCATGGGCCAGCACCACGAAGGGCGCCTGCTCGTAGAGCCAGGCCGCATCCGCCCCCTCCGGCACCAGCGCCGCGCCGAGGCGCCGCCGGTAGCTGCCGGTGAGGACGGCGAAGAAGTCGGGATCGTGCGAGAGGTCCATCACGGTGGTCCGGAATCGGCTGCGCAGGCGCGCAGCCCATAGACGATGCCGGGCCGGTCACGCGGTGCCGAATCCCACCCTACAGCACCGGATCCGCGTCGATGCGCATCCGCAGGATCGCGTAGGGTCTTTGCTGCAAATCCTGGCCGCGGTTGAATTCCGGCCGGCGGTTGACCTGGGCGCCCGAGATGTAGAGCCAGCGGTCCGGGGTGATCCAGAACGTGTCGGCCCAGACCAGGCGATCGTCGGCGGCGAGCACCTCCACGGTGCCGTCCGGCCAGCGCCGGCCGACGGCGTTGTGCTCCTGCAGGCTGAGATAGATCCGGTCCTGCGAATCCGTGGTCAGGCCGCCGGTCATGCCCTTCTCGCCGAGGTCCTGGACCTTGGCGGCCAGGGCCGCGTCCGACACGGTCGGGTCGAGCAGCGCCGCGGTCTCCACCGCGTAGAGGCGCCGGCTCATCAGCGGCGCGTAGTACAGACGGCTGCCGTCCGGGCTGATCGCGATGCCGTTGGCGCCGCCTTTCGGGTGCTTGGCTGGGGCGTCGCCCTTCTGCTCCATCACGGGCCGCAGTTCCACGAACTTGACTAGGCCCTCCTCCGTGGCGGTGCTCGGATGGTCGGCGAGGCGGCGTGTCACCCGCCCGCTGGCGAGGTCGACCGCCAGGATCGCGCCCTGGCCGCCCTGGCCCTGGTCGGTGATGTAGGCGAGCGCCCGGTCGTCGCGCACGTCGACGCGGAGGTCGTTCAGGGAGGAATGCTCGACGATTCCGGCATCGAGCGGGATCACCCGGCGGATCCGGTCCTGGGTGATGTCGATCTCCACGAGCTTGGCGCCCCCCGGTACCGGCTTGCCCTTGCCCTCGGGCAGGCCGGAATCGAGGATCCAGAACGTGTCGTTGCGGTCGAACACGCCGTTGGGCACGTGGAACAGGGTCGCCTGCGGGTCCTTCGGGTCCGGCTTATTGGTCCGGGCGTCCGGGTAGGGCTTCACCGAGCCGTCGGGCAGCACCTCGCCCAGCGTCACCGGCTCCGATCCGGTGAAGCGCGGCATCATCACGAACATCCGGCCGCCCCGGGCGATCGCCAGGCCGGTGGGCGTGGACGGGGCGTCGGCATCCATCGCCAGCTCCAGGACCCCGGCGGGGCGGCTGGTGGGGGGCTCGCGGTGGGGCGACGGCGCGGCGCTCGCCGGTCCGGCCGCGAGGGCGACGAGACCCGATCCGATCAGGCGGCGGCGGTCGAGGGGCATGCAGATCCTGTGGCTTGGCGGTCGGGCCGGCGGCCCGCCTGTGCCGCTTCCGGCGGGTCGAGGGGCCTCCCCGGCCTGCAGGGTCGGGAATATCGGCCCAACGCGCGGCGGGGGCGGGCGATCCCGCCTCGGATCGCGGCGCAGGCGCGCGAACACGGATCCTCTCGACTGATCAGATCTGTGATCCTGCGTATCGAACAGCAGAGATCTTCGCTGCGTTTCATATTTGAGCATGTATCGTTGTCACGATGCGGTTTTTACGAGCAAATATAAGACAATTATCGATTTAATATCTATATTTATGTATTGATAAAATTGTTGACATTCCTGTCTGTCCCGCGCTAAGGGCGGTTCAGTATCAGTAACGACATCGATCGGTTGCGGAGTATCCGGTCGCGCAGCAGAAGTTTTTTAACAGACCCGCGTGGAACCGCGGGCCGATTGCCGCCGGCAAGACCTTCGCGTCTTTCATGGGGTCGGGATCGGGTCCGGATATGCCGTGTTCCGGCCTCCGGTGTTCATGATCGCATCGTCATGGTACCTCGCTACGGTCGCCGGTGCGGCGGCCGCGCGGGGGGACTCACGCTCAACACGGGACTGGACAGCCGTCTTCCGGCGCTGCGACGCGCGCGGGGACCGGGCTTGAGATCGACAGGTAGGAGACGCATGGATCCCCAAGGATCCGGACATGAGCCGGAGGCCGCGCCGCCACGGAGCACCCATCCGCGGGTCCTCGCGGTGGCGGTCCAGAAGGGCGGCACCGGCAAGACCACGCTGGCAGCCTCGCTCGCCGTCGCGGCCGCGGAGGCCGGCGAGCGTGTGACCGCCCTCGATCTCGACCCGCAGGGCTCCCTGGCCGGCTGGGGCGCGACGCGCGAGACCGACACCGTGGCGATCGACCGGCTCCAGCCTTGGGAGATCGGCCAACTCCCGGAAATTCTGGACATCCTCGCCCAGCAGGGCACGACCCTCGTCGTCCTCGACACCGCCGGCAGCTCCAGCGGGCTGGCGCCGGCCTTGAAGGATGCGGATTTCGTGCTGATGCCGGTGCGGCCCTCGCGCCTCGACATCGTGGCGGCGCGCCCGACCCTCCAGGCCCTGATGACTCTCGGCCTGCGCGGCCGGTTCGCCCTGGTGCTGAACCAGTGCCCGCCGCCGCCCTCGCCGCGCACCAGCGCCTATGCTGCGCAATTGCGGGCGCTGGGCGTGCTGGCCGAGCCGGGCATCATCCACCGGGTCGATCACCAGGACGCCCTGGCGACCGGGCTCGGCGTCACCGAATACGCGCCGACGAGCCCCGCCGCCGAGGAGATCCGGGCCCTGTGGGCCTGGATCGACGCGAAGATGCGGGCGTCCCGCTCCGACGATCAGCCCTGAGCCAGGGCCGCGAGGATCCGCGCCCAGGAGCGCGTGCCCTTGTGGAAGCTCGTCAGGTCGTACTTCTCGTTGGGCGAGTGGATCCGGTCGTCGTCGAGGCCGAAGCCGATCAGCAGCGTGTCGCGGTCCAGCAGCCGCTTGAAGTCGCCGACGATCGGGATCGAGCCGCCGGCGCCCACGGTCACGGCCGGCACGCCCCATTCCTCGGCGAGCGCCGCCTTGGCGGCCCCGAGCTGCGGCATGTCGAAGGGCAGGCTGATCGCCCGCGAGCCCTTGTAGGTGATGACATCGACTTTGCAGTCCGCCGGCACCCGCGCGCGCACGAAGGCCTCGAACCGTTCGGCCAGAACCTTCGGGTCCTGGTCGTCCACGAGGCGGAACGAGATCTTGGCGGAGGCAGTCGAGGCGATCACCGTCTTGGTGCCCTCGCCGGTATAGCCGCCGATGATGCCGTTGGCGTCGCAGGACGGGCGCGACTGCACCAGCTCGATCGGCATCCGCCCGCGCTCGCCGGCCGGCTCCTTCAGGCCGATCGGCCCGAGCAGCGTCTCGGGCGTCAGGCCCAGGCCGCGCCACTGCTCCAGCACCTCGGGCGGGCGCTCGTGCACGCCGTCGTAGAAGCCCGGGATCGTCACCCGCCCGTCTTCATCGTGCAGGTCGGCGATGATCTTGGCGAGCACGTGGATCGGGTTGCGCGCGGCGCCGCCGAAGAAGCCCGAATGCAGGTCCCGGTCGGCGCAGGTGACCTTCACCTCGAAATACGCGAGCCCGCGCAGGGACGAGGTGATGGCGGGCGTGCGCCGGTCCCACATGCCGGTGTCGCAGACCAGCACCACGTCGCAGCCCAGGCGGTCGCGGTTGGCCGCGACCCATTCCGGCAGGCCCTGCGAGCCGCTCTCCTCGGCACCCTCGGTCAGGATCGTGACGCCGCAGGGCAGCTCGCCGCTCATCGCGATATGCGCCCGGCACGCCTCCACGAAGGTCATGACCTGGCCTTTGTCGTCGGAGGCCCCGCGCCCGACGATGGTTTTGTGACCCTCCGCATCCGACGCGATGCGCGGCTCGAAGGGCGGCGTCGTCCACAGGTCGAGCGGGTCGACCGGCTGCACGTCGTAATGGCCGTAGAACAGCACGTGCGGCGCGCCGGGCTTCGGCTTGGTCGCGAGCACCACCGGGTGAAGGGACGTGTCCTCCACGGAGGTCTCGAAGCCGAGCGCCGTGAGGTCCTGGGCGAGCCACGCGGCGGCGGCCCGGCAATCGCCGGCATGGGCCGGCTCGGTCGAGATCGACGGGATCCGCAGGAAGGCGAACAGCCGCTCCAGGGCGTTCTCCAGGTCCGTGTCGATGTCGTTGAGGATCGCGTCGAGCGCGGCCATCGGAGGCTCCGGGATGCGGCAGGATTTTTCGAGACGACAGGGTTACCCGAGGCGAGGTGGGCGCGGCAACGCCCGAACGTCCAACCCTGAGACCGATCGTCCTCGGAACGGGAGCAGATTGGAATGGTTATCGACAGAACCGTCTGGCTGGCGCGCCCGTCGCTCCGTCGCCGCACCCAGACCGATCCGTTCCCCGCCCGGATTCGCGGCGGCTCCAGACCTTGGACCAGCCCATGCTTCTCGAAAAAAGTCCGCCGGTGCGGGCCGATGCCGGCCTCGCCATCACCCTGACGATCAACGGGCAGCGGCGCGAGCTCACAGTTACGCCCTGGACCACGCTGCTCGATCTCCTGCGTGAGAAGCTCGATCTCACCGGCACCAAGAAGGGCTGCGACCACGGCCAGTGCGGCGCCTGCACGGTGCTGGTGAACGGCACCCGGGTGAATGCCTGCCTCACCCTCGCGGTGATGAAGGACGGCGCCGAGATCACCACGGTCGAGGGCCTCGCTGGCCTCGGCGACCGGGGCGGCAGCAACGCGCTGCATCCGATCCAGGAGGCGTTCATCGAGCACGACGCCTTCCAGTGCGGCTACTGCACCCCGGGCCAGCTCTGCTCCTCGGTGGGACTGATGAACGAGGGCCACGCCCACAGCCGCGAGGAAATCCGGGAGGCGATGAGCGGCAACATCTGCCGCTGCGGCGCCTACACCAACATCGTCGACGCCATCGAGGACGTGATGCAGGGAGCGGCGCGATGAACCGGTTCGATTATGTCCGCGCCGGCACGGTGGCTGAGGCGGTCCAGGCCTACGGGGCGGGCGCGCGGTTCATCGCGGGCGGCACCAACCTGATCGACCTGATGAAGTACGAGGTCGAGAAGCCCGGCCGGCTGATCGACATCACCCGCCTGCCCCTCGATGGCATCGAGGCGCATGAAAGCGGCCTGCGGCTCGGGGCGCTCGCGACCAACGCCAAGGTGGCCTACGACGAGCGCGTCGCCGGGCAGTATCCGCTGTTGCGCAACGCCATCCTGGCCGGTGCCTCGGCGCAGCTGCGCAACGCCGCCTCCACGGGCGGAAACCTGCTGCAGCGGACCCGCTGCTACTACTTTTACGACACGGCCACGCCCTGCAACAAGCGCGAGCCCGGCTCCGGCTGCCCGGCGATCGGCGGCGTCAACCGCATCCACGCGATCTTCGGGGCGAGCGAGAGCTGCATTGCCACCCACCCGTCCGACATGTGCGTCGCCCTGGCGGCGCTCGAGGCGACGGTCCGGGTGAGTGGGCCGCAGGGCGAGCGGACGATCCCGTTCGCGGATTTCCACCGCCTGCCGGGAGACAGCCCCGAGATCGACACCAACCTCGCCCCCGGCGAGATCGTGGTTTCGGTCGACCTGCCCGAGAGCAAGTTCCCGCAGCACTACACCTACCTGAAGCTGCGCGACCGCCTGTCCTACGCCTTCGCGCTGGTCTCGGTAGCGGCCGGCGTCGAGCTCGACGGCGACACGATCAAGACCGCCCGCCTGGCGCTCGGCGGCGTCGCCCACAAGCCTTGGCGCAACCGTGAGGCCGAGGCGCTGCTGGAGGGCCAGCCCGCCACCCGCGAGAGCTTCCAGCAGGCGGCCGACCTCATCGTCTCGGAGGCCAAGCCGCAATCGGCCAACGGCTTCAAGATCGACCTCGCCCGGCGCGCCATCGTGCGCGGCCTCGAACAGGCCGCTGCCGGCACGCCCCAGTCGCTCAGCGACAAGCGCATCCAGTAGGCACCCCGATGACCCAGACCTTCAGCTCCACCGGCCACGACACCTTCGTCGGCAGCCCGCGCAGCCGCATCGACGGACCCGCCAAGGTCACCGGCCTGGCCAAATACGCGGGCGAGTTCGCCGCCCCCGACCTCGCCTACGGCACTGTCGTGTCGAGCGCCATCGCCAAGGGCCGGATCGCGGCGATCGACTCCGCCGAAGCCGAGGCGGTGCCCGGCGTCCTCAAGGTGATCACCCACGAGAACCGGCCGCGCACCGCGTGGCGGGACAAGAACTTCCAGGACGCGGTGGCGCCCCCCGGCTCGCCGTTTCGCGCCCTCTATGACGACCTGATCGTCTATAGCGGCCAGCCGGTCGCCCTGGTGGTGGCCGAGGATTTCGAGACGGCGCGCTACGCCGCTTCGCTGATCCAGGTCCGCTACGAGGCCCAGGAGCCGACGACCGACCTCCGGGCCGTGCGCGGCGAGGCCTACGATCCGCCCGGCAAGCGCGAGGGCATCAAGCCGCCGCCGGAGCCGTGGGGCGATGCAGACCAGGCCTTCGGCAGCGCGCCGATCCGCGTGCAGGGCGCCTACACGCTGGCCAACGAGCACCACAACCCGATGGAGCCGCACGCCACCACGGTGGTGGTGGAGAAGGACGGGACCTACACGGTCTACGACAAGATCCAGGGCGTCTCGAACAGCCACCAGTATCTCGCCAACGTGTTCGGCCTGAAGCCCGATCAGGTGCGGGTGCTCAATCCCTATCTCGGCGGCGGCTTCGGCTCCGGCCTGCGCCCGCAATACCAGGCCTTCCTGGCGATGCTGGCCGCCCAGGAGCTGAAGCGCTCGGTGCGGGTGACCCTGACCCGCGACCAGATGTGGTCCTTCACCTACCGGGGCGAGGCACTGCAGACCGTGTCCCTCGGTGCCGAGGCGGACGGAACCCTGACGGCGCTCCGGCACGACGCCGTGCAGGGCACCTCCCACTACGAGGATTACCAGGAGGTCATCGTCAACTGGTCGGGGGTGCTCTACCGCTGCGATAACGTCGCCTTGACCTACCGGATCGCCAAGCTCGACACTGCCACCCCGGGCGACATGCGCGCGCCGGGCGCTGTTACCGGCGTCTTCGCCATCGAGACCGCGATGGACGAGCTTGCCTATGCGACCGGGATGGATCCGATCGCGCTGCGGCTGAAGAACTACGCGGATTCGGACGCCACCGCCGAGGGCAAGCCGTTCGGCTCCAAGGAGCTGAAGGCCTGCTTCACGCAGGGCGCCGAGCGCTTCGGCTGGTCCAAGCGTAGCCTCGAGCCGCGGTCCATGCGCGAGGGCCGCGAGCTGGTCGGCTGGGGCGTCGCCACCGGCGTCTGGGAATCGATGATGATGCAGTCGAGCGCTATCGCGACGCTCACCGCCGACGGCCGGCTGGTGGTGGGCAATTCCACCGGCGACATCGGCACCGGCACCTACACGATCCTGACCCAGATCGCCGCCGACACCCTGGGCCTGCCGATGGAATCCGTCACCACCAAGCTCGGCGATACGCGCCTGCCCGAGGCGCCGGTCGCCGGCGGATCCTGGACCGCGGCCTCCTCAGGCACCGCCGTGATGAAGGCCTGCCGCAATGTCGGCGAGCAGCTGTTCAAGCTCGCCCGCGGTCTCGAGAACTCGCCGCTGGCCAATGTCGATGTCGATCGCGCCTTCTTCGCGGACGGTCGCATCTCGGTGGCGGGTGATCCCAGCCGCAGCGTCTCGATGGTCGAGGTGATGCGGGCGGCCGGGGTCGACAAGGTCGAGGCGGTGGAGCAGGCCGGCCCGGACAAGGACTTCAACAAGACCTATCAGGCCTACACCCACGGGGCGATCTTCGTGGAGGTGAAGGTCGACGAGGAGCTGGGCCAGGTCCGGCTCACCCGGGTGGTCTCGGCGATCGCGGCCGGCAAGATCCTCAACCCGAAGACCGCGCGCAGCCAGATTTTGGGCGGCGTGGTGATGGGGATCGGCTCGGCGCTCGAAGAGGAGTCGATGCTCGACCACCGCTTCGGCCGGTTCATGAACCACAATCTCGGCGAGTATCACGTGCCGGTCCACGCCGACATCTACGACATCGACGTGATCTTCGTGGACGAGGAGGACAAAGCCAATCCGTTGGGCGTGAAAGGCCTGGGCGAGATCGGCATCGTCGGTACTGCGGCGGCGATCACCAACGCGGTGTTCCACGCCACCGGCAAGCGCGTCCGCGACCTGCCGATCACGATCGACAAGCTGCTGTGACGGGTGAGCAGCCGATGTTTCCCGTGAAACATCGGCTGCTTCCGGGACTCACAAGTTGTTACAGAAAGACCGTCGTACAAAGTGTGCGGCGGTCTTCGTGCATGAGCCCTCCTTGAGCCACCTTCTGCAATCCTGGCGCTTCTGGGCGCTTGCCGCCGCGGGATTCGCAGCCCTGACAGCGATCCTCGCCAAGGTCGGGGTCTCGGGCGTGCAGTCGGATGTCGCCACCTTCGTGCGCACCCTGGTGATCGTCGCCTTCGCGGGGGCGATCGTGGTCGGCTCCGGCCAGACCGGAGGACTCGCGCAGATCTCTGGCCGCAGCCTGGTCTTCCTGGTCCTGTCGGGGCTCGCCACCGGGGCGTCGTGGCTGTGCTACTTCCGGGCGCTGTCGCTGGGAGATGCCGCCCGGGTCGCGCCGCTGGACAAGCTCAGCGTCGTGCTGGTCGCGATCCTCGGCGCCAGCCTGCTCGGCGAGACATTGAGCCTCGCAGCGTGGGCCGGGGTCGGACTGATCGCCGCCGGGGCTACCCTGGTCGCCTCGGGCTGGTGATCGTCTCACTGGATGAGCGCCAGCACACCGATCCGTTTACCGGTCGGGCGCATCCTGGCGGTCTCGTGCGAAGGAGACCTTCCATGGAAGCGGTCTATCGCGGCTTCGAGACCTCGCTGCTAGGTCTCGCTTTCTGCCTCGGCCTCGGCGCCTGCCTGACGCTCGGCACCCCGCCGGCGCCGGGCGACGGGTTCGCCGTCACCCTGCCGATGCTCTCCGTAACGCTCGGTGGGCCCTGAACCGGGGGCGTTGGAGTGCGCGAGGCCGAAGGGGACAGCGGCCCGGCGACAAGCGCGCTCAAATCAAGGACTTAGAGTCGTTCCCGATTGCAACGCCACGGTACACGACAGGGGCTCGCTTGGTCCTGCTCGGCGCTCCTCCCATCCAATCCCCTCATCCTTAGGCGCCGTAGCGGAGCGGAGGCCTCGGAGGAGCCCTCCAGCCAGCCGCGCGATCCCTGGAGACCTCCTTCGAGGCTCGCTGCGCTCGCACCTCAGGATGAAGGAGGGGGTTGGGATCAACCTATGGTGTCCGTCAGCCGGCACAGTCGATCGATCCGGCGCCCTTCGATGTCACGCTGTCGCGCACCATATTGAAACGCGATCGGGAACGACTCTTCTAAGCGGCACTCCGAGTCGCACGGAACATGAAGTTGCGCGCCTCGTCGTCCATCTCGGCCTTGAAGGTGTGGTGGCCCTTCAGAGCCTCGGTGGCCTGCGCGGCCGGGCGGGCGTTGATCGCGTCGAGTTGGCGCTTGACGTTCGGCAAGCCCGCGAAGGCGTCCTCGCCCAGCACGAACGGCACCATCCGGGCCCAGCCCCACACCGCCATGTCGACGATCGTGTAGGTCTCGCCCAGCACGAACGGACGGTCCGCGAGCCGCTGGTTCAGGATGTCCCAGTGGCGGCGCGCTTCGAAGGCGTAGCGCTCGGTGGCGTAGGCACCGCCGTTGGGCGCGAAGTGGCGGAAATGGACGCATTGGCCGGAGAACGGCCCGATGCCGGTCGCCACGAACATCAGCCAGGACAGCATCTCGCCCCGCACCGCCTCGCCCTCGGGCAGGAACAGGCCGGTCTTGCCCGCGAGGTAGAGCAGGATCGCGTTCGAATCGAACACCGTCACGTCGCCGTCGACGATGGTCGGCACCTTCGCGTTCGGGTTGAGCGCCGTGTAGGCGGGATCGAACTGCTCGCCCATGCGCGGATCCACCGGCACCGGCTCATAGGGCAGGCCCATCTCCTCCAGGCAGAGGGCGACCTTCATCGGGTTGGGGCTGAGATTGTAGAAGAATCGAATCACGGCGCTCTCCCTGAACGGCTGCGAACGGTTGTCCGCGGGCCGAGCCTGCGCAAGCCGCGCCGGTGCGGGGCGGCTATTCCACCACGATCTTGTAGCTGCGGCCCGGCACCAGAGCGGCGCCGCGCTCCAGGCCGTTGAGGACCAGGAACCGGTCGAGCGCCCGGTCCGGCACCGCCATGCGGCGGGCCAGATCCTCGGCGCTGGTCGAGCCGGCCTGGACCACCTGCAGCCGAAGGGGCCGCAGCACCGCCTCCTCGGGGGTGATCGCCCGCAGGCTCGCGACCCAGGGCCGGAAGGCTGGCTCAGGGTCGGTTGCGCCCTTGGCGGCCATGATCATCCGGAAGGTCGCGTCGTCGACCCGGATCGCCGCGAGGCGGAAGGTCCAGTCCTTGCCGCGGGACAGCGCGAAGGCCGCCGGGTGGCCGCCGACCTCGCGGGTCTCGAACCCGGCCGGGTCGAGGGCGTCGTTCCAGCTGCCCTTCAGGGCCGCGTCGAGGGGCTGGCCGTCCTTGGCCTCGATCTGGTCGAACAGCAGGCGCCGGTTGCCGTCCGGAGTGGTGCCGAGCACGGCCGAGCGGGTGTTCTCCAGGACGAACCCGTCCGGCACGTCGAAGGCGATGCCGAGACCCGGATGGACGAAGCGGTGGCCGCGCACCGCGCCGTCGCGCGGATTGTCGCCGTAGGGCAGCCCGTCCACCGCCGCGAGATACTGCGCCCGGTCGTCGGCGCCGATGCCCGGCGCCCCGATCCGGCGCGCCGCCCGGGTGACCTGGGTGATGCGCTCGGCGGTGCCCGGATGGGTCGCCAGCATGTCGGGCTCGCCGGTGCCGCCGCTGCCGGCCTTCAGGTTGGTCGAGCGGTTGAGCGCGGTGAGAAAGCGGCCGGCCGCGAACGGATCGTAGCCGGCTTTGGCGAGGGTGCGCACCCCGGTGGCGTCCGCCTCCAGCTCCTGTTCGCGGGAGAACCGGGCCAGCGCGAAGCGCGACTGGTGCTGCAGCTGCGCGCCGGTATCGGGGTCATTCAGGACGTCGGCAACGACCCGGCTGACCAGGGCCGAGCGCAGCTCCAGCTCGCTCCGGGCGGTGGCGTGGTTGAGGGTGACGTGCGCCATCTCGTGGGCGAGCACGGCCGCCACCTCGGAGGTGTCGCTCGCCAACGCCACCAGCCCGCGGGTGACGTAGAGCCGCCCGTTCGGCAGCGCGAAGGCATTGACCACGGGGGAATCGAGCAGCGTCACCGCGTAAGTCTGGTCCGGGCGCTCGCTGGCCTTCACCAGCCGGTCCGTCACCTCCGTGAGCATCCGCATCACGTTGGGCGCGCGCACCTCACCCCCGAACGAGGCCACGAGTTTGAGATGGTCGGCATCGGCGGCGCGCTCGCGCCCGGTGGTGCGTGGCGCCTCGGCCGGCACCCGGACCACGGCCGGCGCCACAGGGCCGGCGGCCTGGTCGGCCACGCAGGCGCCGAGGGCGGCAGCCAGAAGCATCGCCCCGGCGCAAGCCGATGCCCGGCCGAGCAAGCGCCGCCCCACCCCCCGAAATCGCTTCGTGATCCCGCTCATCGCGATCAGCGCCGCAGCTCCCGTTCCCCCGTCGGCCCGGCCTCGCGCCGGTCCGGCTCGCTCAGGATCTCGACCCCGTCGGCGTTGGCCTCCACGGTCGGGCCGCGCCAGACCTCCAGGATGCCGCGGACCCGCACGCGTCGCCCTTCGAGCGAGGCCGCACTCAAACCACGGGTACGCATCGTTCGCCAAGTGCGTTTCGATACCGTGACCGTGAGCCCGTCCTCGCCGCGGGCCACGAAATCGAGATAGGTGCGGGCGCTGCGCTCGCCGACATGGCGGATGTGGCCCTCCACGACGACGAAGCGGCCCTCCCGCGCCCGCAAGGCCGGGCCGTCGGTAGCCTGGAGCGGGGACTCGCGCCACAGGCCGAGTTTCTTGTCTCGGGCGGCATCTTCCACTGCGCGCAGGGCCGGACGGCAGAGCGAGTCGCGTTCATCCGCATCCGAGAAGGCAAGGCCGGCCGCGATCAAGCCGCCGGCGAGGTCGATATCGGTATCCGCCACCTGGATGTCGGCGTGCTCCCGGCCCCAGCGGTCGGGCGGTCCGCGCGGAACAACGACGAGGCCGTCGCCCCGCCGGGCATCGAGCCACGCACGCGCCGCTTCGGCGGCCTCTGGGGCGTCCGGCCAGCGGACGGAGTCGAGCACGACCCGGGCGCCGGAGGCGAGGCGGATCTCGCCGCGCAGCCCGACCCCGGCGAAGATCTCGATGCGGGCCGGCTCCGGCCTGCACTCGGCGGCACCCGGAGCGGCGCGGGCCGGCGCGGCCGCGCCGAGGGTTGCCAGCACCAGCGCCGCCGTCGCGCGGGCCATCCGGTACAGCCGCCATTCCGCCGGTTTGCCATCTGTCCGGATCATCGAACGCATCCCGGGCCGATTCTGCCCCGGAACGCCACCCCGTGCACCGCGCGGTTGGCCTGCCCAGGCGTTGATGCTATGGGAATCGTGGTCGTCTCCGTAGCTCAGCTGGACAGAGCACAGGTTTCCTAAACGGTCACAATTGGGCGTCGCGCCGGGAAACCGCGCGGCGGATCCGCTCAAAGTCGGGGAAAGCTTCCGGCGCCGGTCTTCCGGCGTCCTGCCGATCCCGAGCCAAGCCTGCCCGGCGCCGATGCGTCGAACGGGAAGGTGTAGAGACTAGACGGGCGGCACCTAACGGCCGGGCGCAAGCACGGCCCAGGGTGAAGGGATAGTCCAGGCCACGAACGCGGCCCGCAAGGGACGCGGCGGCGAAAGCCGAAGTGGTATGAAACCTGGGGTCGCAGGTTCGAGCCCTGCCGGGGACACCAGAATTCAGGCCGCCGATGCGCAATCAGCACCGCGGCAAAACATTTACCGCGATGGTCACCCGCCGGTGACACGCACGCGCGATACGGTTAAGCTTCGCCGCCCGAAAATCGCGGCAGGAGTGGGCAAGTTCTTCATGGCGGGTCAGAAAACCGATCAGCGTGACGTGTATGTCGGTCAACGCATCGCCGAGCAGCGCCGGAAGGCGTCGCTGACGCAGCGTCGCGTCGCGCAGAGTTTCGGGATGTCGGCAGCGCAGCTGCAGAAGTACGAGAAGGGCACCAACCGGATCAGCGCCGTCCATCTCGACATCTTCTCCCGGATGACCGGGGTGCCGATGGATTATTTCTTCAAGGGCATGCCGCGCACCGACGACTTCACGGCGCCGGGCTTCTCCGAGCCGGAGCAGGCGCCCCTGACCGATGGCGGTGGCCTGCAGGGCCTGGCCGAGATCGTCGGCCGTCACATCACCGAGCATTTCTCCGAGGAAGCCCGCCGGGACGTCGCCGCCGCCATCCGGGCGCTCGACCATAAGCTGAACGGCTGAGTGCTGAGTCGCGCCGCAAACGGACGTTTTTCCATCCATTTCGTACGTTATAGCGGATCCGTCCGGCGTTTCGCCTTGACCGTGGCGCGACCCGGTGCGAGAACCCCGGCCCCATGAGGGGTCAAACGCCGCGATCGCGACGGCGTACCCGTAGCCGGGGTCCGTCCGATGCCGCGTTCCAACTACCTGTTCACCAGTGAGTCGGTCTCCGAGGGCCATCCCGACAAGGTCAGCGACCGGATCTCCGATACGGTGGTGGACGCCTATATCGCGGCGATGCCGGAGGCCCGGCTCGGGGTCGAGACCCTGACCACCACCAACCGCGTCGTGATCGCGGGCGAGGTGCGCGGTCCGGATTCCGTGACCTTCAAGGATCTCGAGGAGCTGACCCGCCAGGCCGTGAAGGAGATCGGCTACGAGCAGGACGGCTTCCACTGGAAGAACAACGAGGTCCAGATCTACCTGCACGCCCAGTCCGCCGACATCGCCCAGGGCGTGGACGCGGCCGGCAACAAGGACGAGGGCGCGGGCGACCAGGGCATCATGTTCGGCTACGCCGCCGACGAGACCCCGGAGCTGATGCCGGCGCCGCTGTTCTACGCCCACAAGATCCTCAAGGACCTCGCCGACGCCCGCAAGAAGGGCGAGGGCGATGCCGGCAAGCTCGGCCCCGACGCCAAGAGCCAGGTCACGGTCCGCTATGAGAACGGCCGCCCGGTCGAGGCGACCCAGATCGTGCTGTCCACCCAGCACCTCGACGAGTCCCTGGACTCGGCCGACGTGCGCGCCATCGTCGAGCCCTACATCCGGGCGGCCCTGCCACAGGGCTGGGTCAACGAGGGTACCGTCTGGCACGTCAACCCGACCGGCAAGTTCGTGATCGGCGGTCCGGACGGCGATTGCGGTCTCACCGGCCGCAAGATCATCGTCGACACCTACGGCGGCGCGGCCCCGCACGGCGGCGGCGCGTTCTCGGGCAAGGATCCGACCAAGGTCGACCGCTCGGCGGCCTACGCGGCGCGCTACCTCGCCAAGAACGTGGTCGCGGCCGGCCTGGCGCACCGCGCCACGATTCAGCTCGCCTACGCGATCGGCGTCTCGAAGCCGCTGTCGATCTACGTGGACCTGCACGGCACCGGCCAGGTCGACGAGGCCAAGCTCGAATCCATCCTGATGGACGCCATCGACCTGTCGCCGCGCGGCATCCGCACGGCGCTCGGCCTGAACAAGCCGATCTACGCGCGCACCGCGGCCTACGGCCATTTCGGCCGCGCCCCGGAGGCCGATGGCGGCTTCTCCTGGGAGCGCACCGACCTCGCCTCGAAGCTGAAGTCGGCCCTGTCGTAAGGCGGCCCGCGCTCCAGCGTTGAAC
>NZ_JAKSYO010000197.1 GCF_022829635.1 Methylobacterium sp. E-066
AGCGGGCACATAGCCCGACGCGCCGGATGCGACAGTCCCGCAAGGAACGGCTGCAGCCACCGCTTCAGATCCTCACGCCATCCGCCAGCACCTGACATCGCGAGCACCCCCCCTCATGGCCGTGGCAGGCGAATCCGCACAAACCTCCACCGTTCCCTCAATCTGCCAAAGTAGTGCTAGGTCGCGGACTCATAAAGTCCGCAGCCAGCCCCGGACGGCGGCGAGTTCGCCGCTGGCAAGAAAGTTGTCGGGATCCTTGTCGTAACGGGTGTCGACTGCTCGCAAGGTCCTGATCTTGCGG
>NZ_JAKSYO010000198.1 GCF_022829635.1 Methylobacterium sp. E-066
CCCTTCAGGCGCCGGTGATCCTGATGTCGCAGAACCGGCAGGCGGCGAGGGACCGGGTCACCGCCAGCCTGGCATACGGGATCAACCGAAAAGCGGAGGCCGCCTGGCTTCGTCGTGGTCGGCGCCCCTGCAACCCAACCCCGTGATCCTGAGGTGGCGACGCGTAGCGGGGCGCTCGAAGGGGCCCTCCAGGGATCGCGCAGCCAGCTGGAAGGCTCCTTCGGGGCGCGCTTCGCTCACGCCTCAGGATGAGGGGGTTGGGTTGGAGGAGCGCCGATCAGGGCCGGACCAACAGTTGTGTCCGTTCAGCCGACCGCCCTGCCAAGGCAGCATCGTGTACCATGGCGTTGC
>NZ_JAKSYO010000201.1 GCF_022829635.1 Methylobacterium sp. E-066
CGCGGGAACGTGCCCCAGGGTTTCTCGCACATGGCGCTGATCAACGCGGCCCTGCGGCTGGAGGACAGCATCGACCGGTTCGGCTTGGTCGACGCGATCGAGCGGCGGGCGGCCGAATAAGCAAACTCACGGCCGCGTCCCGATGAAGTCTGTGGGACAATGGAATGGACCATTGTGAGCCGGGAAATGTCACGGCATGAAGTGTCCGGCTATTCTTATAAGTTTTTTGCGTTATATCTATTGCAATTATCAAATCAAATACAATACTGATAGATAATTAT
>NZ_JAKSYO010000204.1 GCF_022829635.1 Methylobacterium sp. E-066
CGATCTACGCGCGCACCGCGGCCTACGGCCATTTCGGCCGCGCCCCGGAGGCCGATGGCGGCTTCTCCTGGGAGCGCACCGACCTCGCCTCGAAGCTGAAGTCGGCCCTGTCGTAAGGCGGCCCGCGCTCCAGCGTTGAACCCGGGAGCGCTACGGCCTCCCACGGGACTACCCGTCCACGGCCGCTAGCTACTCCGAGGCGCGCTCCAAGCTCGCCCACGGCTTCGGCCTCGGCCAGAGGCGCAAGAAGGCGGCCCCGAAGGCTGCCAAGCCGTCAGAGAC
>NZ_JAKSYO010000205.1 GCF_022829635.1 Methylobacterium sp. E-066
CGCCGGATCGACCGCCCGCCCCCAATCGCCCAGCGGCGCCGCCCGCCAGGCGGCGCGGAGCGCCAGCAGGGCCACGACCGGGATCGCCAGGAACCACCAGGGGCGCAGGAACGCGAAGGAGTCGAGGGCGCTCATGCGGGCTGTCCTCCCGCACGCATCCTCATCCTGAGGTGCTGCGCAGCGGCCTCGAAGGAGGCCTCCAGGGATCGCGCGGACGGCTGGACAGCTCCTTCGAGGCCGCTGACGCGGGACCTCAGGATGAGGGCGTGGGTTGGGGAGGTGGTGTTCGGATGCCTCATACCCCCCTCCGGGTCGCCAGCAACGCCGCG
>NZ_JAKSYO010000006.1 GCF_022829635.1 Methylobacterium sp. E-066
CATGATAGCTTATCTTTTGTTGTGAGCAGATGCCCTCAGACAGGATCTAGTAATGTGACTGTAGTTCAGCCTTGTCCTCTACCGCTATGAGCGGCGACGCGACGCCGCTCCCCACTCTGCGGGGGCGGGTGAGCTGCGAAGCGAGTCGGGGGATGGTCGCGTCTTTGTTTAATGCGGAAGCCGGCATCCCAGCGCGAGTAATGTGACTGGAGTCCAGACGCGTGCCCTTCAGCTCTCAGAGGTGCCGCAGTCTCCCTCCCCCGCAGAGGGGGGAGGGGACGCGCGGGTCGGTCTGATCTCCCGCTAAGACGACAAACAAGACTCCTCACGCCTGGTAAGGCTTGAGCCCGGCCGCGCGGACCGGCAAGATCGACGCCTTCCCCCGCCACATCAG
>NZ_JAKSYO010000031.1 GCF_022829635.1 Methylobacterium sp. E-066
GCCCATCACCAGGTGGGGCTACGACGTGTAACAATCGTTGCCGGATGGAGACGAAGGCCGGACCCAAGAGCGTCTCCGCCCCCCCTCTGCGGGGGAGGGTGGGCCTCGCGTCAGCGAGGGTCGGGAGAGGGGAACCCGGCGTCCGGAGGAGGCAGCGCCGGCGGGCAGGCCGGAGCTTTGTCTTGCACCGTCGCTCCCCCCTCCCGACCCCCTTCGGGGGCCACCCTCCCCCGCAAGGGGGGGAGGGAGAGCCGCGGTGTCTCCAGCGTATCCTGCGACCCCGATGTGTGAATCCGCTAGCCCGCACGGGAGAGGGGGCGCGTCGCGGCCTGCCAAGAGCGCCTGCGCCTCAAACCCGCGTAGCCCGTGCAGAGAGATGGGGAGAGCGCATCTCTCGCCGGACCAAGCTCCTTCAGAACCGGGGAGGTGGCTCGAACAGCCGTCTCAGTTGTTCGCCGTCCGGAACGTGTCGCAGGCCTTGGTCTGGCCGCTCTTGAAGCCGGCGGTGAACCAGCGCTGGCGCTGGGCCGAGGAGCCGTGGGTGAAGGAATCCGGCACCACGTAGCCCTGCGAGCGCTTCTGAAGCGAGTCGTCGCCGATCTGGGCGGCGGCGTTCAGGGCCTCGTCGATGTCGCCCTGCTCCAGCTCGGCGTATTTGTCGTTGGAGTTCTTGGCCCAGACGCCGGCGAGGCAATCGGCCATCAGCTCGATCCGCACCGACAGGGCGTTCGCCTCGGTCTTGCTCGACGCCTGCTGCTGGCGGGCCTGGACCTTGCCGAGGATGCCGAGCACGTCCTGGACGTGGTGGCCGACCTCGTGGGCGATGACGTAGGCGTAGGCGAAATCGCCCTTCACGCCGAACTTGGTCGCCATCTCCTTGAAGAAGCCGGTATCGAGATAGACCTTCTTGTCGAGCGGGCAGTAGAACGGCCCCATGGCCGCCTGGGCCGAGCCGCAGCCCGAGCGGGTGCCGCCGGTGTAGAGCACCAGGGTGGTCGGGGTGTATTGCTTGCCGGTCTGCTGCGGCAGGATCTGGCTCCACACGTCCTCGGTGTTGCCCAGGATTTTTGACGCGAACCGGCCGCTCTCGTCCGTGGGGGCCTGGCGCCGCTTCGCCTGGGTCTGCGGATCGGCCTGCTGCTCCTGCTGGCTGCCGCCGCGGCCGCCGATCTGCTGGGCGCCGCCGATCAGGATCGCCGGGTTGATGCCGGTGAAGTAGCTGATGATCAGCAGCACCACGATGGTGCCGATCCCGAGCCCGCCCGCGCCGCCGCCCGGGAAGCCCATGCCGCCACCGCCGCCGCCCTCACCGCGGCGATCCTCGACGTTGTCGGAGCTGCGTAGATCGTCCCAGCGCATGGTCCCGCCCTGCATGCCGCGCAGCAGGGCGCGGTCCTAACTGTGCATCGCCTCGTGTCCGAAAGCCGGCAGACACCGTTCGGGACGAAGCTTTAATGACGGGAGGGAACGCCCGGTTCCGCGCCCACGGTCAAGCTTTTCCGTCGAGCAGGGCGCGCAGAGCCCGGAAATCGCGCCAGGCCAGGCGCTTCTGCACCGGCTGGCGCAGCAGGAAGGCCGGATGGAGCGTCGCCAGAAGTTTCGCCTCGCGGGTCGGCAGCTTGTACGGGAACAGCCGGCCGCGGGTGCGCAGGATGCCGTCCTTGGTGCCGGTCAGGGTCTGGGTCGCGGGAGCGCCGAGGCACACGATCACCTCCGGATCGACCAGCTCGATCTGGCGCTCCACGAATGGCCGGCAGACCGCCACCTCCTGGGGGGTCGGGTTGCGGTTGCCCGGGGGCCGCCAGGGCACGATGTTGCCGATATAGGCGCTGGTCCGGTCGAGGCCGACCGCCGCCATCATCTTGTCGAGGAGCTGGCCCGAGCGGCCCATGAACGGCTTGCCGATCCGGTCCTCGTCGGCCCCCGGCGCCTCGCCGAGAAACATCACCCGGGCTTCCGGATTGCCATCGGCGAAGACCAGGTTCTTGGCGGTGAAGCGCAGCGGGCAGGCGTCGAAATCCGCCAGGATCTTTTCGAGTTCGTCGAGGCTCTTGGCCTCGCGCGCCCGGGCGCGGGCGTCGATCGCCGCCTCGTCCGGCTGGGCGCTCGCCGCCCGCCCGAAGGTCCGGGCCGGCGCCGCCGGCGGGGGCGAGCCCGGGGGCGGCACGAGGCTGTTCGGCTGGGCCACGGGTCGGGGCGCCGCGGCCGGGCGACGGGGTGCCCGCAGGGTCGGGGCCGGCGTGTCGGCCTCGCCGAAGCGGTCATGCGGCTGCTCATCGAGAGCCGCGTCGGCGCCGGCCTCCACGTGGAAATCGAGATAGGCGATGAGGTCGGCTTGCGCGTCGTTGGGGCTCGGCATGCTGATCAGCATGTGGGGCGCTCGATGCCTGTGGACAACTCTTGAAACCCGCTCGACGACAAGGACTTGCGTGACCGAACGGCGCGGCTCCCCGCGCCGTGCCGCGCCCGAAGGGAACCGCCGAGTCGCCCCGCCCCCGTCCGCAGGCCCCACCCATGCGGCATAGGGGAGCGTTCGCTCAAGTCCGGGCCTCAGCACCTTGCCTTTCTAGCTTGGAATCGCTTGAGACGGCAGAACATCATGCCCACCCGGCAACGGATCGGGCATAGCGACAAGAAAACAGGAGGCTCGACGATGGCGCTGCCCGAACGCGAAAGCATGGATTTCGACGTAGTCGTGGTCGGCGCCGGCCCGGCAGGGCTCGCCACCGCGATCCGCCTGAAGCAGCGCGCGGCCGAGATCGGCGAAGAGATTTCCGTCGTCGTGGTGGAAAAGGGCTCCGAGGTCGGCGCCCACATCCTGTCGGGCGCGGTGATCGACCCGAACGGCCTCGACCTGCTGGTGCCGGACTGGCGCACCGATCCGGAGCGTCCGCTGAAGACCGAGGTCCGGCGCGACGAGTTCATGATGCTGACCAAGAACAGCGGCGTCACCCTGCCGAACGTGTTCTTTCCCAAGCTCATGTCGAACCACGGCAACTTCGTCGGCTCGCTGTCGAACGTCTGCAAGTATCTGGGCGTCCAAGCCGAGGCGCTCGGGGTCGAGATTTATCCGGGCTTCCCGGCCTCCGAGGTGTTGTTCGACGAATCCGGCGCCGTGGCGGGCATCGCCACGGGCGATCTCGGGATCGGCAAGTCGGGCGAGCCGCGCGACGACTACACCCGCGGCATGGAGTTGCGCGGCAAGTACACGGTGTTCGGCGAGGGCGCCCGGGGCAACCTGACCAAGGGCCTGGTCCAGCGCTTTTCCCTCAACCGGCACAGCGACCATCAGAAATACGGGCTCGGCGTGAAGGAGCTCTGGCAGCTGCCGGATTCCACCTTCGAGCCGGGGCTGGTGCGCCACACGATGGGCTGGCCCCTGCCCAACAAGGCCGGCGGCGGCTCCTGGCTCTACCATTTCGACGACAACCTGCTCTCGGTCGGCTTCGTCACGCACCTGAACTACGAGAACCCGACCCTGTCGCCGTTCGAGGAGTTCCAGCGTTTCAAGACCCACCCGATGATCGCCGACACCTTCGCGGGCGCCAAGCGCATCGGCTACGGCGCCCGCGCCATCATGGAGGGCGGCTGGCAATCGGTGCCCAAGCTGGTCTTCCCGGGCGGCTGCCTGGTCGGCTGCTCGGCGGGCTTCGTCAACGTGCCGCGGATCAAGGGCTCGCACAACGCGGTCCTGTCCGGGATCCAGGCGGCCGACGCCATCGCGGACGCCCTGAAGGCCGGCCGGGCCGGCGACGAACTCACCGCCTACGAGGCCGGCTGGCGCGACAGCCCGATCGGGCAGGACCTCAAGGCCGTGCGCAACGTCAAGCCGCTCTGGTCGCGCTACGGCACCCTGGTCGGCGTCGGGCTCGGCGGCATCGACATGTGGACCACCAGCCTGCTCGGCACCTCGCTGTTCGGCACGCTCAAGCACGGCAAGCCGGACCATGCCTGCCTCAAGCCGCTCTCGGAGGTGACGCCGATCACCTACCCCAAGCCCGACGGCAAGCTGACCTTCGACCGGCTCTCCTCGGTCTACCTCTCGAACACCAACCACGAGGAGGACCAGCCGCCGCACCTCAAGGTCCGGGACATGGAGCTGCAGAAGCACTCCGAGCACGACATCTACGGCGGCCCCTCAAGCCGCTACTGCCCGGCCGGCGTCTATGAATGGGTCGAGGACGCCGCCGCCAGCGACGGCGTGCGCTACCAGATCAACGCGCAGAACTGCGTCCACTGCAAGACCTGCGATATCAAGGACCCGAACCAGAACATCGACTGGGTGACGCCGGAGGGACCGGGCGGGCCGAACTATCCGAATATGTGAGGGGGGCCGATACCTATCGGCCGTCTCGCGCGCCCCCTGTTCGTTTGACAGGACAGGCGGGCGGACCCATATTTTCGCTATCAGCCGGCAGCGGGTTTGGGTCACCGAGCCCCGGCGCCTCCCACGGGACGGCGCGCCGGTTGACCCCCGTTTTTTCAGGGAAACACTTTTCGTCCGACCGTCAGGGCGTCGAGCTTTCGTCCGATCTGATGGATTGCCTTCTTGCTGGGCGCGGCATCGAGTTGCGCTTCACGCCATGTCGGCCAGGGAACGTTGGTCAGACTAGCGACCCGGAAATCCTGGATCAGCCTCTGTTCCTGTCGATAATATTTCAGTGAAAAGTACGCGACAATATCGACGCATTGGATGAGTCGGTTATTTGTCGATTGGACAAAATGAATCGAGTCCACGATCGAACTGATCTGGGTCGGCCGCCAGCCCATATTGGTGCCGCTCAGCTTGAAGATTTCAAGATCGTCGATCAGCTTCTGCTCGATTTCCTTATTCTCGTCGGCGACCAGCAGCCCGAGTTTCGGCTCGGCGCGACTCAGCCAATCTTCCAGGCGCTCGACTAAGAACAGGAATGCCATGCGATGTGGATGGCGGCTGGAATGGAGCTTCATCTTGTCCACGGCCGCCCACAGGACCGCCACGTCGTGCGTCGCGAGGGCATCCAGGATATCGTGGATGCAACCGATCCGTTGGTCTGGCCTGATCCCCTTGAAGAAGCCGTTGCCGCCGTACAGGTCGGCGGCATGCAATTCGAAACCCTCCGTCAGAACCAGGACGCCGAAGCGGGCCTTTACGATTTCCCGGACGGCCATCTCGATCGCGCGAATCCGGGACTCGTGGACACACAGGGCCGCGATGAGGTGAATCGGCTGATCGGGATCCTTGCGGGCGCCGGTGTTGCCGGATTCGTCCAAGTAGATGAGGTGCATGCCCCGAGCTTAACGGTGGAGACGGACCAGCCACAACGATGCAAGAGTTGAAGCAAGAGGCGAGGTATGACGCGCCACGTTGATTCCGAGACGGCGTAGGCGCGAGGACTCCGGCAGGATCGCGCGGGTGTCGAGCGCGACTTACGGGCGCGCGCTGTAGCGATCTTGACCGAGCATCAGACCGGCTTTCTCGCACCGCGGGTCCTCATCGAGCCGTTGCGCAAACTCGACCCGGCTGCCTCGGCCCGTCTGAAACTCAAGCTTGCGGAAGCCGCGTGAGAGATTGCCGGTCTCGATATCCCTGTGCGCGTGCCCAGCCTCGCGACGAATACGCTTCCAGGGATGCTTCCCAGCAAAACTCTGTCCGATCTGCTCGCCGCGGGCGGCAGCGTTGTCGCAGCAAGCGACGAGGGCCCGCGAGGGTGCGAGCCTGACAGAAGGGCACGAGTCCGAGGACGACGGCTACCGAGCCCGCCTGACCCCGACAGCCCCCCGCGCCATCCTTTCGCCTTGCGGGGCTGGCGGGATGAGTCCAGTGTCCCCAGCGATTTTCGGGGACGCCCCGCCATTCTCGCGCCCGGCCCTCATCGGGCCGGCGCCCAGGAGCCGCGACCGGTTCATGATGACAACACGCGCCCGCCGGAGCGTCTCGGCGCTCGCCCTGATGCTCGCCGCCGGCCTGCCTCAGATCGTTCTGGCCGCCCAGCCGCGCGAGTCGGCCCCGCTTCTCGAATACGAGCCCGCCGAATCCCTGGAGGGCAACTTCCTCTCCGCCTACATCGCGGGTGCCGCCCGGGACACGGCGGCGGCGGCGAGCTTCTACCGTGAGGCGGTCAAGGCCGATCCGCGCAACGCCGAGCTGGTCGAGCGCGCCTTCATCTCGCTCTTGGCCGACGGCGCCCTGCCGGACGCGTTCCGGGCCGCCGAGAAGCTGATCGCGCGCGATCCGACCAACGGCCTCGCCAACCTCTCCCTCGGGGTGCGCCAGATCAAGGCCGGCCAGTGGGCCGCCGCCCGCCAGAATTTTTCCAGGAGCGGCCGGGGTGCGGCCACCGACCTGACCGCGACCCTGCTGACGGCCTGGTCGTATGCCGGCGCCGGCGACGGCAAGAAGGCGCTGGAGACGGTCAACAAGCTTCGGGGTGAGCGCTACTACAACACCTTCCGCGACTACCATGCCGGCCTGATCGCCGCGGTGATCGGCGACAACGCCGAGGCCGAGCGGCGGCTCAAGGCCGCCTACGAGGCCGACCGCAACACCCTGCGGATCGTCGACGCCTATGCCCGGCTCGAGGCCAGCCTCGGCCGCACCGATCTGGCGATCCAGGCCTATTCCGATTTCGACCAGCTCTCGCCCCGCCACCCGCTGGTGCGCGACGCCCTGGACAAGCTCAAGGACGGCAAGCCCCTGACCCGGCTGATCGGCACCGCCCAGGAGGGCGCTGCCGAGGTGCTGTACGGGCTGGGCTCGGCGGGCTCGACGCAAGGGGACGAGCTGCCCGCGGTGATCTACCTGCGTCTGGCACTCTACCTCGCCCCGGACCACGCGCTGGCCCGGCTGACGCTCGCCGACACCCTCGACCGGATGAAGCAGACCGAGCGGGCCAACGAGGCCTACGCGCAGATCCCCGCGACCTCGCCGCTCAAGCTCAACGCCGACATCCAGATCGGCCTCAACCTCGAGCAGATGGGCAAGGGTGACGAGGCGCTCGCCCATCTCGACGCCGCCATGAAGGCGCATCCGGACGACATCGACGTGATCACCGCGCTGGGCAACGTCCAGCGGGCGCGCAAGAAATACGAGGAGGCGGCCGCCACCTACACCCGCGCCATCGACCTGATCGGCGACCGGCCGCTGGCGAATTACTGGACGACCTTCTACTTCCGCGGCACCGCCTACGAGCGCGCCAAGCAATGGCCCAAGGCCGAGGCCGACCTGAAGAAGGCCCTGTCCCTGGTGCCCGCGAGCCAGCCGGCCGCCAAGGCGCAGGTGATGAACTACCTCGGTTATTCCTGGGTCGACCAGAAGATCAACATCGACGAGGCGTTCAGGCTACTGCAGCAGGCCGCCGATGCCAGCCCCCGGGACGGCATGATCGTCGACAGCCTCGGCTGGGCCTATTACCGCCTCGGCCGCTGGGACGACGCGGTGCGCGAATTGGAGAAGGCGGTCGAGCTGAAGCCCGGCGACCCGACCATCAACGACCATCTCGGCGACGCCTATTGGCGTGCGGGCCGGCGCCTCGAGGGCAAGTTCCAGTGGCAGCACGCCAAGGACCTGAACCCCGAGCCGGACGACCTCGCCCAGATCAACGACAAGCTGAAGGACGGTTTGCCCGAGATCGAGAAGCCGACCGCCACCGCCGAGACCACGCCGGCACCGGTTGCCGCCCCGCACAACGCCGAGAACCCGGAACTGCCCAAGGGCGCCCCCCAGCCGCACGAGGCCCCGGGCTCCGCCGACAAGGCCAAGAAGTCCGGGGGCTGACGGCTCCCGGCAGCCGCCTCCGGGGGGCCCATCCTCTCCGCGCCGGCAAGACTAATTTGTCGGCCGGCTCATAAAAATCGACGGGCATTTTCGTCCGGTTTGACGCACAGTGCTGCCGCTGCTCGTCGGGCGGCCTCGCCGTGCGACCGCGTCCGCGCGAGACCGGCGCAGGCAGGACACCGCGAGGCAAGATCCCCGTACGATAACAGTCGGCGGGTGGGCGGGCGCCGTGCCCGCAGAGCCAGGGAGGAACGCCCATGCCGTCAGATATCGAGATCGCCCGCGCCGCGACCCTGAAGCCGATCGCGCAGGTCGCGGAGACGCTCGGCATCCCGGATGCGGCGTTGCACAATTACGGCAAGCACATCGCCAAGCTCGACCACGGCTACATCGCCGGGCTGGAAGGCCAGAAGCCCGGCAAGCTCGTGCTGGTGACGGCGATCTCCCCGACGCCCGCGGGCGAGGGCAAGACCACCACCACGGTGGGCCTCGGCGATGCCCTGAACCGCATCGGCGAGAAGACCATGATCTGCCTGCGCGAGCCGTCGCTCGGGCCCTGCTTCGGCATGAAGGGCGGGGCGGCCGGCGGCGGCAAGGCGCAGGTCGTGCCGATGGAGCAGATCAACCTGCACTTCACCGGCGACTTCCACGCCATCACGTCGGCCCACAGCCTCGCGGCGGCACTGATCGACAACCACGTCTACTGGGCCAACGAGCTCAACATCGACGTGCGCCGGATCCACTGGCGCCGGGTGGTCGACATGAACGACCGGGCCCTGCGCCAGATCAACCAGTCGCTCGGCGGCGTCGCCAACGGCTTCCCCCGGGAGGACGGGTTCGACATCACGGTCGCCTCCGAGGTGATGGCGGTGTTCTGCCTCGCCAAGGATCTCGCCGACCTGGAGGAGCGCCTCGGCCGGATCGTCATCGCCGAGACTCGCGACCGCAAGCTCGTCACCCTCAAGGACGTGAAGGCCACCGGCGCCATGACGGTGCTGCTCAAGGACGCCCTGCAGCCGAACCTGGTGCAGACGCTGGAGGGTAACCCGGCGCTGATCCACGGCGGCCCGTTCGCCAACATCGCCCATGGCTGCAACTCGGTGATCGCCACGCGGGCCGGCCTGCGGCTCGCCGACTACACGGTGACCGAGGCCGGGTTCGGCGCAGATCTCGGCGCGGAGAAATTTCTCGACATCAAGTGCCGGCAGGCCGGCCTGACCCCCTCGGCGGTCGTGGTCGTGGCCACGATCCGAGCGCTCAAGATGCATGGCGGCGTCGACAAGAAGAGCCTCGGATCCGAGAATATCGGCGCCCTGGAGAAGGGGTTTGCCAACCTCGCCCGGCACGTGACCAACCTGCGCGGCTTCGGTCTGCCCGTCGTGGTGGCGGTCAACCACTTCTACGCCGACACGGATGCCGAGCATGCCCGGCTCAAGGAGCTGTGCCGCGAGCGCCTCGACGTCGAGGCGATCACCTGCCGCCACTGGGCCGAGGGCGGCGCCGGCGCCGAGGATCTGGCCCGGGCCGTGGTGCAGCTCGCCACCGCCGAGCCGGCGCCGCTCCGCTACGCCTACGAGACCGAGGCGCCGCTCACGGAAAAGATCCGGGCGATCGCCACCAAGCTGTACGGCGCCGCCGACATCCAGATCGAGAGCAAGGCGGCGGGCAAGCTCGCCACCTTCGAGAAGGACGGCTACGGCCACCTGCCGATCTGCATGGCCAAGACCCAGTACTCGTTCTCCACCGACCCGAGCCTGATGGGCGCCCCCGAGGGCCACGTCGTCGGCGTGCGCGACGTCCGCCTCTCGGCGGGCGCGGGCTTCGTGGTGGCGATCTGCGGGGAGATCATGACCATGCCGGGCCTCCCCCGGGTGCCTGCCGCCGACACGATCCGGTTGGATGCCGATGGGCAGATCGACGGGTTGTTCTGAGCGGAAACGCTCGGGCTGCGCCTCCGCGGGGCTTGTCTGGATGCGGAACGTCGTTGGGATGTGGCACGTCGGGCGATCAAAGCCTACGCTTGATCAAAGCCTATGCTTGGCGGTTCGAAGATGTGCGCCGCCGGTCTGCCAGGAGGGCTCGTTGATGCTCGCCATCCATCCCCGGCCCGCACCACTCTGGCTGTCCGCGCTGAGATCGCCCGCCTGGCGATCGCTCCGGCGCTTAGCCTGATCCAGCTCACACGACCGTCCGCCGATCTGCAAACACGCATCCCCAACCCAAAGCGCAAACGACAACAAGCCGCCCATTACCATAGGCGATGGATATCTTAGTGCCTGTGGGGCAGAGCCCCTAACCCCGCCAAAGGGCTGAGCCCTTTGGGAACCCTAATCTCAGCGCCGTTTGAACGGCAGCATCGCGGCCACGGCCAGCGCGTCGACCCGGTTGTTCAGCGGGTCGCTGGCATGGCCCTTGACCCAGTGCCAGGCCACCTCGTGGCGGGCGTTGGCCGTGTCGATCCGGCGCCAGAGGTCCTCGTTCTTCACCGGCTTCTTGTCGGCGGTGCGCCAGCCCCGGGCCTTCCAGTTGTGGATCCAGCTGGTGATGCCCTGGCGCAGATACTGGGAGTCCGTGAACAGATCGACCCGGCAAGGCCGCTTGAGTGCCTCCAGGGACTCGATCGCCGCCAGGATCTCCATGCGGTTGTTGGTGGTGAAGGCCTCGCCGCCCGAGAGCTCCTTCTGGGTGTCGCCGAAGATCAGGATCGCGCCCCAGCCGCCCGGGCCGGGATTCCCCGAGCAGGCGCCGTCCGTGTAGATCTTCACCCGCGTCGGCTCGGCCGCGGTCTCGGTCACGTCGTCGCTCATTCCATCCTCAGGCCTGCCGCCCGTAATCCCGCGCGTCCTGCGCCTGGCGGTGGAACGTCAGCCGGCGATCGAACTCTCGCGGATCCTTGGGCTTCACCAGGGCGCCCGGCGGCACGTTCAGCCAGTCGACCAGGCGGGTCAGCATGAAGCGGAGCGCCGCGCCCCGGCACAGGATCGGCAGGGCCGCGACCTCCGTGGGCTCCAGCGGCCGCACCGCCTCGTAGCCGTCAATCAGGGCCGCCGCCATGTCCCGGTGGAAACGGCCGTCGGCCTCGAAGCACCAGGCGTTGAGGCAGATCGCGAGGTCGTACGCGAAGGCGTCCGTGCAGGCGAAGTAGAAGTCGATCAGCCCCGACAGGGCATCGCCGATGAAGAACACGTTGTCGGTGAACAGGTCCGCGTGGATCACCCCGCCCGGCAGATTTTGGGGCCAGGCGGCTTCGAGCAGCGCGAGGTCGGCGCGGGTGCGCTCCGCCAGCCCAGGCTCAACCGAATCGGCCTGGGCCTCGGCCTGGGCGAAGAGCGGTCGCCAGGAGGCCACCGAGAGGCTGTTCGCGCGCACCATCCCGAAATCGGCGCCGGCGGCGTGGAGTTCGGCCAGCGCCCGGCCGAGTTCCCGGCAATGCCCGACGCCGGGCGTCTTGACCGAGACGCCCTCCAGGAAGCTGACGATGGCGGCAGGCCGTCCGCAGAGCTGGCCGAGCGCCGTGCCGGCCCGGTCCCGCACCGGCTGCGGGCAGGCGAGGCCCCGGGCCGAGAGGTGCTCCATCAGCCCGATGAAGAACGGCAGGTCGCCCTCCCGCACCCGCTTCTCGTAGAGGGTCAGGATGTAGGAGCCTTGGGTGGTGTGCAGGAAGAAGTTGGAATTCTCGACGCCCTCGGCGATGCCCTTGAAGGAGAGCAGGCTGCCGATGTCGTAGGCAGACAGGAACTCAGAGAGCGCCGCGTCGGATACCTCGGTGTAGACGGCCACGTGATCGCGCTCGGGTTCGGGATTCTTTTGGGGTCAAGATCGCCGAGCGGTCGTACCGTCCAGACGATCCCGGTCTTCCGACACACCCCCTCATCCTGAGGTGCCAGAGCGCAGCGGAGGCCTCGAAGGAGACCTCCAGGGATCGCGCGGCCAGCTGGAGACCTCCTTCGAGGCTGCTGTGCAGCACCTCAGGATGAGGGGGTTGAATGGGATAAGCCCCCTTTGAGGGGAGGCTGGATCCTGGGGCCTACTCGGCGGCTTCGCTGCGCAATTCGCGCGGCAGCGGGAAGACCATGTCCTCGACCACCGTCGAGACCGTGTCGACGATCACGTCGTAGCGGGCCGCGAAGGCCTCGATGATCTCCTCGACCAGCACCTCGGGGGCCGAGGCGCCGGCGGTGAGGCCGAGCTTGCGGATGCCCTCGAAGGCCGGCCAGTCGATCTCCTCGGCGCGCAGCACCAGGCGGGTGATCGGGCAGCCGACGCGCTCGGCGACCTCGCGCAGGCGCTGCGAGTTCGAGGAGTTCGAGGAGCCGACCACGATCAGGGCGTCCACAAGCGGGGCCACCTGCTTCACCGCCTCCTGGCGGTTGGTGGTGGCGTAGCAGATGTCGTCCTTGTGCGGCCCGGTGATGTTCGGGAACTTCTTCTTGAGCGCCTCGACGATGTGGCGGGTGTCGTCAACCGACAGGGTCGTCTGGGTGACCCAGGCGAGGTTGTCGGGATTCTCGGGGGTCAGGGCCTGGATCTGGTCCAGATCCTCCACCAGGGTGATCGAGCCCTTGGGCAGCTGGCCCATGGTGCCGACCACCTCGGGGTGGCCGGAATGGCCGACCAGCAGCACGTGGCGGCCGCGCTTATGGTGGATCTCAGCCTCGCGGTGGACCTTGGTCACCAGCGGGCAGGTGGCGTCGATGGTGGTGAGGCCGCGGGAATCGGCGTTGGCCGGCACGGTCTTCGCGACGCCGTGGGCGGAGAAGATCACCGGGGCGCCGCTATCGGGCACCTCGTCGAGTTCGCGCACGAACACGGCGCCCTTCCGCTTCAGGCTCTCGACCACGTACTTGTTGTGAACGATCTCGTGCCGGACATAGACGGGCGGTCCGTAGAGGGCGAGTGCCCGCTCGACCACGTCGATAGCCCGCACCACGCCGGCGCAGAAGCCGCGGGGGGCACAGAGCAGGATCTCCAGCGGCGGCTTGCCGGTGGTGCCCTGAACGGGCGCGAGGGACGCGAGGTCTGCGGTCATGGGGGCGATGTGGCGAGGGCGGGGCTGTCCTGTCAACGGTCCTGGACTGCGAACCGGGCAGGAAGACGACCGCGGAGCGCCTCTGTAGCACGTTTGCCGCGCAATTTGGACCCGGGCGCCCCAATCCGTGATCTAGAGTCTTCGGATTCCGGTCACGGCGCCGAAACTGTTCTCGCGAATCCGGGCGACCGCGCCGGCCAGCGGCTCGACCGCCACGGCCATGTGGTGGCCGTTGGCGTGGATCAGCGTCTCGGCGTCGCGCATCAGCCCGACATGGCCGCGCCAGAACACGACGTCGCCCCGGCGCAATCCGTCGAGGGCGAGGGGCAGCGCGTGGCCTAAAGACCGCTCCTGCATGTCGGCGTCGCGGGGGCAGGGCAAGCCGCCGGCGTCGAGGCAGAGCTGCACGAGGCCGGAGCAGTCGAGCCCGAGGCTGGTGCGGCCGCCCCAGAGATAAGGAATCCCGATGAGCCGCTCGGCCGTGGCGACGTAGTCCGGCTCGTGCTGCGCCAGCGGAGCGCAGTGACTCGCATAGACGTAGCCGCCGGGCGTCTCCAGGTAGGCCCCCGTCTCCCCGGTGACCACGAGGCGCGCGCCCAGGCTGAGATGCCCGCGCACCGGCCGCTTCAGGTCCGGCTCGGGATACAGGAAGGTGCGCAACGCCGTGACGCGATGGCTCGGCTCGGGATCCGCCGGGCCGAGGCAGGCGGCGGGCAGGTAGCCGACATAGCCGTCCCGGCCGAGCTGCACGAAGGCGAAGCCGTCCTGCTCGGCGTAGAGATCGACCGCGTCGCCGAGCAAAGCCTCGGTGTCGAGCCCGGCTTCTGGAGCGGGCGCCCGGCGCAGCGGTGCGACCGGGGCGACCACCCGGCGCGGGGTGGCGGCGACGAAGCGCGCGGCCGTGACCCGGCCGCGCAGGCGCAGGTCGGCGACGTCCGGGCGCGCCGGGGTGAGGCGGGGATCGAGCGATTCGGTCATGGCGGTGAGCTTAACGCATCCGCCCTTTCCGAAAGGCAGCACCCCGCGGTCGGGCGGCGGCTCGGCGCGTTCGCCGGGTGGCTCGGGAGCCGATCGCGATCTCCGTGTGGCGTCCGGCGCGGGCGCGCGCTATTATGCCGCAGCGCGATGCCGGCGGCCGGCCGGATGATTTCCGCCCTGGAGAAACGAGCCGCTGGCATGCCTGATGCTCAGGTTCCGTGGTGAGGCATGTTCCCGGGACGGGCGGCCGCCGATTTTGATGCACTGCACAACCCGCCGGGAAGGCGCTATGTCTTGCCCATGATGACCGCGAGTCGCCCCGTGAAGAAGACGCAGAAGAGCTTCGCCGACCTGCCGCCGATCCGCGTGCGCCGCGAGCCGCCGACGGTGAACGAGGCGGTCGCCGCCGCCCAGGACCTGTCCGACGATGTCGAGCAGCAGGTCGAGATCGCCGCGGGCCTGATCGGTCTGCCGGCCGACGAGGTCCGCCCGCACGTCCTGGCAGCCAAGAAGGCCAAGCCGGAGCGCGTGCCGGAGCGGATCCTGACCCATGCGAGCCCGAGCCGGGCGCCCCGCACCGTCGTGGTCGAGCGCCGCACCCGCCCGACCGTGGTGATCGAGCGCCGCACCCGGCCCCTCGCCCCGCCGCGCTGACGGGACCGGCTGGTTCTCCAAGCCTGTTCGACCCGTCTTTCCGACCCTTGACCTCATCCTGAGGTGCCCGCGCCAGCGGGCCTCGAAGGAGCCCTCCAGCCGGCCGCGCAATCCCTGAAGGCCTCCTTCGAGGCCGAACGATCTTCGATCGCCCGGCCCCTCAGGATGAGGGGAGAAATGAGGGGATCCGTCGCCTGAAACGGTCGTTCGAGCGTGATCGCGACATCGACAAGCTCCCACTGGGACTCGTCGGCACCCTTCGCGGTGACGCGGGCCCAGCGGCAAAAATCCCAAAAAGATCAATCGGCCGTCTGGACCGACCAGGTTGCGTGGCGGATGCCCGGAGCCTTGGCGAGATCGGCCGTGACCGCATCCAGCTCGTCCGCCTTGACGGCGCTGGCGGTGAGCGTCGCGACCACGTCGACCGCGCCTTCGCCGCGCTCCTCCACTTCGACGTTGCTGACCGGATAGTTCGCCGCCTCCAGGCGCTCGACCAGCAGGTCCTGGGCGGGTCCGGCCTCGCCCGGCGCCGTGGTCACCTGGACCTCGTAGGTCGCCTCGGTCGAGGATTCGCGGATCGGCGCGCGGTTGATGGCGTTGACCAGCGGGCGGAGCGCGGTGTTGCAGGTCAGCACCGTGACGGTGACGAATACGGCCTCCAGCGGCAGGTCGGCGCCGCAGAACGCGCCCACGGCAGCGGAGCACCACAGGGTGGCGGCCGTGTTGAGGCCGCGCACGTTCATCCCCTCCTTCATGATCACGCCAGCGCCCAGGAAGCCGATGCCGGAGATCACGTAGGCCACCGTGCGGACCCCGCCGTCCGGGCCGGTGAGCCGCATGCCGAGATCCACGAAGGCCGAGGCGCCGATCGCCACCAGCACCGCCGTGCGCAGGCCGGCGGTGCGCTGCCGGTACTGCCGCTCGGCCCCGATCGCCGTGCCGAGCACGAAGGCCACGATCAGGCCGATGCCGGATTTCAGTTCCTCGGGGAAGGCGGCGTAGCTGGTCATGCCGGTCTCTTGCGAGCGGAGAGGTGACGAAACCGTGACATCATGGCCAGCTTGGCGCGTCGTCCTGGGCATCGGACCCAGGATGACGCGCTAGGCTTTTGATTTTCCATCATCTTTTTCCGAAAGCCGGCGACCGCCTTGCGGGATGATGCTCTGCCCCAACCAAAGGGGGAACCCACCGGGATTGACGGCCCTACCGGGCAGCGGGCACACCGGCTGCAACCTGAGGATCCCTTGAGAAGACGGGACCCGGCCGAGGAGACGTGCAGGATGCAGGACGCGGCCCCCGCGGCAGGAGTTTTTCTCCGCGCACGAGCGTTTCCCGCATGAGCAGCGCCCTCGCCGAAAGCCCGCCCGGTCTCGCTCCGGATGCAGCCTTGCACGGGCGGGTCATGGCGCTCCGTGACGGGCTGGAGCGCGGCCTGATCGGCAGCACCGGCCTGGTCGAGCGTCTGCTGATCGGGCTGCTGACCGGCGGCCACCTGCTGATCGAGGGCGCGCCCGGTCTCGCCAAGACCCGCGCGGTCAAGCGGCTCGCCGACGGGCTCGACGGCTCCTTCGCGCGCATCCAGTGCACGCCGGACCTGATGCCGGCCGATCTCACCGGCACCACCGTCTGGCGCCAGGACAGCGGCAGCTTCGAGTTCCTGCAAGGCCCCCTGTTCCACGCCCTCGTGCTGGTGGACGAGGTCAACCGGGCCCCCCCGAAGGTCCAGTCGGCCCTGCTCGAAGCGATGGCCGAGGGGCAGATTACGGTCTCCGGGCAAACCCACCCGCTCGCCGATCCGTTCATGGTCGTGGCGACCCAGAACCCGATCGAGCATGCCGGCACCTTCCCGCTGCCGGAGGCGCAGCTCGACCGCTTCCTGCTGCATGTCGTGGTCGAGATGCCCGACGAGGCCACCGAGCGGGCGATCCTCGACCTCGTGGAGGGCGAGATCACCCACCATGTCGAGGCCATGCCGGTGCGCCTGTCGCTCGCCGACGTCCGCGCCGCCCGGGAGGCTGCGCTCGCCACCTACGTGTCGCCGGCGCTCAAGGATTACCTGGTCCGCCTGGTGGCGGCGACCCGCACCGACGCGGCGGCCCCGGACCTGCGGGCGATGATCGAGCACCCCGCTTCGCCGCGCGGCACCCTGGCGCTGATGATGGCCGGCAAGGCCCGGGCCTGGCTGCGCGGCCGGGACCACGTCACCCCGGAGGACGTCACCGAACTCGCCCGGGACGCGCTCTCCCACCGTATCGGCCTGACCTGGCGGGCGGCGGCCGAAGGCAAGACCGCCCGCGGCCTGGTCGGCGAGCTGGTGCAGCGGGTGCGGGCGCTCTGAGGGTGTTTGGGTTCGGAAAAGCGCACCGCCCATCCCCTCGCCCCTCCGCGGGGGGAGGGGAGGGCATGGGATCCGCCCCATCCCAAATGAACGGCATCCATCTCTCGGGCGAGGCGCTGATGGGCCTGCGCCACCTCGCCCGGCGGGGCGCGGCGCCCGCGACCCGGACGCTGGCGGGCCTGCCCGGCGGCATCGTCACGAAGCGGCGCGGGCGTGGCTCCGAGCCGGAGGATGTGCGGCTCTGGTCCGAAGGCGACGATCGCCGGTTCATCGACCGCAACGCCACCGCGCGCACCGGGCAGCTGCACGTACGCACCCATCACGACGAGCGCGACCGCGCCGTGGTGCTGCTCGCCGATTTCCGGCCCGCGATGCTGTTCGGCACCCGCCGGGCCCTGCGCTCGGTGGCCGCCGCCGAGGCCCTGGCGCTGCTCGGCTGGCGGGTGGCGGCCGATGGCGGCCGGGTCGGCCTCGCGGTGGCGGGCTCCGGCGCGCCCACGGTGCTGCGGCCGGCCGGCGGCGAGCGCGCCATGATCGCGGTGACCGGAGCCCTGGCCCAGGCGCATGCGAACGCCCTCGAGACGGCCGGCGCCGCCGGGTCCGACGCGCCCCTGGAATCGACCCTCGGACTGGCCCGCAGCCTTCTGCCGGCCGGCGGCCACCTGGTCATCGCCAGCGCCCTCGATGCCCCCGGCCCGGGCTTCGACGAGACGCTGACCCTGCTGGCCGAGCGGGTCGCGATCCGGCTGATCCTGGTGAGCGACGCCTTCGAGCGCACCCGCCCGCCGGGCTTCTATCCCTTCGCCCTGGCGGATGGCCGGCGGGGGACCGCGCTCCCGGCGGTGCTGCCGGGCGAGACCGCCGAGGCCCGGCTCGCCGATTATGCCCGCCGGGGCATCGCCGGAGTGCGCCTCGACGTCGAGGCCGGCCCCGAGGCCTACGCGCCGCTGATGGAGCGCCTCGATGCGGTGCTGTGAGGCCGGAACCCATCTTCGCCGTCCGGGCTCGGCGCGATGAATCCCGTCGCGATCGCCCCGTCCCTCGATCAGCTCCGTGGCCTCCACCTGCCCGGGGGCGCCGCCGGGGCGGTGCAGGGCGAGATCGTCGCGGCGGCCGCTTTGGGCTTCCTCGCCGCCCTGCTGGTCGGGCTCGTTCGCTATCTGCGCGGCCGGGCCCGGGCGAGCCTGCGCCGGGCGGCGCTGGCCGAGCTCGCCGGCACCCGCGCCCTTGATCCGGAGTCCCGGCTCGTGGCCCAGGCCCGCCTGCTGCGCCGCCTCGCCCGGACGCTCGCGGGGGACGAAGCCGCCCGGGAAACCGGCGCGGCCTGGGCCACACGCCTCGACGCGCTCCTGGCCACCGACTTCTTCACGCGAGGGTCCGGCCGGGTCCTGGCCGACGGGCTCTACCGGCGCCAGACGCCCGACCTCGACGGGCTCGACGCCGAGCTGGGCCGCCTGATCGGACGGTTGCGGCCATGAGCGGCCTCCTCCCCGCCTGGCTCGCCGCGCAGCTCTCGGCCTTCGATTTCGCGGTGCCCTGGATCATGCTGGCCTTGCCGCTGCCGCTGCTCGCCGCGCGCCTGCTCCCGGCCGAGCCGGAGGGGGGCAGCGGCGCCCTGCTGGTGCCCGGGACCCTGGTCGGCACGGCGCGCTCCGGCGCCGACCTCGCCGCACGGGGCCGCCGCCGCGCCGCCCTGGTCTGGATCCTGTGGGCGGCCCTGGTGATCGCGCTCGCCGGCCCGCGCTTGGTGATGCCGGCCGCCGCGCTCCCCGCCTCCGGCCGGGAGATCATGATCGCCATGGACCTGTCCGGCTCGATGGAGCGGCGGGATTTCGCGCTGGACGGCGAGACCGTGAACCGCCTCACCGCGGTCAAGCGCGTCGGCACCGACTTCATCCGGCGCCGGGCCGGGGACCGGATCGGCCTGGTGATCTTCGCCGACCAGGCCTACGTGGCCGCGGCCCCGAGCTTCGACACCGCCGCGGTCGCCCGCGCCCTCGACGAGGCGACCATCGGCATCAGCGGCCGCTCCACCGGCATCGGCGACGGGCTCGGGCTCGCCCTGCGCCGGCTCGATCCGAAGGACCCCGCGACGAACGGCGACGGCGCGGCCGCGCCCTCGGCGAAGGCGGTGATCCTGCTCTCGGACGGCGCCAACAATGCCGGCCAGACCGCCCCCAAGGACGTGGCCGCCCTGGCCAAGGAACTGGGCATCAAGATCTACACGATCGCGCTCGGCCCCCGCGACATGGCCGATGCTGACGGCGAGCAGGACGTGGTCGACACCGAGACCCTGCGCGACATGGCCCAGGCCAGCGGCGGCGAGGCGTTCCGCGTCCGCACCACCGACGACCTCGTCCGGGTCGCCGACGCCATCGACCGGCTGGAAGGCGGTCGCGCCCTCGCCCCACCGCTGCCGCTGCGCCGGGATTTTTGGCCTTGGCCCGCCGCCTTAGCGCTCGCCGCCGCCGCGGCGTTGCTGGCGACCCGGAGGGGGGTATGAGGCATCCGAACACCACCTCCCCAACCCACGCCCTCATCCTGAGGTGCCGCGTCAGCGGCCTCGAAGGAGCGCTCCAGCCGGCCGCGCGATCCCTGGAGGCCTCCTTCGAGGCTGCTGCGCAGCACCTCAGGATGAGGATGCGGGCGGGAGGACAGCCCGCATGAGCGCCCTCGACGCCTTCGCGTTCCTGCGCCCCTGGTGGTTCCTGGCGATCCCGGTCGTGGCCCTGCTGGCGCTCCGCGCCGCCTGGCGGGCGGCGCCGCTGGGCGATTGGGGGCGGGCGGTCGATCCGGCGCTGATGGCCCATCTCGCCCGCGCCGGCGCCGTGCTCGGCGGAAAACGGCAGGCGAACCGGGCCGCCGCCCTGGCGGCCGGGGCGATTGCCCTCGCCCTCACCGGGCCGGCGGTGGAGCGCCAGGATACCGCGACCTTCCGCAACCTCGACGAGACCGTGATCGTCCTGGACCTCTCCCGCTCGGTCACGGAGGGCGGCAACCTCCAGGGTGTCCGGCAGGCCGCCGCCGCGATCGCCGAGGCCGCCGGCACCCGGGCCGTGTCGCTCGTCGTCTATGCCGGCGACGCCTACCTCGCCGCCTCGCCGACAACCGACCGGGACAGCTTCGGCACCACCCTGTTCGCCCTCGACGCCGACACCGTGCCGGATCGCGGCAGCCATCCCGAGCGCGGGTTGGCGCTGGCCCGCCGCACCCTGGCGGAGGCCGACGTGGTCGCGGCCGACGTGGTGCTGATCACCGACGGCGACGGCATCGGCGCGGCGGCCGACCGGGAGGCCCGGGCTCTGGCCGATCGCGGATGGCGCCTCCAGGCCCTGTTCGTCCCGGCCGACAAGCCCCTGCCGCCCGGCGCCCCGAAACCCGACCGGGCCGGCCTGGATGCGCTCGTGCGCGCCGGCGGCGGTCGGGTCGCCGACATTGCCGAACCTGGCCCAGTGCTCGACGCCGTCGGGGCCGGGACCGCCCAGCATCTCGTGGCCGGCGGCTACGGCGTGCTGGCCTACGCGGATCTCGGGCGCTGGCTGCTGCTGCTCGCGGCCCTGCCGGCCCTGGCCCTGTTCCGCAGGAGCGCGTGATGGAGCGGTTTTTTCCCAAGACCGACCTCCCCAAGACCGGCCTCGCCTTTCCGATCCGCGCTGGCCTGCCTGCCGGCTGGCGACGGTTCGCGCGGATGGCCGGGCTGGCGCTCGCCGGCCTCGGCCTCGTGGCTTTGCTCGCCGTCTCGCAGCCCCGCACCGGGTTCGGTCGCCTGCTGATGGCCCTCGGCCTGCCCGGGCTCGCCGCCGACCTGATCGTCGATCCCGCCTGGCGCGCCGCCGCCCTGTACGAGGCCGGCCGCTACGGCGAGGCGATCGCGCTGTTCCGCACCGGCGGAAAGCGGGCGCGCTACAATCTCGGCAACGCCCTGGCGCGGGCGGGCGACCTCGACGGGGCCCTCGCCGCCTACGACGAGGCCTTGCGCTTCGACCCGCGCGACGCCGACGCGCAGGCCAACCGCTCCCTGGTCGCCCGGATGCAGGCCGAGGTGATCGACCGCGGCCCCGGCGGTGGCATCGCCAACGGCACCGCGCAGTATGGCGCCCGCTACAACAACACCGCCAACCAGGACCAGAACAACGACATCAACGCCGCCTCCAGCGGCGAGGGCCTGGCCGGCAACAAGGAATCCAACGCCAGCGCCTCGCTGCCCGGCAACAGCAAGGTCGCCCGCCGGGGCAAGGCCGAGCAGCAATCGATCGATGCCGGCAAGGGCCAGGCCCGGGGCTCGGCCGGCGACGCGGCCGGGCGGGGACGCACCGGAGGGGGTTCGGCCATGGTCGCGGAGGCGCCCGAGCGCGAGGTCCGCCGGGTGACGAAGAGCTTCGAGGCCCACGAGATCCGCCCCGACCGGCTCTGGCTCCAGACCCTGCCGGACGATCCGGGCCGCTTCCTCAAGCTGCGCCTGCGCGCCGAGCAGACCCGCCGGGTCGAAGCCGGCACCGCCATCCCGGCCGGGAGCAACCCGTGGTGATTGTTTTTGGGATTTTGGCGCGCGTCTTTGCAGGCCCGACGCGCGTCCTCCCTCCCCCCTCTGCGGGGGAGGGTACCCTGCGCAGCAGGGAGGGAGAGGGGCGGCGCGACGTTTTCGGATACGGCGCTTCTCTCCGTCGCAACCACCGGACTCATGCGTCTCTGGATGCGGCGCGGGTCCCCTCTCCCGTGCGGGAGAGGGACAGGGTGAGGGGTGCGACCTCTTCGGAAGACCCTGGTCCCTCACCCCAACCCTCTCCCGCACGGGAGAGGGGGCCTGTCGCAGCCGACGTAACGCGATGCGGGAGCACTGGAACCCGTAGCCGGAGGCGACAGAGCTGGCTCCTGGCCCTCGCGCTCCTCGCCCCGCTCCCGGCCCAAGCCGAGATCGAGCCCGGCGACCTCAGCCTCACGGTCACCGCCGAGTTCAACGGCAACAGCGCGCCCTTCGCCCGCGAGATGGTGCTGTTGAAGATCCGGGGGGTCTACAAGCAGCCGATCCTGCTGGAGGAGGTCGTCCAGCCCTCGCTCGCCAACTTCTCCTGGACGCAGCTCGGCCGGGACCATTGGAGCCGGACCAAGCTCCCGGACGGCCAGAGCGCCATCGCGTTCGACCGCACCGTGGCGGTGTTCCCGCACCATGCGGGCGACTTCGTCATCGAGCCCTTCACCCACAAGCTCACGGTCAACGATGTCGGCGAGCGGCGGGTGGTCGAGGTGCGCTCGAAGCCGATCCCGTTTCCGGTGGCGGCCTGGACCGCCCCCGGCGGCGGTCCGGACGTCAAGGAGCCGTGGTGGCTGCCGGCCGGCGACGTGGCGGTCACCGATTCCTGGAGCCCGGATCCCGAGACCGTGAAGCTCGGCGAGACCACAAGGCGGATCGTCACCCTGGAGGTCCAAGGCATGGTCGCCGAGGGCCTGCCGCCTCGGCCGGTGATGCGCACCCGCGGCATCCTCACCTTCGCCGGCCCGGTCACCCGCGAGACCCTGCTGACGCCCTCGGGGCCGGTCGCCCGGGCGACCTACCAGTGGGACGTGAAGCCCGGCGTGCCCGAGGTGATCCCCCTCGATGCCATCGCGATCCCGTGGTTCGACACCAACACCCGCACCATGCGGGAGGCCGAGATCCCGGCCCGCCAGATCGGCGGCGGCCTGCCCGACCGGGAGGGCGACCGGGCGCCGCCGCCCATCCCGTCGCCGGTGGTGGCCGCCGCCGCGGCGCTCGCCGCCTTCGGCCTCGGCCTGGCGCTGATCGGTTACGGCACGGGCCGTCCGCGCCTGCGCCTCTCCGCCGCCACCCGCCGGGCCCTGAACCGGGCCGCCCGCGCGGGTGATCCGGCCGAGTTCCGCGCCGCTCTGGAGACGGCTCGCCGGGAAGCGCCGGCGCTCGCCCGGATCTGGCAGGCGCAGCCCGAACTCGCGGCGCCGCTTGCCGCCCTCGACCGGGCGGTGTTCGGAACCGCGGGCGCCGCCGCCCCGGACCTGCCTGCGCTCGCCCGCGCCCTGTCGCGGCCCGAATTTTCAGCGACCACTCCCGGGCCGGACCGCCTGGCTCCCCTCGACGGGCCGGCGACCTGAAATCACTGCACAGGACTTGAGCACGTACTATTCCTGTGCAACGGCTCAAGTTCTCATCAGGCATCAATATTTTGCACGGTCTTGCGTCACCTGATTTCGCTTCGAAGTCTTCGATTCCTGAACAACGAAGCCTCATAACGAACATCAGGGAGGAACGCCGTGACCCGCACCAACGACATCAAGGACCGGTTCCGCGCGCGGCTGCAGGATGCCGATGCCCGCAGCAACGATTTCCGCAGGAAGCTGCTGGAGGAGGGCAGCCGCGCCCTCGAGCCGGTGGTCGACGTCCTGAACCTGATGGCCGAGGTCCTCAACGAGGAGGACAACGTTCACGGCAGCATCACCGGCCTCGAGGCCAAGATCGACCAGGACAACTTCATCAGCCTGTGCGCCAAGCTGCGCGGGACCGACACCGAGCAGAAGATCAAGATCAAGTACGGCCCCGAGCTCGGCGGCAGCAACTACATCTCGGTCTCGGGCCTGAACCAGCGCTACAACGAGCGCCTGGTCCCGGGCGCGGCCGGCGCCGCCCTCGGCCGCAGCGTCGGCAGCGACATCCACCTGGACGAGAACCGCGGCACCGAGCTGGCCGAGGTGGTCCGCGAGGTCGTCGAGGATTTCTACGCCGCCCAGATCGAGCAGCGCAGCCACTTCGCCGCCGTCCAGTAACGCGGGCGCCGACCCGGATTTCCCTCGGACCCATCCTGCGCTAGATCTGCTCGGGATGGGGATGGAGCTCCCCGATAACCGCCTGGCGTTCATGCCGGGCTGATGGCTCCTACCGCACGGGCGCTCCGGTCGTCCGCGGTGGGGCCCTGTGCCGACGCCGCCCGACCGAACAGGAAGGGCAGGCATGGTCAACACCCTCATCGTCATCCTCGGCGCCGGGCTCGGCGGCGGGGTCCGCCACGGCATCAACGTCGCTGTGGCCCGGCTGCTGCCGGGCTTCGGGTTTCCCCTCGCGACCCTGGTGATCAACGTGCTCGGCTCGTTCCTCATGGGCGTGCTGGCCGAGGGCTTCGCCTTGCGCGGCGCGGCCGGCCACCCGGCGCGGCTGTTCCTGACCACCGGGATCCTGGGCGGCTTCACCACCTTCTCGACCTTCTCGCTCGACGCGATCAGCCTGTACGAGCGCGGCGAGCCGGCCCTGGCCGTCCTCTACGTGGGCGTCTCGGTGGCGGGCGGCCTGCTCGGCCTCATCGCCGGCATGGCCCTGATCCGCGCGCTCTGAAAAAGTCCTGGTTTCACAAGGTCCGAGACCTTGTGCGGGTCCAGGGCAGAGCCCTGGAGTCATGGGGCTCCGCCCCAATCCCCGCCAAAGGGCTTGCCCTTTGGGATCCCGGACCTGTCTCAGTCCGCGATGAACTTCAGGCGGTGGTCGCGGTAGAGGTCGACGATCGCCGCGGCGGTCTCCTCGATCGAGCGGCGGGTCACGTCGATGGTCGGCCAGCGGTTCTTCGTGAACAGCCGGCGCGACATGGTGATCTCGTCGGCCACCGCCGAGCGGTCGACATACATCGAGGATTCGTCGGCGTTGAGGCTCGACAGCCGGTTCTGCCGGATCTGCACGATCCGCTCCGGCGAGGCGAACAGGCCGACCACCAGGGGCTTGCGCGCCCGCTCGATCGCCGGCGGCAGCGGCATGCCCGGCACCAGCGGCAGGTTCGTGGTCTTGAGCCCGCGATTGGCGAGATAGATCGAGGTCGGCGTCTTCGAGGTCCGGCTGACCCCGAGCAGGATCACGTCGGCATCCTCCAGGTCCTCGGGCAGGTTGCCGTCGTCGTGGGCCAGCGTGAAGTTCATCGCGTCGATGCGCTTGAAATACTCCGCGTTGAGCATGTGCTGGGCGCCCGGCCGGGCCGTGGTCTCGGCGCCGAGATAGGCGCGCAGCAGGTCGTGGACCGGCCGCAGCACCGACAGGCAGGGCGAGCCGGTCTCCCGGGCGACCTCTTCGAGCCGCTCGCCGAGGTCGCCGCCCACCAGGGTGTAGAGCACCAGGCCCGGGGCCGCCCGGATCTCCGAGATCACCCGGTCGAGCTGCGCCGCCGAGCGGACCAGCGGATAGACGTGCTCGATCGCCGAGACGCCCTCGTACTGCGCGGCCGCCGCCCGGCCGACATTGATCAGCGTCTCGCCGGTGGAGTCGGAGACGAGGTGGAGGTGGAAGTAGCTGCGGCCCATCCGGTCTCCTTCGCCTCGGGCAATCGGGTTATCCACCGCCGGCCGCCAGGGGAGTTGATGAGTGTGGATAGGATGCGGCTTCGGGCAGGTCCAGGGCGCAGGGGCTGCGCTTTATCGACTCCGCCATTCACAGGTCCGCCATAAGGGCACGCGGAATCCGGGCGCCTGGGAGAATCCGGGACGCAACAGGGGTGCGTACCGGACTCGGCGTTCGCAAGCCGCTGTTGGACTTGGCCGTTCTCGCAATATGGAGCGAATCCTTTAAAGCCTCGTTAACGGCGCGGCGGCGGGGACGGCCTGTGGACCCGCTTGCACCACCGTGTTGAGGCCCTCCAATAGAAAAAACAGAGTCTCAGAATCTCTCTTTTCTTTTCGAGAGGGGCCTGTGTGGGGATCCGGCGCGCCTCGACTCGACAGGGCGGCCGCCGACAGGCATGCCGGGTGACGGATACGGGATGGGAGCGACGATGACGGGGACGGAGCGCATGTCCGAAGGCCAGTCCGAGCGGACGGTGCTGCGCGTCCTCGACGGCGAGGCGATCGGACCGCCCCCCGCCTGGATGATGCGCCAGGCCGGCCGCTACCTGCCCGAATACCGGGCGAGCCGGGCCGAGGCCGGTTCCTTCCTCGACCTCTGCTACAACCCGGACTTCGCCGTCGAGGTGACGTTGCAGCCGATCCGCCGCTTCGGCTTCGACGCGGCGATCCTGTTCTCGGACATCCTGGTCGTCCCCCATGCGCTGGGCCAGGACGTGCGCTTCGTCGAGGGCGAGGGGCCCCGTCTCGATCCCCTGGACGGCCGCGACGCCTTCGGGCGGCTGCGCGAGGCCGGCGATCCGGCGATCTTTTCGCACCTGGCTCCGGTCTTCGAGACGGTGAAGCGGCTGCGTGCCGAACTGCCCAATGAGACCACCCTGCTGGGCTTCTGCGGCGCGCCCTGGACGGTGGCGAGCTACATGATCGGCGGCCGCGGCACCCCGGACCTCGCCCCGGCCCGGGCGCTCGCCGAGGGCGACACCGCGTTGGTCGACAGCCTGATCGACCGCCTCGTCACGGTGCAGACCGCGTATCTCGTCCGCCAGCTCGAAGCCGGCGCCGACGCGGTGCAGATCTTCGAATCCCATGCCGGCACCCTGCCGCGCGCCGTGCCCGCGTCCGGGGATGTCGTCGAGCCGGTCGGCGACGTGACCGAGAGCGCCCTGCCGGACGATGCAGCGACGGACGCCCTGACCCGCTGGTCGCTCCGCCCGATCGCCCGGATGATCGCAGGCGTCCGGGAAAAGGTGCCGGGCGCAAAAATCATCGTGTTCGCCCGAGGCTCGGGCCTCGACGGCCATGCCCGGGTGGTGCCCGAGACCGGAGCTGACGCCGTCGGCGTCGACTGGGCCGTGGACCTGAAGGCCCTGCGCGGACACGTGCCGGCCACCACGGTGACCCAGGGCAACCTGCATCCCGACACGCTGATCGCCGGCGGCGACGCCCTCGACGCCGCGGTTGACACCGTGCTGGAGGCGACCGCGGGCCTGCCGCATATCTTCAACCTCGGCCACGGCATCACCCCGCAGACGCCGGTCGCCCATGTCGAGCGCATGCTCGCGCGGCTGCGCAGGTAGGCCGTGCTCTACGATTGGCTCAAGGCCGGGCACGTCATCAGCTTGATCGCCTGGATGGCGGGCATGCTCTACCTGCCGCGGCTGTTCGTCTACCACGCGAGCCTGCCGCCGGGCTCGGAGGCCCAATCGGCGACCTTCAAGGTGATGGAGCGCCGCCTGCTCAAGGCGATCATGAACCCCGCCCTGATCGCCACCTGGGCGTTCGGGCTGGTGCTGGCCTGGATGAGCGGCTTCTACGCGAGCCCCTGGCTCCAGGCGAAGTTCGTGCTGGTGCTGGCCATGTCGGGCATCCACGGCTGGCTCGCCCGGATGGTCAAGGATTTCGCTGCCGACCGGAACACCCGCGGGCACAAGTTCTACCGGGTGCTGAACGAGGTGCCGACGCTCTTGCTGATCGGCATCGTCATCCTGGCGGTGGTCAAACCGGGCCTCTGATCCCGGGATCCTATGATCCGACTGCGATTCACCACGCCGATGGCCCCGCCGGAGCCTTTCGCCGGCCGGGCCGTTGGGGGGTCATGACCAAGGTTTCCGCGCTCCTTCTGCCGCTGGCTCTGCTCACCGCCGCCCCCGCCCGGGCCGCGAGCTTCGCCTGCGACAAGGCCGAGACCCCCGACGAGAAGGCGATCTGCGCCCACCTCCCCCTCAACGACATGGATGTCGAGATGGCGACCCGCTTCGCCATCCTGAAGGATGTCCTGCCGATGGGCGGCCAGACCAAGCTGCGCGACGACCAGGAGACCTGGCTCAAGGAGCGCCACGCCTGTGGCGCCGAAATCGCCTGCCTGCGCGGCCTCTACGAGACCCGGCTGAAGGTGCTGCGCGGCGTGCTGTCGGAATTCGCCAAGCAGGGGCCGCAGTGACGGTTCTCCTGGAAACGCATCACAACCCGAGAAACACTGCAGCCGGGAAGGCGAAGCGCTCGCTCAGCGCCTTGGCTTGGCGGAGATTGATCTGCCGCTTCCCGCTCAGGATCTCGGAGAGCACGGATTGGGTGCCCACCTCCGGCAAATCGCCCTGGCTGAGACCCCGCTCATCCATGATGGCGCGGAGCGCCGCCGCGCCCGTGACCTGCGATATGGGTCGATGGGCCTCGTCATAGGCTTCGATCAAGTCGCCCATCCGAGACGCCAGGAGCGCCAGAGGATGATCCTCATCCTCGCCGACGAGGGCCAGGATCTGATCCATCGCCTGAACCAGCCGATCGTAATCCTTCTGGTTGGTCGGCATGGTGAGCAACGGCGCGACATGGGGCCAATGCTCGACAGCTTCCTTGACGAGGGGACGCATCGTCTTACGCCTTCCATCTGCCCGTGTCGTATTCGGCGTGATCCATGATCGCTTGGATATAAACTTTCTTGAACTTGTATTGTACCACGGAGATAAGCCGTATTTTATTGCCGCCGATGTCGAACACATGAAAACGGCCGACCTTGTCGGTTGCCGGAAACAGCGCTTTCATGCCGGCGAAGTCGCTCGGCTCGGATACCTTCATCAACCTGTACCAGGCGTCGAGAGCGCTCGCGGCTTGCGGCCACCGCTTCTTCGCCGCCCAGATCCGGGCCTGGGTGATGATGTGCATGAGGCAGCATCGCGCGAGACTCCACCGCGATTGTAGGGACACGCAGCACGTATCGCAATATGCGATATCACCCGCCCATCACGCCACGAGCGGCCGCATCACCGCATCGGCTTGGCTGACCGCGAGGCACGTTTGCGAAACCTGCTGGGCGTCTCAAAGCCGCGCCAGCAGCCGCTCCGCCAACAAGTTCTCGGCCGCGAAGGCATAGTCGACCCGTCGGACCGTGACGGCCCGGGCGCCGGCCTCGACCAGGGCGCCGGCGAGCTCGAACACGACGCCCTCGGGGCAGCGCATCACGATCTCGCCGTCGCTTCCCCGCGGGGCGCCGTAGGGCAATTCGGCCTCGTGCAGGCCCGCGATCGTGGCGAGGTCGATGGTGCCGCTCTCCGGCAGGGCCGCCCGGACCTCCCGGGTGGTGCGGGCGCGCTCCTCGGCGGCGATCCGGCCGAGCACGGTGCGCAAAGCCGCCCGCTGGCTCTCGCCCCAGGGGGCCTTCAGCGAGGCGACCAGGTTGGCCTCGGAGCGCAGGATGATGCCGTCGTCCAGCACCTTCAGGGCGTTGGCGCTGAGCGTCGCCCCCGTGGTGGTGATGTCGACCACGATCTCGGCCGAGCCCGCCGCCGGCGCACCCTCGGTGGCGCCCAGGCTTTCGACGATGCGGTAATCGGCGACGCCCTTCTCGGCGAAGAACCGGCGGGTCAGGTTCACGTATTTCGTCGCCACCCGCAGGCGGCGACCGTGGCGGGTGCGCATCAGCGCCGCGACCTCGTCGAGGTCGGCCATCGCCCGCACGTCGATCCAGGCCTGGGGCACCGCCACCACCACGGTGGCGTTGCCGAAGCCGAGCGGGGTCAAGAGCTCCACCTGGCCGCGTACGTCCGGCAGGGTCTCGCGGATCAGGTCCTCGCCGGTCACCCCGAGATGGGCGGCGCCGGAGGCGAGCTGCGCGGCGATCTCCGAGGCCGAGAGGTAGCGGACCTCGACCCCCGGCACGCCGACGAGCTTGCCGCGATAGTCGCGGGCGCCGGCGCCCTGGGCGAGCCGCAGGCCGGCCCGGCCGAAGAACGCGCTGGCATTCTCCTGGAGGCGTCCCTTGGACGGGACGGCGAGGATCAACGGCATGGCGCCCGAGTCCGAAGAAGTCATCGGCCGGCTCCCGCCACGCGCTCGACCCAGAAGGTGCAGCCCACCGCGGGCAGGGGCGCCGGGCTGCCGAGATGCCCGAGCAGGCCGTCGTAGCGGCCGCCGCCGACCAGCATCGGGCCGTCGCCCTCGTTCACCTCGAAGATGAAGCCGGTGTAGTAGTCGAGGTTGCGGGCGAAGCCGCCCTGGAAGCGGAAGCGGTCGATCGGCAGACCCCGGGCCGCGATGAAGCCGGTGCGCTCCTCGAACAGGTCGAGGGCGGCCGAGAGGGCGTCGTGGCGCAGGCCCGCCTCGGCCACCAGCCCCCGCAGGTCGCGGGCCGCGGCGTCGGGATGGCCGGTGATCGCCCGGTAGCGGTCGAGCACGGCGCGGTTCTCGGCGTTGAGCCCCGCCCCGCCATTGGCCTGCGCGGCCGCCTTGCCGAGGAAGCGCTCGGCGATCTCGCCGGCGCTGCGGCCGCCCACCGCCGAGATGCCGGCGATGGCGAGCACATCCTCCACGAAGGCGCGCACGCCCCGCGGGTCCTGGCCCTGGATCGCGGCCAGCAACCCGGCATGCGGATCCTCGGGGCGCGCGCCCTCGCCGCCATTGGTGACCTCGTCGAGGGAGCGCCCGGCCGCGAGCGCCCGCAGGGTCCGGCGCTTGGCCGCGGGCGGCACCGCCAGCCCGTCGAGGAGCGCTACGGTCAGGCCCATATCGCCGAGCCGCACCGCCGGGTCGGTCCGGCCGAACAGGGCGAGACCCTCGAGCGCCAGCCCCAGTACCTCGGCATCGGCGGCCGGCGTGTCGGTGCGGCCGATCGATTCGATGCCGGCCTGGAAGAACTCGTCGGGCTCGTCGGCGGCGAGCCGGAAGACCGGACCGCAATAGCTGTAATCGGCCGCCTGGCCGTCGGCCTGGGCCCGGTGCAGGCGGCAGACGGGAATGGTGAATTCCGGCCGCAGGCACAGCTCGGCCCCGGCCGCGTCCTGGGTGACGAAGATCCGCCGGCGGATATCCTCGCCGGACAATTCCAGGAACGGCTCCACCGGCTGCAGCACCGGGGGCGTCACCGGCCGGTAGCCGGCCGCACTCAGATGCGCGAGCAGCCGCGCCCGCGCCGCGTCCCCCGCCCCCGTCTCGCCGGCCTCCGGTCGTGTCATCGCATATCCCTCGCGGGCGCTCTCTAGCAATCGCGGCAGCGCTTGGCGACACGCGAACATCATGAGATCCCAAAGGGCTCAGCCCTTTGGCGGGGTATCGGGGCAGAGCCCCGATGGACCAGGGCTCTGCCCTGGACCCGCAAAAGGTCGAAGACCTTTTGAAACCGGGACTAGCTTGTGGTGGCCGGGAAGTGGCGGGCCAGGACGGCGCGGACCTGGGCGACCATGTCGGCCTCCGGGCAGGACACTTGCGCCGGGCGCGCGGCCTTCCACTCAGCGTTGCTGCCGATGGATTCGGCGGCGCGGGCGCCCTCGATCAGGTCCTTGATCTGGATCTCGCCGGCCAGGCGCTCGTTCGAGCCCTGGATGATCGCCACCGGGGCGCGGCGGCGGTCGGCATATTTCATCTGCGCCTTCATGCCGGCGGCGCCGAGATAGAGCTCGGCCCGGATCCCGTCGGCCCGCAGCAGGGCGACCAGCCGCTGGTAATCGGCCATGTTCTCGCGGTCGAGGACCAGCACCACCACCGGGCCGGGGGTCTCGGTGCCGGCGAGCAACGGGCTCTTCACCAGCTGGAGCGCCGAGAACAGCCGCGAGACGCCGATGGAGAAGCCCGTGGCCGGCACCGGCTCGGCCCGGAACCGCCCGACCAGGCCGTCGTAGCGCCCGCCGCCGGCCACCGAGCCGAAGCGCACGGTCTGGCCGTCCTCGTTGGTCACCGGAAACGTCAGCTCGGCCTCGTAGACCGGGCCGGTATAGTATTCGAGCCCGCGCACCACGCTCGGATCGGCCCGTATCACGTCGTGGCCGTAGCCGGCCGCTGCGCAGAGCCGCATGATCGCGTGCAACTCGGCGATGCCCTCGCGGCCGGTCTCGGACTCGCCCACCGCCTCGTGCCAGCCGGCGAAGAACTTTTCCCAGAACGCCATCCGGTCGGCGCCGTCCCCGGCATCGGCCTGGAACGACACGTAGGCCAGGATCCGCGACACCGCAGTGGCGTCGAGGCCGGCGCCCTTGGTGAAGTCGCCGCTCTCGTCCTTGCGGCCGGGGCCGAGCAGGTCGCGCACGCCGTCGACGCCCAGGCGGTCGAGCTTGTCGATCGCCCGCAGGACGGTCAGCCGCTGGCCGGCCTTGTCGGGACCGGCGAGGCCGATCGCCTCCATGACCCCGTCGAGCACCTTGCGGTTGTTGACCTTGACCACGTACCGGCCGCCGAGCCCGAGCCGGTCGAGGGTGTCGGCCATCAGCATGCAGGTCTCGGCATCGGCCGCGACGCTGCCGGCGCCGACGATGTCGGCATCGAACTGCATGAACTGGCGGAACCGGCCCGGCCCCGGCTTCTCGTTGCGGAACACGTAGCCGGCCCGGTAGCTGCGATAGGGCTTGGGCAGGGCGTCGTAATTCTCGGCCACGAACCGGGCCAGCGGCGCGGTGAGGTCGTAGCGTAAGGAGAGCCAGGCCTCGTCATCGTCCTGGAACGAGAACACGCCGGCGTTCGGGCGGTCGAGGTCGGGCAGGAACTTGCCGAGCGCCTCGGTGTATTCGACGAACGGGGTCTCCAGGGCCTCGAAGCCGTAGAGCTCGAAGCTCTTGCGGATCGTCTCCAGCATCCGCCCCTGGGCGGCGATCTCGTCGGCGCGGCGGTCGACGAAGCCGCGGGGCAGGCGGGGTTTCAGGATTTCGGCCCGGCTTTCGGCCTTCTCGGTTTCGGGCTTGGACATGTGAGCGCGTTCGCTTCTCGCGGACCCGTCGCCCGGATCCGGTGTGAGTCGTCTCCGGCACGGCGGAGATCCTGGGCCGGGCTCTAGAGCATGACGGGCGAAAGGGGAATTCGGTTTCCCGCGGGCTTGCTTGGCCGGGCCGTCGCTGCAGATGCAATGACGCGGCGCAGCTGCCAACCTTACGGATATCCTACCCTCTCCCCTCATCCTGAGGTGCGGCGAAGTCGCCTCGAAGGGGGCCTCCGCTTCGCTGCGTCGCCTCAAGATGAGGGGGGGAGGGTGGGAGGACGCGTCAAACCGTCGGACAAGCCATCAATACGGCGCCGTCAGCTTGAGCCAGAGCAGCACCGCCAAGCTCACCACGGCGATCGGCATCTGCAGCGGACGCAGGCGGGCATGGGCCAGCGGCACCTCGCCGGCCCGTGCCGCGATCGGATCCAGGATCCCGATGGCCGCGTAGCCGATGATCAGCATGGTCAGGGCGGGCACTGCCTTGCCCATCACCGCCGAGAACAGGCTGAACAGCCCGAGCCCGTACAGGATCAGCATCGTGACGATCTGGGAGAGCCGCGGCCCGCTCTCGGTGCGGAAGCTGACGCCCCGGTGGACGCCGGCCAGGAACAGCAGGATCGAGGCGGCGTAGAGCAGGGTGAACAGGGCCACGAGATAATCGAGGGGCTGCCCGTTCAGCCACCAGGCCGCGGCGGCGCCGACGGCGATCGGCACCATCGGGCCGAAGCCGAACACGATGTCGAGCCACGGGATCCGACGCGGCTCGTGCGCGGTGATGGTGCGTCCGGTGGCGTCGTCGCGCATGTCTGTGGGGCCGGGCTCTCGGGTGAAAAGTTTGCTGCGCTGCAGCGCCGGGACGGGGAACGGCTCCGTGAGAACACAGTTCCGCGCACAGCGCTTTAGCGCCGCGCAAGCGAAATCGCGAGATCAGGCGTGTGCGGGGGTGTTCAACGGATCGTGACAGGTGTCTCGCGGGCTGCCGTGGCTTTGATGAAGAGCGCTTCGCCCGATCTTCGGAGGCGGGGTTTTTGCATCCTGGAAATCGCCCCCCGAACTCTCGCTCAGCCGACACGGTGAAAGCTGCCAAATAAACCACTGTGTCATTCCGGGACCGCGAAGCGGAACCCGGAATCCATAACCACTGCCGGTTCAAAGCTTTGCACTGTCGACGGCTCTGGCTTCCGGGCTCGCCTGCGGCGCCCCGGAATGACGAAGCGGATGTTTAGAGGATCGTGCAAATCCCGAACCCGCGGGATCGCCATTCGCATATGCGATCGCCTGATCCCGCGACGATGCAGGCCCATCGTCACCGATCCCGCGCCGCCCCGGGCGCCCCCGATCCATCAGCCCCTTGAGTGCGGTGGAAAAACGCGTTATTTCTTGTGGGCCCTCTTCACAAGGTCAGCGCCGCAGCGCGCCCGTGAGCCACGAGGGTCCTGCCGAAAACGGTCCAGCCAAGACGATCTTTCGGGCCCCTCGCTGTTCCAGCGCGGCCCGCTCTCCGGCGCCCGTCCCCCGGGTTGCTTGGCGCAGAACCGGCCCTCCCACCTTCTCCGTCGGTTGCAAGACACCCCATGACGCCACATCCCGACGCCTTCGCCGATCCCCTGGCCGATCCCGAGACCGCGGATCCGGCCGACGCCCCGGCGACCGGTACCGTCGCCGCCCTCGAGGGCGTGCGCGAGGTCAAGCTGTTCGATCTCAAGGCCAAGACGCCGACCGACCTGACCGCTTTCGCCGAGGAGGTCGAGGTCGAGAACGCCTCGACCATGCGCAAGCAGGAGCTGATGTTCGCGATCCTGAAGCAGCTCGCTGCCAAGGAGGTCGAGATCATCGGCGCCGGCACCGTCGAGGTGCTGCAGGACGGCTTCGGCTTCCTGCGCTCGAACGACTCGAACTACCTGCCGGGCCCGGACGACATCTACATCTCGCCGACCCAGATCCGGCGCTTCGGCCTGCGCACCGGCGACACCGTCGAGGGCCCGATCCGCGGCCCCAAGGACGGCGAGCGCTACTTCGCGCTGCTGAAGGTCAACACGATCAATTTCGAGAATCCCGAAAAGATCAAGCACAAGGTCCATTTCGACAACCTGACGCCGCTGTTCCCGACCCAGCGCTTCAAGCTCGAACTGGACAACCCGCCCAAGAAGGATTTCAGCCCCCGGATCATCGACATCGTCGCCCCGATCGGCAAGGGCCAGCGCGCCCTGATCGTGGCGCCGCCGCGCACCGGCAAGACCGTGCTGATGCAGAACATCGCGCAGTCGATCACCATCAACCACCCGGAATGCTACCTCATCGTGCTGCTCATCGACGAGCGCCCCGAGGAGGTCACCGACATGATCCGCTCGGTGAAGGGCGAGGTCATCGCCTCGACCTTCGACGAGCCGGCCACCCGCCACGTGCAGGTCGCCGAAATGGTGATCGAGAAGGCCAAGCGCCTGGTGGAGCACGGCCGCGACGTCGTCATCCTGCTCGACTCGATCACTAGGCTCGGCCGCGCCTACAACACCGTGGTGCCGTCCTCCGGCAAGGTGCTGACCGGCGGTGTCGACGCCAACGCCCTGCAGCGGCCCAAGCGCTTCTTCGGCGCCGCCCGCAACATCGAGGAGGGCGGCTCGCTCTCGATCATCGCCACCGCGCTCATCGATACCGGCTCGCGCATGGACGAGGTGATCTTCGAGGAGTTCAAGGGCACCGGCAACTCCGAGATCATCCTGGACCGCAAGGTCTCGGACAAGCGCATCTTCCCGGCGATCGACATCACCCGCTCCGGCACCCGCAAGGAGGAGCTGCTGGTCCCGCCGGACGCCCTCAAGAAGACCTACGTGCTGCGCCGCATCCTCAACCCGATGGGCGTCACCGACGCGATCGAGTTCCTCATGGACAAGCTCCGGCAGACCAAGAGCAACAGCGACTTCTTCGACTCGATGAACACCTGATCGGGTCAGGTCCTGGATCCACGAGGTCCGAGACCTGTCTCAAGGGCTCCGCCCCTGAACCCCGCCAAAGGGCTGGGTCGACGACCTTTTGAATACAGGATTCCGAAGGATCGATGCCGAGCCCCGGGGCGCTGGCTTCAATCCGTCTTGCCGTCGAGGCCCAGCCAGTGGCGGCCGTCCCGGGCCAGGAGGTCGTCGGCTTCCTTCGGCCCGGTGCTGCCGGCCGGATAGAGTTTCACGTCTGCCTGCGGCCAGCCCTTGAGCAGGGGATCGACCGCGGCCCAGCCGGCCTCGATGTTGTCGGCCCGCTGGAACAGGGTCGCGTCGCCGATCATGCAATCGTACAGCAGGGTCTCGTAGCCGACATTCGGCTGATCAGCGAAAAAGTCCTTGTAGCGGAACGCCGCGCTCACCCGGCCGATCTTCATCTCCGGGCCCGGGACCTTCACGTTGAACTCGGTGCTGACCCCGTGGTCCGGGTCGATCATGATCCGCATCACGGTCGGGCCGAGATCGGCGTTGGGCGTGTCCTCGAACATCTTGAACGGGGCCGGCTTGAACAGCACGGCGATCTCGGTGCGCCGCCCGGTCATGCGCTTGCCGGTGCGGACGTAGAACGGCACGCCGGCCCAGCGCCAGTTCTCGATGTTGAGCTTGAGGGCGATGTAGGTCTCGGTGACCGAGTCCTTGGCGACGTGCGGCTCGTCGCGGTAGCTCGGCACGTCGCGCCCCTCCGACGTGCCGGCCGTGTACTGGCCGCGCACCGCGTCCTCCGGCGGGATCGGCCGGACGGCCTCGGCGAGCTTGGCCTTCTCCGAGCGGACCGCTTCGGCGTCGAAGGAGTTCGGCGGCTCCATGGCGACCATGCAGAGCAGCTGGAACATGTGGTTCGGCACCATGTCCCGCAGCGCCCCGGTCGGCTCGTAGAAGCCGCCGCGCTCCTCGACCCCCACGGTCTCGGCCGCGGTGATCTGGACGCTGTCGATGTATTCTCGCCGCCAGACCGGCTCCAGCAGGCCGTTGGCGAAGCGGAAGGCCATGATCGACTGGACCGTCTCCTTCCCGAGGAAGTGGTCGATCCGGTAGAACTGGCTCTCGTCGCCCTGCTTCAGGATCCGGGCGTTGAGCTCCCGGGCGGAGGCGAGGTCGGAGCCGAACGGTTTTTCGATCACCACCCGGCGGAAATCGCCGTTCTCCTGCTTGAGCAGCCCGGCCTGGCCGAGCCCATCGACGATCGTGCCGAAGAACCGGGCCGCCACCGCACAGTAGAACACCGCGCAGCCGCTGACCTTCTCTTTGACCGCGGTGAAGGTCTCGGGCTTCTCGAAATCGCCCTTCAGGTAGTGGAGCCGGTCGCGGATGAAGCCCCAGCTCTTCGGATCGATATGGTCGGCGTGGAATTCCGAGGTCGGGTCCTTGCTGAACGCCTCCATGGTCTTGGTGAGGCTGTCCCGCAGGGACTCGTCGGTGCCGTCGGAATGATCGACGCCCAGGATCGAAAAGCCCTCCGGCAGGAGCCCGGCCCCCGCGAGGTTGTAGAGCGAGGGCATCAGCAGGCGCTTGGTCAGGTCGCCGCCGGCCCCGAAGATCACCAGCGTGCAGGGCGGCGCCGGCTTGGTGCCGCTGGCCGCGTCGTCCTTGAGGGCTATCGTCTGCTCGGCCATTCCTGGCTCCCATCCGGCTGCGGTGCAGCAAATCGGCGTGACAACCCGTCGTAGCAATGCCCGTTCCGGCTGTCCGTCTCTATGCTGCGCCGAGCTTATGATGGGGCGATTCGCATGCACAGCCATTCCCTCGAACCCTGGAGCCACGGCCACGTCTTCCTGGGAGATCGGCACGATCGCCACGCGCGCCGGACCTGGGCCGTGGTGGCGCTGACGGCCGTCACGATGGTCGTCGAGATCGCCGGTGGCACGTGGTTCGGGTCGATGGCCCTGGTGGCCGATGGCTGGCACATGTCGACCCATGCGGCGGCGCTCGGTATCGCGGCCATGGCCTACCGCTTCGCCCGGCGGCACGCGGAGGATCCGCGCTTCAGCTTCGGCACCGGCAAGTTCGGGGATCTAGCGGCCTTCGCCAGCGCGATCATTCTGGGCCTGATCGCCCTGCTGATCGGCGCCGAGAGCCTCGACCGGCTGCTCCACCCGGCGCCGATCGGTTTCGGGCAGGCGATCCCGATCGCGGTCCTGGGGCTGGCTGTGAACCTCGCCAGCGTCTGGCTCCTGCACGACGACCATGGCCCTCACGGCCACGCGCATGGCGGACACGGGGGCCACGGCCATGGCGGTCACGACACCAATTTCCGCGCCGCCTACATCCACGTGCTGGCCGACGCGCTGACCTCGGTCCTGGCGATCGCCGCCCTGCTCGGCGGCCTGTATCTCGGCCTCCCCTGGCTCGACCCGGCCATGGGCGTGGTCGGCACGGTGGTGATCCTGGCCTGGTCCTGGAGCCTCCTGCGCACGGCCGGCCTCGTGCTCCTCGACGCCCGGCCGTCACCGGCCGCCACCGCGGAGATCCGCGCCCGCCTGGAGACGGACGGCGACCGGGTGAGCGATCTGCATCTCTGGCAGGTCGGGCCGGGTCATCGGGCCGCCGTGATCGCCCTGGTCAGCGACCACCCGCAACCGCCGGCGCACTACAAGGCCCGGCTCGCCGGGCTGCGGGGCCTGAGCCACGTCACGATCGAAGTGCAGCCCTGCCCAGAGCATACGGAGCGTGCCTGATCCGGGATCCCAAAGGGCTCAGCCCTTTGGCGGGGGTCGGGGCAAGATCTCCAGGACTCGGCCCCCGATGCATCGGGCCAAGCCCGACACCAGGGCTCTGCCCTGGATCCGCAAAAGGTCCCGGACCTTTTGAAACCAGGATCGTGCGCGCTACTCGTCCACGCGGACGGCTTGGCCGCCCCGGTCGATCGGCAGGGTCGGGCCTTTCAGTTCGGCATCGCTCGGCAGGGAGCGCACGTCCCAGCCGCCGCCGAGCGCCCGGATCAGCGTGACCGCCGCGGTGAAGCGGTTGAGCCGGACCTGGAGGGCGTTGATCTCGTTGCTCACGAGCAGGCCCTGCGCGGTCACCACCGTGGTGAAGTTCTGCGTGCCGGCCCGATACTCGTTCAGCGTGATCTCCACGGCCTTGCGGGACGATTCGACGGCGGCGTCCTGGGCGCCCTGCTGCAGGCCCAGGATGCGCAGGGCCGCCATCTGGTTCTCGACCTCCGCCAGGGCGGCGAGCACCACCTGCCGGTAATTGGCCACCGCGGCGTCGTAGCCGGCTTCAGCCGAGCGCACGGCCGCCGTGCGGGCGCCGCCGTCGAACAGGACCTCGGTTCCCGCCGCCGTCGTCGACCAGACCTGGTTGGCGGCCGAGAACAGGCCGTTGCGGGTCAGCCCGGAGACGCCCCCCTGGGCCGAGATCGTCACCGAGGGGTAGAAGGCCGCCACGGCGACGCCGATCCGCTCGCTCTGCCCCTGCACCAGCCGCTCGGCCTGGGCCACGTCCGGCCGCCGTTCGAGCAGGTCCGACGGAATCCCGACCGGCACGGGCGGCGGGTTGCGGCCGATGCCGGCCACCGGGATCGAGACCTCCGAGGGCGGGCGCCCGATCAGGGTGGCGATGGCGTTGACGTACTGAACCCGGGTCAGCCGGATCGCGATGGCCTGGGCCTCGATGGTCTGGACCTGGGTCTGGGCGGTGATCACGTCGGAGCGGGCCGCCACCCCGGCCGCGTACTGGTTCTCGGTGATGCCGAGCGTCTTCTTGAAGTTCGCGACGTTCTCGTCGAGCACCTTCTGAAGGGCGTCGGCGTAGCGCACGGTCAGGTAATCGGCGGCGATTTCGGCCTGGATGGTCAGGCGGGTCGCAGCGATCGTGGCGGCGTCGGCCTGGGCCAGCGCCGCCTCGCTCTCGATGTTCCGGCGGGTGCCGCCGAACAGGTCGAGCTCCCAGCTCGCCTGGCCGAGCAGCGAGGCGCTGGTGCGCACGGTGCTGCCGCTGCCGGTCCGGGTGATGCTCGGGGCGCCGACCACCGTCGGGTACAGGGCGGCCTGGGCCGAGGCGACGAGCGCCCGGGCCTGCCGGTAATTCGCCACCGCCTGCCGCAGGGACTGGTTGTCGACATCGACCAGGCGGATCAGGCGGTCGAGGGTCGGGTCCTTGAACACCCGCCACCAGTCGCCGCGCTCCACCGCATCGTTGGGTCGGGCCTCACGCCAGCCCTTTTTGCGCGCCGCCACGACGGCCGGGCTGTCCTCGCGCTGGCCGCCCTCTCGGTAGGCGAGCGGCGTCTCGACGGAGGGCCGGGTGTAGTCGGGGCCGACGACGCAGCCGGCTAGAGCCGGGGTGAGGGAGAGGAGGAGAAAGGCGCGACCCAACCCTTGGGCACCTCTCCCTCCCCCCTCTGCGGGGGAGGGTGGGCCGGCCGTCAGGCCGGGTCGGGAGAGGGGAGCGACGGTGCCGGAGAGGTCGCGACGGGAGCCGAAACCCGCTCCGTCGCGCTGCCCCTCTCCCCCCCTGCTGCGCAGGGTACCCTCCCCCGCAGAGGGGGGAGGGAAAACCGCGCCAGCGGGTGCCGCCGGTGTTTCACGTGAAAACGAACGCATCACTCTCCGGCCGGCAGTGCCGCTGCGCCGCCGGGCCCGGCGCCGCGGCGGCGGCGGGCGAGCACCCGGTGCCGGAGGCGGTCGAGGGTCAGGTAGACGACGGGGGTGGTGTACAGGGTCAGGATCTGGCTCACGATCAATCCGCCCACGATGGCGATGCCCAGGGGCCGGCGCAGCTCGGCGCCCTCGCCGGTGGCCAGGATCAGCGGCACGGCGCCGAGCATCGCGGCGAGCGTGGTCATCATGATCGGCCGGAAGCGCACGAGACAGGCCTCGCGGATCGCGTCCACGGGATTCGCGCCCCGGGTCCGCTCGGCGTCGAGGGCCACGTCGATCATCATGATCGCGTTCTTCTTCACGATGCCGATCAGCAGGAACACCGCGATCAGCGCGATGATGGTGAATTCGGTGCCGGTCACCAGCAGCGCCAGCACCGCGCCCACGCCCGCCGACGGCAGGGTCGAGAGGATCGTCAGCGGGTGCACGAAGCTCTCGTACAGGATGCCGAGCACCGCGTAGACCGCCAGGATCGCGGCCAGGATCAGCAGCGGCTGGCGCGAAGCCGAAGCGACGTAGTTCTTGGCTGCGCCGGCATATTCGCCGTGGATCGTGGCCGGCAGGCGCAGGGACGACATCGCCCGGTCGATCGCCTCGGTGGCGTCCGACAGGCTCTTGCCCGGCGCGAGGTTGAACGAGATCGTGGTCGCCACGAACAGGCCCTGGTGGCTCACCTGCACGGGGGCGCTGCCGGGCTCGATCCGCGCGAAGGCCGAGAGCGGGATCATCGTCTCCTTGGCGGCCGAGACCGGCGCGCTCGACGAGGCGCCGCCCTTGCTCGCCGCGATGGCGTTGGAGGAGGCGTTGCGGGCGGAATCGGAGGCGATCGCGGCGGCGTTCGAGGACGCATCGGCCGTGCTCGCGGCGGCCGCGGCCGCCGCGGCGACGCCGGTGGACGCGCTGCCGACCGCCCCCGTACCGGTGGTCGCCCCGGTCGAGGCCGCGGCGCCGCTCCCCGGGCTGCTGGTGCCGGTGGCCGCGTTGGTGTTGACCCCGCCTGCCGCCGCCACGGTGCCGGCCACCGCGTTGGTGGTGGCCGAGCCCGGCGCATTGCCCCCGGAGGTCGAGACGAAGATCTGCTTCAGGGTCTCGGGGGATTCCAGGTAGCGCGGGGCGATCTCCATCACGACGTGGTACTGGTTCAGGGGGTTGTAGATCGTCGAGACCTGGCGCTGGCCGAAGGCGTCGTAGAGAGTGTTGTCGATCTTGTTCGGGGTGATGCCGTACCGGAACGCGGTGGCGCGGTCGATCACCACCCGGGTCTCCAGGCCGCCCTCCTGTTGGTCCGAGGTGACGTCCGCGAAGGTCGGATCCTTCTGCAGGGCGGCGAGCAGCTTCGGGGCGGCGGCGAACAGCTCCTCCGCGGTGTCGCCCTGGAGGGTGTACTGGTACTGGGCGAAGCTCTGGCGCCCGCCCATCTGCAGGTCCTGGCGGGGGAAGACGTAGAGCCGCGCCCCCGCCACCTGGGCCAGCTTCGGCCGCAGCCGCGCCATCACCTCCGAGATCGGCGCCCGCTCACCGATGGGCTTCAGGCCGATGAACACGTTGGCCGAGTTGGTGCCGCGCCCGCCCGTGAAGCCGACGACGCTCTCCACCGCCGGATCCGCACCCACGATGGTGGTGGCCTGCCGGAGCTTGGCCTCCATGGACTGGAACGAGATGCGCTGGTCGGCCTGGATGCCGCCCATCATCTGGCCGGTATCCTGCTCGGGAAAAAAGCCCTTCGGTACGATGACGTAGAGGTAGACGTTGAGCCCCACGGTAGCGAGCAGGCTCAGCAGCACGAGGCGCGGATGGGCGAGCGCCACTTCGAGCGTCCGCGCATAGGCGTCGAGCAGCCAGGAGAAGCCACCCTCCAGGCCGCGAATCAGAATGTTCGGGCGGCGTCCCGCCGGGCGCCCGTGCCCCTCGGGCCGCAGCAGCCGGGCACACATCATCGGTGTGGTCGTGAGCGACAACACCAAGGAAATCAGGATCGACAGCGACAGGGTGACGGAGAATTCCTGGAAGATGCGGCCGATCAGGCCGCCCATCAGCAGGATCGGCAGGAACACCGCGATGAGCGACAGGCTCATCGAGATCACCGTGAAGCCGACCTCCCGGGCGCCGATCAGGGCCGCCTGGAGCCGGGGCTTGCCCTCCTCGATGTGGCGCTGGACGTTCTCCAGCACCACGATCGCGTCGTCGACCACGAAGCCGGTGCCGATGATCAGCGCGGTGAGCGACAGGATGTTGAGCGAGTAGCCGAGCAGGTACATCGCCGAGAAGGTGCCGATGATCGAGATCGGCACCGCCACCGCGGGGATCAGCGTCGCCCGGCCGGAGCGCAGGAAGCCGAACACCACCAGGATCACGAGGCCGACCGCTACCAGCAGCGTCTCCTCGGTGGCCGCGAGCGACGCCCGGATCGTGGCGCTGCGGTCGCCGGTGAGCTTGATGTCGATGCCGCCCGGCAGCGCCGCGGTGAGCTGCGGCAGGGCCGCCTTCACGGCGTCGATGGTCTCGACCACGTTGGCGCCGGGCTGCTTGTAGACGAACAGCAGCACCCCGGCCTTGCCGTTGACGATGCCGAGGTTGCGCTTGTCCTCGACGCCGTCGAGCACTTGGCCCACATCCGTGAGCTTCACCGCGGCGCCGTTGCGGTAGGCCACGATGATGTCGCGGTAATCCTCGGCCTTGCGGCCCTGGTCATTGGCGTAGAGCTGGTAGCGCCGGCCCCCGGCATCGATCTCGCCCTTGGGCGAATTGGCGTTGGCCGAGGCGAGCGCCGCCCGGATGCCCTCCAGGCCGATGCCGTAGTTGAACAGGGCGGTGGGATCGAGCTCCACCCGCACCGCCGGCAGGGACGAGCCGCCGATATCGACGTTGCCGACGCCGGGCAGCTGCGACAGCTTCTGCTGCACCACGGTCGCGGCCGAATCGTAGACCTGGCCGCGGGTCAGCGTCTCCGAGGTCAGGCCGAGGATGATGATCGGCGTGTCGGCGGGGTTGAACTTGCGGTAGGTCGGGTTCTGCCGGAGCGAGGCCGGCAGGTCGGCGCGCGCCGCGTTGATCGCCGCCTGCACGTCGCGCGCCGCCCCGTCGATGTCGCGGTTCAGGCCGAACAGCAGCACGATCCGGGTGGAGCCGAGCGCGTTCGTGGAGGTCATCTCGTTGACGTCCGCGATGGCGCCGAGCCGCCGTTCGAGGGGCGCCGCCACGGTGGTCGCCATGGTCTCAGGGCTTCCGCCCGGCATCTGGGCCTGGACCAGGATCACGGGGAAGTCGATCTGCGGCAGCGGCGCCACCGGCAGCTTGAGGAACGCGAACAGGCCGGCGAGCAGCACGCCGATCGTGAGCAGCGTGGTCGCGACCGGCCGGCGGATGAACGGCTCGGAGATGTTCACGGGAGCGCCTCGCCGCCCGCGACATCCGGCGCCCGCCGCCCGGCGATCCGGCGTTCCAGCCGATCAAAGGCCAGATAAATCACCGGGGTCGTGAACAGGGTCAGGACCTGGCTGACGATCAGGCCGCCGGCGATGCAGATGCCCAGCGGCTGGCGCAGCTCCGAGCCGACGCCGGTGCCGAGGATCAGCGGCACCGCGGCGAACAGGGCCGCCAGCGTCGTCATCAGGATCGGGCGGAAGCGCAGCAGGCAGGCCTGGAAGATCGCCTCCCGGGGATCGAGCCCGTCCTCGCGCTCGGCCTGGAGCGCGAAGTCGATCATCATGATCGCGTTCTTCTTCACGATGCCGATCAAGAGCACGATGCCGATCACCGCGATGATGTCGAGGGACAGGCCGAACAGCATCAGGCCGAGCAGCGCCCCGATGCCGGCGGACGGCAGGGTCGACAGGATCGTGATCGGGTGGATGAAGCTCTCGTAGAGCACACCCAGCACGATGTAGACGGTGATGATCGCCGCGAGCACCAGGAACAGCTCGTTGCTGAGCGCCGACTGGAAGGCGAAGACCGAGCCCTGCGGCACCACCCGGAACGAGGGCGGCAGGTCGATCGCGGCCTTGGCCTGCTCGATCGCCTCGACCGCCTGCCCAAGGGCCGCGCCGGGTGCGAGGTTGAACGACACCGTGGTGGCGGGGAACTGCCCGAGATGCGAGATCAGCAGGGGCGCCCGCCGCTCGCTGATCCGCGCCACCGCGGAGAGCGGCACCTGGCCGTTGGTCGCCGTCGAGGACGGCAGGTAGATCGTCTCGAGGCTGCGCACGGTCGTGTGCAGGCTCGGGTCGGCCTCCAGGATCACCCGATACTGGTTGGACTGGGTGAAGATCGTCGAGATGATCCGCTGGCCGAAGGCGTCGTAGAGGGCGTTGTCGATGGTCGCCGGGGTGATGCCGTAGCGGCCCGCGGTGGGGCGGTCGATGGTGACGTAGGCAGCGAGCCCCTGTGCTTGGTGGTCGCTCGCCACGTCGGCGACCACGGGGGATTTCGCCAGCGCCTCGGTGAAGCGCGGCACCCAGGTCTCGAAATCGTTGAGGTTCGGGGTCTCGAGGATGACCTGGTACTGGGTCGCCGAGACCGCGGTGTCGATGGTCAGGTCCTGGACCGGCTGCATGTACAGGCGCATGCCGGGCTCGGCCCGGGTCGCCGCGTTGATCCGCCGGATGATCGCGCCGGCCGACTCCGTCCGCTGGTCGCGCGGCTTGAGGTTGATCAGCATCCGGCCGGAATTGAGCGTGACGTTCTGGCCGTCGACCCCGATGAACGAGGACAGGCTCGCCACGTCCGGATCCTGCAGGACGAGCGCGGCCATCCGCTGCTGCCGCTCGGCCATGGCCCCGTAGGAGACCGACTGGTCCGCCTGGGTGATGCCCTGGATCACCCCGGTATCCTGCACCGGGAAGAAGCCCTTGGGGATGACCACGAACAGGTAGACGGTCAGGACCAGGGTCCCGAGGGCCACCAGCAGGGTCAGGCCCTGATGGTTCAGCACCACCTGGAGCGCGCGGCCGTAGGCGGCGATCGTGCCGTCGGTGGCGCGCCGGCCCGCGCGGGCGAACACGCCCTCGCGGCGGCGGATCTGGGCCTCGGGCGCGTGCTTGAGCAGGCGCGCGCACAGCATCGGCACCAGCGTCAGCGAGACCACCGCGGAGATCACGATGGTAGCCGCCAGCGTGATCGCGAATTCGTGGAACAGGCGCCCGACCACGTCGCCCATGAACAGCAGCGGGATCAGCACCGCGATCAGCGAGACGGTGAGCGAGATGATCGTGAAGCCGATCTCGCGCGACCCCTTGAGCGCCGCCTCCAGGGGCGAATCGCCGGCCTCGACGTGACGGGCGATGTTCTCGATCACCACGATGGCGTCGTCGACCACGAAGCCGGTGGCGATGGTCAGCGCCATCAACGACAGGTTGTCGAGGGAGAAGCCGTACAGGTCCATCACCGACAGGGCGCCGATCAGCGACAGCGGCACGGACAGGCTCGGGATCAGCGTCGCTGACAGGCTGCGCAGGAACAGGAAGATCACCAGCACGACCAGCGCGATCGCCAGGCCCAGCTCGAACTGCACGTCCTCCACGGAGGCGCGGATCGTGGTGGTGCGATCGGTGAGCGGCGTCACCGCCACGGCGGTGGGCAGGCTCGCCTGCATCTGGGGGAGCAGCGCCTTGATCTTGTCGACCGTGGCGATGACGTTGGCGCCCGGCTGGCGCTGGATGTTGAGGATCACCGCCGGGGTCCCGTCGGCCCAGGCGCCGAGCTTGGTATTCTCCGGCCCCTCGACCACGTCGGCGACCTCCGAGAGCATCACCGGGGCGCCGTTGCGATACGCGATGATCGCCGCGTTGTAGGCCTTCGGGTCGCGGATCTGGTCGTTGGCGTTGATCGCGTAGGATTGCTTCGGCCCGTCGATCGAGCCCTTGGGGGTGTTGACGTTGAGGTTGGTGATGGTCGTGCGCAAATCGTCGATGTTCAGCCCGTAGGCGGCGAGCGCCCGGGCGTTGAACCGCACCCGCACGGCCGGCCGCTGCCCGCCCGAGATGCTGACGAGGCCGACGCCGGCCACCTGGCTGATCTTTTGGGCCAGGCGCGACTCGGCCAGGTCCCGGACCTGGGTTAGCGGCATGGTCTTGGAAGTCAGGGCCAGGGTCAGAACGGGCGTGTCGGCCGGGTTGACCTTGGCGTAGATCGGCGGCGCCGGCAGGTCCGACGGGAGCAAGTTGCCGGCGGCGTTGATCGCCGCCTGGACCTGCTGCTCGGCGATGTCGAGGGGCAGGTCCAGGTTGAACTGCAACGTGATGACCGAGGCGCCCGCGGAGGATTGCGAGGTCATCTGGTTGAGGTTGGCGAGCTGGCCGAACTGCCGCTCCAGCGGCGCCGTGACCGAGGAGGTCATCACCTCGGGGCTCGCGCCCGGATAGAAGGTCTGGATCTGGATCGTCGGGTAGTCGACGGCCGGCAGCGCCGAGACCGGCAGGTTCAGGTACGACACGCCGCCGACGATCAGGATCGCCAGCATCAGGAGCGTCGTGGCGACCGGCCGGAGGATGAAGAGGCGGGACGGGTTCATGGCAGGCGCACCATGGCCGGGCTCACTGCGCCGACCGGCGCCCGTGCCGGCGGCCGCCCTCCGGCGCTGTTGGAGGCGACGTATCAGTCGCCGGCTTCGCACCCGGCTTGTCGCCCGCCCCCGTGACCGCTCCGGTCGCGCCCGCCGCCTGCGCGCCGTCGGTGATCCGCACCTCGGCGCCGTCCTTGAGCCGGTCGGTGCCGTCGGTGACGATCCGGTCGCCCGGGTTCAGGCCGGAGACCACGACGGTGTTGGTCCCGTCGGTCTCCCCGGTCTTGATCGGCCGGACCGTGACCTTGCTGTCCCCGTCCATCAGGTAGACGTAGGTGCCGGGCGTGCCCTGCAGCAGGCCGGAATTCGGCACCAGCGTCGCCGCCCGCACCGTGTCGACGGTGAGCTTGGCGTTGACGAACTGGTTCGGGAACAGCTCCTCGTCGGCGTTGTCGAACAGGGCGCGCAGCTTCACCGTCCCGGTGGTCGTGTCGATCTGGTTGTCGACCGTGTCGAGGGTGCCGACCGCGATCTGGTGGGCGTCGCCGCGGTCGTAGGCGCGCACGGCGAGCTTGGCGCCGGCCCGGACCTGGCGCATCACCCGGGCGACGTCGTCCTCCGGCAGGGTGAAGATCACTGAGATCGGGTGGAGCTGGGTCACCACCACGATCGCCGTGGAGGCGGCCGAGATGTAGTTGCCCTGGTCGACCTGCCGCAGGCCGACCCGCCCGTCCACCGGCGACGTGACGTGCGTGTAGGCGATGTTGAGCTTCTGCTGGTCGACCAGCGCCTGATCGGCCGCCACCGTGCCCTCGTTCTGCTTCACCAGGGCGGCTTGCGTGTCGACGTTCTGCTTGGAGATCGAATCCTGCCGGTTCAGGGTCTGATAGCGCTGGAAGTCGAGCTTCGAGTTCTGCAGCAGCGCCTGATCGCGGGCGAGCTGGCCCTGGTACTGGGCGAGCAAAGCCTCGTAGGGCCGGGAATCGATCTGGGCGAGCTCGTCGCCGGCCTTGACCGCCTGGCCCTCGCGGAACTTCACCGCCATCAGGTAGCCGCTGATCTGCGACTTCACCGTCACGGTGGCGAGCGGCGTCACGGTGCCGAGGCCTTGCAGCACCACCGGCATGTCGCCGGTCGTCACGCTGGCGATGCCCACCGCCTGCGCCATGTCCCCGCCGCCGTGCCGCCCGCCGCGACCGCCGCCCTTGTGGGCCGCGGTCGGCTCGGCGCCCTTGTCGGTGCGGGCCTCGTACCAGCGATGGCCGATCGCCCCGGCCCCCGCCAGCAGGGCCAGGATCACCAGCCAGCGGATCGGCCGGAAGCGCCGCGTGCGAACCTCGCGCGCCGGCGCCTCGCCGGGCTGGTAGGCGCGCGCCGTATCGGTGCGGATCGGTGAACTCTCGTTCATGCCTGACTAGAGCACATGCCGGACGCCTGCGCGACCGGCGGTACCCTATCCCTCGCTGTGCACGCCCCCATGGCGCATGTCCCGGCCGCCCGATGCTTCGCGGCTCGGACGGTCGCATCTCGGCCTAAGCGGCTATACGGGCCGGACGGCGTCGGGCCGCTGCGGCATATTCCATCGCCGGGCAGGCGTTGGATGCCCGGCCAATGCGCCGTCACTAGGGCGACGAGGTTTCAGCCGTGTTGCTGGGCTCCGCGGCGGACGGATCCGGTGTCGCATAGGCCTTCAGCACCGCGCGGAACGGCGCGTCCACGGGCGCGACCGGCAGCGCCAGCCGGAGGGCGAGGCCGGTTCCGGCGATCAGCAGGGCGAGGAGAAGGCAGCGTGTCGTCCGCATGGGGCATCCGGTGGCACCGGATACGCTACCAGACCGATCGGGCCTCGACATGACGAAAAGGGCCACCGATCCGGAGATCGATGGCCCTGATGACGAAGACCGAAGCGGCGTCTCTGATGACGGGGCGAGGGGGCAAAGCCCCGCCGGCGAGAGCGCCGCTCCGGCCGTGAAACGAACCTACGATACGACTGATGAAAGTCAACATTCGTCACAAGGGCGGCCGGCGCGGGAGCGCCGGGTCTGTGCGGCCGCGCACATTCCGCACGCCGCCGACCCCATGCTACATCCCGGCCATGCTCCGATCGTCCGCCGCGCCCGACCTCGCATGAACCCGGTCTTCGCCACCCTGCCGACCACGGTGTTCGAGACCATGTCGCGACTCGCCCGCGCCCACGACGCGGTCAATCTCGGGCAGGGTTTTCCCGACGATCCCGGCCCGGCCGATGTGCGTGAGCGTGGCGCCCGGGCGCTCCTCGACGGCTGGAACCAGTACCCGCCGATGATGGGGCTGCCGGCCCTGCGCGAGGCCGTGGCCGCGCATTACGCCCGGCACCAGGGCCTCGCCCTCGACCCCGAGACCGAGGTGATGGTGACCTCCGGGGCCACCGAGGCCCTGGCCGGCGCCCTGCTGGCCCTGATCGAGCCCGGCGACGAGGTCGTGCTGTTCGCGCCCATGTACGACGCCTACCTGCCGCTGGTGCAGCGTGCCGGCGGCGTGCCGCGGATCGTCGCCCTGCAGCCGCCGGCCTTCCGGCTCGACGAGGCGGCGCTCGCGGCCGCGTTCGGCCCGCGCACCAAGGTTTTGGTGCTGAACAACCCGCTCAACCCGAGCGCGACCCTGTTCGCGCCGGACGACCTGGCGTTGCTCGCCCGGTACTGCACGCGGTTCGACGTCACCGCGATCTGCGACGAGGTCTGGGAGCACGTGGTCTTCGACGGCGCCCGCCACCAGCCGCTGATGGCGCTGCCCGGGATGCGCGAGCGGACGGTGAAGATCGGCTCGGCGGGCAAGATCTTCTCGCTCACCGGCTGGAAGGTCGGCTTCGTGATGGCCGATGCCCGGCTGATGCGGGTGCTCGCCAAGGCGCACCAGTTCCTGACCTTCACCACGCCCCCGAACCTCCAGGATGCGGTGGCCTACGGCCTCGCCAAGCCGGACTTTTGGTTCGAATCCATGCGGGCGGGCTACGCGGCCTCCCGGGATCGGCTGGCCTCAGGCCTGCGCGACCTCGGCTTCCGGGTGCTGCCGGCGCAGGCCACGTGGTTCCTCAACATCGACATTGCGGATCTCGGCTATGGCGACGACGTGGCCTTCTGCGAGGCTTTGGTCGCCCGCCACGGGGTCGCCGCGATCCCGGTGAGCGCGTTCTATCCGGATGGCTCCGTGCGCAGCCTCGTGCGCCTGTGCTTCGCCAAGGCCGACGCCACCCTGGACGCGGCCCTGGAGCGGATGCGGGGCCTCGCCGGGGGTGCGGCATGATGGTCGCAGGCCCCCGCCTTGCGGGGATCCGGCCGGGGGGCCACGTCGTTGAATGTGATGGCTCTCCGACGGATCCCCGCGATGGAATTCACCCAGGCTTCCCGACAGGCTCCCGGGGCCGGACCCTTCGCCGGCGCCAAAACCTTTGCCGGCAGCGCATCGACGCGGTTGCCTCCGTTCCTGTCGACGGATCTCGACCGGGAGGCGAGCCTCGCCCGGCTGGAGACGCTGGCCCATTTCATGGACACGGCCTTCGTGATCCCGGGGATCAACCGGCGGGTCGGGTTCGACGCGCTGATCGGCCTCGTGCCGGTGATCGGCGATGTGGCCGGCATGGTGATCTCGTCCTTCATCGTCTACGAGGCCAAGCGCCTCGGCGCGCCGCGGTGGCTGGTGGCCCGGATGGGGCTGAACGTCGCCTTCGACGGTCTGCTCGGCGTGGTGCCCCTGGCGGGCGACCTGTTCGACGCCGCCTTCAAGGCCAACCGCCGCAACGTCCGCCTGCTGCGCCGCTGGATGGAGCGCACCGGCGGCGTCCGCCCGAACGAGATCGAAGGTACCGCGATCCGCCTCGACGCCTGATTCTTTTTCGACAATCGCGATCGGACGAGGCTGCTTTCACACCTGTGAACGTCGCTTTCGCGCACCGCGAACTTCGGTATTCCCACATAGCCGTATGCCGGACGCGACGCGCCCCCTCTCCCGAGCGGGAGAGGGGACCCGCGCGTCATCCGGTATCGCCTGGATCCGGTAACCTGCTCTGTCATAGCAAGAATCTTCCAGTTCTGCAGGGGCGGCGGCCATGAACGAGATCGCGCGCCCCGGCGAAAGCGAGGTCGTCCCGGCGCCGATGCCGGGCGCCCAGCCGATCGTCCTGCGGCCCGATGAGGCCGTTCCGGCGCCGGCCCCGGTCTCGGATGGCCGCGGCTGGCTGTCGCCGCTCGCCCGGCGCCGGCTCGACAATTTCCGCCGCAACCGCCTCGGCTACGGGTCGTTCCTGATCTTCGCCGCGCTGTTCGTCCTAAGCCTGTTCGCCGAGTTCATCGCCAACGACCGCCCGATTGTCCTCTCCTACAAGGGCGAGTGGCTGGTCCCGGTGCTGGTCGACTACCCGGAGGAGAAGTTCGGCGGCTTCCTGGCGGTGACGGATTTCCGCTCCCCCGAGATCCGCAAGGAGATCGCCGAGCACGGATGGGCGCTCTGGCCGCCGATCCGGTTCTCGTACGACACGATCAACGAGGACCTGCCCACCCCCTCGCCGTCGCCGCCGACCTGGATGCTCTCGGACGCCCAGTGCAAGCCGGTGGCCGAAAAACTCGGCGGGGCGACCTGTGCCGACATCCCCTGGCACTGGCTCGGCACCGACAACACCACCCGGGACGTGCTGGCGCGGGTGATCTACGGCTTCCGGATCTCGGTGCTGTTCGGGCTGATCCTGGCCGCTGTCTCCTCGGCGATCGGGGTCGTGGCCGGCGCCGTGCAGGGCTATTTCGGCGGCTGGGTCGATCTCGCCTTCCAGCGGTTCATCGAGGTCTGGGGCGGCATCCCGACCCTCTACCTGATCATCATCATCTCGGCCTTCATCGCGCCCGGCTTCTTCGTGCTGCTCGGGATCATGCTGCTGTTCTCGTGGGTGGCCTTGGTCAGCGTCGTGCGCGCCGAGTTTTTGCGGGCGCGCAACTTCGAATACGTCCGGGCCGCGCGCGCCCTCGGCCTCTCGAACCTGCGCATCATGACGGTTCATCTTCTGCCGAACGCCATGGTGGCGACGCTGACCTTCCTGCCGTTCATCCTCAACGGTTCGATCACCACCCTGACCTCCCTGGACTTCCTGGGCTTCGGCCTGCCGCCGGGCTCCCCCTCGCTCGGGGAGCTGCTGGCCCAGGGCAAGGATAACCTGACGGCGCCGTGGCTCGGGCTCACCGGATTCCTGGTCATCGCCGTGATGCTGAGCTTGCTGGTCTTTGCCGGCGAAGCAGTGCGCGACGCCTTCGACCCCCGCAAATCCTTCGCCTGAGGCCGAATCGGCCGTCGGTGCGGGGCCGGAACCCACAGCCGATCCGCGTGTCTGCAAAAATATTTTGTGTCTTCGCGGCAAGACAGGTCGACGGCCGGGAAAGACTCGCCAAGACCGCCCGCGGCGATCGCTCATCTAGGCCGTAACGGTCTCTCCCGCCAACGAAAACCCTGTTTCGGGCTCGCGCCAGCATTCGTCGCATCTGCCAGGATAAAGGGCTGCGCAAGTGTGGTGAAAATCCGGCCAATGCAACTTCAACCTGTAACCGTGGCCGGTCGATGCAGACCTGAACTTTCAATCGATCACACGGAATTGTATGGGTCACCTTGCTTTTTTCGGTGGCTGTCTTAACTCGCAGTCAGAGGCTACCTCAACGAGCGTCAAACCCAGGGAAAGTGAGAATGTCCGAAGAAGCGCCGGCATCCCAAGTGCACTATATCGAACGGACCGTGGACGTCGTCGCGGCCTATGTCGCCAACAACTCCCTGCCCCCCACCGAATTGCCGTCGCTCATCGCGAGCATCCACGAGGCGCTCAATGCGATCGCCTCCGGACCTTCCACTGCGGCTGAAGACACTGTCGATCGGCCGACCCCGGCCCAGATCCGCAAGTCGATCCGGCCCGATGGTCTGATCAGCTTCATCGATGGCAAGTCGTACAAGACGCTGAAGCGTCACTTGACCAAGCACGGCCTCGACCCGCAGGCCTACCGCGAGCGCTACGGCCTGCCGGCCGATTACCCGACGACCTCGGCGAACTATTCGGCGCAGCGCTCGGCCCTGGCCAAGAGCCTCGGCCTCGGCCAGCCCGGCCGGTCCCAGCAGGCCGACAAGGAGTCGGACGCCGAGACCGATGCTGAGCCGACACCCGCGCCCGCTCGCGGTCGCCGCAAGACCGAGTCCGCCCCGGCTGCCAAGACCCGCTCCAGCCGTAAGGCCGTCGAAGCCGCCTGAGGCTTCTGCCGCACCTTCCTCTGCGCCGTCAGGTGCGGAGGGAGGTGCGCGTGCTCTCTTAGCCCTCCTGCTGGATCGCCATTTTTATCGGCGCGAAGCACACACCCGACGCGATTGTAGAAGCGCCCGCCAATCTTCGCGATCGACACAATAACTCGTTAACGGGGCCACTATAGCGCTATTATAGAGCGTTATTAGAGCGTGTCCTGGTGGGTTCGAAGTCTAATATCCCGTTCGTCGCATGGGCGACCCGGTGCAGCTGGCGGCGCGCCTTCGACCTGCGCGCCTGGGCGGCGCTCGGGCTCGCGCTGGTCATCACGGGCTCGGCCGCCCTGTTCATCGTCCACCTGGAGACGCGGGCGGTCGAGGACAACGAGCGCAGCCTCGGCGGCCTCGCCACGATCCTGTCCGACCAGGCCGACCGGGCCCTGCAGGCGATCGAGCTGGTCCAGGACGCCGTGCTGGCCGAGTTCCGCACGGCGGGCATCGCCACGCCCGAGCATTATACCGAAGCAGCCTCCCGGCCGGCCATGCACGCGGCCCTGCAGACCTGGATCGCGGCGCTGCCGCAGGCGAACGCCATCACGCTGATCGACCGGACCGGACGGCTGCTCAATTTCAGCCGCTACTGGCCGATCCCGACCGTCAACATCGCCGACCGGGACTACTTCAAGGCGCTCTCCACCGACCCGAACCTGCAGCGCTACGTGGGCCGGCCGGTGGCGAACCGGGGCGACGGCGCCTGGACGATCTACATCGCCCGGAAGGTCGCGGCCCCGGACGGCACGTTCCTCGGCCTGATCCTGGGCGCGGTGGAACTCGGCTATTTCCAGGGCCTGTACGACCAGACCGCGCCGGCGGACGACGCCGTCGTATCGCTGTTCCGCAACGACGGCATGCTGCTGGTCCGGCACCCGCAGCGCGAAGGGACGATCGGCCGGATCTTCCCCCGGGCCGGCGCATCCCTGATCACCGCGCGGACCGCGCAGGGCGGCGCCACGCGCACCGTCAGCCCGATCGACGGCCAGGATCGGCTGATCGCCGCCCGCGCCCTCGAGAACTACCCGCTGGTCCTCAGCGTCAGCCGCACCGCGGAGGCCTGCCTGGCGGCGGCGCGCCAGCAGGCGGCCATCGTGGGCGCGGCGGCGATCCTGCTGGATCTCGGTCTGCTCGGGCTGGTCCTGCTCGGTCGGCGGCAGGCCCGTGCACAGGAACGGCTCGCTCAGTCCGAGGCCGCCCGGGCCGCGGCCGAGGCGCGCGAGCGCGGCGAGCGAGCCTTGCGCCTGCAGGATGCCCGGTTCGGCATCGCCCTCGACAACATGGTCCAGGGCCTGTGCCTGTTCGACCGGGACAGCACCCTCATCGTCATGAACGCGCGCTACGCGCGGATGTACGCGGTCCCCGATGCCCTGCGGCGGCCCGGGACCGCGCTGGCCGCCCTCCTCGACCATCTGGGTGCGCGGGAGCGCGGTCTCGGCGCGGCAGCCGCGGCGGCCCTGGTGGCGGCCTGCGAGCGCACCGCCGCGCAGGGCCATCCGGTCTCGCTGACCTGCGACTTCGCCGACGGGCGGGCGGTCGATGTGGTCCACGCCCCGATCCCCGGCGGCGGCTGGCTCTGCACCCACGAGGACGTCACCGAGCGCCGCCGGAGCGAGGCCCGGGTCGCCCACATGGCCCGGCACGACGCGCTCACCGGCCTGCCGAACCGCCTGGTCCTGAAGGAGCGCATGGATGCGGCGCTCGCCCGCTGCGATGCGCGCGCGCCGGCGACCGTGCTGTGCCTCGACCTCGACGGCTTCAAGACCGTCAACGACACCTACGGGCATCCGGTCGGCGACGCGCTGCTCTGCGCGGTGGCGGCCCGGTTCGCCGCCACGGTGGCGGGCGACGACCTCGTAGCCCGGCTCGGCGGCGACGAGTTCGCCATCGTCCTCGGCGCGGCCGCCCTGCCGACGGACGCGGCGCGCCTGGCCCGCTGCCTGGTCGCGGCGCTCGAAGCGCCGGTGACCGTGAACGGCCACAGCCTCGCGATCGGCACCAGCATCGGCATCGCGAGTGCCGACGACGCGTCCGGCACTGCCGCCACGCTCCTGCGGCAGGCCGACATCGCCCTGTACCAGGCCAAGGCCGCCGGGCGTGGCACCTGGCGCTTCTTCGACCCGGCCATGGATGTCGAGATCCAGCGGCGCCGCCAGCTCGGAACCGACCTGCGCCGGGCCCTGGCCGAGGGCGAGTTCGCCCTGCATTTCCAGCCGATCGTCGGGGCGCACAGCCAGGCCCTGCACGGTTTCGAGGCCCTGCCGCGCTGGCACCACCCGGAGCACGGCGAGGTCGGCCCGGCGGAGTTCATCCCGCTGGCCGAGGAGGTCGGGCTGACCAAGCCGCTGGGCGCCTGGATCCTCGCCGCCGCCTGCCGGGCGGCCGCATCCTGGCCGGACCCGGTCCGGGTCTCGGTCAACCTGTCGCCCCAGTCCTTTGCCGCCGACGGGCTCGAGGCGGATGTGCGGACCGCGCTCGCCGCGAGCGGCCTGAGCCCGGAGCGCCTGGAACTCGAGATCACCGAATCGGTCCTGTTGCAGGACAATGCCGCGAACCTGTCGCTCCTGCGGGCGCTCCGCACCGCGGGCGTGCGGATCGCCATGGATGCGTTCGGCACCGGGTATTCGAGCCTCGGCACCCTGCACCGGTTCCCGTTCGACCGGCTCAAGATCGACCCGGGCTTCGTGCGCAGCCTCGCCCGCGACGGCGGCAGCGTCGAGATCCTGCGGGCCATGGTCTGGCTCGGGCGCGCCCTGAAGATCGATGTCCTCGCCGAGGGGGTCGAGACCCCCGAGCAGGCCCGGATCCTGCGCGAGGAAGGCTGCCACGAGCTGCAGGGCACCCTGTTCGGCCGGCCCGCCCCGGCGGCCGACCTCGCCGCGATCCTGGCCCGGACCGCCGACAGCCTGCGCAAGCCCGAGGCCGATCAGGCCCGCGACGGCGTGGCGGCCTGACCGAGAGCCGGAGCTTCGTCAGGGCTCCGCCCTGGCAACCCGCCAAAGGGCTGAGCCCTTTGGAATCCCGGGACTTAGGCCGCCTTCGCTTCGAGTCGTCCTTCCAGGGGGAAAACCTTGGCGGGGTTGAGCATCCAGTCGGGGTCGAACACCGCCTTCACCCGCATCTGCTGCTCCAGGTCGGCCTGGGTGTACTGGAAGCGCATCAGCTCGCGCTTCTCGATGCCGACGCCGTGCTCGCCGGTCAGGCACCCGCCGACCTCGACGCAGAGCTTGAGGATCTCGTCGCCGGCCGCCTCGGCCTTCTGCAGCTCGCCCGGCTTGTTGATGTCGAACAGGATCAGCGGGTGCAGGTTGCCGTCGCCGGCATGGAACACGTTGGCCACCCGCAGCCCGTGGCCGGCGCAGATCGCCCCGATCCGCTCCAGCACCGGCCCGAGCTGGCCGGTCGGAATGGTGCCGTCCATGCAGATGTAGTCGGAGATGCGGCCCGTGGCCCCGAAGGCCGACTTGCGGCCCTTCCAGATCGCGGCGGATTCGGCCTCCGAGCGGGAGACCCGCAGGCTGGTCGGCCGAAAATCCTGGGCGATCGCCTCGATGCGGGCCAGCATCGCGTCGCACTCGGCATCCGAGCCCTCGACCTCGATGATCAGCATCGCCTCGGCGTCGCGCGGGTAGCCGGCTTTCGCGAAATCCTCGGTGATCAGGATCGCCTCGCGGTCCATGTACTCGATCGCCACCGGGATGATACCGGCCGCGATGATCGCGGCGACGCAATCGCCCGCATCCTCGACCTTCGAGAACCCGACCAGCACCGGCCGGGCGCCCTCGGCCGCCCGCAGGATCCGCACCGTCGCCTCGGTGACGATGCCGAGCTGGCCTTCCGATCCGCAGATGAGGCCCAGGAGATCGTAGCCGGGGCTGTCGAGGTGCTGGCCGCCGACCTCCACCACGGTGCCGTCGTTGAGCACCAGGGTGACGCCCAGCAGGTTGTTGGTGGTCACGCCGTATTTCAGGCAATGCGCGCCGCCGGAATTCATCGCGATGTTGCCCGCGATGGTGCAGGCGAGCTGGCTCGACGGGTCCGGGGCGTAGAAGAAGCCCTCATGGGCCACGGCGCCCGAGATCGCCAGATTGGTGAGCCCGCTCTGGACCCGGGCGGTGCGGTTCTCGAAATCGAGGTCGAGCACCTGGGTCATCTTGCCGACGCCCAGGATGATCGCATCCCCTTGAGCGATCGCCCCGCCGGCGAGCGAGGTGCCGGCGCCCCGGGGCACCACCCGCACACCTTGCGCGTGGCAATAGGCCATCACGGCCGCGACCTCCTGGGTGGTCGAGGGCAGGACCACGGCCAGCGGCATCTGCCGGTAGGCGGTCAGCCCGTCGGTCTCGAAGGCCCGGCGCTCGTCCTCGCTGGTCACCAGCGCCTCCGGGGCGACCAGGGGCGCGAGGCCCGCCAGGATCGCCTCCCGCCGGGCGAGAATGTTGGGGTCGGGCTCGGGGAAGCGGATGGTCATGGGGCTCGGGCCCTTTTTTAGCTGGCGTATGGGGAGCATGGACCCGCCGGAGCGGGCCTTCAACCGCCCGGCGGACAGAGAGGGGCGGCATGTCGTCCCGGCGTCACATTTCAACCATGACGGCTCCCTAGCGTCGCGCCGCTCGCTTCGCATCGCCCATTGGGCGCCGGATCCGCCCGACGGGTCCAGAACGGAACCGATGAACGCTCCCGCCTCCAGCGCCCTGCGCGACGATCTCTACGATTCCGCGGCCGCGAACCTCGCCAGCACCCGCGATGTCGGGATCCGCAGCCTGCAGCTCGGCATCGCCGCCCTGCAGGAGACCAGCGCGGCGTTCCAGGGCCGGCTCGGCGTGGCCTTCGAGGAGGCGGTGCAGACCATCCTGCAGAGCAAGGGCCGGGTGATCGTCAGCGGCATCGGCAAGAGCGGCCATATCGGCCGCAAGATCGCCGCGACCCTGGCCTCCACGGGCACCCACGCCTTCTTCGTCCACCCCACCGAGGCGAGCCACGGCGATCTCGGCATGATCGCCCGCGACGACGTGATCATCGCCCTGTCCTGGTCGGGCGAGACCGCGGAGCTGTCCGACCTCGTCGGGTTCAGCCGCCGCTTCTCGATTCCCCTGGTCGCCATCACCCGCAACGGCGCCAGCACGCTCGGCAAGGCCGCCGACGTGCTGCTGGAGCTGCCGCGGGTGCGCGAGGCCTGCCCGCACGACCTCGCCCCGACCTCCTCCAGCCTGATCCAGCTGGCGCTGGGCGACGCCCTGGCGGTGGCGCTGCTGGAGCGGCGCGGCTTCACCTCGGCGCGGTTCCACACCCTCCATCCGGGCGGGACGCTCGCGGCCCGGCTCAAGACCGTGCAGCAGGTAATGCACGGCCCCCAGGACATGCCGCTGGTCTCCGACACCGCCCTGATGTCCGAGGTGCTGATCGAGATCGCGGCGCGCCGCTACGGCTGCGTCGGCGTCACCGATGCCGCCGGCCGCCTGGTCGGCATCGTCACGGATGGCGACCTGCGCCGCCACATGGGCCCCGAGATCCTCGACACCCCGGTCTCGGCGATCATGACCCGCGAGCCGATCACCGTGGAACCGCACAAGCTCGCCCAGGCCGCCCTGGAGCTGATGAACCGCCGGCTGATCACCGCGGTCTTCGCGGTGACCGACGGCCGGCCGGTGGGCATCGTCCACGTCCACGACCTGCTGCGCGCCGGCATCGCCTGAGCGGTCGATGCCTCACTGATCGCGAGCGAGGATCGTCCCATCCACCCCCTCATCCTGGGGTGCTGCGCAGCAGCCTCGAAGGAGCCCTCCAGGGATCGCAACGACTTCTGGAGGGCTCCTTCGAGGCCTCCGCTTCGCTTCGGCACCTCAGGGTGAGGGGTTTGGATGGGAGGCTCGATGGCCGCTAGGCTTGCAGCCTGAAGACTTACAACCGCGCCAGCAGCTCCGCCTTCTTGTCCGAAAACTCCCGCTCGGTGAGCACGCCCCGGGCGTGCAGCTCCGCCAGCCGCTCGATCGTCGCCAGCACGTCGCCGGACGGTGACGCCTCCGACGGGGGGGCGACCGGCTGCGGGGGAGAGGCCGGTGAACCTGTCGGATCGACCTGCCGGGGGGCGGCCGTCTCCGCCTCGATCCGGCGCAGGCGGTCGAGGGCCACGACGCCCCGCGGGCCGGTGAAGTCAAGGCTGCCGTTCGCCTGCGACACCCCGGAGATATGGTGTTCGCCGGTATCGTAGAGCGCGATGCCGGAGCCCGAGTCGATGGCGAGCCGCCGCGTGTCCGGGAAATAGGCGTAGCGCATGCCGTTCTGCGAGCCGGTGCTCGCCGGAGCCCCGAGGCCGGCGGGCCACCACTCGCCGCCGCCCCGCCGCGATGCGGGGCCGGTCTCCGAGAACCCACCCGCCGGCAGGGCCGCGGCGAGTTCGGTGCACAGGGCATCGACCCGCGCCTTCAGGCCGTCGTCGAACATCCGGCCGACCATCACCATGCCGCCGGAAAACCACTGGCCCATCCCGCCGAGATCGGGATGGTCGAACTGCGCCATCGTGCCGTGCCCGCGCTCCAGCGCCTGGACGAGGTGGCGCACCGCATCGAGGCTGACCCCGTGGCGCTCGGCGACGCTACGCAGGCCCGAGGCGTGGTCGAACCCGCCCGCGTCCAGGAACGGATCGGGGGCGGCCGCTCCACCGGGCGGGACCGAGGGTTTCGGGTCCGAGGACTTCGGATCCATGGGCGAGCTCCGATCGGCGCGGGGCGGGCGACCTGCGTCAGGACCGCCACGGCATGGCAATATCGACCAAGTCCTGGTCGCCCCCCCAGTTCCGGATCGCCTCAGGCGTCGGAAGGCGGGAACGCGCCGGCGATGACGAAGTCGGTGATCGGCCGGCGGCCGTTCGGGGCCTCGCGCGGCCGCTGCTCCTCGGTGAGCTCCGCATCCGGGACCTTGCGGCCGACCGCGAAGGCGGCCTCGATCCGGTGATTTTCCGGCAAACGCAGCACCTCGGGGGCGCGGACATGGTCGAACCCGGTCATGCCGTGGGCGTGCCAGCCCTGGCGGAACGCCTGGAGCTGGAAGGCCAGCGAGGCGGTCCCGGTATCGAAGGAATGGCTGTAGGACGGCTTTAACTCGTCGCCGACCTTCATGAGGCCGTTCGAGACCAGGAACAGGATCGCGCCGGTGCCCGAGACCCATTTCTGGTTGCCGGGTACGAGCAGGCCGAAGAACGTGTCCCAGTTCGCGTCGCCCCGGAGCGCGTAGAGGAAGCGCCAGGGCTGCGAATTGTACGCGGAGGGCGACCAGCGCGCGGCCTCGATCATCCGCAGCAGCTCGGATTCGGGCAGCGCCTCGCCCGTGAAAGCGCGGGGCGAGTGCCGCGCCACGAAGATCGGATCGATGTCGTGGTCGGGCTTGCGGGGCGGGGGCAGGCTCACGGGGATCGACTCCGGCACGGTTACGCTTCGGGGAGCGCCGACACTGCCCGAAATGCTTGGCCGGTGGCAAACCCGAACCCGGCACCGCAGGGCCACCATGCCCGTAGCGAAACGCCTCGCCGCGGGATACGCTCGCCGCGATGAAGGCGCGCACGGACAGTTTGACCGATTGTTGACATCGTCAGTTCGGATGAACGACCTCGGAAATCGCCGCGTATCCAACCCTCCCCCCTCATCCTGAGGTGCCCGCGCCAGCGGGCCTCGAAGGAGCCCTCCAGAAGCCAGTGCGATCCCTGGAAGGCTCCTTCGAGGCTTGCGCTCCACGCAAGCTCCTCAGGATGAGGTCGAGAATGGGACGGACGTGCCTCGGCCCACGTTAGCCGATCGGCCCCGCTCTCACGCCACGCTGCGCTCGATCTCCTCCTCGTCGCAGATCACGCCGGCATTGCCCTCGAACTCGGCCGCGAGGTCCACGGGGGCGTGGGTCGGGGCCGCGGCGGCGCGGTCGCGGGCGAAGGTCGAGAGGAACAGCCGCATGACGTGGCGCACCCCCGCGTCGTTGATGGTGCGCTGATCCTCGTTGTAGTAGCGCCCGGCATTCACGTTGCTCGTGACGATGTCGTAGGCGGGGAAGTACACCGCCCGCGGATCGCCCCGGCCGACCACCTCGCCGGCGGCCACACGCAGCACCGACTTGGAGTAGCTGTTCGACTCCATCACGTGCCGGTCCATGTAGGTGGCGATCATCGGCACGGGCGAGACCGTGAAGATCACCCGGGCCTTGGGATTGACGCTCCAGAGCCGGTCCAGGAAGCCGTTGAGGTCGCCGAGCACCTCGCCCGCGCCGGCATTGACGCACTCGTAGAGCGCGGGATCGAAGGTGCCGCCCGCGACCCCGGGGGCGAGCGGCAGCGCGGCGCCGTCGGCCCGCCAGCGCCAGCCCTCGGTGAGGCCCAACGTCAGCACGAACACGTCGAGGGTCTCGAACAGGCGGCGCACCTCGGCCAGATGCGCGTCCCGGGCCGCGATCACCTCGGCCTCGCTGGCAAAGCCCGCCGGCTCGACGGTGGGGCGGAATGGGTCGACATAGCGGCCGTCGTCGCGCAGCCACGCCTTCAGCTCCGGCTCGAATTGGCCGTAGGCCCGGTCGAACAGCTGCACGAACTGGCGCGTGTAATAGAGGTTGCCGTACCGGGCCGAGAAGGTGCCGAACTGGCGGGCATTGGCCTCCTCGGCGCTCATGCCGGGGGGCGGCGGCTCGGTCAGGTAATAGTTGAAGCCGGCGCCGCGCACCGCCTCGGCCACCCGCTGCGCGAAGCAGGAGCCGCCGGTGGCGACCTTGTCGGTCGGCCCGATCGCGAACGTGTCCTTCGGGTGCGGATTGACCGCGAAGGGCGGCACGTTGGTCACGACCTTGCGCCAGAATCGCTCGGCCGGTAGACCCGTATACGGATTCAACGCCATCTTCGAACCCTCTTCTTCACGACGGCAAGATCTTCACGACGGCGCGCGCCCTCGGGGATGCTGAGCCGTCCGCTGACACCGGCACGCGACGTGGCCCTGAACGATCTGCCCCGGCGCGCCCGCAGCGCGTTGTCCCTGTCGACCCCCAGTTGGGCGCCCACCTGGGCGACACCATGGCGAAACCGCGCCCGCGCCGCCACCACGCGCGACGGGCCGGCCATCGCGGTGCTGGGCAATTGCCAGGCGCGCGGCATCGCCCAGGCGATGCGCCTGCTCGCGCCGAAGAGCCCCGTGCGCTACCTGCCCATGGGCTCGCTCAAGCGCGACCACGGCCATGTCGACGGCCTGATCCGGACGCTCCGCTCCCACGACCACGTCTTCTCGCAGGCCTTCCCGGGCGGCCTGATCCCGGGGGGCGACATCGCGACCGTGCGGGCGGCCGATCCGCGGCTCAAGCTGTTCCCGTCGATCGTGTTCTCGGCCTTCCACCCGGACATGGTCTATGTCGGCCAGGCCTCGGACCTCGCCGCGCTCAAGCTCGCGCCCTCGCCGATGGGGCAGTACCACTCGGCGATCGCGCTCTGCGCCCACCGGCTCGGCCTCGATGCCGGCCGCACCGCCGCCCTGTTCCGCGAGGACGTGTTCCGGCGGCTCGGCTATCTCGACCATTGGGATCCGGCCGTGCACGAGCTGGTCGGGTCCGCCGCGGCGCTGGGCTTCGGCCTCGATCGGGAGGTGACCCGCTGGGCCCGCCGGGGCGCCTTCATGCACGTGATGAACCACCCCAAGGCGTTCGTCATCGGCGACATCGCCCGGCGGCTGCTGGCGGAGAGCGGGCTCAGGCCCGAGCCCGTGGAGATCGAGGATTACCTCGGCGACGAGCTGGCCCAGGACGTGGTCTGGCCGCTCTACCCGCCGATCGCCGAGCATTTCGGGCTGACCGGCTCGTACCTGTTCAAGATGAAGCCTCGAGGCGAGGACTTCCCGACGCTCTACGATCTGCCGGGCTTCATCGCGGCAAGCTTCGCGATCTACGACGCGATGCCGGCGGGCGATCTCGCCTGCCAGCGGGTGGATGCGTGGCTCGCCGCGCCCGAGATCGTGGCGCTGTTCCGGGCCGGGTAGGACATCGTCCCGAAAGGTGGCCGCCGGCAGCCCTTTCAAGGTGTTCGGATTGGGCCATGGTCCTGGATTGTCCCAACGGGATCAATCGGTTCGGATCGCAGCGCAGGTCTGATGGCCCGCCCGCGATCCCCGCCAAGGGAAGCGTGGCAGGGACGGCACGGAGGTGAAAGCGGTATCGCTTAAGCGGAGATACTCCTGTTCCACAAAACCCGGATTTTCACGGAGGCATCATCCTCCACCCTGTCATCCCGGGGCGCCGCAGGCGAGCCCGGGATCCAGAGCCGCCGACGGCGCAAGTCCATGGCCCCACGGTGTTTCTGGATCCCGGGCTCCGCTTCGCGGCCCCGGGATGACAGGGTTGTTTCCAGACCAGGCTCTGCGAGAACCAAGCGTCGTAGGGCAAGCGGGACAGTCCGCTGCCGCAAACACCTTGAAAGGGCTGGGCTGCCGGCCCTTTGGAAACCCATGTTTCCCAGGATGGCGTCCCCCTGACAGCGCGCAGTCGAACAGGCTCTGAGAGCGGGCGTCCGGCGCTTCCGGGCCGGGGCAAAATGCCCCAAAGGTCGGAGGGCACTCCGGCGGCCCGCGCCTTTACGCGCCCGCCCAAGCCTGCCTTAACGGGGCTCGTGCATCATCCCGAAAGGTGGTTTCCGGCTTTCGGACCAAAGATGATGCCAATAAGCGGCTCGATCATGGTCCCGGATCCTGTATCCGGGACCATGATCGAGGCCGCCAAGCCCCGTACAAGAGGCCCATCATGAAACTGCCCCGCCGCTTCTTCCAGCCGCTGGCCACCGGCGCGCCGGCCCCGTTCCGCGAGCTGCCGGTGCGGCTGGAGCGGATGATCCACTTCGTCCCGCCCCACAACGACAAGGTCCGCGCCCGGGTGCCCGAGCTCGCCGGCACCGTCGACGTGGTGCTGGGCAACCTGGAGGACGCGGTCCCGGCCGACCAGAAGGAGGCGGCCCGCAAGGGCTTCGTCGCCATGGCCCAGGCCACCGATTTCGCCGCCACCGGCACCGGCCTCTGGACCCGGATCAACGCCCTCAACTCGCCCTGGATCTTGGACGACCTGTTCACCATCGTGGCCGAGGTCGGGGACAAGCTCGACGTCGTGATGGTGCCCAAGGTCGAGGGGCCCTGGGACATCCACTACGTCGACCAGCTCCTCGCCCAGCTCGAGGCCCGGCACGGGGTGACCAAGCCGATCCTGATCCACGCAATCCTGGAGACCGCCGAGGGCGTGGCCAATGTCGACGCCATCGCGTCGGCCTCGCCGCGGATGCACGGCATGAGCCTCGGGCCGGCGGATCTCGCGGCGTCGCGCGGCATGAAGACCACCCGGGTCGGCGGCGGCCACCCGGATTACCGGGTGCTCAGCGATCCCGCGGGCGACGCGCCCCGGGCCACCGCCCAGCAGGACCTCTGGCACTACACCATCGCCAAGATGGTGGATGCCTGCATGGCCAACGGCCTCAAGGCGTTCTACGGCCCATTCGGCGATTTTTCCGACGGCGACGCCTGCGAGGCGCAGTTCCGCAACGCCTTCCTGATGGGCTGCGCCGGCGCCTGGACGCTGCATCCGAGCCAGGTGGCGATCGCCAAGCGCGTCTTCGCCCCCGACCCCGCCGAGGTGGCCTTCGCGGCCCGCATCGTCGCGGCGATGCCCGACGGCACCGGCGCCGTGATGCTCGACGGCAAGATGCAGGACGACGCCACCTGGAAGCAGGCCAAGGTCATCGTGGATCTGGCCAAGCTGGTCGCCGCGAAGGATCCGGAGCTGGCGGCGGTGTATCAGCTGGGGTAGCGCGCGGCGGGTGATGCGCGCCTGTTTCTAAGGAGGCGGGCCGCGATGGGCTCTCTCCGGAATCTACTGCCCCGATAGGGGTTTGAGGCGCAATCGCCTTTAACGACCGCAACGCGCCCCCTCTCCCGTGCGGGAGAGGGTTGGGGTGAGGGACCCGGACTTTCCGGATAGGTCGCATCCCTCACCCTGTCCCTCTCCCGCACGGGAGAGGGGACCCGCGCTTCGTTCTGAACCGGTATCATCCGGTCGATTCGGTGCCGTGCCGTTGAGACGACCCGGTGAGCAAGTCGATCCCACGTGCCCGACATCTCCGCCGGAACCAGACCACCGCCGAGGCCAAGCTCTGGCGCGTTCTGCGGAACCGCGCGCTCAACGGCTGGAAGTTCCGCCGTCAGTATCCGATCGACCGCTTCATCGTCGATTTCGCCTGTGTCGAGGCGAGGCTCGTGGTGGAAGTCGATGGCGCAACGCATTCGACCGATTGGGAAATCCATTCCGACGCGGCACGCACCGCGATCATTGAGGCTTCTGGCTTCGTCCTGCTGCGCATCCTGAATGCCGACATCCACCAGGATCTCGACGGCGTGCGCGAGACCATCTGGGCTGCCCTCCCACCCGGCGATCCGGTGTGACCCCTCACCCCCCGAACCGCGCCCGATAATCCTGCGGCGTCGCCGCCACGTGCCGCAAAAAGCTGCGCCGCAGGGTCTCCTCGGAGCCGAAGCCGCAGGTCCGGGCGATGCGCTTCACCGGCAGCGCGGTCTCGGCGAGCGCCCGCCGCGCCGCCTCGATCCGCAGGCGCTCCACGGCCTTGGCCGGGGTGAGGCCGGTCGCCTCCCGGTAGTGCCGGCTGAGGCTGCGTTCGCTCATGCCGGCGGCCTCCGCCAGGACCGGGAGCGACAGGTCCCCCGCCAGGTTGTCGGCGATGAAGGCGTGGAGCGCCCCGAAGCGGTCCTCCCCGGCCTGCAGGGCCAAAGCCGCGCTGAACTGCGCCTGCCCGCCCGGGCGCTTCAGGAACATCACGAGGTGGCGCGCCACAGCCAGGGCGAGATCCCGGCCGAGATCGGCCTCGACCAGGGCCAGCGCCAGGTCGATCCCCGCGGTGACGCCCGCGGAGGTCCAGACCGGGCCGTCCTGCACGAAGATCGGGTCGGGCTCGACACGGGCCAGCGGGTAGCGCCGGGCGAGCGCGCCGCAATGCTTCCAGTGGGTCACGGCCCGCCGCCCGTCGAGGAGCCCGGCAGCCCCGAGCAGAAAGGCCCCGGTGCAGACCGAGGCGACCCGGCGCGCCTGCCCGGCCCGGTCCCGCGCCCAGGCCACCAGCGCCGGGTCGGCAGCGGCCGCCGTGACCCCGGGGCCGCCCGCGACGATCAGGGTGTCCACCGGTGCGTCGCGATCCGGCAACGGGTCTGCGACCAGGCGCAGGCCGGCCGAGGCGGTGAGCGTCCGGTCGCCGGCCGCGATCACCCGCGGCGCGTAGGGCGCGAGCCCGCCGCTTAGGTCGTTCGCCGTGGCGAAGACCTGGAGCGGCCCGGCCACGTCGAGGAGCTGCACCGCCGGGAAGGCCAGCAGCTCCACCGGGCGGGACGCGTCTGGCGAGAAACGAGGGGTCTTTGGCATCTCGGCCAGAGCGTGCCGCGGTAAGGTCTCCCTGTCCAGCACGGAGGCCCCGCATGATTCCCCCCGAGACCCATCTGCAGATCGGCTCGCTCCTGTTCGAGGGGCTCGACCAGATCGACCTCACCGGCCCGTTCGAGGTGCTGTCGCGGATCCCCAATTCCACCTACCGGATCTACGGGCCGAATGCGGCGCCGGTGCGCGACCTGCGCGGGCTGCGGATCACCCCCGACGCCGCCCTCACGGAGGCGCCGCGCCTCGACGTGCTGCACATCCCCGGCGGCCAGGGCCAGGAGGCGCTGATGCGCGACGCGGCGGTGCTCGGCTGGATCCGGCAGCAGGCGGCGGGCGCCTCGCACGTCTTCTCGGTCTGCACCGGCGCGCTGCTGCTCGGGGCGGCCGGGCTGCTGATCGGGCGGCGGGCCACGACCTACTGGAACGTGGTCGACCTGCTGCCCTGGTTCGGGGCGGAGCCGGTCGACGCGCGGGTGGTGATCGATCACGATTCCGATGGCCGCACCTGGCTGTTCGCGGCCGGCGTCACCGCGGGCATCGACGGCGCGCTGCGGCTCGCGGCCGAGCTGCGCGGCGACGATGCCGCCCGGGCGATCCAGCTCGGCATGCAATACGCCCCCGAGCCGCCCTTCGACAGCGGCACGCCATTGAGCGCCCCGCCGGCGATCGTGGCGCAGGTCCGAGAGGCGGCGGCCGGGATCACCGCCCGGCGCACGGCCACCGCCCGGGCGATCGCGGCCGAGCTCGGCATCCCGGCTCCGGAATCTGCCGAATCGCACGTTGGCGACAGGGACATGACACCGGCCCGGTGACACGCTCCGACATCGGTCCTATCTGTCCGCTCTGAACGGATAGAGTCATGACGGACGTAACAACCAGAACCGCAAAATTCGCGATCGGCGCGGTGGTGCGCCATCGGATCTACCCGTTCCGGGGCATCGTGTTCGACGTCGACCCGGTCTTCGACAACACCGAGGAATGGTGGCTGGCGATCCCCGAGGAGGTCCGGCCGCGCAAGGACCAGCCGTTCTACCACCTGCTCGCCGAGAACGCCGAGACCGAGTACGTCGCCTACGTGTCCGAGCAGAACCTCCTGCCCGACACGTCCGGCGAGACCTTGCGCCATGCCGGCATCGCCGAGATGTTCGAGCGCGACGCGGCCGGCGGCTACCGCGTGCGCGACCGCGTCCGGAACTGATTTTTTTCGAAGAATCCGGTCACCCTCGGGCAACGCCGCGGAGATAATCCGAAGCGCGTCGCAACGATTCTTCGAAGGCCCGGTCGTGACATCCCGTCCCCTCGCCGCGACGCTGCTGGTCGCTGGTCTCCTCGGCGCGCCGGCCCGTGCCAACGACAGCGCCGCCGAGCTCGATGCCGGCGACCTGATCCTCAGGCCGGAACCCGGCATCGGACTGGTGAGCGAGGATCTGTCGATCGCCCTCGACCGGATCCGCGTGTCCTACGTGTTCCGCAACCAGGTGTCGGAGCCGCGCACCGTCCGGATCGCCTTCCCGCTGCCGCCGATCGACGGTCGGACCTTGAGCTTTTCGGCCACCAAGCTTCCGCAGGTCGATCGGGCGAACTTCGTCGGCTTCACCGTGACGGTGGACGGGCGTCCGGTGGAGCCGGAACTGGAGGAGCGCGCCTTCGTGGGCGAGGGCGAGGTCACCGACCTGCTGCGCCGCCACGGCCTGCCCCTCAACCCGTTGCGCGTCTCCGAGATCGACGCGGCTTCCAAGCGGATCGGCAAGCCGGATTGGGCGGAGCTGGTCAAGGCCGGGCTGTTCCCGGACGCCGAGGGCATGATGGAGGGCCTCTGGCGCTTCGAGGCGACGTTCCACTGGCTGCAGACCTTCCCGGCCGACCGGGAGGTGCGGATCGAGCACAGCTACGCCCCGGTGAGCGGATTCCACCTCCTCGACCCGAAGGAGGCCGCACGCGCGTCCTACCGGGCGACCTATTGCCTGGACGAGGCCGGGCTGGCGGCGATCCGGCGCCTGCACGCGAAGGCGCCCAACGCGGGCGGCTACCTGCGGGCCTTCGTGGTGCCCTACATCGTCACCACCGCGCGCAACTGGGCGGCCCCGATCGGGCGCTTCACCCTGACGGTGGACAAGGGCAGCCCGGAGGCTGTGGTGAGCTTCTGCCGCTCGGGCATCCGCAAGACCGACCCGACCACGTTCCGCTGGGAGGCCCGAGACTACGTGCCCGATCACGACCTCCGGGTGCTGATCGTCCTGCCGGGCCCGGGCCCCACGGGGATCCGGTAGGCCAAGTCCAGGATCCCAAAGGGCCAAGCCCTTTGGCGGGGCTCGGGGCGGAGCCCCGAAACGCGCAGCGCCGGCGAGCGCGCATGAAAAAGGGGCCGGCCCTCGCGGTCCGGCCCCGATCGGAATCCGCTGCGACGTTTTACTTGGCCGCGGGGGCGCCGGCCGCCGGGGCGGCGTTGCCCTGCTGCTCGAGCTTCTTGCGCATGTCCTCGGAGCGCTTCTCCAGCTCGGCCTGGAGCTTCTTCTGCTGCTCCTCCAGGACCTTCGGGTCGATGGCCGGGCCGTCGAAGGCCTTGCCGAAGCCGGTCAGCGGCACCGCGAAGGTGACCTCGCGCTGGGTCTGGTTCTGGACCGAGACGTTGAGCGTGGTGCCCTTCTTCATCGCCGCGATGACGCCGGCATCGACGCCGCCGGCCTCGGCGAAGCAGCCGTTCGGGAAGCAGACCGCGAAGCGGCCCGGCGTCCCGGCCTGGCCGTCGACGTTGAAGCGGATGCCCGGCTGCAGCAGCAGGCCGAGCGGCAGCAGGTAGCGCACCACGCGCACCTCCTGCTTCTGGGCGGCGTTCTTCATCTCGTAGACCGCCACGGCCAGGACGGGCTGGCCCTGGTCGGACACGAAGTCGCGCGTCGTGTAGCAGATGTCGGTGCCGGAGGCCTGGTCCTTGCCGCAGACCTTGGTCCAGTCGGCCTGGCTCGGCTCGGACTTCACGGTCACGATCTGCGGACCGGTCTGCGCGGCGGCGCCGGCCGGATTGTTGGCGGCCGGGGTGTTCGGCGCGGCGGGGGCGGGCGCGGTCGGCGCGGGGGCGGCCGGCTTCTTCGCCTGGGCCAGCGCCGGGGCGGCCGCGAGGCCGAGGCCCACGAGGCCGAGGAGGGCGGCGCGTGCCAGCGTCGCGGGGCGGGTGAAGGACATCGGCTCTGACCCCTTGAGAAACGTGGTGTGGCGAAACGTGGTGTGGCTTGCGGAATGCGGAGCCGGCCTGACGGGCTGGTCCGCCGGACCGCCCGGGCACGCACCGCCGTGGCGTGCCTCCCGGGGCTCCGGATGAATCGGTCCGACCATCGGGCGAGGATGGCGCCGGATGCGCACATCGCCCGCCCCGGCGACCGGGCGGCCTGCCTGTCCCCTCCGAATGAGGCGAAGGCATGACACCGCGGCATCGAGCGCCCCTCGGGGCGCCCTGTGCCGCAGCCGGCTCCCGATAGGCCCGTGACTCTCCGGCCGCAAGCGCGACGTTGCCTAAGGCTGCCATGGGCCCGGTCATGCGGCGTCCCGCGACGACGACAGCCTCGCTCAAGTGAACGGGTCTTAGCTGGGATTTAACCATAGTCGGCCGACCATGCGGATGGATCTGCAGTTTGGGTGGGGGGCGGATTGAGCGCGTTCGCGGTGGCGGAGAGAACGGCCGACGCCGCGCCGGATGCGTCCGCGCGGTCCGGCAGCCTGTCCGCCTGCCTGTTCGCCGCGGCCCGGACCGGCCCGCAGCGCACGGCCCTGCGTGATTCGGGGGATCGGGCGGCCTGGTGCGGGCGCCCGCCGATCACCTGGACCTACGCGGCGGCGGCCGAGATCGTCGGCCGCCTCGCCCGCGGCATCGGCGCTTGGCGGCTGCCCGCGGGCAGCCGGGTCGGCCTGTGGTTCTCCGGCGGCGCCGAATCGGCCCTCGCTCACCTGGCCGTCGAGGCGGCCGGCCACCTGCCCTGCCCGATGCCCGCCCTCTGGGATGCCGGGCAGCTCTCGGCCGGCATCGCCTCCGCGGGCCTCGTCGCGGTGCTGACGGAGGGCCGCCGCGGCGCCCGCCGTCCGGCCGAGGACCTCGCCCAGGCGGCCATGGGCCATTTCGGCCTGCGCTACCTCGCCGCCTTCGGCCCCGGCGTCCCGGACGGGGTGATCAGCCTCGACGCGATGGCCCTGGAGCGCGGAGTCGTCGCCCCGGTCGCGAGCCGCGGCCTCGTCACCTTCGCGGCCGGGGATCCGGGCCGGCCGGTCTATCGCAGCGCGGCAGCCCTCGCCGCGGCGATCGACGCCCATCTCGACGCGCTGCCGGTGACGGCGGACGAGCGGATCCTGACGCTCCTGCCGGCCCACGACCTGCGCGGCCTAGTCACCGGCCTCGGCGCGGCGCTCTCGGCCGGGGCCAGCCTCGAGACCGTGATTCCCTTCGACGAGGCGGGGTTCCGCGCCGGCCTGATGCGGCCGGTTCCGACGCGCCTCGTGGTCCCGTCCCTGATCGAGGCGGCGCTGGCCGCCCTGCCCCTCCCCTGGACCGTGCGGGCCCTCAACGTGGTGCACCGGGCGCCCGCGAGCACGATCCTGGACGCCACCGTCGGATCGGCAGGCCCGCGCCGCCTCGATTCGCTGGTCTTCGACGAGGACGCGGTGCTCACGCGGTCCGGCGACCTCGCCGCGACCCTGGCCGACCCGGATCGGACGCCCCTGCCCCGGGCGCTCCTCGATCTCGCATTCCTGGATCTCGGCGACGACCAGGATGACGCACCGGCCTATCGCGGCTTGGCCTATCGCGGCCTGGCCTGCGCGACGGCGGTGCTGCCCCGCAGCGGCGTCCCGGATCCGGACGCATTGGCGTGGCGGGACTCAGGCTACCGGCCGGTCCTGTCGGGCGGGGCCGTGACCGGGATCGAGGCCGCCTGAACGGCGGACGATCGTCGGTTCATCCGGCGCTCAGGCGTGGCGGATAATCTCGCAAGCGCACATGGGGGACGGATCCGATCCGCGCCTTCGTGGGTTTCGCTTCGGATTGTGGTTCTGGCTATCTTCCCAAGCCACGCTTCATGAGGTACCGCTCAAGCCTATGGGTGCGCTGCAACAAGTGCTCGTGGTCGATGACGGTGTTCGCGCCGTGGACCGGTCCCTTTCGGGCGAGCTGGCCAACCTCGGATACGCGAGCGTCACCGCCTCGATGGAGGCGGCGGACGATGTTTTGGCCGTGATCGCCCGCCCGGCGGCGGTGCTGCTCCAGGCCCCGACGCGTCGGGACCCCGCCTATGCCCGCCGCGCCGCCCGCCTGCGCGGCCAGCTGCGCGACCGCGGCATCCCGGTTCTCCTGATCGGCGACGCGGGCGAGTCCAAGGCCGGCGGCCCAGTGGACCTCGCCACCCGCCTCGGCGCCTACGTGGCGGCCCAGCCGGACCTCTGAAAAGACCCCTTCGCCCGAAGCCTCGCCATCGTCATTGCGCGCGCAGCAAAGCAAGCCAGGGCAGCGCGCCGTCGCCCGAGGCGTGGCGGATCCCTGGGTCGCTTCGCTGCGCTCGCGATGACGGACCAGGATGGCACGCCCGAACGATTGCGTTCGATGCGGCCAAGGCCACTACGACGCCCCCAACTCCCATCGAAAGAACGCGCTCAGCGCGCCCCGCGCATCAGTTCCGGTGCGCCGAGTCGCGGCAGCACGCCTTCGCGCATCACCACCCGCCGGAGCGGACCGAGATGCGACATCGCCAGCAGCCCGAGGCCCCGGAGCGCGTCGACCGGCAGCAGGTCGGTGAGCAGGCTGCGGTTGAGCAGATCCACCGCGGCGGTGCGGGCCGCGGCATCGAGGCGGCGGCTCCGGGCGTAGCCGTCGAGGACCGGCCGGGCGCCGGGATCGCGGCCATCGCGGGACGCGGCCACCAGCAGGTCGCGCAGGGCGGCGGCGTCGCGCAGGCCGAGATTCAGCCCCTGCGCGCCGATCGGCGGGAAGACATGGGCCGCCTCCCCGACCAGCGCTAGGCGCTGCGCCACCGGGCTCGACACCGAAAGGCCGCGCATCGGCACGAGGCCCCGGGGGCCGTCGATCCGCATCGCGCCGAGCATCGCCCGGGCCTGCCGCTCCACGGCCTGGCCCAGGGCGGCGTCGTCCAGGGCCGCCAGCCGCCGCGCCGCGCTCTCGCCGGTGACCCAGACCAGGCTGGACCGGTGCCCGCCCGGCAGCGGCACCAGGGTGAACGGGCCGGAGCGCGTGTGGAACTCGGTGGAGACGTCCCGGTGCGGGCGCTCATGCGCCAGGATCGTCGTGATCGCACTCTGCGGGTAGGTCCAGTCGCGCACGCGCACGCCGCTGGCGGCCCGGAGCGGGGACCGCGCGCCGTCGGCGCCGACCACAAGCTTGGCCGCGACCGTGCCGCCATCCGCCAGGTTCAGGCGCGCCACCGCCTCGCCGGGGACGGCCCCGGCGGCATCCGCCTCGACCAGGGTGAGATTCTCCTGGGCGCGGGCGCGGAGGCGCAGGCTCTCGACCAGGCGGGCGCTCTCGACGTTCCAGCCGAAGGCATCGAGCCCGATCTCGGCGGCCTGGAAGCGCACCGGCGGCGGCCGGAACAGGCTGCCGGTGTCGTCGATGATCTGCAGGGTGCAGAGCGGGCTCGCCTGCGGCGCCACCGCCTCCCAGGCGCCCAGGGCCCCCAGGAAGCGCACCGAGCCGTCGAGCAGCGCGACCGTGCGCCCGTCCGCCACGGGGGCGTGGCGGCCGACGAGCGCCGTCCGGATGCCGGACTGGGCGCTCGCCAGGGCGGCGGCGAGCCCCGCGGCCCCCGCGCCCACCACCGCGACGTCGAAAGGTGTGTTGGCCACTTCTGACATGCTGCCCGACGTTATCTTTCCAACCGCCCGCGCCCGTGATCCCGGTCGGTTCGGCCATCTCGGCCGAGTCGTCCTTATGGGACGGGTTCTATCTGAGTCTTCCGGTCATCCTGCCAATCCTGATCGCCGCCGCCACGGCGCCGCAGGCCACCGAGCGATTGGCCTGCCCGGTGGAGACCCCGCTCGCGAGGTAGGACGCGGCCGCACGCGGACCAACATTGATAGGAGATCGAAAATCCACAGTTCTGTGGACTTCCACGCATCTGTAGAACGACCGATATCTGCATGAATGCGAGCGAACTCCGCAGGCTCCTTGCCTGCGGGTTACATAGGTTTGAGGCGCAGGCGTTGGTTCAGACCGCGACGCGCCCCCTCTCCCGTGCGGGCAGGGCTATCGCATTTGGCTGATGAGGCTGAGCAAGTATGTGTCGTTCCATGCGGCGCGCTTGATTTTGGCGCGGATGGATCCCTTTGCGGTGTCGGCGCGCAGGAGGTTGAG
>NZ_JAKSYO010000055.1 GCF_022829635.1 Methylobacterium sp. E-066
GCCGACGGCGGCCGGTACACCATCGGGCTCGCCGACCGAGGTCAGCAGCGCGAACCGCGCCTACTTCCTCGCCTGGAACGATGCGACCGCCAAGGCGAACCTCGTCGGCCTGCACAACAGCAACGCGGCCGGCTCGACCAACACGACATCGCTGAGCTTGGACGGAGTGGGGATCGGAAATTCGATCTCGCACTACATGCCGGCCGCCAACGTCTCGCAGGCGGTGTCGGTGGCAGCGCAGGTTACGCCGTCCGAGGGCCTTCACTATTTTGGCTTCCTCGGCTCCGTGAACGGCAACACGGGCGTGTGGTCGGCCTCGGTCGGGGGTTCGATCTGGCAGTGAGCCTCGTCCCCCAGGTCGATCGCTTTCTCCGCCATTGCGCCGAGACGGCCTTCAGACCCCGGCATCTCTGATCGTCTCGACGTAGGCCTCCTCGGCGGCCGCCTCCTCTGCGCTGCCGACCGGGGCGTTCGGATCCGGCTTCACCAGTTCTTGAGCCTCCGGCGTCTCCGGCAGCGGCACATCTCGGCCGTCCAGTTCCTCGACCCGTTCCGTCCCGCCCACCGCCGCCTCCCGTGCACCGCCCCGCGTCGCTCGAGCGGTCAATGGCGGGGCGACCTGTCGCGTTCCACTCGCGGCTCCCAACCCTTCCGACCTCCACCCCGGAGAGCGCCAGCGCTCCCCGTCCGCATGCCCGTGCCGCGCCGATCAGACTTCACCTGACTGGCCTGGGCTTCTGTCCTGACCGCGGAGAGCGCCGTGGCGATGACGCCGGCTCAGTTCATGGCCCTGCTGACGCAGCAGGAGCAAGCCGCGATCAGCACGGCGTCGCTGCAAAACCCGCAGGTCCTCGCGTTCCTGATGATGCTGGGGTCTGGGCCGAGCGTCTCGATCAACGACGCGCGGACGGTCCAGGCCTTCACCGTCATGGTCAGCCTGAAGATCATGGTGCAGGTCCGGGCCGACGCTCTGATGGCCGCGATCAAGGCGGCCACCCCGACGGCCCCGGCGATCGTCGCGGCCGCGAAAGCCGTCGCTTCGCCCCCGCAGATCGACGGCAGCTTCTGGGTCACCGAGACCTACACCGTCTCCGACGGGACCGTCTGGACCTATCAGAGCCTGTATCCGCAGGGCGCTGACTACCAAGCCGTCGTCGCCAAGCGCGCCGCCTCCATGAACGCGAGCCTCATCGGAGCGGCGGTGCCATGAGTAACCTGTACTGCTCCAGCGTGGCCTACGCGGCCGTCGCGGCCTGGGCGCAGGGAACCTACACCGTCGGGCAGATCGTGCGCCCGAGCAACCCCGCGGTCGGCAACGAGCGCTGCTATCGCTGCACTGGCCCGGGCACGACCGGGGCGAGTGAGCCCACCTGGGCCACCGGCAAGGGCAGCGCCACCACTGACAGCGGCGTGACCTGGACGGAGGTGACGGGGCAAGAAGCCTATCAGGCGCCCGGTGCCTGGGCCGCGCCGCACGCGCGCATCGCCAACATGACCGCTTGGATGGCCGCCGGCGACGTCGGCTATTGCTCGAACGATCACGCCGAGACGCAGGCCTCGGCGATCTCGATCAACACACCGGGCGGTCTCTCGGCGCCGAACTACATCGAGAGCGTGCGACGGGACGGCTCCAGCCACATCCCGCCGCAGGGTTCGGACTATCAGGCGGGCGCCACGGTCTCGACCACCGGCGGCAACAACATCAGCATCGCGACCGGCGGCAGCGGTCTCATCAGCACGCGCGGCATCGCGTTCACCGCCGGCAGCGGCACGGGTTCAGCGTCGATCAACATCGGATCCGGCGGCGGCTCCCAGCAGACGCTGCGCAACTTCACGCTCACGCTCGGCGGTTCGGGCGGGGGGAGCATCACGACCCAGAACGCCAACTTAGCCCGCTTCCTGGACGGGGCGGTCGTATTCACCAGCGCTTCGCATTCGATCGGGTGTCTCGGGCGCACAAAGTGGAAGAACGTCGCCTTCGCGCTCACCGGCACGGTTCCGACCTGGCTGTTCGGTTCGTTCGGCTACAACACCGCCATCATGGATTTCGAGGCGTGTGACTTCTCGGCGTTCGTGTCCGGCAAGACCCTGTTCTTCCCGCAGGTGTCCGCCGCGGTCGCGACCTTCAAGGACTGCATCGTCGACGCCGGTGTGACGAAAGCCACCACCGGCACGTATCCGGTGGAGGCGATCTTCGTCCGCACGGCCGCGACCGGGGTCACCTACACCGAGGAGCGCTACGACCCGTTCGGCTCGCAGGTCGACGAGACCGTGATCGTCCACACCGGCGGCGCCAGCGACGGGACGACGGCCAAGAGCCGCAACATCACCGCTGGCGTCAACGCGACCTGGAACGCGCCGTTCGAGGCGCTCCCCGTCGCCACCTGGAACGCGGCCACCGGCGCGGCGAAGACGGCCACCCTGGAGGGCATCTACAATGGCGCCGCCCTGCCGACGAACGATCAGATCTGGATCGATGTCGAGTATCTGGGGTCGTCCGCGAGCCCGAGGGGCAGCTACGCGAGCGGCACGAAGGCGACCCGCATCGATGCCGGCGCGGCTCTCCCCGCCTCGACCGAGGCCTGGGACAGCCTGGCCGCGGCCCGGGCGAACTCGACCACGTACGCCCTCGGCGCGGTGATCAAGCTCGCCTCGAACCCCGGGCGGATCTTCTTCTGCACGGGGCAGGGCCAGTCGGCGGCGAGTGAGCCGGCCGGCTACGCCTCCGCGGTCGACGGCGGATCGGTCACGGACGGCGGCGCGACCTTCCGCGCCGGGGTGAGGTTCAAGCTCCAGGCGAGCTTCACCGCGGCGCTCGCGGGCCCGGTCACGATCTATCCGAAGGTCGGCAAGGCGTCCGCGACCTTCTACGTTGACCCGAAACCCACGGTGGCCTGACCATGGCGCGCCAATACGCGATCCTCGGACCGTTCGGCGCCCTCTACCTCGACGAGGAGGCCGCTCGGGAGGCGACCTACGGCGGCGTCCTGGTCAGCGAGACGTCCGGAGGCTCGACCGCCCCCGGCACTGGAGCGACCTACGCGGCCGGCATCGGCATCGCGGCCGCCCCGGGCCAGCTCGGGGCGGCCCTGCTCGCCGGCGTCAGCACCGCCGCCCTGGCGGTCGCGTCGGGCGCGACGGCCGCCGGCGCCACGCTCTACGGCGCGAACCTGGCGCTCTCCGTCCTTGCGCCGCTGGCCGCCACCGTGGCCGCGCAAGTGTCGGCCTCGGCCGCCCTCGCCGCCGCGCCCGGCCTGTCCGGGGCGGCGCAGGGGGCGATCGCCGCCGCGCTGTCGGTCGCCGCGCTGGCGGGGCAGGCGGGCGCGTCGGGCCTCTCGGCCGCCTCGGTCCTCGCGCTGGCGCAGGGCGCCGGGCTTGGCACCTCCAACGCGATCACCGCCGCACAGGCGGCCGCGCTGGCACTGGCGGTGGCGCAGGCGTCGAACGCCGGCGGCGCGACCTACGCGTCGGCCATGGCGCTCGCGGCGTCCGCGCTCCTCGCCGGCGCGGGACAGGGATCCGCGGCGGCGGCCGCCGCGCTCGCCGTCGCCCCCGGCACGGCCGGTGCCGGCGCGCTCGGTGCGGCCAGCGCGGTCGGGTTGGTCCAGGCCTCGGCCGGCGCCGCTGTCTCAGGCGCCGTCCTCTCCGCGGCGGGGACGCTCGCGCAGGCGCCGGGGGCCGCGACCGCCTCGGCCGTCGCCGGGTCCGGGGCCGCGAGCCTCGCTCAAGCGCTCGCCGCCTCGATGTCGACCGGCGGGGCGCAGAGCTACAGCGCGGCGATGGCCCTGGCCGCATCCGCGATCCAGGCCTCGGCAGGTCAAGCGGTCGGTGCCGCCGCCGCGCCGCTTGCGGCGAGCCTCGGGCTCTCCGGGTCGGCCGCCGCCCTGTACGCCGGGGCGGTGGCGCTGACCCAGGCCCGTGGCCAGGGCGGGCAGGCCGCGGCCATCGCGGTCGCGGCGGCCGCGCTCGTCCAGGCGATGGGCGTCGCCGCAGGCACGGGCGGCGGGCAGAGCTACGCCGCGGCGGTTACGCTCGCCGCGCGCGCCCTGCAGGCGGCCGACGCCGCCACCGGCCAGGCGGCGCTCGCGGGCCTCGCCGCGGCCGCAGGCGCCAGCGCCGGCGGCACGATCGCCACCGCGGACTCCGCCGCCCTGGCGAGCCGTGCAGCCGCGATTGCCACCGGGGCGGTCACGGTCGCTCTCGGCACGAGCTTCCGCGCCGCGACGCAGGTCGCGGCCGGCGGCGGCCTGTTCGTCTCCGGCAGCCTCACCCTGCCGGCGGCGGAAGGTCTCGCCGGACAGGCCGGCGTCGCCTCCGCCTCGACGATCGCGTTCACGGCCCGGCTCGACCAGGCCGCAGCCGCATCGATCGGGGCCGCGGCGGCGGCGCAGTTCGCCGCGCAAGCCGCGCTCGGCGCGCTGCTCTCCACCGGCGACCCGTACGCGGGCGCGCCGCAGATCCAGGGGACGCGCGTCGTCACCCTCACCCTCGACGGCCGCCGGCTGGGGACGCGCACCCTCGCCGGCACGATGCAGGTCAGCCTGACCCTGCAGGGCACCACGCGCCACTAGGATCGACCGACATGATGGGACGTTTGGGCGCCGGCCTCGCGGCCGCGGGCGGAGCTGTGGCGCGCGCGCTCTCGGGCGGTGCGGTGAAGCCGCGCACCTTCCACGCCGTGCAGTGCTTCGGCGCCGACGGCGCGCTGAAGTGGGAGGAGACGATCGAGAACCTGACCGTCAATGTCGGGCTCGCCTACATGCTCTCCACCTTCTGGAAGGGGGCGAACTACACGGCCGCGTTCTACGTCGGCCTCAAGGGCTCCGGCACGATCGCGGCCGCCGACACGATGGCCTCGCACGCGGGCTGGTCCGAGATCACGCAGGTCAGCCAGGCCGCACGCCAGACGCTCACGTTCGGCGCGGTGTCGGGCACGACCACGGCCTCGCTCGACAACTCGGCCGCGCAGGCGGTCTACAACCCGACCGCGAGCGTCTCCGTCGCAGGCGCCTTCGTCACCACGGACAGCACGCTCGGCGGCACCGCCGGCACGCTGATCGGCGCCTCCGACTTCGCGACGCCGCGCTCGCTGATCGCCGGGGACACCCTCAAGGTCACCACCACGATGACCACCGCGAGCGGCTAAGCGCATCCTCGCCGCCGCCGCCTCGTCTCGAAAATCCCGACCGGAGATCCACGTCATGAAAGACGTCCGCTTCGCCATGACCGTCGAACATCGCTTCGTCCACGACAAGGACGAGGGGATCGTCGCGCACAACGACGTCGCCGCCATCGGGGCCCGCGAGGTCGCCCGGGCCGAGATCCATGAGACCGACCTGGTCGGCGCCGTGTGGAAGGTGCCCGAAGGCGCCGAGATGCGCGTGCCGGACAAGTGCGCAGCCAAGCTGATCGCCCTGGGCTACGCCGAGCTCATTGACACCGCCGCGGCGGCCTGACCATGGCCGGCGAGCGCAACGGACCCGCGCTCGATCAGGGCGTGCTGGTCTTCCAGGCGGCGGGTGCGACCTACACCGTCCCGATCAAGGATCCGGATCCCACGGCGCCGCGTCCAGACATGACGGGCGCCACCGCTGCGTGGTGGGCGGGCCCGGCTCCGGTCGGTCGCCCGCAGGGGCCGCAGTTCGCTTCGGTCGCGAACCTGCCGGGCGCGTTCACCAAGGCGCTCACCATCGTGACCGACCCCACGGGCGGGTTCATGGTGGTCCTCGACATCGCGCCGGACGACGTCGCGGGCTTCGCGCCCACGGGCCTCTACCAGCACGAGATCTGGATCACGGAGGTCGGGCGCCGGCCCTACCCGATCACGATCGGAACCCTCGTGATCCGCGGCACCGTCAAGGGTGCCGCTGGGTCGGCCGGCGCGTAGCCGTCCGGCTCTCAGCGGAGACGATCGGCGACGAAGACGAGCATGTGGCCGAGCTCGACCGCGGCCATCCGACCGACGAGCACGATCAGCGCGACGTTGGCGATCAGGCCGGCGGCGATGATGGCCAACGCCAGTTCTTGGCGCAGGACCACCCATTGCCGCGCGCGCCAGATCGTCATCGTCACCCTCCCGCTGACCGGCCCTACGCGATCGCGTTCTGACCGTTCGATGTAGCGGCACAGCGGCCCCGCGCACCCTACCCCTTTCGACACGTCGGAGATCCACCATGCTCCTGCAGCGCCTCGCGCTGCGGGCCGCAGTCGTTTGCGCGCTGCTGTCCGCATCCCCGCCGGCCCATGCGTGGGAGGGCGTCGCCTCGACTTACGGGCACGAGATTTTCCGGATCAACCCGAAGGGCCTCACCGCCAATGGCGAGCGATTCCAGCCCCACGGGATGACGGCCGCGCACTGGACGCTGCCGTTCAACACCCGCGTGCGCGTGACCGATCTCGCCACGGGTCGCAGCGTCGTGGTCCGGATCAACGACCGCGGGCCGCATCCGCGCCTGCACCGGACGATCGACCTCGCCACCGGCGCGGCCCAGGCCCTCGGCATGACGCATCGCGGGCTCGCCCGGGTGCGCCTGGCGATCCTGCGTGCACCGGGCACGGGCCGGCTGCGCCTGGCGGCTCGGTGATGCGCGCCCGCCTCTTGGCGACGTTCGCCCTGGCTCTGATCGCCTCCCCGGCGGCGGCTAGAGGACGCCCGCACCTGCCGCCGCGTCCGAGCGCCGCGAGCCTCCTGGCCGCCGCGCCGATCGCGCCGGGCGGCACCCTCATCCGCGAGGGCGAACGCATGCGCACCCTCGAGCTCGACGAACTGGCGCCGCTGCGCCTGCGCCTCTCCATTCCGTTCTGAGGACCGACCCATGACCGACTGGAAGCGGATCCTCCGCGCCGTCGCGCCGTCGGCGCGCGCCGACGTCATCGCGGCGTTCATCACCGCCGACGATCGGATCGCGGCGGCTGAGATCTCAACGCCCCTGCGGCTCGCCCACTTCGTCGCCCAGATGGCCACCGAGTCCGGCGGCTTCACCCGCCTCGAGGAGGACCTGTTCTACTCGGCCGAGCGGCTGGTCGCGGTCTGGCCGAAGCGGTTCCCGACGCTCGCCGCCGCCAAGCCCTACGCCCGCAACCCGAAGGCGCTCGCCGAGAAGGTCTACGGCGGCCGGATGGGTAACGTGCAGCCCGGCGACGGCTGGCGCTACCGCGGCGGCGGCCTGATGCAGAACACCGGCCGGGCGAACTACCGCGCCGCCGGGTTCGAGGCGGACCCCGACCGGCTGCGCACGCCGGTGGGCGCGGTCGCCGCCGCGCTGACCTTCTGGGCCGACAACGGCTGCAACGCGCTCGCCGACGCCGACGACGTCGAGGCCCTGCGCCGCCGGATCAACGGCGGCGACAACGGACTGCCTGAGTGCCGCGCCTACCTCGCCAAGGCGAAGTCCGCGCTCCGGACGATCCCGGCGCAGGCGAAGCTGAAGGCGCTGCGCTACCCCGTGGGTGCCGTCGACGGCGAGCACGGCGACCGCACCACCGGCGCCGTGCAGCTGCTGCAGAAGAAGGCCGGCCTCCCCGTCACGGGCGAGCTCGACGACGACACGGTGGCGGCGCTCGACGGCGCCGAGCCGCTGGCCGTGCCGGCCAAGGATGCCAACCTCGCCCGCAGCCGCACGGCGACCGGATCGGTCGTCGCCGCCACCGGGGGCGCCGGCGTCACCGTCGCCGACATCGTCGGGCTGAAGGACCAGATCGACGAGGCCAACGGCCACATCCAGGCCGGGACCGTCGTCGGGATGATCGTGGGCGGCCTGATCATCGCCGGCGCCCTCTACGCCCTCTACGCGCGCTGGGACGATGCCGGCCGGCCCGTGCCGGGCATCCTCGCGCGCCGCTTCCCTCGCCTCACCGGAGCGCGCGCCTGATGTTCGACTTCTCTACGACCGGCATCCTGCTCGCGGTCGCACCCCTCCTGTGGGCCGCGATCTCCCCGGTGACGCTGAAGATCCTCAGCGCCGCTTTCTTCATCCTGGTCATCGGGCGGATCGTCCTGCCCGCGCGCCTGCGCATCCTCACCGTGACAACGGCCGCCGGCGTCGCCGCCTTCGCCTTCTGCTGGCAGGTCGCGGTGACCGACGGAGCGCGGTGCATGCAGGCCCACGACCACGCCCTCGCGATCCGGGCGGAGCGCGAGCGGGCCGACCTCGCCGAGGCCCTCACCCGCGATCTCGCCGAGCAGGCCACCCGCGACCTCGCCGCCGAACAGGCCGACCGCGCCAAGCTGAAGGATCTCAACGATGTGCTCGCCAAGAACTCGCGCCGCGATGATGTCTGTGTGCCTCAGCCTCTCAGCCGGCGGTTGCGCCAGCTCTAGGATCGAGCCGCCCGCGATCGATCCGGCCGCGCCCGCCGATATCCGGGTGACGCTGCCGGCCCCGCCGGCGGGCATCGAGGCCTGCCTGCGCGGAAGCTTCCCGGATATCCCGGATCGATCCCTGACGCAGGGCGATGTCGTCCGGATCATCGCCCGGGCCAAGCTGCTGGACCGCGAGAAGGCCCGGTGCAGCGACCGGGCGCTGTCCTGGATCGCGGCCGTCCGGCGCGACTTCGCCAGGCCCTGACCGACACTAAGGCCCGCGAAAGTTTCGCGGGCCTTAGTGTCGATCGCGCGAACCTTTGCCTCTCATTCACCCGCCACAACACGTCTTGCCTCTCACCGGGGCGGGCTCGTGCAAATCAACGCGTGACCGGAACACCGGCGCGCGGCTCTCCGGCCTTGGGGGCCAGGACGATGACCCAGAATCTTCAGCAGACCCAGCAGATGCAGTCGCCACCGATAATCGGCAACCTGGAGGCTCGGCTGGAACGGCAGGAGACCCGGCTCGACGGGTTCGGTTCGATCCTCGACAACGTCGTGAAGAGCCTCGGCGCCCTGAGCGACAAGCTCGACCGCCGCAGCGCCACGCCGTGGGCGGTGATCTGGGGCGCCATGGGTACGTGCGTGACCGTCGCCGCGTTGATCGGTGGCCTCGCGTTCTATCCTCTGAAAGATGGACAGGCCGACCTCAAGAGCTCGCTGCTGCTCATCCAGGACAAGGCCGACAAGCGCATTGAGGGGTTGGCGGCGAACCAAGTCACCCGCGCCGAGCACGAGGTGCACTGGCGCTCCCAGGACCGGGATTACGACTTCATGCGGGACCGCATCGGCCGGGTCGAGGCCCGGGCGGTGAAGGGCCTCGACGAGATGAAGGCCGCGATTGAGCGTCTAGAAGACCGTGTTGTGGCACGGAGCGAGCTACAGGGCCGCTTCGACGCGCAGGACCGGGTGGTCGGCATGCTGCGCGGCGAGGTCGACGAGCATGTCCGGGCGTTCAACGAGCGGCAGCAGCGCCGGATCGATGCGCTGGAAGCGGCGCCGCGCAAGTAGGCCCGACCCTGTGTGAAATTCACATAGAGTCCGAGCGTATCGCTTCACACCCCACTTCACACCCCACTTCACACCCAAGGCGCCCGAGCTTCGGCTCGGGCGCCTTTTGTCGTTTCGGCAACCATTGGCCCGTACCGCGGTCGGCAAGTCAGACTTCCCGCCCGACGTAGCCACCTGGCGCGACCAGATCGAACGCTTGTCCAAGCGCGCCTCGCCCTGCCGCCCTCGATCGTAAGGCCGAGCGGCTTGTCGCTAACGAGATCGGTGACTTCCGAGTGCCGGGGTTCAGCTTAGGCGTGACCGGCTGGACGCTCGCCTCCGCACTTGCACTGCACAAACCGCCTGTGCACTAATGAGTTGTCTATGCTGATTTATAGATGGCGTCTCAATATGGTAATCCGAAAATCGATCGCAGCATTAAAGGAACGGCTTAGAAGCTGGCGTGAAATATAGGCTGCCCAAGGACAAGCAATGAATAGAACTGATCTAAGGCATGAGTTGGAACATGCGCGATCTTCGGACGTCGAAGGAGCGCCGATCGCTCAAATTCGCGAGAGGCGGCTGCTGAACATTGCTCCACGCATATTGCTAATTGGGCTCGCAATACTGTTCGCTGCTGCATCTTTTTCCGGATACTACACAAAGTGGCAGTTCCGCGACGTCGCCCCGGAGTCAGGGCTCAATAAGATGCTTGATGGGACTGCAATGCGACCCTACGCCTATCGGAGGCTGGTCGTGGATACGGTCAATGCGATCGATCAGGTTGCGCCCCATGCCGTCAAGCTTTTCGCCTCGCGTGTTTTGCATCGGCAGGACGGCGGGCCCCGGCTTGCCTTTCCCTCCTTTGTCGAGGGCGATAGTAGCAAGATACTGCGCTACGAATTGGTGTATTTCATCACTTATTCCAGCGCAATCGCACTTATCTTGCTCGGATACAAGCTTGCTCGAAGTGAAGGTTTTGAGCCGATTGCTGCTGGTGCGGGCGCCGCATCGTTCATGTTAATATTTCCGGTAATGCAATCCTTCGGAGGTTATTTTTATGATTACATCGAGTTGGCATTTTTCTGCTTGTTCCTGCTATTGGCTCGCAGGGCGTGGTGGCCCGCCATGCTCGTAGTCACGGTGCTCGCCACGTGGTCAAAGGAAAGCTTTTTTTTCTTCGCGGTAACTGCCTATCCCTTGCTGCGCGAGCGCAAATCGCCGCCCATGTCTGCGGCAATCACCGCAGGCTGCGTAATCCTCGCCGGGCTTACCTATGAGGTTGCACGCATCCGCTTCGGAGCCAATGCAGGCGACACTGCCGAATACCACCTCGTCGATCAACTCTACTATTTTCTATCCGGCATTTTCCTGGTGAAGTGGGAAATAACATACGGGGTCCCGTTGCCGCACCCGTTCAGTATACCCTGGATCATCGCGATCACCGCGTTGGTGGCTCTCGGTTGGCGATGGGTAACTCCGGCGATGCGTCAGCAGATAGCGATTGCGGCCGCACTCAACGTGCCTCTTTTCCTGCTGTTCTGCGCTCCGGGCGAGGCGCGAAACCTGAGTATGCTGTTTCCGGGTCTGCTTGTCCTCATGGCGGCTGCATTCCAAGCTGCCGCACTCCGCAGCAGCGCCTATCAGCCGCAGAGGTGACGCCATGTTAGTTTGGATACTCCTCGGGATCACGGTGGTGCTCACCGGGTGCGCGCAAATCTGCTTGAAGCTCGGCGTGCAATCGCTGCTCCTCCATGCCGATCCCGCACGTGGCGCACTGGGGCTGGTGATCGCTTTCTGGCTGGAATGGCGGCTCCTCGGCGGACTCGCGCTCTACGCTGTCGCGACGCTCACGTGGCTCTTCGTGCTGTCACGCCTGCCCTTGTCGCTGGCTTACCCGTTTGTGGGGCTGAGCTTCGTAACGGTTGCCGCACTTTCGGTCGTGCTCCTGGGTGAGCGCATCGTGCCTTTGCAAGCGGCAGGGACGGTGCTGATCGCGCTCGGCGTGATGCTGGTCGCGATGTCGGGCGACGCGAATCCGAAATCACCGCCGATGGTTCTAGACCGCGGAGGGGAACAATGAGCGTCGAGCATTTGACCACAGCACAAGCGAGGTCAGACAAGACACCGCTTTGCGTCGACCTTGATGGGACTCTTATCCACGGCGATCTGCTGTACGAGGCGGTGTTCGCCGCGCTTAAGAGGTCGCCGGGCGCCACCTTCGAGCTGCTCGGCGCCATGCTACAGGGACGATTGGCGGTCAAACACGTCCTTGCGCGCGTGGCGCCGTTCGATCCGGCACTACTTCCCTATCGCATTGATCTAGTTGAATACCTGCGCCAGGAGCGAGCGATGGGTCGCCCGATCCATCTTGTCACAGCTTCGCCGACAGCCTGGGCGGAGCAGGTGGCCGCGCACCTTGGTATCTTCGATGCCGTGTATGGATCGGAAAGCGTCAACCTGAAGGGTGCGGCCAAGGCGCGCTTCCTCGCCGAGTCGCATCCGGACGGCTACGACTATATCGGCGACGCGAAGGCTGACTTGCACGTCTGGAACGGTTCGCGCCGCGTGTTGCGCGCCGGTCGCGGGACGCGCTTGCAACTTGCGGACGCAAAAACTTCGCACCGCGACTTCCCGACAAACGTTTTCCCGCCCTTACCGCTGCTGCGAGCGATGCGACCGCACCAGTGGCTCAAGAACCTGTTGATCTTCCTGCCGCTGTGTGCGGCGCACCAGATCGACAACCTCGGGCTGGTCATTGACTCAGCATTCGCATTCATCGCCTTCTCGTTGGCGGCATCGGCCACCTACCTGTTCAACGACCTGCTCGATATCCCGTCGGATCGCGCCCATCCGCGTAAACGCACGCGGCCCTTCGCGTCGGGGGCACTGTCGATCCCGAAGGGTGTAGCGGGGGGCGCCATACTGTTCGGCGCGGCGCTGGTGATTGCGGCGCTGATCGGGGTCGGCTTCTTTGTCGTACTGATCTGTTATATTTTACTAACTGTTGCGTATTCAGTTCGTCTGAAGGCATCAATGTTGATCGACGTGTTCACGCTGGCGACACTCTACTCAGTGCGCGTCATCGCTGGCGGGGCCGCAACCGGCGTGCCGCTGTCGGTTTGGCTGCTCGCCTTCTCAATGTTCCTGTTCTTGGCGCTGGCGATTGTGAAGCGATGCGCCGAGCTAGTTGACCGTACGAAGGCTGTTAACGAGCGGATTTCGGGACGCGGATATTTTGGTGGCGATCTGTCGGTCCTGCAATCACTGGGCAGCGGGAGCAGTTTCTCTGCCGTCCTCGTCCTGTCACTCTACGCTGCCCAGCCGGAGGTCACTCGCCTCTACGCCAATCCGGCACTCCTGTGGTTTATCGGTCCCATACTACTTTACTGGTTAAGTCGCATGATGCTGCTCGCGCAGCGGGGTCACATGCATGATGATCCGATTGTCTTCGCTCTCCGGGAGCGGAAGAGCCAGATCCTGATCTTGGTCTGTGGCCTGGTGGCGCTCGCGGCGGTTAAGCTCGACATGCCTATGGGACTGATCCTCCCGGGCCAGTGATGGGACGCGAGAGCTGGCCTTTACACCCATCGGCAGTGAGGGAGAGCCACAGGGATTTTCCCGGCACGACCGCTGCGATTCGACGAGGCTGACCTGAACGGTATTAGCACCGCATCGGTCGCTGCAGTGATCTCGTCACCCGTGACGTCGGACGTTTTCCGGAGCTCGGAAACGGTGGGGTAGGAGGCCATTATCGTTCGAGCGCTCTAGGAACGAGCAACAACGCGATCAATACGTTACGCTTGAAGGCTGGTTAACCCTGACGGCCTGCGCGGTCTTGGTCGGTCGATCGCCCTATCCGGGGATGCCGAGAACTCGCCGCGCCTCGGTCAGCAGAACCGCGTGCCGGGCCGCTCCGGGGCCGTCGGTCGGCGCCTCGCGCCCGGCCCGGGCGATGATCTCCTGGAACCGGCGCCGGTCGAGGGCACGGCCACCAATGCTGTCGAGCACGGCACCGAGCACGGCCCGGACGGCTTCGGTGCGCTCGTCGGCCTCGGCGACGGCGTCCGCGGAAGCCGCGCTGGTCCGCGCCTCGGCCAGATCCGCCTCCAGGGCGCTCGTTCTGGCCCGGGTTGCCGCCAGCTCGGCCGTCAAACGCTGCACGTCCTGCCAGGCCAGGTCGTGCTGGTGCGTGCGCAGGGCGAGCAGCACCTTGAGCGACGCCGCATCCTCGCGCGCGGCCTCCAGCTTGGCCTGCGCGGCCCGCAGGTCGTTCAGCAACTCCTGCGCGAGCATCCCATCCCCGGTTACATCCACCGCCGGCTCCGTCAGCATGTCGTTTGGCCCGTCCTGACGGCGCATGGCGCGAATGTCCACTCCGCAGGTGCTTGGGCCCGGTTGAGAAAATCCACCCGCCGGTCCACATGGAAGGCGGTGCCCTATGGTGCCTGTCCCGGCCGGCCTTGAACCGGCGCAGCGGAGTTCGCCGACCATGTTCATCCAGACCGAAGCCACGCCGAACCCGGCGACCCTCAAGTTCCTCCCCGGCCGCGTCGTCCTGCCCGAATCCACCTTCGAGGCGCGGGATGCCGAGACGGCCGTACGCTCCCCCCTTGCCTCCGCGCTGTTTTCCGTCCCGGGCGTCGCCGGCGTGTATTTCGGCCACGACTTCGTCTCCGTCACCAAGGCGGAGGACGGCTCGGAATGGGCGCAGGTGAAGCCCGCCATCCTCGGCGCGATCATGGAGCATTTCCAGTCCGGCGCCCCGGTGATGGCCGAAGGCGGCCTCGATGATCAGGGCGGCGAGGACGAGTTCTACGACGCGGCCGACCACGATACGGTCGTGACCATCAAGGACCTGCTCGAGACCCGGGTGCGCCCGGCGGTGGCCGGTGACGGCGGCGACATCACCTTCCGCGGCTATAAGGAAGGCGTGGTCTACCTGGAGATGAAGGGCGCCTGTTCGGGCTGTCCCTCCTCCACCGCCACCCTGCGGCACGGCGTGCAGAACCTGTTCCGGCACTTCCTGCCGGAGATCCGCGAGGTCCAGGCGATCTGAGGCCCGACGCAGTCGTCGAGACGCGCCTATGACCGACGCCGGCGGCCAAGAACCGCCGGCGTTTTTGCGTTGAGATTGCCTGCCTGAAGGACTGGACGAAGGTGCCGTCGCCGGCCGTAGCACTCAGATTTCCGGCTGAGACCCGCTCCCGGTCGCAGCGAAGGCCGCCTGCGGCGCTCAAACCGCTTGGCCTGGATCCGCTCCGCGTCGCGTACGGCGATCGTCAGAATGTAACTGGCTGGTTGTCATTACGGTAAATCGCCCAATATCAATATTATATGCGCAAGTACTTTATATTTTACCATTTTTAATACTAATATTGTTTCCTTAATGGTGTTCAAAAGTATTGCAAATATGGAGTGCGAAGTATTATTACAACGTCAAGTCCATGCAAACTGTCGCAGTCCTGCCTTGACGTAAGGTTTCGTCATGCGGTTCGTATCTCATGGTCTTCCGGGGATTCGCATGAACCTGCTCATCCGCACGAACATTGTCACGAAGCTGCTGGCGATCAACCTGATCATCGCGGTGATCGTGGGCGGTTGCATCTGGTTCGCGCAGTCCCGGATGACGGTGATCGACCAGATCTACACGAGCCTGATCGCCCGGGAGGCCAAGGCGGTGTCGAACGTGCGGCGGACCAACCGGCTGCACAACACGTTGAACTACCTGATGTATCGGACGATCGCGGAGACCGACCCGGAGCAGATCCGCCAGGCGGGCGCGCAATTCGACGTCATCACCGGGCAGACCGACAAGACCCTGTCCGATCTCGCACAACAGGTCCCGGCTTTCTCCGATCTCATCCAGGCCCAGCGCGAGCGCACCGCGCGCTTCGTGGCGGAGGCGTCGGAGGTGCGGCGTTTGGCGGTCGCCGGTGAGGAGAGCGCCGCCCTCAAACAGGCGCGCGAGAAGAGCGAGCCGATCTTCGCCACCCTCGGCGTTGAGGGGACGAAGCTCGGGGACGCGATCGAAGATTACATGCGCAAGCGCTCGCGGGATCTCACGGACGAGACCGACGCGACCCGCTACAGCCTGATCGGCTTCGGAGCCCTCGGCCTGTTCATCGGCATCCTCTGCTCCCTGCTGGTTTCCACCGTCGGCATCACCCGGCCGCTCGACCGCTTGGTCGCGGTGCTCCAGCGCATGGCCAAGGGCGAGATCGAGGCCGAGATCGCGGAGGCACGCCGGGGCGACGAGATCGGCGCGGTCGGACGGGCCGTGGAAGGCATCAAGGCCATGGTCGTGCAGAAGGCCGCCGAGGAGGCCGAACTCAAGCGGAAGGCCGACGAAGCCGCGGCCGAGGCGCGGCGGCGCACCATGGTCGAGCTGGCCGATCATTTCGAGGAGGCGGTGGGCGGCATCGTCGGCCGGGTCTCGACCTCGGCCACCGAGCTTCAGGATACGGCGCAGTCCATGACCGCCACCGCGACTCAGACCGCCGGCCAGACCACGACGGTCGCCTCCGCGGCCGAGGAGGCGGCCGCCAACGTCAACACCGTGGCGGCAGCCGCCGAGGAACTCGGGGTCTCGATCGGCGAGATCGGCCGGCAGGTCGAGGGGGCCTCCGACCTGGCCCAGCGGACGGTGGGCGAGGCCGACCAGACCGGTGCCCTGATGCAGGAGCTGAGCAGTTCCGTGGCGCGGATCGGTGACGTGGTCGGGCTGATCGCCTCGATCGCCAGCCAGACCAACCTGCTGGCGCTGAACGCGACCATCGAGGCGGCCCGCGCCGGCGAGGCCGGGCGCGGCTTCGCGGTGGTCGCCGCCGAAGTGAAGGAACTGGCCGAGCAGACCGCCAAGGCCACCGACGAGATCGCCGCCCAGATCGGCCGGGTCCAGGGCGCCACCGGCCAGGCGGCGTCGGCGATCGGCTCGATCGTGGGCCTGATCCGCGAGATCAGCGGCGTGGCGACCAGCATCGCCGCCGCGGTCGAGGAGCAGAGCGCCGCGACCCAGGAGATCGTCCGCAACGTCGCGCAGGCGGCGAGCGGCACCGGCGAGGTGACGCACAACATCGTCGGGGTGGCGAAGGCCTCCGAGGCGACCGGCTCGGCGGCCAACCTGGTCCTGACCTCGGCCTCCGAATTGTCCCGGCAATCCGAGCAGCTGAACGTCGAGGTCCGCGAATTCCTCACGGTCGTCCGGGCGGCCTGAGGCTCGGCGCGTCGGCCGACCGGCGCAAGCCGGCAACACTTCACCGCCAACGCGGTTCTCACCGCCGCCCCGCGCTGACGGGCCGGCGGTTTTGTTCTATCGCTAGGGTCTTCGCGCTCTTCGGGGCGGAATGGGAGCGGTCGCCGGTCCGGACCGGCATGCGGGAGTGGGCGTGCGTATCCTTGCCATCGACACAGCGCTGGACCTGTGCGCCGCCTGCGTCGCCACGGACGATGCCGACGCGCCGATCTCGGCCGAGTCACTGCCCATGGTGCGCGGGCACGCCGAAGCGCTGCTGCCGCTGATCGAGCGGGTGATCGCCCGGGTTGAGGGCGGCTTCGAGGCGATCGATCGCATCGCCGTCACGGTCGGGCCCGGCAGCTATACCGGCTTGCGGGTCGGCCTCTCGGCGGCTCGGGCCATCGGGCTCGCCACCGGCAAGCCGGTCGTCGGCGTCGGCACGCTCTCGGCCCTGCTGGCGCCGCTGCTGGCGGAATCCGTCGAGGGCGTGATCGCGGCTGTGATCGATGCCCGGCACGGCGCCGTCTACGTCCAGGCCCTCGGTCCAAGCGACGGCCTTGCCCCGGCCCACCTGCCGGTAGAGATTGCCGCGGAACGGCTCGGAGCCGGCCCCGTCGTTCTCACCGGCTCGGGTGCGCCCCTGGTGGCGGCCGCCCTGGCGGCGCGTGGGGTGAGCGCCCGGGTCGCCGGCCTCGGCGCGGCCGAGATCACCGCCGTGGCGTCGCTCGGTCTCGTCGCCGATCCGGCCCAGGCCCTGCCGCGGCCGCTCTACCTCCGCGGGCCCGATGCCCGGCCCCAGGACCATGCCAGGATCGCGCGGCAATGACGCGGCCCCTCCCGTTCTGGCCTCTCGACTGGTGGGCCGCCTGGTGGGACGCCCTCACCCCGGAGCCCTACGTCGCGCCGCTCGCGGACGCCGGGCAGGCGCCGGCTTTGGCCCGGCTTCACGCCACCGCCTTCGCCCGACCCTGGGAGGCCCACGAATTCGAGCGCCTGCTGTGCGAGCGTTCGACCCAAGCCCATGCCCTGTGGCGGGCCGGGACGCTCCAGGGCTTCGTCCTGTCGCGCCGCGCCGCCGACGAGGCCGAGATCTTGACCATCGTGCTGTCGCCGACGCTGCGCGGCGGCGGCCATAGCCGCCGGCTCCTGCGCGAGCACCTGTCCAGCCTGGCGCATTCCAAGATCGCCCGGGTCCACCTAGAGGTCGACGAGGGCAACGCCCCCGCGCTCAAGCTCTACGCCCGGCACGGCTTCCGGAAGGTCGGCGCGCGCACCGGCTACTACCTCAAGGCCGACGGCAGCCGGGCGACCGCGCTGACCATGAGCGCCGACCTGTAACGGCGTGAGCCGGTTCGGCGTCATCGCGCGGGTCGCGGCCCTCGCCCTCGCCTTTCTGGTGCTGGCGCCGCCGCACTGGATCGCCCTGCGGCTGCTCGGCCGCCGCCCGACCCTGGCGCCGATCCTGTTCCATCGTTTCTTCCTGTGGCTGTTCTCGGTCCGGGTGACGCAGAGCGGCACGCCGCCGGAAGCCGGCGAGGCGGCGCTGGTTCTGGCCAACCACGTGTCGTGGCTCGACATCGTCGCGATCGGGTCGTTGCGGCCGCTTTCCTTCGTGGCGAAGTCCGAGATCGCCGGCTGGCCGGTGATCAGCGCGCTCGCGGCCCTCCAGCGCACGATCTACATCGACCGGCAGCGAAGGGGCGCCACCGCCACGGTCAGCGCCGCCATGGGCCATCGCCTGGCCGAGGGCGAGCTGGTGGTGCTATTCGCGGAAGGGACCACCGGCGACGGCAACCGGCTCCTGCCGTTCCGCTCCGCCCTGGTCGGCGCGGCGCGCGCCGCCCTCCAGGCCGAGGCCGGACGGGGCCGCGTGCGCCTCCAGCCCCTGGCGATCGCCTATCCGAGGCGCAACGGCCTGCCGGTGGTGCGCGCCGAGCGATCCGAGATCGCTTGGTACGGCGACATGGAGCTGGCGCCCCACCTCGCCGCCTTCGTGAACGGCGGCCCGATCGACATCCACGTGGTCTGGGGCAAGCCGATCGTCTTCGAGGCCTCGACCGACCGGAAGGCCGCCACCGCCGCTGCCGAGGTCGAGGTGCGCGCCGCCCTCCAGGGCATCCTGACCGGCCGCGGCGAGGCCCAGCCCACCGCCGGCGCCCGCCCGGCCGCACCCGGGCTCGACCTGGGCGGTTCGGAGATCGCGACGGTCTGAGGCTTTTCCCGGCAGCCGGATTGTGCCTGCGCGATCCAGCTTTTCGCGTCATTGCGAGCGCAGCGAAGCAACCCAGTGCCGCGCTACGTCTGGCGATCGCGCGCTTCCCTAGGTTGCTTCGCTGCGCTCGCAATGACAGGCGAGCCCGCGACCGTGATGTCCCGGTAAAACCACCCCTTGAATACAGGATGCATCTCTGTTGAGCGGGCCGTGTCCCTCTGCTAGCTAGGCCGAAACCCGTGAAGTCGGGATACTGGGAGGACGACCGTTGCAAACCTGGAATCAGGTCTATGATCCGTTCGGGAGCCCCTGGCTCTCGACCCTGGCCGCTTCGGTGCCGGTCATCGCCCTCCTCGCCATGATCGCGAGCGGTCGCGTCAAGGCGCACCTCGCCGCCGTCATCGCCCTCGGCCTCGCCATGCTGGTGGCCATCGTCGGCTTCGGCATGCCGACCGATCTCGCCACCCGGGCCGCGATCCTCGGGATGGTCACGGGCTTCTTCCCGATCGGCTGGATCATCCTCAACGTCATCTTCCTCTACCGGCTCACGGTAGAGAAGGGCTGGTTCTCGGTACTGCAGCAATCGGTCGCCGGCATCACCGCCGACCGTCGCCTGCAGCTCCTGCTGGTGGCCTTCGCGTTCGGCGCCTTCTTCGAGGGCGCAGGCGGCTTCGGCACGCCGGTCGCCGTCACCGGCGCGATCCTAATCGGGCTGGGCTTCTCGCCGCTGGCCGCCTCCGGCCTCTCGCTCATCGCCAATACCGCCCCGGTGGCGTTCGGGGCGCTCGGTGCGCCGATCCAGGGCCTGGCCTCTGTTACCGGCTATCCGCCCGAGATCCTCGGCGCGATGATCGGCCGGCAGCTGCCGCTGTTCTCGCTGATCGTGCCGTTCTGGCTGATCTGGGTGTTCGCGGGCTTCCGCGGCATGATCCGGGTGTGGCCGCCGATCCTGGTCTGCGGCGCGTCCTTCGCGGTGGCGCAGTTCCTGATCTCGAACTACGTCAATCCCTGGATCGTCGATATCGGCGCCTCGCTCGCCTCGATGCTCTGCCTCGTGCTGTTCCTCAAGGTCTGGCAGCCCCGGGAGGTCTGGACCTCGCCGGCGCTGCGCGGTCACGATCCGTCCCTGGCGCTCGTCAACCCGCGCCCGGTGGCGCTCGGCGCCGGCGTCCCGGGCACGCCCCCGGTCCATATCGGCGCGCGCACCGCCTCGCAGGGCGAGATCCTGCTGGCCTGGATGCCGTGGATCATCCTCTCGGTGATCGTGGCGATCTGGGGCACCGGCTGGTTCAAGGGTATCGTGAACCCGCTCTTCACCTGGAAATACGAGGTGCCGGGCCTGCACAACGTGATCCTGAAGGTGCCGCCGGTGGTGGCCAAGCCCGTCCCCGAGGGCGCGGTCTTCCTGTTCACCTACATGTCCTACACCGGCACGGGCGTGCTGATCGCCGCGATCATCTCGGGCCTGATCATGCGCTTCTCGCCGGTGCGGCTCGTGACCGCCTATGTCGAGACGATCTGGGCGCTGCGCTACTCGCTGATCACCATCGCGGCGATGCTGGCGCTGGGCGTGCTCACCCGCTACGCGGGCGTCGACGCCACCCTCGGCCTCGCCTTCGCGGGAACCGGCATCCTGTACCCGTTCTTCGGGACGCTGCTCGGCTGGCTCGGCGTGGCGCTCACCGGCTCGGACACGGCCTCGAACGTCCTGTTCGGCGGCCTCCAGCGCATCACCTCCGAGCAACTCGGGCTCCCGGGTGTGCTGATGGCGGCGGCGAACTCGTCGGGCGGCGTGATGGGAAAGATGGTCGACGCCCAATCGATCGTCGTCGCCTCCACGGCCACCGGCTATTTCGGCCAGGAGGGCAAGATCCTGCGCTTCGTGTTCTGGCACTCGATCGCGCTGGCCTGTCTGGTCGGCCTGTTCGTGATGCTCCAGGCCTACGTGCCGTTCTTCCAGCAGATGGTCATCGACGTCCCGGCCACCGCGGCGGCCCACTGACGACGGGGCGGCGGGCAAGCCCCGCCGCCTCCCAAGGTTATCGGGGCTCCGCCCCAAACCCGCCAAAGGGCTGAGCCCTTTGGAAACCCCGCCTTGCCGTGGGGTGTCGCGACGGCCCGCGCGATCCGTGCTACAGGCTCCCGCCCGCCGGTCTGCATAGGGTCGGGGCGGGCCTATGGGGAAGCGGACGGTTCAGGGCGGCACGCGTTGAAGAAGGCCTTCGTCAAATCCTACGGTTGCCAGATGAACGCCTACGACGCGGCCCGCATGGCCGACGTACTGGGCGCTGAGGGGTTCACCGCGACCGATTCGGTGGAGGAGGCCGACGTCGTTGTCCTCAACACCTGCCACATCCGCGAGAAGGCTGCCGAGAAGGTCTATTCCGAGCTCGGCCGCCTGCGCGTCCTCAAGGGCGAGCGGCAGGCCCGGGGCCTCGACACCCGCATCGTCGTGGCCGGCTGCGTCGCCCAGGCCGAGGGCGCCGAGATCCAGGCCCGCCAACCCGCGGTGGACGTGGTGGTCGGCCCGCAGAGCTACCACCGCCTGCCGGACCTGCTGGCCCGCTCCCGCGAGCGCCGGGTGGTCGACACCGAATTCCCGATCGAGGACAAGTTCACGCACCTGCCCCGGCGTCGGACCTCCGGGCCGAGCGCCTTCCTCACCGTGCAGGAGGGCTGCGACAAATTCTGCGCCTTCTGCGTGGTGCCCTATACCCGCGGCGCCGAAGTCTCGCGTCCCGTGGCGGCTGTGCTGGCCGAGGCGGAAAAACTCGCGCAGGGCGGCGCCCGCGAGGTCACGCTGATCGGCCAGAACGTCAACGGCTATCACGGGCTGGGCCCCGACGGCGCCCCGGTCGGGCTCGCGGACCTGATCCGGGCGGTGGCAAAGATCCCCGGTCTCGCCCGGATCCGCTACACCACGAACCATCCCAACGATTTCGACGACGCGCTGGTGCGCGCCCATGCCGAGGTGCCGGCCTTGATGCCCTACCTGCACCTGCCGGTGCAGTCCGGCTCGGACCGGATCCTCGCCGCCATGAACCGGAAGCACAACGGCGACAAGTATCGCCGCCTGATCGACCGCGTGCGCGCCGCCCGGCCTGATACCGCCCTGTCGTCCGACTTCATCGTCGGCTTCCCGGGCGAGACCGATGCCGATTTTGCCGACACCCTCAAGCTGGTGCGCGACATAGGCTTCGAGAGCGCATTCTCGTTCAAGTACAGCCCCCGCCCCGGCACGCCCGCGGCCGACCGGAGCGACATGGTGCCCGAATCGGTGATGGCGGAGCGGCTCGCTGAGCTGCAGGCGCTGCTGGACGCGCAGCGCTATGCCTACCAGCGGGCCGCCGTCGGCCAGGTCTTCGACGTGCTGGTCGAGAAGGCGGGCCGGCATCCGGGCCAAGTCGCGGGCAAGACGCCGCACCTGCTGGCCGTGCAGTTCGACGCCGCGCCCCACCATATCGGTACGATCGTGCCGGTCCGGATCGAGCGGGCCGGGACGAACAGCCTGTTCGGGCAGTTGGCCTTCGAGGCCGCGGCGGCGTGAGGATTAAGCGATGGGGATGGCGGTGAGGATCACAGGTTGAGCGCGTCGGACGGGTCTGGCGTACGCGGCGCCCTTCGGGGCCGCGGGCCGGCGGCGAAGCCGGCCGAATCGGACGAGACGGTCGAGGTGCCGCTGACTTTCGACGACAACCGCCTCGCGAGCCTCGTCTTCGGTCAATACGACCAGAACGTCGCCCATATCGAGCGCCGGCTCGACGTCACCGCGACGGCGCTCGGCAACCACCTCGTGATCAAGGGCTCCCCCGACGCCGCCGAGAAGGCAAGGCGGGTGTTCCAGAAGCTCTACGCGCGGGTGCGGACCGGCGGCAGCGCCCTGACGCTCGGCGATGTCGACGGCGCGATCCGCGAATCCACCGCCCAGGCCAGCCTGTTCCCGGCCGAGGCGATCGCCGCCGAGGCCGACAAGCCGCATTTCGAGCAGATCGCCACCCGCAAGCGCGGCGCCGTGCGGGCGCGCAACCCGGCGCAGGACCAGTACATCAAGCTGCTGCGCACCAACGAGCTGGTCTTCGCGGAAGGCCCGGCCGGCACCGGCAAGACCTGGCTGGCCGTCGGCCACGCCGTGTCACTGCTGGAGCAGGGCCATGCCGAACGGCTGATCCTGTCGCGCCCGGCGGTGGAGGCCGGCGAGCGTCTGGGCTTCCTGCCCGGCGACATGCGCGACAAGGTCGATCCGTATCTGCGCCCGATCTACGACGCCCTCTACGACTTCATGGAGGCGCGCCACGTCGACCGCGGCCTGCAGACCGGGATCATCGAGATTGCGCCGCTCGCTTTCATGCGCGGGCGCACGCTTACCAACGCCGTGGTGCTCCTCGACGAGGCGCAGAACACCACCTCCATGCAGATGAAGATGTTCCTGACCCGCCTCGGCGAAGGCTCGCGCATGATCATCACCGGAGATCCGAGTCAGATCGACCTGCCGCCGGGCCAGAAATCCGGCCTCGTGGAGGCGGTGAACGTGCTCGACGGCGTCGAGGGAATCGGCCGGGTGACCTTCAAGGACGTGGACGTGGTCCGACACGATCTCGTGCGCCGGATCGTCACCGCCTACGAGCGTGCCTCTCACGGCGACCATGAGGCCGACCGCAATCCCAACCCCCGGCGCCGGCCCTTGGCGTGAGTGTGATGTCGGTTCACGCGCCCGCGGGCGCCGAGCTCTACCTGCCTAGCGCCTGTCGGGATGCGCAGTCACGAGGCATGTTCAGCGTGATGCAACCGGCCCCCTCTCCCGTGCGGGAGAGGGTTGGGGTGAGGGACCAGGTCTTTCCGGAAAGCGCGCATCCCTCACCCTGTCCCTCTCCCGTACGGGAGAGGGGACCCTCGTTTTCTGCGGACGCTGATGCTGCGGCTGGCCCCATACAGAACCGTGTTGTTCGCTCTTTCCCGAGCGGGAAACTGAATAGCCGCGTGGGTCTCGCGCAATGAGCGGCCACGACATCGACATGTCCGTCGAGGACGCGCGCTGGGAAACCGCGATCCCGGAGCTCGAATCGCTGGTCATCCGCGCCGTCGAGGCCGGGCTCGCCGCCGCCCCCGTGCCGCCGGACGGGCCCGTGGAGGTCAGCGTCGTGCTGACCGATGACGCCGCGATCCAAGAACTCAACCGCACCTGGCGCGGCAAGGACAAGCCCACCAACGTGCTGTCCTTCCCGGCCGCCCCGCAGCCCCGCCATGCGGGCGCCGCGCTGCCCTTGGGCGACGTGGTCCTTGCCTACGAGACCCTTGTGCGCGAGAGTGCTGAGCAGTCAAAGCCGCTCCAGAACCACCTCGCGCACCTCCTCGTCCATGGCACCCTGCATTGTCTCGGTCAGGACCACGAGATCGGCGAGGCCGAGGCCGATGCCATGGAAGCGCTCGAAGTCGCGGCCCTCGCGACCTTGGGCATTCCCGATCCCTATGCCTGAGCGGCCGATTCCCCACCGCCCCCAGATCCGAGAGACATGAGCAACGATCGAAGTCGCGGCGCGGCCCTGGCCGCGCCCAGTTCCACCGAGGGTGAATCCCAGTCCCGGGAGCCCTGGTACGACCGCCTCCTGCAGGCGCTCCACCTCAAGCCGCGCGATTCGCTGCGTGAGGGTCTCGAGGAGGCACTCGCCGAGCCCGATGCCGGCGAGAGCGGTCTCACCCCCCTCGAGCGGGTGATGCTCAAGAACGTGCTCGGCCTGCACAAGGTGCGGGTCGACGACGTCATGGTCCCTCGGGCCGACATCGTCGCGGTCTCGAACGACACCAATCTCGGCGACCTGCTCAAGCTGTTCCGCACTGCTGGCCATTCCCGGCTGCCGGTCTACGGCGAGACGCTGGATGACCCCCGCGGCATGGTCCACATCCGCGACCTCGTCGATCACATCGCCGCCAAGGCCGAGCCGACCCGGCGCACTGCGACCGCGGTCCGGCCCGCCGTTCCCGCCGAGGGCGAGGCCGACGCCACCGTGGCGCCGCGGCCTGCTCGTCGGGCGCCCGTGCGGCTGCCCCGGGCGCTGGATCTTGGCAAGGTCGACCTCACCACAACGCTCGCCGCAGCCCGCATCCAGCGGCCGGTGCTGTTCGTCCCACCGTCCATGCCGGCCATCGACCTGCTGGTGCGGATGCAGGCGACGCGCACCCACATGGCCCTGGTCATCGACGAGTATGGCGGCACCGACGGGCTGATCTCGATCGAGGACCTGATCGAGGTGGTGGTCGGCGATATCGAGGACGAGCACGACGTCGCCGAGGCCAAGCAGGTGCAGCGGGTCGACGGTGAGGACGAGGTGTTCGTGGCCGATGCCCGCACGCCCCTGGCCGAAGTGTCCGAGGCCACCGGCGTCGATCTCGTGGCCGCTGTCGGCGACATGGCCGAGGAGATCGATACCCTGGGCGGTATGATCGTCACCCTGGCCGGGCGCGTCCCGTCCCGGGGCGAGCTGATCGTCGGGCCGGGCAACCTCGAATTCGAGGTGCTGGATGCCGATCCCCGCCGCCTGAAGCGGCTGCGGTTCCACAAGGGCGCGGCGCGGATCGGCAACGTCGTGCCCTTGGCCCTGCCCCCGCCCTCACCCCCGCCGGTCCCCGAGACGCCGCACCCATGATGGTCTTCGCGTGACGGGTGCTGCGTGGCGGTCCTGACCGTGGGTCATGCCCGGGACGTTGCCGCCCCGAGCGGTCCCATGGGCCGCCCCTCCCCGGGCTTCGTGCGTGCCATCGCCCGGCTGACCGGCTGGCGGCGGCTCGGCCTCGCCTGGCTCGCTGGGGCGCTCGGCGCCCTGGCGATGCCGCCCTTCGGTGTCCTGCCGGCGCTGGCCGTGTCCCTGTCGGTGGCGGTCTGGCTCATGGACGGGGCTGCCGCGGACCGGACCGCCCTGCGCCGGGTCCGGCCCTGCTTCCTGCTCGGCTGGGCCTGGGGCTTCGGCTATCTCACCGCCGGCCTGTGGTGGCTCGGCCAGGCCTTCCTGGTGGAGGCCGACGAGTTCCTGTGGGCTCTGCCCCTCGGCGTCGTCGGCCTGCCCTTCGCCCTCGGCTTCTTCTACGGCGCGGGGTTCGGCGCGGCCGGCCTGCTCTGGGCGCGCGGCCCCGCGCGGATCGCCGCCCTGGCTTTCGGGATCGGCGCCGCCGAGTGGCTGCGCGGCCACCTGTTCACGGGTTTCCCCTGGAACACCCTCGGGATGGCGCTCGCCCAGAACCTCTGGCTGATGCAAGGGGCCGCCGCGATCGGCCTCTACGGCCTCACCATCCTGGCCGTGCTGATCTGCGCCGCGCCAGCGACCCTGGCGACCGGCTCGCATCCGCGCAGCCGGTTCGGGCCGAGCGCCGCCGCCGCGATCGTGCTGATCGGCCTGACGCTCTACGGCGCCGCACGCGTCGGACCCCCCGATCCGGTGGTGACTGGCGTGCGCCTGCGCCTCGTCCAGCCGAATCTGCCGCAGGACGCCAAGTTCAGGCCCGAGAACCGGGCCGACATCGTCGACCGCTACATCGAGCTGAGCCAGCGCCCGACCGAGGCCGGCGCGCCCGAGCCGACCCATATCGTCTGGCCGGAATCGGCCTTCCCGTTCCTGATCCAGCGCGATCCCGATGCGCTGGCCAAGGTGGCGGCCGGCCTCAAGCCCGGCCAGCAGCTGATGACCGGCGCGGCCCGGGCCGAAGAGCCCCTGCCCGGCGAGCGCCTGCGCTACTTCAACGCCGTCATGGTGATCGGGCCGGACGGCGTGATCTCCGACGCCTACGACAAGGTCCACCTCGTCCCGTTCGGCGAGTACCTGCCGGCGCCCATCGACGCCGCGCTTCGGGCCCTGGGCCTGCGCCAGTTCGTGGCGATCCCCGGCGGCTTCTCCGCCGGGACCCTGGCGGCGCAGCGGATCCTGACCGTGCCGGGCCTGCCGCCCGTGGCGGCGACGATCTGCTACGAGGCGATTTTTACGCACGCGATCCTGCCGGCGACGGCCGCTTCGGTGCCGCGGCCGCCCGGGCTGATCCTGAACGTCACCAACGATGCCTGGTTCGGCGACACGCCGGGCCCCCGCCAGCACCTCGCCCAGGCACGGCTGCGCGCCGTCGAGGAGGGCCTGCCCCTGATCCGCGACGCCAATACCGGGATCTCCGCGGTGATCGACGCGCACGGTCGCATCGTCGCGCAGACCGAGCTCGACACGGAAACCTGGCTTGATGCCGACCTGCCCGCCCGCATCGTCGGCGGCACCCTGTACGGCCAGTTCGGCGATGCCGCCTTCGCGCTGATGCTTGCGGCCTGCCTGGGCGGCGCCCTCACCGCCCGGCGACGGTCATGAGCCCGGAGCGGACGGCCCCGGGCCGGATCCTCCTCGGCCTCGCGCTGATGCTGGTCGCGTTCAACCTGCGCCCGGCGCTCAGTACCATCGGGCCGCTCCTGGCGACGATCCGGGAGAGCACCGGGCTCAGCGCCGGCGGCGCCGCGATCCTCACCACCCTGCCGGTCCTGTGCCTCGGCATCGCTTGCGCGTTGGCGGCGCCGCTGATCCGGCGGATCGGGCCCGATCTCGCCGTGCTGGTCGGCGCCACGATCCTGGCCGCCGGCTTGGCCCTGCGCGGTCTCGGCGGCCTCGGGCCGCTTTTCACCGGAACAGCGCTGGCCGCCATCGGGATCGGGCTCGACAACGTGCTCCTGCCCGCCCTGGTGAAGCGCGACTTTTCCGGCAGCAGCGGCCTGATGACCGGCCTCTACACGATGACCCTGTGCCTCGGCGCGGCGGCCGGCGCGGGCGCGGCGGTGCCGGTGGAGCACGCCCTCGGCGGCGGCTGGCCCTCGGCGCTCGCGATCTGGGCGCTGCCCGCACTCGTGGCGGGGTTCCTATGGATCCCATTCGCCCGTCGCACCGCCTCGAACGCCGCGCCTTCTGCCGGGCGTTTGTTGCGCGATCCCCTGGCCTGGTGGGTCACGGGCTTCATGGGCCTGCAATCCTCCCTGGCCTACACCCTGTTCGGCTGGCTGCCCCTGCTGCTCCAGGCGCGCGGCCTTTCGGCGCTCGATGCCGGCCTCTACGCCTCGCTGATGACCCTGGTCCAGGCGCCGGGTGCGCTGATCACCGCCATGCTGGCCGCCCGGGTGCGGGACCAGCGGGCCTGGATCGTCGCGATTCCGGGGCTCACGGCGGCCGCGTTCCTGGTGCTCGCCTTCGGGCCGGAGGCTTTGCGCATCCCGGCGGCCTGTGCCCTCGGCTTCGGCATCGGCGGCTGCTTCGGCCTCGGGCTGACCTTGATCGTCCTGCGCGCCGCGGATGCCGCCAGCGCCGCCGGCCTCTCGGCCATGGCGCAGGGCATCGGCTATACCGGCGCCTGCCTCGGCCCCCTGGCCTTCGGCTTCGCCCATGAGGCGACGGGCGGCTGGGGCCTCGCCGGCGGCCTGTTCGTCACCATCGCGATCACCGCCATCCTGGTCGGGCAGGCCGCCGGCCGCGACCGCAAGGTCAGCGCCGCCGCGCCGGACTTGGGCAGCGCGCCGCTTCAGCCGTCGCTGCCGGCCAGCGGCCGCTGACCGGGGCGGACGCCGCCCGTCCGCAAGATGCCCGCAGGTCGCCCCTCGCCCGCGACAGTCGAGCCAGCGATGCCGGAGGTGCGGGCCAAGCACTCTTGACGCTGAACGCCGCCGGGCCAGGATGACGTGGAGTATTCCGCCGAGTCCGCAAGCTGGCGTGACCGGCGTCCTGCTTCGGGTGGACACTATGGCACGCATCGACAGGTCGACGCTTCTTCTGGTTGCAACTGCCGTCATCGCGCTCCCGCTGACGATGACCGGTGCCGAGGCACGCGGATTTGGGGGCGGGTTCCACGGTGGCGTCGGGACCCGGATCGGCGCCTGGGGACGGCCGCTCGGACCGGTCCGGCCGGGCCCCGCGATCATCGGTGGGCGGCCGTACCGGCCCGGCTTCGCGTTCCGGCACCCGTACACCTACCGGCCGTGGTATGGCGGCTACTACGGTTACGGGCTCGCCGGCCTCGGTCTCGGCTTCGGCCTGGGCAGCCTGTGGGGCGATTTCGGCGATCCGTTCTACGACGATGCCTATATCTACGCGCCGCGGGTCTACAGGCCCCCGGTCTACGTGGCGCCGGCCGACGTGCCGCCGGTGGTGGAGGCGGACCCGGCCGATCTCCCGGCGGCCGTCGCGGCCTGCGCCCGCCGCTTCAGGACCTACGATCCGGCCACGCAGACCTTTATCGGCAAAGGTTACGTCCGCCGCCACTGCCCCTGAGCGGTGATCGCGCCTTGGGATGAGGCTAAAAAGAAGGCCCCGCGGGTTTTCACCCGCAGGGCCTCCGTTCAGTCAGGGCCGGTTCGGCGCCGCGTAAAAAACTTACTCGGCGGCGACCCTGTGGGCCTGGGAGCCGTCTGTGTAGGTCTCGGCCTGCAGGCGCTTGTGCGGGGCGGCGCGGCCCGGCAGCGGCGGCAGGGCCTTGGCCTTCTCCAGGTCGATGCCCGCACCCTCTGCGACGCGGCGGCCGTAATCCTCGTCCGCGTGCCAGAAGTGCCAGACCATCCGCAGTTGGATCGGCTCCGGGCACTGCTTCATGTCGCCGACCAGGTTGGCGATCAGGTCGTCCCGCTCCCAATCCTGGAACGAGCGGTACCGGACGCCGGCCTGGGTGTAGTCGTCCTCGGTGCGCGAGGTCTGGTATCGGCCGAGCTGGCCCTGCACCGGCTGGCGGTACTCCTTGGCCGGCTTCGGGGCTTCGCGCAGACCCTCGGCCAGGGTCGAGGGCTCGTAGTTGATGTGCTTGTTCGGCCCGGTGCCGTCGACCGAGTAGGTCATCTGGCCGTCCCGCTGGTTGGAATAGACCTTCACGCCCGGCTGCGGCGCGTTGATCGGCAGCTGCAGGTAGTTCGGGCCGACGCGGTAGCGCTGGGTGTCCGAGTAGGACAGGGTCCGGCCCTGCAGCATCTTGTCGTCCGAGAAGTCGATGCCGTCGACCAGCACGCCGGTGCCGAAGGCCGACTGCTCGACCTCAGCGAAGAAGTTGTCCGGCACCCGGTCCAGCACCATGCGGCCCACCGGCAGCAGCGGGAACTGGTCCACCGGCCACAGCTTCGTGTCGTCCAGCGGATCGAACGACAGGTGGTCGTTCGGGCCGTCCGGCATGATCTGCACGCAGAACTCCCACTCGGGGAAGTTGCCGGCCTTGATGTTGTCGTACAGGTCGCGGGTCGCGTGGCCGACATCCTTGCCCTGGATTTCGGCGGCCTGCTGCGAGGTCAGGTTGCGGACGCCCTGCTTCGGCTCCCAGTGGAACTTGCAGAGCACGGCCTCGCCCTGGTCGTTGACCAGCTTGTAGGTGTTGACGCCGGAGCCTTCCATTTCGCGGTAATTGGCCGGGATGCCCCAGGGCGACTTGAGATGTGTCACCATGTGGATCGACTCGGGGTGCTGGGCCACGAAGTCGAAGAAGCGCCACGCCTCCTGGCGGTTGGTCACCGGGTCCGGCTTGAAGGCGTGGATCATGTCGGGGAACTTGATCGCGTCCCGGATGAAGAACACCTTGAGGTTGTTGCCAACCAGGTCCCAATTGCCATCGACGGTCTTGAACTTCACCGCGAAGCCGCGCGGGTCGCGCTCGGTCTCCGGGCTCTCCTTGGCGCCGGCCACCGTCGAGAAGCGCACGAACATCGGCGTCTTCACGCCGGTCTCGTTGAGCACGCGGGCGCGGGTGTACTTGGAGGCCGGCTCGTTGCCGATCTTACCGTAGGCCTCGAAGTAGCCGTGGGCGCCGGCGCCGCGGGCATGGACCACGCGCTCCGGGATCCGCTCACGGTCGAAGTGGGTGATCTTCTCGATGAACTGGTAGTTCTCGAGCGTCGCGGGGCCGCGCTCGCCGACCGTGCGGGTGCTCTGGTTGTCGCGGACCGGATGGCCCTGGCGGGTCGTGAGAATCGGGCGTTGATCGCTCATGCGTCTCGTCTCTCCGTGAAGCCTGTGAGCGGGATATGGGGCCGACTCGGCAGACTGGAACCGTTCCGACGAGGTTATGGACCCTGGCGAGCCTAATGGCTAATGCATCGTCGCAAACGCCATGATAGACGCAGCCTATGAACCTCTCGGGTTTGTCGCTCCGCGACCTGGAATATGTCGTGGCGGTGGCCGACGAGGGCCATTTCGGCCGGGCGGCCGAGCGCTGCAATGTCAGCCAACCGACCCTGAGCGTGCAGGTGCGTAAGCTGGAGGGCACCCTGGGGCTGACCCTGTTCGAGCGCTCGAACCGCCGGGTGCTTCTCACCGAAGCGGGCCAGGGCATCGTCCGGCAGTCGCGGATCGTCCTGGCCGAGGCCCAGCGTCTGCTGGCGCTCGCCACCGAGGGCCGCGGCTCGCCGCTCACCGGCCGGCTGGTGCTGGCCGCGATCCAGACGTTGGGCCCCTACTTCTTTCCGCTGGTGCTGCGGCCCCTGCGCCAGCAATACCCGCTGCTGACGTTGTCGTTGTCCGAGTCGCGCACCGCCGAGATCGTCGAGGGCCTGCGCGATGGGCGCATCGATGCCGCCCTGGTCTCCCTGCCCCTGCCCCCCGTCGGGCTCGCGGTGGCGCCGCTGTTCGTCGAGCCGTTCTGGCTCGCCTGTCCGGCCGAGCACGCGCTGGCCCGCGGCGGTGCCCTCTCGGCTACCGAGATCGCCGGGCCGGACCTGCTGCTCCTCGACGAGGGCAATTGCCTGCGCGACCAGGCGATCGCCGCCTGCGGCGCGGGTTCTTCCGTGGGCCGCCACGCCACCAGCCTGGAGACCCTCCGCTCGATGGTGGCGGCCGGGACCGGTTACACCCTGCTGCCGGCGCTGGCCGTGCCCCCCGGCCCCGACCCGACCGGCCTGACCGTCACCCGGTCCTTCGACGTCGACGGTCCGGGCCGCACCATCGCGCTCGCCTGGCGGGCGAGCGACCCGCGCGCGCCCGGGCTGGCGAACTTGGCTGCGTTCTTCCGCGCGCATGCACCGCCCGGCACGGCGGCCTGCCGGGATGAGACGGCTTAGCTTTTTCAGGGTTTGGGTTCTGGGGCGCGGACGTTCGTTGGCCCGCCCTGTCATCCCGGGGCGCCGCAGGCGAGCCCGGGATCCAGATCCGCTGACAGCGCAAGTTCCTGATACAACGAAGTTTCTGGATTCCGGGCTCCGCTGCGCGGCCCCAGAATGACGGGGTGATTCACAAAGCAGCTCGCTGGTTCGACGAACCGTGCTGCCGGTGTGCCGCGGACCTCTCAATAATTACCACTCCCGAACACGATCTGGATTGTGATGTGTGATCACTCGCCGGATCGCAGAGAATTCCCCGGCCGGCGCGAAACGGCGGCGCATAGGAGCAAGCTCATGCGGCGCAGACTGATCGCGACCCTGGTCGCCTTTCTCACCCCCGCGACAACCCTCGCCGCCTCCCAAGATAGCTTTGCCCGCATCGACGCCATCGACCGCGCCTCTCTGGTGATGACCGTGGAAACCGGCATCGTCCCGCGGGACCTCGGGGTGCGGATCGCCCAAGCCCTCGATCAGGTCGCCTCGGAGGCCGCCAAGCCGGGCGTCGAGCGGCCGGACGATTACCTGCGGATCGAGCCGCTGATCACCGCCATCGCCGGCCCGGATGCCACGCGGATGCATTCCGGCCGCAGCCGGCAGGACATCATCCCGACCGTGCTGAAGCTCGACCAGCGCGACCGGCTGCTCGACCTCGCCCAGGCCCTGGATGGGACCCGCGCCGCCCTCCTGACCGTCGCCGAGCGGGAGGCCGACACGATCGTCCCGGCCTACACCAACGGAGTGCAGGCGCAGCCGACCACGCTCGGCCACTATCTGCTCGGCTATGCCGGGGCGCTGGCCCGCGACGCGGACCGCCTGCGCGAGAGCTGGGCGCGGGTGAACCTGTCGCCGCTCGGCGCCGCTGCTCTCGGCACGTCGAGCTTTCCGGTCGATCGCGGCCGGCTCGCCGGGCTGCTCGGCTTCGATGCGCCGGTGGAGAACAGCTACGATGCCGGCCAGCTCGCCCCGATGGATCTCGGCCTGGAGCTGACCGGCCTGTCGGCCAACCTCGCCACCACGGCCGGCAGCTTCGCGCAGGACCTCTACGCGCAGTACCATCAGACCCGGCCGTGGATCCTGCTGCGCGAGGGCGCCCTGACCGGCCCGAGCAGCATCATGCCGCAGAAGCGTAATCCGGTGGCGCTCTACAGCCTGCGCATGAAGGCGAGCGACGTGGTCGCCGCCGCCCAGGCCTTCGTCATCATGGCCCACAACGTCGAGTCCGGCATGCCGGACTACAAGCGCAACCAGTCCGAGCCCCCGGGCCGGACCATCTCCGAGGCGGCCGAGACCTGCCGGCGCTGGACCCGGGTCCTCGACGGGCTGGTGATCGACCGGGCCCGGGCCGCCGACGAGGTCGCGGCCGATTACTCCACCACCACGGAGCTCGCCGACACCCTCCAGCGCGAGGCCGACGTGCCGTTCCGGCTCGGGCACCATTTCGCCTCCGAGCTGGTCAGCTATGGCCGCAGCCACGACCTGCGCCCGGCCGATCTGCCCTTCGCCGAGGTGAAGCGGATCTACGCGGAGGCCGCCGCCGGCTCGGGCCTCAAGCCGGACCTGCCCCTCGACGAGGCCCGGTTCCGGGCGGCCCTGTCGGCGCGGGGCATGATCGACGCCGCCAAGGGCCTGGGCGGCCCGCAACCCGCGGAGGTCCGGCGCATGCTCGCCGCCGCCCGGACGCGCCTCGACGCCGACCGGACCTGGCTGGCCGATCGCCGCACCGCGCTCGCGGCGGCACGCGGCCGATTGGATGCGGCTTTTGCGAATATCAAAAAAGGGCCGTAGGGCCGTTCCTGCTCGGCACCCCTTTAACCCACTTCCCTCATCCTGAGGCGCGAGCGCAGCGAGCCGCGAAGGATGAGGGAAGTGGGTGGGATTGGCCTGGTGGCGGGCGTCAAGCGGGCGAAATGCTTCATCTTGAGAGAAACGGGCTCACCTAACCCCGCGCGAACACCGGACCTTGCCAACCCTGACATCGGCATTCCCAAAAATCTTTGCCGTGACAGGGCCCATATTGCGGTGTAGCGGCCCTCACGCCCGACAATTAGTGCGGGTGCATCCCCCGCTGGTCGCCTTGCCCCCCTTCCGCACCCTCGGCCTCTGGGCCGCCCTCGTCGCCGTGTCCGCGGCCGTCTCGTACGGGCTGCTGCTCGCGCAGTTCCCAGCGGCGTTGCTGCTCGGCCCGATGATCGCGGCCATCGCCTTCGGGGTCGGCGGCTCCCGGCTGCACGTGCCGCGCGTCGCCTTCAACGCCTCTCAGGCGATGATCGGATGCCTGGTCGCCCACGCCGTCACCGGGCAGATCGCCCAGACCCTGTTCGAGGACGGGCCGCTGATCGTGGCCGTCGTGCTCGTGACCGTGGCGGCGAGCGGCTTCGTCGGCTGGGTTCTGACCCGGTTGCGGGTGCTGCCCGGCACCACGGCGGCCTGGGGTTCCTCGCCCGGGGGCGCCTCGGCCATGGTGGCGATGGCCGAGGATTTCGGCGCGGATCCGCGGCTCGTGGCCTTCATGCAGTATGTCCGCGTGGCCGCGGTGGTGTTCTCGGCCTCGCTCGCCGCCCGGTTCCTGATGGAGGCGCCAATCCCGGGGGCGGCCCCCGGCGCGGCCGAGGTGACCGGGCCGGTCGCGCTGCTGGCGACCCTCGCTGTGGCGGTGGTCGGTGCCGGCGCGGCCCTGGCCCTGAGGGTCCCGGCCGGCGCCCAGGTCGGCCCGATGGTGCTCGGCAGTCTGCTCCATGCCAGCGGCCTGGTGCGGATGTCCCTGCCGGCGCCGATCCTCGAACTCGCCTATGCCTGCATCGGAATCTATGTCGGCCTGCGCTTCACCCGGGAGACCCTGCGGCTGACCTTCTCGGCGCTGCCCGGCATCCTGGCGGCGACGTTTTCCGTGATCGCCCTGTGCGCTGCCTGGGGCTGGGGCCTGACCTTCCTGCTGCCGATCGACCTGCTCACCGCGGTGCTGGCCACCAGCCCGGGCGGCCTCGATTCCGTGGCGATCATCGCGGTCGGCTCGAAGGCGGACGTCTCCTTCGTGCTCGCCGTGCAGACCCTGCGGCTGTTCGTGGTGCTGCTCACCGGGCCGCTGCTCGCCAAGTGGATCAGCCGGTCCGTGCCGGAGGGCGCGGCTCGATGAACGCCCTGGTCCTCGCCTTCCTCAATTCCTGGCGCGGCCTGCGCCACGGCGCCCGCACCGAGCGGGCGGTGCGGCAGGAGCTGATGCTGCTGGCGCTCGGCGTGCCCGTCGCCTTCTTCCTCGGCGCGACCCTGTGGGTCCGGGTGGCCCTGATGGCGAGCCTGCTGCTGATGCTGGCCGCCGAGTTCCTCAACACCGCCGTGGAGAAGCTCTGCGACCACGTCCACCCCGGCCACCACCCGATGATCGGCACCGTGAAAGACTTGGCCTCCGCCGGGACCTTCATGGCGCAGGTGGCGGCGCTGCTGGTGTGGGTGGCGGCTTTGGTGGAACGGGTGGGGTAGCAGACCCGATCGGGAGCGTCGCTCGCATCTCGCGGCGCGAGGGTCTATCTCCGGCCATCCGCGTCACGCGTCCCAAGTCCCAAAACATGACCGACTACATCCGAAAGATCCTGACCGCCCGCGTCTACGACGTGGCGATCGAGAGCCCCCTCGATCCGATGCCGCGGATGACCCAGCGGCTCGGTCGGCCCGTGCTCCTGAAGCGCGAGGACCTGCAGCCGGTCTTCTCGTTCAAGCTGCGGGGCGCCTACAACAAGATGTCGGGACTGAGCCCGGACCAGATTGCCCGGGGCGTCGTCTGCGCCTCGGCGGGCAATCACGCGCAGGGCGTGGCGCTGGCGGCGGCCAAGCTCGGGGCCCGGGCGGTGATCGTGATGCCGCGCACCACCCCGTCGATCAAGGTCGATGCCTGCCGGGCGCGCGGCGCCGAAGTGGTGCTGCACGGCGACGCCTTCGACGAGGCCCTGGCCCAGGCGAAGATCCTGGAGGCCGAGCAGGGCCTGACCTTCTTGCACCCGTTCGACGATCCCGAGGTGATCGCCGGCCAGGGGACGATCGGCAAGGAGATCCTGGAGCAGCATACCGGGCCGATCGAGGCGATCTTCGTGCCGGTGGGCGGCGGCGGGCTGGCGGCCGGGATCGCGACCTTCGTGAAGTACCTGCGCCCGGGCACCAAGGTGATCGGCGTCGAGCCGGAGGATGCCGCCTGCATGGCCGCGGCGCTGGCCGCCGACACACGGGTCAGCCTGCCTTCGGTCGGGCTGTTCGCCGACGGCGTCGCCGTGCGCCAGGCCGGCGAGGAGACCTTTCGGCTTTGCCGCGAGCATCTCGACGAAGTCATCACCGTTGACACCGATGCCATGTGCGCGGCGGTGAAGGACATCTTCGACGACACGCGGGCGGTGTCCGAGCCGTCCGGGGCGCTGAGCCTCGCCGGGGCCAAGCTCTATGCCGAGCGCGAGGGTGGCGACGGCACCCTGATCGCGATCTCCTCGGGGGCCAATCTCAACTTCGACCGGCTGCGCCACATCGCCGAGCGGGCGGAGATCGGCGAGCAGCGCGAGGTCCTGCTCGGCGTCACCATCCCGGAGCAGCCCGGCGCCTACCGGGCCTTCATCCGGGCGCTCGGGCCCCGGGCGATCACCGAGTTCAACTATCGCCACGCGCCGGGGGCGGAGGCGCAGATCTTCGTCGGCATCAACGTCGCCGGGGGCAAGCGCGAGAAGCAGGCGCTGATCGGCGACCTACGCGAGGCCGGCTATCGCGTCCTCGACATGAGCGACAACGAGATGGCCAAGGTCCATGTCCGCTACATGGTCGGCGGCCGGGCCGTGGGCGTGGCGCATGAGCGGCTGTTCCGCTTCCAGTTCCCGGAGCGGCCGGGGGCGCTGATGAAGTTCCTGGACGCCCTGGGGCCGAACTTCGACATCACCCTGTTCCACTACCGCAACCACGGCGCCGATTACGGCCGGGTACTGGCCGGGATCGCGGTGCCTCCGGCCGAGCGCGTCCGGTTCGACGAAGCGATCGAGGCCCTGGGCTATCCGGCCACCGACGAGACCGAGAACCCTGCCTACCGGCTGTTCCTGGATGGCGAGGCGGCTGCCTGACTCTCAGCTGTCGACGGTATCGACCGAGATTACGTCGTCTGTCGCGCGCAGCTTGGCGGCGATCGCCTCGAAGCTGGTGCGCGACAGCCGGACGAAGGTGACGGTCACCTCGTCGAGATCCGGGTCGGAGGCCGGCCGGGTGGTGAACTGGCGGACCCGCGAGGCGCGCTCGCCCGTGACGTCGTGGAGCGTGTCGATCGACATCGTGCCCTTGCGGACGGTCATCCGCAGGGTCTGCGACCGCATCCGTTCGCGCCAGCGCTCCTCGAATGGCTTGATCCCGGCGAGGATCCCGACCACCAGGGCCGTGGTCGCCAGAGCCGGCACGTAGAGCCCGCTGCCCACCGCCAGGCCGATCGCCGCCACGCCCCAGAGGCTCGCCGCGGTGGTCAGGCCCTTCACCACCTCGCCGCGCAGCAGGATCGTACCCGCCCCGAGGAAGCCGATGCCCGACACCACCTGCGCGGCCATGCGCGAGGGATCGAGCACGATGTTCTTGGTGCCGAGCACGTCGCTGAAGCCGAAGGCCGAGACGATCATGATCAGGCAGGAGCCGACGCAGACGAGCATGTGCGTCCGCAAGCCCGCCGCCCAGAGCAGCCGCTCGCGCTCCAGCCCGATCACGCTGCCGGCCAAAGCCGCCAGGGCGAGCCGGGTCACCATCTCGGCATTGCTGATCAGAATCGCCTCCGTCTCTCGGCATTACGCGGAGTATTTTTGGGGGTACCGGGAGGGCGGATCAAGGCGGGTTCGGGATTCGACCGTACTCGTCATTGCGAGCGCAGCGAAGCAACCCAGGGACGCGCCACGTCCTGGGATCGCGCCCTGCCCTAGGTTGCTTCGCTGCGCTCGCAATGACGGCGAGGCGGCGTCGTCGAGAGACTCCTGCTCAGGCCACCCCGAGTGCCGCCTTCTCCACCTCGTAGGCCGCCCGCACGGCCGCAGCGCCATAGGACCGCTCCAGCCGTCGCACGGTGAAATGCGCGCGGGCGGTCGATTGGAAGTGGCTCATGAAGGCGGTGTTCACCGCGGCGCCGCCGAAGGCGCCCAGAACCGGCACCGCCTGGGCGGCGACCTTCTGGGAGACCACGAGGCCGAACCGGGCCGCGATCTGCGCGGTGAACCGGATCAGCGCCGGGGCCGACTGGTCGAGCAGGGTCTTGCTGCCCGCGTAGCGAGCCGCCTCTGACAGGGTCTTGGCCAGGGCCGCGCGCACGGCGAAGTAGCCGCTCTCGGTGAGCGCCGAGCCGGCCTCGGTCTCGGGCGGCGTGCGACCGCCCAGCGCAAAGACCTGGACGCAGGCCAGCGCGCCCTCCGGCGTTTCTAGATCCTCGCCCTCCTCCCGGGCGATCTCGGCGATCGAGCGCAGCATCAGTGTGGTCGAAACCGGAAGCTCCACCGCCAGGGTCGCGAGCCCGAACGCGCCCCCGATGGCGCCGGAGAGCGCGGCGAAGGCCTTGTGCTTGGTGTCGCCCGAGCCCAGCAGCCGGGTCAGCCGGCTCTCCGTCTTGGCGACGCCAGCCTCGATCGCGGTGCCGTCCGCGGGGACCACGTTCGTGCGCGGCAGCGTCGCCAGGGCGACCCGCAGGGCGCCGCGCATCGCCGCCTCGGTGGACCGGCCGACCGCTTCAGTGACCGGGGCGGGCAGCGAGCGGCCGATGATGTCGAGGGGGGCACCGGCGGCCGAGGACAGACGCGCCGCAAGACTCGGCCGCTCCAGCACCTGCACGGCCCGGCGCAGCGCGGCGAGATCGGCGTCGCTCAGGGCCGTCTCGGGGATCGTCGCCGGCACGGTCGCGTCGGCGCGGGTGAGGTCGGTCGTGCTCATCCGTGAATCCCTGGATCTGTTCGCGTCACGCGGTGCCGGAGGCCCGCGCCGTGGAAGGAAGCTCGGGCGCCGGGATGCGGTTCCCCGCCTCCTCGGCCGCCCGCGCCGCGGCCTCGTCCTGCCGCTGCCCGCGTCGCCCGACCGCGAGGCACAGGATCAGCACCGGGATCCCGACCAGCGAGGTCATCACGAAGAAGGCCGGATAGCCGATCGCCGCGACCACGAAGCCCGAGGAGCCGGCGATCAGCTTGCCCGGGAGGGCGTAGAGCGAGGAGAACAGCGCGTACTGCGTCGCCGCATAGGCCGTGCTGGTGAGGCTGGACATGTAGGCGATGAGGACGATGCCCGCGAAGGATCCGCAGAAGTTCTCGATCGAGATCGCCACCGTCAAGCGCCAGATCTCGGGGGCGCCGGCCGAGAGCCATGCGAAGGCGAGATGCGAGGATGCGGCCAGGAAGGCGCCGAGCAGCAGCGTCGGGAACAAGCCCAGCCGGGCGAGCGCCCAGCCGCCGGCGAAGCCTCCGGCGATGCCGACCCAGATGCCGTAGAGCTTGGTGACGGTGGCGATCTCCTTCAGGTCGAAGCCGAGCGCCCGGTAGAGCGGGCTCGCCATCACGCCGGAGAGGAAGTCCGGCAGGCGGTAGAGCGCCACCAGCAGCAGGATGCCCCAGAGCGCGCCGCCGAAGCGGCCGTGCAGCTCGGTCAGCGGCTCCAGAATGGCCCGGTGCATCGACCAGAACCGGGAATGGCCGGTGGCATCGGCCTGAACCCGCGGCGGCGCGTCGAAGGCCGGCGCCAGCAGGGCGGCAATCATGCCCACCAGCATCAGGGCGGCCATGGTCAGGTAGGCGAGGGTCCAGCCGCCGGACGCGGCGATGAACAGGGCGCCGGCCCCGGCCGCGATCAGCCCGAGCCGATAGCCGAGGTTCGAGGTCGCCGCCAGGATGCCCTGGAAGTCGCTGCCGGCGGCGTCGATGCGCCAGCCATCCACCACCACGTCCTGGCTGGCGGCGCAGAACGCCACCAGGAAGGCGCCGAGCCCTAAGAGCGCCAGGTCGGTCTTCGGGTCCGAGAAGGCCATGAGGACCAGGCACAGGGCGACCGCGGCCTGCGTCGTCACCATCCAGGCCCGGCGCCGGCCGAGCCGCGCGCTCAGGACAGGCACGTTCAGCCGGTCGATCGCCGGAGCCCAGAGGAATTTCAGCGAATACGGGAGCGCGACGTAGCTGAACAGGCCGATCGCCCGCACGTCGATATCCGAGAAGGCGAGCCGGAGCGTGAAGGTCCCGAGCACCAGCAGCAGCGGCAGGCCGGAGGAGAATCCGAGCGCCAGCATCAGCACGATCCGCCGGTCCTCGACGATGTCGCGCAGGTGGAAGCGACGCAAAGCCTGTGGCGGGTTGCCCATCGCATGGAACTCCTGAGCTCTATTGGCCTTGATCCCGCGAAATCGTGGCAGCCTTGGGCCGTTCGGGTCTTGGCTGAATCGGGAGGCCGAGCGCCTTTATCATGGTCGAAGCATGCTTAACGCGGTGTCCACGTTCCGCAGCCGCGGAGCGTGCAGACGGTCGCCCCGCGTCCAAGTTATGTCGACCAAGTGTGGAATGATGTGTTGAGTGCTCGTCCCGAACCCAGCCCGCCGCACGCGATGCTGGTCGATGCCTTCGCGCGCAGTCCATCCCCGATGGTCATCACCGACGCGCGCGCGCCCGACAACCCGATCTCCTGGGTCAACGACGCGTTCCTGGAGCTGACCGGCTTCGACGCCGACGAGCTCCTGGGGCGCAACTGCCGCATGTTCCAGGGGGCGCGAACCGATCTGGCCGAGGTCGCCCGCATCCGGGCCGCCGTCGAGACAGGCAATCCGGTGACCGCCGAGCTGCTGAACTACCGCAAGGACGGCTCCACCTACTGGAGCGCGATGACGATCACGCCGGTCCACGATGCGGCCGGGCTCGCGTATTTCTACGCGGCGCAAGCCGACATGACCCATACCCGCGAGCGCGAGGTGACGATGCGCGTCACCAACGACGAGCTGGAACGTCTGGTCGCCGCCCGGACCCACGACCTGAGCGCCGCCCTGGAGCAGAAGACCGCCCTGCTCCATGAGGTCGATCACCGGGTGAAGAACAATCTTCAGGTGATCTCGTCCCTGATGCTCCTGAAGGCCCGCCGAACCCCGGAGGGCGATGCCCGGGACGCGCTTCAGGGCATGGCCGAGCGGATCGGCGCGCTCTCTACAGCGCATCGGATGCTCTACTCGGAGGGTGACTGCACCCATTTCAACCTCGGCGACTTCGCTGCCGAGTTCCTGTCCGACGTAAATGCAGGCCTCGATCACGACAAGCAGCGAGTCGAGGCCGAGGTCGAGCCGATCGCGGTGGCGGCCGCCATGGCCGCGCCGCTCGCGCTGCTGATTCACGAGCTGACCGCCAACGCCCTGCGCCACGCCTTTCCGAACGCCCGGGAGGGGCGCGTCTCGATCACGGCCCGCCGCACAGCGGCCGGCATGCAGCTCACGATCCGGGACGACGGTGTCGGCTTGGCGGCGGCGCCGCCCAACCCCGCGGGCTTCGGCCGGAATCTGGTGGAGATGGTGGTCCGCCAGCTGCGCGGGACCATCGCCTGGGCTGATGCCGGGCCCGGCACCCATGTCGAGATCGATATCCCGCTCCAGCTGCCGACTTGAGAATTCGGCCCGAACGCTTCAAGCTCGTGAAACGCTCAGCGGTCGAGACACCAAAAGGGAGATCGCATGAGGGGTGGGAACGCCGGCGCGGATGCTGCGCTCCGCATCCTCGTGGTCGAGGATGAGGTGCTGATCGCGCTCGAACTCGAATGCCTGCTCGACGATCTCGGGCATGTCACGGTCGGCATCGCCGGGAGTTCGGCCGAAGCGATCGCCCTCGGCCGCTCGGCCGAGCCCGACGTCGCCTTCGTCGACATCCACTTGGTTGACGGCCCCACCGGCGTCGAGGTTGCCCGGGCGCTCGCGGCCGATCCGCGGATCACCGTGGTGTTCATGACCGCCAACGCCAAGCGCATCCCGGCCGACTTCGCCGGCGCCATCGGGGTGATCGCGAAACCTTATTCCGAGCGCGTGGTCGCCAGCATTTTAGACTGGGTCGCCGACCGTCGGGCCGGCCGGGCGCCGGAGCACGGGGCGCCGGACGGATTTCATTTCGCGCCGGCGTCGTAGGTTTTTTGCAACGGGCGCTCCCCGACCACCCCCCTCATCCTGAGGCGACGGAGCGAAGCGAAGGCCTCGAAGGAGGCCTCCAGCCAGCCGCGCGGTCCCTGGAGGCCACCTTCGAGGCTGTTGCGCAGCACCTCAGGATGCGGGCGGTTGGTGGGAGACCCCGCCCCCCACAATCACCGCTTCTCCACCCGCTCCCGCTTCAGCCGGTAGAGCGCATCCAGCGCCTCCCGGGGTGTCAGCGCGTCCGGGTCGATGGCGTCGAGGAGCGCACCCAGCGGATCCTCCGCCGGGGGCTCGGGCGGCGGTGGGGGGGCGAGCGCCGCGAACAGCGGCAGATCGTCGATTTTGGCCCGGGCCGGGCGGCCGCGCTCGGCCTTCTCCAGGCTCTTCAGGATCGCCCCGGCCCGCGTCACGACGCTTCCGGGCAGGCCTGCCAAGCGGGCCACCTGCAAGCCGTAGCTGCGCTCGGCGATGCCCGGCACCACCTCGTGCAGGAACACCACGCCGTCGCGATGCTCGGCCACCTTCAGGGTGGCGTTGTCGAGCCGGGCCAATCGGTCGCCGAGCGCCGTCAGCTCGTGGAAATGCGTGGCGAACAGGGCCCGGCAGGCATTGGCCTCGTGGAGATGCTCCAGGCAGGCCCAGGCGATCGACAGCCCGTCGAAGGTCGCGGTGCCCCGGCCGATCTCGTCGAGGATCACCAGGGAGCGCCGGGTCGCCTGATTGAGGATCGCGGCGGTCTCGACCATCTCGACCATGAAGGTCGATTGCCCGCGCGCCAAGTCGTCGGCCGCGCCGACCCGGGAGAACAGCCGATCGACCCGGCCGATCCGGGCCGAGGCCGCCGGCACGAAAGCGCCCATCTGGGCCAGCACCGCGATCAGGGCGTTCTGGCGCAGGAAGGTCGACTTGCCGCCCATGTTCGGGCCGGTGATCAGCCGGATCCGGCCCCGCGTCTCGCCCGACAGGTCGCAATCGTTGGCGATGAACGGCGCGCCGGCCCGGCGCAGGGCCGCCTCGACCACAGGATGGCGACCGCCGGTGATGGCAAACGCCAGCGAATCGTCGACCTCGGGCCGGCGCCAGTCCAGCTCGACCGCGAGCTCGGCGTTGCTTGCGGCGACGTCCAGCGACGCCAGGGCTTCGGCCGTCCGGGCGATCGTTTCGGCCTGCCCGAGGATCCGGCCGGCCAAGTCATCGAAGACCGCGGCTTCGAGGGCCTCGGCCCGATCGGTCGCGCCGGCGATCTTCCGTTCCAGGTCGCCGAGCTCGACGCTGGTGAAGCGCATCGCGTCGACCATAGTCTGGCGGTGGACGAAGTCGCGCTGCAGACCCTTGAGGCAGGCCTCGCCCACCGATTGCGGAACCTCGATGAAATAACCGAGCAGGTTGTTGTGCTTGATCCGCAGGGTCCGGCAGCCGGTCTCCTCCGCGTAGCGGGCCTGGAGCGCCGCCACGACCTTGCGCGAATCCTGACCGAGCAGCCGCGCCTCGTCGATCTCGGCGGCGTAGCCCGCGCGCACGAAGTTGCCGTCCCGGCGGGACAGCGGCAGGTCGTCGGCCAGCGCCGCGCGCAGGGTCTCGGTCAAAGCCGGGTCGGCCGCCCCGCAGGTCCGTGCGATCCGTGTCAGCTCCGCCGTGGTCGCGTCAGATTGCGTCAGGACGGTCCCGAGCCCGGCGGCCGCCGCAAGCCCGTCCCGGATCGCCGCAAGGTCGCGCGGTCCGCCGCGGCCGAGCCCGACGCGCGAGAGGGCCCGGGCGAGGTCGGGCGCCCGCGCCAGCGTATCGCGGATCGTGCGGCGCAGGGCGTGGTCCTCGACCAGCAGCGCGACCGTTTCATGCCGCTTGGCGATCCGGGCCAGATCGGTGAGCGGACCGGCGAGGCGCTCGGCTAGCAGCCGGGCGCCGTTGGCCGTCACCGTCCGGTCGATCGTGTCGAGAAGGCTGCCCGCCCGCGCGCCCGAGAGGGTTCGGGTCAGTTCCAGATTGGCGCGGGTGGCGGCATCGATGGCGAGCGTCGCCCCGGCCTCCTCCCGGCTGGGCACCGACAGCGGCGCCCGGGCGGCGATCTGAGTCCGGGCAATGTACAGCAGGGCCGTCCCGGCGGCCTGGATCTCGGCCCGGGTGAAGCTGCCGAAGCCGTCGAGGGTCGAGACGCCGTATTGCTCGCGCACCCGCCGCTCGGCCGCCGCGGGCTCCAGTTCCGCTTGTGCCAGGGGGACGATCGCGGCGCGGCTCTCCTGCCAGATCCGCGCAAGCTCCGGATCGGCGTGGATCGCCTCGGACAGGACGATCTCGCGGGGATCGTGCCGGGCGATGGCGCCCGCGAGATCGCCCGCAGGCACCTCGCTCAGGGAGAAGCGGCCGGTGGAGATGTCGATGGCGGCCAAGCCGTAGGCAGTAGCGCCCTCCCCGGTCTTGCGCCGCCCGATCGCCAGCAGGAGGTTGGCGCTGGCCGGATCGAGCAGGCGGTCCTCGGTGATCGTACCCGGCGTGACCAGACGCACCACCTCCCGCCGGACCACCGATTTCGGACCGCGGCGCTTGGCCTCGGCGGGGTCCTCGGTCTGCTCGCAGACGGCGACCCGGTTGCCGAGCGCGATCAGGCGGCTGAGGTAATCGTCGGCCCGGTCCACCGGGACGCCGCACATCGGGATCTCGGCGCCGCCGTGCCGGCCGCGCTTGGTCAGCACGATGCCGAGCGCCCGGGAGGCGATCTCGGCGTCGCCGAAGAACAGCTCGTAGAAATCCCCCATCCGGTAGAACAGGAGGCAATCGGGGTTGGCCGCCTTGATCTCGATGTACTGCGCCATCATCGGCGTGGCGCCGGCCGGATCCAGGCTGGCGGCGGGCGGCGTTTCGGGGGCGGTGCGGACGGCGGTTCGAGCCATGGCGCCTCTTAGCAGAGTGAGCCCGCCGAATCAGGCCGTGCCGCGCAACGCGCCTGGGGAGAAACCATCGCCACCCTAAGGTGAAGCTTCTCTGAGACAAAAAACCCGGCGCTGTGGGCGCCGGGCTGTCGTTCAAATCGGGTCGATGGTTCAGTAGCGCGGACCGTTGGTAGTGCCGCCGAGGTTCTGCTGGTAGCCGCGCAGGGCTGGGTTCTTCGCGTTCGGATTGCCGTGCCGCATCGTGTTCAGGCGGCGCGCCCGACGCTCGTGGCGTGTGGAATGGTGCCGATGCATCCGATGATGATGCATCACGACGGACTCAACCATGTCGTGCCCGGCCAGGCCCGGTTGCAGCATCGCAGGAGCCGCCTGAACCGACGCCGTGCCGGCGACAAGACCGCCGAAGAATACGCCGGCGGTCAGCAGTGAACGAAATGACATTGTTGAAATGCTCCAGTCCAGTCCGAGAAGTGCCATCACAATGGTTCGCGGACGTGGATGTTCCGGAAAGACATCGGAAAAAGCATCTGTGCAATCTGACAAAAGGGCTGGATTAAGTCGGGCTCTGAACCGTGGCGCAGTCATTAGACGGCCATTAAAGCGGGCTGGACTTCGCTGATACAACTTCTGCGATGATAAACTCCGCCCGATTACACGGTCCGCATTCGGATTCCGTCGCAACGCGATCGGGAACGACGCTAGGCCAGGAAGTCGCTCAGTGCCGCGTTCACGGCTACGGGCTCTTCGTGGGCGAGCCAGTGGGTCGCTTGCGGATACCAGGCGATCCGCCCGTCATCGCAGAGGTCCAGGCTCGCCTCCGCCAAGCCCGCTTGCAGGGCGGTGTCCTGCCTGCCCCAAAGGATCAGGGTCGGCACGCGGACCCGCGGCGGCTCCGCCCGCGGCAAGCGGGCCAGGGCGCGATACCAGTTCAGCATGGCCGTCATCGCGCCAGGCTGCAGCCAGGCCTCAACGTAACGGTCGATGTCGGCGGGTGCGAAGGCGCCCGGCCGGCTGCTGCTTGTCAGCGCATGCCGCAGGGCGCGGCAGCGATCCAGCGTGAGCAGCCGCTCCGGCAGGACGGGCAGCTGGAACAGGCCGACATAGGAACTGCGCAGCCACTGCCCCGGGTGGCGGCGGATGTAGGAGCCGACGACGCCCGGATGCGGCGCGTTGAGGATCGCGAGCCGCGCGATCCGGTCGGGATAATGGCTGGCGGTCCACCACGCGACGAGCCCGCCCCAATCGTGGCCGACGAGGCGGATCGTGGCGAAGCCGTAGGCGTCTGCCAGGGCGATCACGTCGGCGGCCAGCTTGTCGAGGTGATAGGCGTCCACGACCGGCGGCTTGTCGCTGAGGCCGTAGCCGCGCTGGTCGGGCACGACGAGCCGCAGGCCAGCTTCGGAGAGCGGGCCGATCTGGTGGCGCCAGCCGTACCAGAATTCCGGGAAACCGTGCAGCAGGATGGTCGCCGGCCCCGAATCCGGGCCGGCCTCGGCCACGTGCAGGCTTACCTCCGGCAGGCCGACCCGGCGAAACGCAACGCCCGCCACATCCATCATCAGGTCCCGCGCTCCGTCCCGTCAGAAGCCGAGGGCGGAACAGGCGCCCGCCTCGGCGTCGAGTTGGTCCCTGAGGCGGTCCGGGGTGGTCCGCGTCCAGAGGCAGAGCAGGACGAAGGCCGCACCGTGCAGCAGGGCACCGGTCGCCGGGACATAGGGCGATCCGTCGCCGTCCCGAAGGTTTTGCGTGGCGTTCGTGTTGGCTGCGGTGTGCGGTCTGACAGAATGGGTCATCATGATCTTCAGGCTCGACGTATCGTCTCCTCAGGAAGATCGTCGCCCGGGGCATTCGGTTACCGGCCGCCGTTTGCCGCAGTGCGCTGGCGCACACCCGCCGGACTTCCGGTTTCGTCACCGATTCAGCGCATCGGATTGAGCCACTGCGCCAGATGCCCGGCCGCGATGTTCGCGCACGTGTCCCGGTAGCCGAGTTCGGCGGATTCGCGGAAACTCGACCAGGCGCGCAGGTCGATGCCGGCGAGCGGCGGCTTGAGCAGGGCCGTGGCGTGGGCCGCCGCCACCATGGTCTGCGCGTCGCTCGAGACTGTGGCGGCGCGCAGAAGCAGCGGCGCGAGGCCCGGCATCGCCAACGGCGAACCGATCAGCCGGCGCAGGAGCCGGCCCCGCCAGCCCCGCATCGGCATGTCCTGGAACGCGCGGTCGCTGCCGACATCGACGGCCAGGACCGGGCCGCGCTCGAGTCCTGCGGCCACGTCCGCCGGCACGTTGTTCATCATGCCGCCATCGACCAGCACGCCTTCGTCGCACAGGACCGGGGGCAGCAGGCCCGGGATGGCGATGCTGGCCCGCAGCGCCTTGGGCAGGTCGCCGTCGCGATGGATCATCGCCCGCCCGGTCGTCAGGTTCGACGAGACGCAGAAGAACGGCAGCCACAGATCTTCGATGCGCGCGCCGCCGTAGCGCTCGGCGAGGCTGGCATCGACCTTGGCGCCCCGGGTCAGGGCGTGGATCGGCAGCGTGTAATCGTTGATCAGGTTGCGGCCGGTGAAGGCGGCTTCGGTGTGCTCCCGGATCTCGCCGAGGCTCCAGCCCATGGCGAGGCTGGCGGCGATCACCGCGCCCATGCTGGTGCCGCCGACGAAGTCCGCCGCGCAGCCGGCCTCGTCCAGGGCTTGGAGCACGCCAAGATGGGCCAGCGCCCGCGCGCCGCCGCCGCCGAGCACGAGGCCCCGCCCCGCGCCGCAGGCGAGCCGGGCGAGCCGAGCCATGTCGTCCGGCCGGCCGGGGCGAACCTGGATCCGCATGGCCGTGGGCAGGCCGGCGACGTCGGGGTGCAGGGCCTTGGGCCGCTGCGCCTGGGGATCCTGGCGCACCACCAGATCCATGCGGATCCAGTCGGAGCGCACCCGCTCCAGATAGGCGGTCGCGCCCGGGCGCGGCGGCGCACCGGGTTCGGCCAGCAGCAGGATGTGGTCGCCGAGGCGCTGGCTCAACCGGGACCACGGGCCGTCGATCTCCCGGGCCAGGAACACGGTCCGCGCATGCCGGGCCTCGAAGGCGTGGACCCAGTCCTCGTCTGCTCCCTCCGGCCATCGGGTCAGGCAACCGGTCTCGCCCGGCAGGATCGCGTCCATGGCGGCGGCGAAGGCCCGGGCGAACGGCTCCGGATCGGGGCCGTCGGTCACCGCGAGCACCACGAAGGTGCGCGGTGCATGGTGCACCGAATGGCCCTCATAGAGGGCGCGCAGCCGCTCGGCGAGCATGCGGGCGAAGTACAAAAGCGTGTGCGGATGCTCCGTGATCACGGCCTCGAAGGCTGCGCGGGTCAGGCACAGGAGCTGCGAATCGCGCAGCGCCATAACAGTCGCGGCCCGCGGCGCGTCGGACAGGAGCGCCATTTCGCCAAAAATCTCGGGCGGCCTCAGGCGGGCGATCCGGGTCTGCAGCCCGTGGTGGTCGCGGGTCGAGACGCCGACCGCGCCGGAGACCAGGGTGTAGAGCGCGTCACCGGCATCGCCCTGCTCGAACAGGGTCCGGCCGCCCGGCACCGCCATCGCGACCATGCGCGCCCGCACCGCCTCGGCGGCGGTGGCGTCGAGGCCGGCCAGGAACGGAATCTCGGGCGCCCTCACCCCTGCCCTGCCGTGATCGCGGTCTCGCCCGGCCCCCGATACGCTCGCATCCCGCCGCTCCTGGTCCGCGTCCCCCGTGTCCCATCATAGCGTGCCGGCAGCCGCTACGGTCTGCTCGTATCTGAAACGGATCGCCCTTCGCGCCGCCGCAGCCGTCCGGTACAGGCAAGACAACGGTATAAACAGGGAGGCAGCGATGTCGGTGGCTGGTCGGATCGCGATCGTGACCGGGGCGGGGACGGGGGTTGGCAGGGCTTCGGCCCTGGCGCTTGCCGGGGCCGGGTGGAGTGTGGTGCTGTCCGGGCGGCGACAGGCACCGCTCGACGAGGTCGCGGCGCGGATCGAGGCCGGGCGCGCCCTCGTGGTGCCCACCGACGTGACCGACCCGGATTCCATCGCCAACCTGTTCGCGCAGACGACGTCCCGGTTCGGCCGCCTCGACCTGCTGTTCAACAATGCCGGGATCGGCGCGCCGCCGGTGCCCCTCGAGGATCTGCCGCTCGACACGTGGCGCCAGGTGGTCGACACCAACCTCACGGCCCTGTTCCTGTGCACCCAGCACGCCTTCCGGATCATGCGCGATCAGGACCCCCGGGGCGGCCGGATCATCAACAACGGCTCGATCTCGGCGCATGCCCCGCGGCCGAACTCGATCGCCTACACGGCGACCAAGCACGCCGTGACCGGCATCACCAAGGCGACGTCGCTCGATGGGCGCGCCTACGACATCGCCTGCGGCCAGATCGATATCGGCAATGCCGACACCCCGATGGGCGGCAAGATGAAGGCCGGTGTAGCCCAGCCTGACGGCTCGACGCGGGCCGAGGCGGTGATGGATCCGGACCATGTCGGCGACGCCGTGCTGATGATGGCGAACCTGCCGCTGGAGGCCAATGTCCAGTTCATGACCGTCATGGCGACCAAGATGCCGTTCATCGGCCGCGGCTGACCTTTTTTATTCGAGCTCGGCGCCCTCAAGCGCCGTCCGGCCGGGCGGCGCACCCGCGCTTACCAGCAGCCACGCTTTTTCCGTGTGCTCCGCGCAGCGCCGATTGACGCCCGGTTTTATAACTCATACAAATCGCTCAACAAAAACGGCCGGGTTGCAATCCCGGTCGCGCATGGAGCGAGGGCCCTCGCGACCTGTGCGCCGCCTTCGCCGATCCTGTCGCCGAGCGTCTGCACGTCGTTCGAAGATCAGGCTGCGCCGGTGCTGAAGACTTTCGGTCGGCCTGAACAGCCGTAATCGAATTGGCCAAATCAGTTTCCGTGCCGAAGCAGGTCTCGTCGAGCCGGTCGGCCGGTGACGTCTGACAATCAAAAAAACATTCGCACAACGCGAGGCGCGTGGATCACGCGCAGGACGACGAGACGACCGGGGGGACTTGATGATCACCAGGCAGACATTTCTCAAGCTTGCGCTCACCGCCGCGATGCTGGCGGGCGTCGCCGTGCCCGAGGCACTTGCCGCCAACGGCGACCTGATCGGCGTCGCCATGCCGACCAAGTCGTCCCAGCGCTGGATCGACGACGGCAACAACATCGTGAAGCTGCTGGCCGCCAAGGGCTACAAGCCGGACCTGCAATACGCCGACGACGACATCCCCAACCAGCTCGCCCAGATCGAGAACATGCTCACCAAGGGCGCGAAGGTCCTGGTGATCGCGTCGATCGACGGGACGACGCTCAGCGACGTGCTGTCGAAGGCGAAGGACAGCGGCGTCAAGGTCATCGCCTACGACCGCCTGATCAAGGGCACCCCCAACGTCGACTTCTACGCGACGTTCGACAATTTCCAGGTGGGCGTGCAGCAGGCGAGCTCGATCGTCGACGCGCTCGGGCTGAAGGACGGCAAGGGCCCGTTCAACATCGAGCTGTTCGGCGGCTCGCCGGACGACAACAACGCCTACTTCTTCTACGACGGCGCCCTGTCGGTGCTGCAACCCTACATCGACGCGAAGAAGCTCGTGGTCCGGTCCGGCCAGGCCGGCATGGACAAGGTCTCGACCCTGCGCTGGGACCCGGCCACCGCCCAGGCCCGCATGGATAACCTGCTCTCGGCCTATTACGGCAGCGCGAAGCTCGACGCGGTCCTGTCGCCCTACGACGGCATCTCGATCGGCATCATCTCGTCGCTCAAGGGCGTCGGCTACGGCTCCGGCAGCCTGAAGATGCCGGTGGTCAGCGGCCAGGATGCCGAGCTGCAATCGGTCAAGTCGATCGTGGCCGGCGAGCAGTATTCGACGATCTTCAAGGATACGCGCGAGCTGGCCAAGGTGACGGTCGCGATGATCGACGCCATCGAATCCGGTCAGCAGCCGGAGGTCAACGACACCAAGACCTACAACAACGGTAAGAAGGTCGTCCCGTCCTACCTGCTGAAGCCTGTTGTGGTCACCAAGGCCAACTGGAAGCCGGTCCTGGTGGATACGGGCTACTACACCCTCGACCAGCTCAAGTGAGCCGAGCGGGCCCGGATATGCCGGCCCCGACAGATCCTAGCCGATGCCGGCACGTTCGGCATCGGCGTTCGATCCATGAATGACGAGCCGAAAGTGGTCGCATGCAGCCCGTCCTCGAAATGCGGGGGATTACGAAGACATTCCCCGGGGTCAAGGCGCTCTCAGACGTCAACCTGACGGTCCGGCCAGCCGAGATCCACGCCCTGGTCGGCGAGAACGGTGCTGGGAAATCGACGCTGATGAAGGTCCTCAGCGGAGTCTATCCGCAGGGTACCTACGAGGGCGAGATCCACTACGAGGGCCGGCTCAGCCAGTTCCGGGACATCTCCGACAGCGAGCGCGTCGGGATCGTGATCATCCACCAAGAGCTGGCGCTGGTGCCGTTCCTGTCGATCGCCGAGAACATCTTCCTCGGCAATGAGCCGTCCCGGTTCGGCATCATCGACCGGGACCGGATGTTCACCCGGGCGGTCGAACTCCTCAGGACCGTGGGGCTCGAGGAGAATCCCGATACGCTCGTCACCCATCTCGGGGTCGGCAAGCAGCAGCTTGTCGAGATCGCCAAGGCGCTCTCCAAGAAGGTCAAGCTGCTCATCCTAGATGAGCCAACCGCGAGCCTGAGCGAGAAGGACAGCGACGCGCTCCTGCGCCTGCTCATCAGCTTCCGGGAGCAGGGCATCGCGTCGATCCTGATCTCGCACAAGCTCAACGAGATCTCGAAGGTCGCCGACCGGATCACCGTCCTGCGCGACGGCACCACCGTCGAGACCCTCGACTGCCAGGACGGGTCGATCGACGAGGACCGCATCATCCGCGGCATGGTCGGCCGCGCCATGGCGAACCGGTATCCGGCCCGCGAGCCGCGGATCGGCGATGTGATGCTGGAGGTGCGCGACTGGACGGTCCACCACGCCGTCCACGCCGACCGCCCGGTGGTGCGCAACGTCAACCTAACCCTCCGCAAGGGCGAGATCGTGGGAATTGCCGGCCTGATGGGCTCGGGCCGGACCGAGCTCGCCATGAGCCTGTTCGGCAGCGCCTACGGCCAGGGCATCTCGGGCCGCGTCCGGATCGAGGGCCGGGATGTCGATGTCTCGACCATCGGCAAGGCGATCGCGGCGGGCATCGCCTACGTCACCGAGGACCGCAAGCAGCTCGGCCTCGTGCTCGACGAGACCATCACCAAGAACACCACCCTGGCGAACCTCCCGGGCGTGTCCACGGCCTCGGTGATCGACGAGGACAAGGAACGCGGCGTCGCCACCGACTACCGGACCAAGATGCGCATCCGGTCCTTCGGGGTCGCGCAGCAGACCGTGAACCTCTCGGGCGGCAACCAGCAGAAGGTCGTGCTCAGCAAGTGGCTGTTCACGCACCCCAAGGTGCTGATCCTGGACGAGCCGACCCGGGGCATCGACGTCGGCGCCAAGTACGAAATCTACGCGATCATCAACGAGTTGGCCGATGGCGGCCGGGGCGTGCTGATGATCTCGTCGGAGATGCCGGAGCTGCTCGGCATGTGCGACCGCATCTACGTGATGAACGAGGGGCGCTTCGTGGGCGAGTTCCAGCGCTCGGAGGCGAGCCAGGAGGCGATCATGCGCGCGATCATGCGCTCGAAGGAACTGAACGGATGACCGAGATTTCCGCGGCCAAGACGATGCCCTCCGGCCCTGATTCGATCCCGGAGGCCAAGCCCGCCGCCGATGCGCGTGCGAAGCGCGGCTTCCTCGGGACCTCGCAGGTCCGGGATTACGGGCTGCTGATCGCCCTGCTGCTGATCACGCTGTTCTTCGAGTACACGACGAACGGCGTGCTGTTCCAGCCGCTCAACCTCACCAACCTGATCCTACAGAACAGCTACGTCGTGGTGATGGCGCTGGGCATGCTGCTAGTCATCGTGGCCGGCCATATCGACCTGTCGATTGGCTCGATCGTCGGCTTCGTCGGCGCGCTGGCGGCCCTGCTGATGGTCCGCTTCGGCCTCGATCCCCTCTCCGCGACGATCATCTGCCTCGCGGTCGGCGCGGCGATCGGCGGTCTGCAGGGGTCGTTCGTCGCCTATCTCGGGATCCCGAGCTTCATCGTCACCCTGGCCGGCATGCTGGTGTTCCGCGGCCTGACCCTCGCCCTGCTCCAGGGTGCCTCGATCGGGCCGTTCCCGGAGGTGTTCCAGCTTCTCGCCAAGGGCTTTCTGGTCAATTTCGCCGGCCCCTGGACCTCGGTGCTGATCGGGGCGGTGCTCGCGCTCATCCTGTTCGGCATGAACTGGCAGCGCCGCGCCGTGCAGGTCCGCCATGGCAGCCAGCCCGACAGCCTGGCCGCGTTCGTGGCCCGCAACGGCATCACGACCATCGTGATCCTCGCCTTCGCGTATCAGATGAGCGCGTATCGCGGCCTGCCGAACGTGCTGATCGTGATGTTCGTGCTGGTGATGCTCTACCGCTTCATCACCACGCGGACGACGATCGGGCGGCGGATCTATGCGCTCGGTGGCAACATCAAGGCCGCGCGCCTGTCGGGCATCAAGACCGAGCGGCTGACTTTCCTGACCTTCGCCAATATGGGCGCCCTGGCGGGACTCGCCGGCATGATCTTCGCCGCGCGGCTCAACACGGCGACCCCGAAGGCCGGCGTCGGCTTCGAGCTCGACGTGATCGCGGCCTGCTTCATCGGCGGCGCGTCGGCGGCCGGCGGCATCGGCAAGGTCTCGGGCGTCGTCATCGGGGCGTTCATCATCGGCGTGATGAACAACGGCATGTCGATCCTCGGCATCGGCATCGACTACCAGCAGGTGATCAAGGGCATCGTGCTGCTCGCCGCAGTCTGCCTCGACGTCTACAACAAGAAGAACCGCGCCTAACCGGGAGCGGCGGCCGGCCCAGCAAATCTACGAGGTCTGTTGGGGCTGCCGGTCGCCGTTGCGTTCCTGTTGGCTCCGTACCCCAGGTAGGTCGGGGGCCGGCTGCATGATCTTGGTCATCAGCAGCCGATGGGGCGCCGGGCCGGCCAGGAGCTGAATCGCCTGCGGCTCGGGCGGCGGCGGCGGAGTCGGCGCGGGAGCCTGACGCTTCGGCTTCTTGGGCGCTGGCATCGCCGAGAAGCCGACGCACAGCACCAGGCACGACAGCCCGGTCACGACGCCCTCCACGGTCGGGTCCGGATGGGTCATCAGGTAACCGAGCCCGCCGAGCCCCGAGCCGGCGGCCAGGATGCGGGATAGGGACGGATACGAGGGCATGCCCGACACTCGGGCCTGCGTTCTTGCGGGTCGGTCAAACCGACCCGTTCAATTGTCGCGATCCGGGCCAGCTCTGTCCTGGGCGCATAGGGGCGCCGGACGGCTCAGGTCTTGCGCGCCACCGTGAAGCGGGCGGCGTCCCGCAGGGTCCGCGCCTTCTCGCCCCAGAGCGCCACCGCGTCCTCGCAGACGCCGACCAGGCGGTCGCACTCGGCCCGGGCGCCGTCGAGGCCGAGGCGGTCGACCAGCGTGGCCTTGCCGGCGTCCTTGTCCTTGCCGGTGGCCTTGCCCATCGCCTCCGGGGAGGCCTCCCGGTCGAGGATGTCGTCGGCGATCTGGAAGGCCTGGCCGAGCGCCAGCCCGTAGCGCAGCAGCGCCGCGCGCTGCTCTTCATCCGCGCCGCCGACGATCGCGCCCGCTTCGACCGAGAAGGCCAGGATCGCCCCGGTCTTCATCGCCTGCATCCGCAGGGTGTCGTCCACGTCCATGGTGGCGGCACCAAACCGCCCCTCGGCGGTGAGGTCGAGGAGCTGGCCGCCGACCATCCCGCCGAGCCCGGAGGCGCGGGCGAGCCCGAGCACCAGGTCGGCGCGGATCCGCGCGTCGGGCTGCCAGGTCGGGTAGGCGACGATCTCGAAGGCCAGCGTCTGCAGGGCGTCGCCCACCAGGATCGCCGTTGCCTCGTCGTAGGCCTTGTGCACCGTCGGCTTGCCGCGGCGCATATCGTCGTCGTCCATGGCCGGCAGGTCGTCGTGGACGAGGCTGTAGCAATGCACGAGCTCGACCCCGGCGCCGGCCGCGAGCGCCGCGGCCTCAGAACCGCCGAGCATCCGGGCGGTCTCGATGGCGAGGAACGGGCGCAGGCGCTTGCCGCCGCCGAGCACGGCGTGCCGCATCGCCTCCATCAGGCGCGGCGGCCGGGCAATCTCGCCGGGGCCGACCTCGGGTCCGAGGCGGTCGACCAAAAAGGTCTCGACCGCCTCGGCGACCTGCGCGAGCCTGTGGGAAAACTCGTAGGCGGGGGTGCCAGCCTTGACCGAACCGGTCTGAGCCTGCGTTGAGGAAGTCGAGGTCATCGGGCGCTGCGTCCGGTCTTGGCCTGGCGAAATCAATCGGGCGTCGCTTTGCGCGGAGATGAAATCACGTTCGACCGAACCGGACCCAGGCGGAACGCGGCAGCGCGCGGCGTCCCACGAGACTTGCCACGCGCTCGCCCAAGGCGCTCTCGCCGTGTGCGCCGGATCGTGGGAGCGCTTCTGCTGCTCCCCGCCGCCGGATTCATCTTCACGCTCACGCTGGCGCTCGTCTATAGCGCGGTGACGCCGCCGTCGACCCTGATGCTCGGACGGTGGTTGACGCTTCAGCCCGTGAGCCGCGATCCGGTGCCGCTCGCCGCGATCGCGCCGGTGCTGCCGCAGGCGGTGATCGCCTCGGAGGACCAGCGCTTCTGCCTGGATTACGGCGTCGATTTCGGGGCGATCCGCGAAGTCGTGGAGGACGAGGATTCGCCGAGCCGGGGCGCCTCGACCATCGCCATGCAGACGGTGAAGAACGTCTTCCTGTGGCCGGGCCGCTCCTACATCCGCAAGGTTCTGGAGATTCCCCTCGCGCTGGCGCTCGACGCCCTCTGGGGCAAGCGGCGGATGATGGAGATCTACCTCAACGTCGCCGAGTGGGGCGACGGCATCTACGGCGCGCAGGCGGCGAGCCGTCATTGGTTCGGCAAGGATGCGAGCCGGCTGACCCGGAGTGAGGCGGCCCTCCTGGTCGCCGTGCTGCCGAACCCAATCACCCGCAGCGCCGGCCGCCCCTCCCCCGGGGTCCGCCGCCGCGCCGCGCAGATCCAGGCCATGATGGGCCAGATCGAGGGGCTCACGGGCTGCCTGCGACGGTAATTTTTTTACGATCCGGCGCTCGATGGCTGTTCGCTGGCGCTTTTGATCGACGCGAGGGTGCGCCGGCGCACGAGGCCGCTGACCGGGCGGATCAGGAGCCAGTAGGGTGTGAACTTCAGGCGCGCGGCGCGGCTCGCGCAGGACACGCGCGTCTCGGTGACGAGCCGGGTCCGGCCGTCGGGATCGCGCCGCGCCGTGAAGGCCAGGGCGAGCTTGGCGGCGTGGGCCGCATCGAACGCCAGGAATGCGGCGCCGTCGGCGATCGGCTCCAGGCCGAAATCCGGGCGCCAGAACCGGCCGACCAAGCCGTAGACGATCTCGCTCTCGCTCCGGCCGAGGAGCGTGAACTCGTGGAATCCGAACGGCGCCCGCAGAGCCTCCGGCTTGCCGAGGAGGCGCATCGGCAGCTCCCGCAGGCCGATCATGAGCCGAAAGAACCGGTCCGAGTCCGGGCGATAGGCGACGACGCTGTCGAGGATCGCGGCCGGTTCGGCGGCCACCAGGCAGGCATGCGTCTCGCTGAACTGGTAGGTCGGCAGGTATCGGTCGAGGAGGCGCATGCCGGAGTCAGGCGGTGTTCGCTGGAAGCGTTCGAGCCGATCGACCCGCGCCGTCATACGGTGGAACCAGCCATGAGCGTCCCCGACTCGCGACATCCGAACCCGATACAGGTTGATCGGACGGCATGCGGACGCAAGCGCTGTCTACGGCGGTAGCAGCCGCCGAATCGGCTCTGTAAGAGGAGCGCCAGATCCGCCACACCTGGGACCCACCAACAATGAACGACGCCGTCTACGACCTCACCCTCGAGCGCATCGCCCTGATCCGCCGGATGGTGGTCGCCTGGAACGGCGCCGAGCCCGGCGCGCCGATGATTCACCCGGAGGCGCCCTACGGCAGCCACGACCGGGACGGCGACATCGCCAACGTCACGGGGGACGATGACGGCGCCGAGGAAGAGCACCGGGCGCTGGAGGATGGGCTGGCTGTGTTCTCGCAAAACGCCGTGCTGAAGCCCGGCCGCTACCAGTACCACAATCCGCTGGCGAAGCTCGATTGCGCGGCGATCACCGACGTGTTCCGGGATGCCGCCACCGGCGAGACGCCGGAACATATCACCTTCGCTGTGACGGACGAGCACCTCGCGCTGATCCCGCGGCTCAACCACGTCTGGGACGAGGCCCACGGCGTGCCGCGCATCGATCCGGACCGGCCCTATGGCGGGACGGAGCCGTACACCCGCGACATGGGCCGCCATCTCGGCGGTGCTTCCGATGAGGACAGCCTGGCCCGGCTCCATCGCGAGATGCAGCCGGCCTTCCAGATCTTTCTGCGCTATGCCGATCTCGGGCCCGGCGCGTTCCGCCGGAATGCCGCATCGGTCTGGGAGCCCGCCTGAGCGCGCGCCGCCGAGGCGGTCACCAGTCCGGCGTAAGCGAGCGCGTCACATCGAAGACATGGAAGCCTGTCTCGCGACGTGGTCCCGGTCGGAGACGGTTCTGATCGCCGGAGATCCCAGTCTCTTCCCTCATCCTGAGGTGCTGCGCAGCAGCCTCGAAGGAGCCCTCCAGGGATCCCGTGGCTGGCTGGAGGCCTCCTTCGAGGCCCGCTTGCGCGGGCGCCTCAGGATGAGGGAGAGTGGGAAGGACCGGTCAAATAGGCTCTGGACGCCGGCTTCGGGACGCTCAGGCGTCCCGCTTCTTGCGCTGCGCCAGGGTGCGCAGCCGGAGCGCGTTGAGTTTGATGAAGCCCGCCGCGTCGCGGTGGTCGTAGGCGACGGCGCCTTCCTCGAAGGTCACGAGGTCCTGGTCGTAGAGGGAGTTCGGGCTCTCGCGGCCGATCACGTGGACGCCGCCTTTGTAGAGCTTCAGCCGCACCGTGCCGGTGACCTTCTCCTGGCTCTTGTCGATCAGCGCCTGGATCATCTCGCGCTCGGGCGAGAACCAGAAGCCGTTATAGATCAGCTCCGCATATTGCGGCATCAGCTGGTCCTTGAGGTGGGCCGCGCCGCGGTCCAGCGTGATCGACTCGATCGCCCGGTGGGCTGGCAGCAGGATCGTGCCGCCCGGCGTCTCGTACATGCCGCGGCTCTTCATGCCGACGAAGCGGTTCTCCACGAGGTCGAGCCGGCCGATGCCGTTGTCGTGGCCGAGCTGGTTGAGCTTGGCCAGCAGGCTCGCGGGCGACAGGGCCTCACCGTCGATCGAGACCGCGTCGCCCTTCTCGAACCCGATGGTGACGATGGTCGGCGTGTCCGGCGCCTGCTCGGGCGAGATCGTCCGGGAGAAGACGTAATCCGGTACCTCGACGGCCGGATCCTCCAGCACCTTGCCCTCGGAGGAGGCGTGCAGCAGGTTGGCGTCCACCGAGAACGGGCTCTCGCCGCGCTTGTCCTTGGCGATCGGGATCTGGTGCTGCTCGGCAAACGCGATCAGCTGCTCGCGCGAGCGCAGGTCCCATTCGCGCCAGGGGGCGATCACCGTCACGTCGGGCTTGAGCGCGTAATAGCCGAGCTCGAACCGGACCTGGTCGTTGCCCTTGCCGGTGGCGCCGTGGCAGACCGCGTCGGCCCCGAGCCGCTCGGCGATCTCGATCTGCTTCTTGGCGATCAGCGGCCGCGCGATCGAGGTGCCGAGCAGATAGACGCCCTCGTAGACGGCGTTGGCCCGGAACATCGGGAACACGTAGTCCCGCACGAACTCCTCGCGCAGGTCCTCGATGAAGATGTTTTCCGGCTTGATCCCGAGCAGCTCGGCCTTGCGGCGGGCGGGCTCCAGTTCCTCGCCCTGGCCGAGATCGGCCGTGAAGGTGATGACCTCGCAGCCGTAGGTGGTCTGCAGCCACTTCAGGATGATTGAGGTGTCGAGGCCGCCGGAATAGGCCAGCACCACCTTCTTCACGGGGCTCTTCGCGGGATCGGACATGCTGGTTCCGGAACTGGTGCAGGGTGTCGGCGGCTTATCGCGGGCATCATCGGCCTGCAACCGGCGTGCCGCTTCGCGCGTAGCCTGTTGCCGGACGATCGACAGCGTTTCGCCTCATGACGGCCTTGCGGCCGTGTGAGGCACGGCGCGGCGCGGGCATTGCCTGATCCCCGCAGCACGAAGAGCATCGGAGAAGCGAAGTCCATGGCGCGCCAGCCAACCCTGGAGTTCTGGTACGAATTCGCCTCCTCGTATTCCTACCTCGCGGCGATGCGGATCGAGGCCGCCGCCGCCGAGGCCGGGGTCGCGGTACGCTGGCGGCCGTTCCTGGTCGGGCCGCTGTTCGCGTCGCAGGGCTGGACGACCTCGCCGTTCAATCTCTATCCGGCCAAGGGCAAGAACATGTGGCGCGACGTGGAGCGCGAGGCTGCCCGCCTCGGCCTGCCGCCGCTCACCCGGCCGGCACAGTTTCCCCAGAACAGCCTCAGCGCGGTGCGGGCGGCGGTCTACGGCCACGACCAGGATTGGCTGGTGCCGTTCTCCAAAGCGGTCTTTTCCGCGAGCTTCGCCGAGGGGCGCTCGATCGCCGAGCCGGCCGCCGTGGTCGAGATCCTCGATTCGCTCGGGCTCGACGGCACCCAGACCATCCGCGCCGCCGCCGGCGAGGCGAACAAGACCCGGCTGCGGGTCAGCGTCGAGGAGGCGCGCTCCCGCGGCATTTACGGCGCCCCGACGTTCCTGGCCGATGACGGCGAGCTGTTCTGGGGCAACGACCGCCTGGAACAGGCCCTGGCCTGGGCGGTGGGCGACCGCCCGGCCGGGATCCGGTAGGGCGGCGTTCACGGACCTGCGCCATCACGGCCATGAGATCCCGCGTGCCGGCTCAGCCTCGGCCAAAACGACCCCTTCTGTCCCGGACGGTATTCATGGTGCTGACGCGTCGTCACCTCATCGCGGCTGCTGCGGCCGGTGCTGCCTTCAGCGCCGGGCTCGGGCGGGCCGCCGCCCAATCCTACGGCCAGCGTGTCCCCGTCACCGGCGATGACGGACGCGCCGTCGCGAACTCGATCCTGCCGGGTGAGATCACCGGGCAGATCCCGGGCCTGCGCGGCGTCACCTATGCCGGTCCGCGCGAGGCCCAGACCACCCTCTACGAGTTCTTCGACTTCAACTGCCCCTACTGCCGCAAGGCTGCCGCCGACGTGGTCGCCCTGCACGATTCCGATCCGGACCTGCGCATCGGCCTCGTCAACAACCCGATCCTGTCGCCGCAATCCGCCCAGGCCGCCAAGGTGATGCTGGGGGTGCAGCGCAAGCTCGGCTCGGTCGCCGCCTGGAATTTCTACCGGACGCTGCTGAGCAAGCCCGGCCGCATCGATGGGCCCGGCGCGCTCACGGCCGCGGCCACTCTTGGCATACCGCAGGCGGAGGTCGAGGAGATCGCCGACAGCGAGGAGGTCCGGCTGGCGCTCAAGAGCCAGATGCGGATGGCGGCCGATCTCGGCCTCTACGCCACGCCGTCCTACGTTCTCGGCAACAGCGGCATCCTCGGCCATCCTGGTGCCAACGCCATGGCGAAGATGGTCGCCAGCACCCGGCGCTGCGATCGGCTGGCCTGCTGAGGCACGCTGCGTCACACTTCTGCCGCCGTATCGCGCAGAGCCACCCCGGTCCGTGTTGCGTGCGGCCATGCTGACATGCTAGGCGGTCGCCGCGCCACAAGGGCTGGTCCTCGACCCGTCCCCGTTGCTGGCGCGATCCCACGTCCCGTACGGTCTCCGCACCGCGTTCCCGGCCGGAGCGCGCGGAGCGGGCGGGCAACAGAGAAGAGAGCGACGGGTGGCGCAGAACGGTTCCGAGGCTGGTCCCCTGGTCGCAGGCGTGGCGGGCCGGTACGCTTCCGCCCTTTTCGAGCTCGCGCGCGACGAGCGCCAGATCGATGCCGTCGCCGAGGGACTCAATCAATTCGATGGCCTGCTGAAGGAGAGCGCGGACCTGCGCCGTCTCGTCCGCAGCCCGGCCTTCACGCCCAACGAGCAGGAAGCCGCCATCGGCGCCGTGCTCGACCGCGCCGGGATCGGCGGCCTCGCCGGCAACTTCATCCGCCTCGCGGCCTCGAATCGGCGGCTCTTCGCCCTTCCGGGCATGATCACCGCCTTCCGGTCGCTGGTGCAGGATTCCAGGGGGATCGTCCGCGCCGAGGTGCGGGTGGCCGAACGGCCGTCCGACGCCTTGGTCGAGGAGATCAAGGCGTCGCTCCGCGACGTCGCCAAGGCCGAGATCGATCTCAACCTGGTCATCGACCCGAGCTTGATCGGCGGCCTCGTCGTCCGCATGGGCTCGCGCATGATCGACGCGTCCCTGAAGACCAAGCTCAACGGTTTCCGCCTCGCGATGCAGACCGCGCGGTAAGCGCGCCTCATCCGATCCGAACAAGCACTGACGATTTAGCGACAGAGGCCCGAGTATGGACATCCGCGCCGCCGAGATCTCCGCGATCCTGAAGGACCAGATCAAGAACTTCGGCGAAGAGGCCGAGGTCTCCGAGGTCGGGCAGGTCTTGTCCGTCGGTGACGGCATCGCCCGCGCCTACGGCCTCGACAATGTCCAGGCCGGTGAGATGGTCGAATTCGAGTCGGGGGTGCGCGGCATGGCGCTCAACCTCGAGCAGGACAACGTCGGCATCGTGATCTTCGGCTCCGACCGCGAGATCAAGGAAGGCCAGACCGTCAAGCGCACGGGCTCGATCGTGGACGTGCCGGTCGGCAAGGCCCTGCTCGGCCGCGTGGTCGACGGCCTCGGCAACCCGATCGACGGCAAGGGCCCGATCGCCTCCACCGAGCGCCGTCGCGTCGACGTGAAGGCGCCGGGCATCATCCCGCGCAAGTCGGTGCACGAGCCGATGGCCACGGGCCTGAAGGCGATCGACGCCCTGATCCCGGTGGGCCGCGGCCAGCGCGAGCTGATCATCGGCGACCGCCAGACCGGCAAGACCGCCATCGCCCTCGACACCATCCTGAACCAGAAGCCCGGCCATGCTGCCGGCGGGGACGAGGCGTCCAGGCTCTACTGCATCTACGTCGCCATCGGCCAGAAGCGCTCCACGGTCGCCCAGTTCGTGAAGGTGCTGGAGGACCAGGGTGCCCTGGAATACTCCATCGTCATCGCCGCCACCGCCTCGGACGCCGCGCCGATGCAGTTCATCGCGCCGTTCGCCGGCTGCGCCATGGGCGAGTATTTCCGCGACAACGGCATGCACGCCGTGATCGTGTATGACGATCTCTCCAAGCAGGCCGTGGCCTACCGCCAGATGTCGCTGCTGCTGCGCCGCCCGCCGGGCCGCGAGGCTTACCCGGGCGACGTGTTCTACCTCCACAGCCGCCTGCTCGAGCGCGCCGCCAAGATGGGCGACGCCGCCGGCAACGGCTCGCTGACCGCCCTGCCGGTCATCGAGACCCAGGCCAACGACGTCTCGGCCTACATCCCGACCAACGTGATCTCGATCACCGACGGCCAGATCTTCCTCGAGACCGACCTGTTCTACCAGGGCATCCGTCCGGCGGTGAACGTCGGCCTCTCGGTGTCGCGGGTGGGCTCCTCGGCCCAGACCAAGGCGATGAAAAAGGTCGCCGGCAAGATCAAGGGCGAGCTGGCGCAGTACCGCGAGATGGCGGCCTTCGCGCAGTTCGGCTCCGACCTCGACGCCTCGACCCAGCAGCTCCTGAACCGCGGCTCGCGGCTCACCGAGCTCCTGAAGCAGCCGCAATTCTCGCCGCTGAAGATGGAAGAGCAGGTCGCGGTGATCTACGCCGGCGTGAACGGCTACCTGGACAAGCTCCCGGTGAGCAAGATCCGCGCCTTCGAGGACAGCCTGCTCAGCACGCTGCGCACGAAGCATCAGGACCTGCTCAGCGCCATCGCCACCTCGAAGGACCTGTCGGACGAGAGCGCCGGCAAGCTGAAGAGCGTGGTCGAGGGCGTGGCCAAGTCGATCGGCAACTGATCGGACAGCCACAACGGTGACCTCTCCGCCTTCGGTGGGGAGGATCGGGATGGAGCTGGTGCCGCGGGCACTGTCGGCCGCCATACCCGGCACCGCCCACCTTCGGCTCCTCCCCGCTCGGGGGAGGAGAGGCCCTGGAACGGATCTGGACGCGGCCCGATGGCAAGTTTGAAGGACCTGCGCAACCGCATCACCTCGGTGAAGGCGACGCAGAAGATCACCAAGGCCATGCAGATGGTCGCCGCCGCCAAGCTGCGCCGGGCGCAGATGGCCGCCGAGGCGGGCCGTCCCTTCGCCGAGAAGATGGCCCAGGTGCTCGGCAACCTCGCGGGCAATCTCGTCGGCGGCGTCGGCGCCCCCAAGCTCCTCTCCGGGACCGGCGCCGAGCAGACCCATCTCTTGGTCGTCTGCACCGGTGATCGCGGCCTATGCGGCGCGTTCAACTCTTCGATCGTCCGCCTGGCGGTCCGGGAATACATCCAGAAGCTCACCGCCGCGGGCAAGACCGTCAAGATCATGACGGTCGGCAAGAAGGGTGCCGACCAGCTGCGCCGCCTCTACCGTGACCAGATCGTCGAGAGCATGGATATCCGCGGCAACCGCCCGGTGGATTACGAGTTCGCCGCCGAGATCGCCGACAAGATCCTCACCCGCTTCGAGGCCGGCGAGTTCGACGTCGCGACGCTGTTTTACTCCGAGTTCCGGTCGGTCATCTCGCAGATCCCCACGGCGCAGCGCCTGATCCCGGCGGAGCTGCCCGAGGCCGACACGTCCGCGAAGAGCGCCAACGGCAACGCCGCCCTGGAATTCGAGCCCTCCGAGGAGGCGATCCTGGAGACGCTGCTGCCGAAGAACCTCACCGTGCAGGTCTACCGGGCGCTGCTGGAGAACGCCGCGTCCGAGCAGGGTGCGCGCATGAGCGCCATGGACTCGGCCACCCGCAATGCGGGCGAGATGATCAAGAAGCAGACGCTGATCTACAACCGCACGCGTCAGGCCATGATCACCAAAGAACTCATCGAGATCATCTCGGGCGCGGAAGCTCTCTGAGGCTCCGCGATCTGAACGCACAGCTTGAAGGGTAGGTTTACGATGGCGAACACCGCACTCCCCGGCGCCGGCTCCAACAAGGTCGGCAAGATCACCCAGGTCATCGGCCCCGTGGTCGACGTCCAGTTCGACGGGCACCTGCCCGAAATCCTGAACGCCCTGGAGACCAAGAACAACGGCGCCCGCCTCGTCCTCGAGGTTGCCCAGCAACTCGGTGAGAGCACCGTCCGCTGCATCGCCATGGACACGTCCGAGGGCCTGACCCGCGGCCAGGAGTGCACGGATACCGGCGAGCCGATCAAGGTGCCGGTGGGCATGAACACGCTCGGCCGCATCATGAACGTCATCGGCGAGCCGATCGACGAGCTCGGCCCGGTGGTGTGCGACACCTACCGCGCCATCCACCAGCCGGCCCCGTCCTACGCCGACCAGTCGACCGAGGCGCAGATCCTCGTCACCGGCATCAAGGTGGTGGACCTGCTGGCCCCCTACTCCAAGGGCGGAAAGGTCGGCCTGTTCGGCGGCGCGGGCGTCGGCAAGACCGTGCTGATCATGGAGCTGATCAACAACATCGCCAAGGTTCACTCGGGCTACTCGGTGTTCGCCGGCGTCGGTGAGCGTACCCGCGAAGGCAACGATCTCTATCACGAGATGATCGAGTCCAAGGTGAACGTCGACCCGAAGGAGCATGGCGGCTCGGCCGAGGGCTCCAAGTGCGCCCTGGTCTACGGCCAGATGAACGAGTCGCCGGGCGCCCGCTCGCGGGTGGCGCTCACCGGCCTGACCATCGCGGAGCAGTTCCGCGATGAGGGCCAGGACGTGCTGTTCTTCGTGGACAACATCTTCCGCTTCACGCAGGCGGGCTCCGAGGTGTCGGCGCTTCTCGGCCGTATCCCGTCGGCCGTGGGCTATCAGCCGACGCTGGCCACCGACATGGGCGCCCTCCAGGAGCGCATCACCACCACCACCAAGGGCTCGATCACCTCGGTGCAGGCGATCTACGTGCCGGCCGACGATCTGACCGACCCGGCGCCCGCCGCCTCGTTCGCCCACCTCGACGCCACGACCGTGCTGTCGCGCTCGATCGCCGAGAAGGGCATCTACCCGGCGGTGGATCCGCTGGACTCGACCTCGCGCATGCTGTCGCCGGCGATCCTGGGCGAGGAGCACTACGACGTCGCCCGCCGCGTCCAGCAGACCCTGCAGCGCTACAAGGCGCTCCAGGACATCATCGCGATCCTCGGCATGGACGAGCTGTCCGAGGAGGATAAGCTCACCGTCGCCCGCGCCCGCAAGATTGAGCGTTTCTTCTCGCAGCCCTTTACGGTGGCCGAGGTGTTCACCGGCTCGCCGGGCGTGCAGGTGCCGTTGGAAGACACCATCAAGGGCTTCAAGGGCCTGGTGAACGGCGATTACGACGACCTGCCGGAAGCCGCCTTCTACATGGTCGGCACGATCGAGCAGGCCCAGGAGAAGGCCAAGAAGCTGAAGGCCGCGTAAGGCGTGGCATCCCCTCCCCCTTGCGGGGAGGGGTCGGGGCTCGGCGCTGCCGTCCGAGCCACCTCCACCTTCGCCCCGCGATGGGGCGGAGAGCGTGTTGCGGTTCCGGGATCGTCCTGAGATGGCCACCTTCCACTTCGATTTCGTCGGCCCCGAGCGGACGCTGTATTCCGGCGAGGTGACCGCCGTTCAGCTGCCCGGCACCGAGGGTGAGATGACCGTGATGCCGGGCCACGCCCCGGTCCTGACCTCGCTGCGGGTCGGCGTCATCGTGATCACCGAGAGCCAGGGCAGCGGCAAGCGGATCTATGTCCGCGGCGGCTTCGCCGATATCGGCCCGACCGCCGTGACGGTCCTCGCGGAGCGCGCCGCGCCGATCGAGGAACTGACGCACGACTCCCTCGACAAGGATATCGAGGCGGCCGAGCTGCAGCGCGACGCCACCGAGGATCTGCAGAAGCGCGAAGAGCTGAACGGCCAGATCGTCCAGCTCCAGGAGACCAAGGCCCTCCTCAAGCTTTAATTTTGGGTTCGGCGCGCGCTTTCGAGCGCGCGCTTGAGCAACTCGGCGCGCGAATCGGCTCCGGTCGGGCATCCGCGTTCCAGCCAGAGCGCCCGGGCCGCTGCCAGTCCCCGGCCGATGGCCGGCCCGGTGGGCAGTCCGGCCGCCACCAGATCCGCCCCCGTGAGCGGAAAGCGCGGTGCGCTCCCCTCCCCACCCAGAACCTGAAGCGCTCGCCGGGCCTCGTCCTCTCGGACAGGCCGGGGCTCGCCGGCCAGGATCGCCAGCGTGTCGTTCAGCAATGGAAGCCCGTGCTCGGCCGCGAGCGCCCGGGCCGCTGGCGCATCGATGACCGCTCGGCCGTGGAGATCCGCCAGCGCGTCCGCGTAGCCGGTGAGATGTCCATGCTCCTGCTTCGACAGGCGCAACCGATCCCGCAGCCGATCCGCGTCGTGCCGGCCGCCGACCGAGAGCGCTGCGAGCCGCATCACCGGTGCGAGCGTGGCGGCCATCGCCCGCTCCAGCCGTCCGAGTTCGCCGATGCCGCCGGTGATCCGCTGGAGCAGACCCGTCGCGCTCAGGGTGCCGATCATCGGCAGGCCGCCTTGAGCGGCCAGGAGCTTCAAAAACTCCGACCGGACCCGTTCGCGGGACAGCCGGTCCAGGGCATCCCGGGCGGCCACGCAGGCGGAGAGCGCCGCGGCATCCGGCTGACCGGCGCCGAAGCGCGCATGGAAGCGGAAGAACCGCAGGATCCGTAGGGAATCCTCGCGGATGCGGGTGGCCGGATCGCCGATGAACCGGACTCGCCCGGCTTCGAGATCGGCCAAGCCCCCGACCGTATCGTGCAGGCGCCCGTCTGCCCCAAGGGAGAGGGCGTTCACAGTGAAATCGCGCCGCTCGGCATCCCGGGCGAAGTCGCTGCCGAAGCGCACCACCGCGTGGCGGCCATCGGTCTCGACATCCTCGCGCAGGGTCGTGACTTCGATCGGCCCGTCCTCGGTGACCAGGGTGATGGTGCCGTGCTCGATCCCGGTGGGTACCGCCTTCAGGCCCGGTGCGGTGCGGGCGGCGGCGATCACCGCGTCGGGCAGCAGCGTGGTCGCAAAGTCGATATCGGCGGATTGACTCCCGAGCAGCGCATCGCGCACGCAGCCGCCGACCAAGCGGGTCTCTGCGCCCGGCCGATCCAGGGCCGCGAGTGCCCGGCGCACGCCCGGCTGGGCGAGGAGGGCCGCCAGCGCGCCATGATCGAGCGTCTGCGTCACTTGAATTCGCCCGGTACCAGGCGGCCGTTCTCCATGTGGGTCGGCACGTAGCCGCCGGCCCGGCGCTCCGAGAACAGGCCCTCGTAGACCAGCGTGCCGATCACCACGGCGAGGCCGGCCAGCACCAAGCGGACGATGTGCGCGTCCCAATGCACCCGGCGCAGCGGGTTGCGGCCGACCAGCACGAGGTAGACCATGAACAGCGCGAAGGGGATGAGGAAGAGGCCGAACTCTTCGGTGAGGCGGCGCAGCATGACGGTGTGTAGCCTTATCCCGCAGGGTCAGCGCTGGAGCGAGCGGCTGTTTTTCGTGACCGACAGCCCGTTCCAACACCGTGTCATCGCATGAGGCGTCCGAAAGACCGGATTCCTCTTTGCCGCATCACGCGCTCGTCTCCGGATAGAGGCGCTCCCGGAGGTTGTTCAGGATCCCGGCGGTGACGCCCCAGATAAGCCGGTCCTCGAAGGTCACGGCATAATACCGGCGCGGCCGTCCCTGCCAGACCCGGGCATGCAAAACGTAGCGGTCCCGATCCATCAGCACCGCCAGCGGCACCTCGAACACGTCCGCCACCTCGGTGGGGTTGGGCGTGAACGTGGCCTCCGGTCCGACGACGCCGATCACCGGCGTCACCAGGAACCCGGTGCCGGACAGGTAGGGATCGAGATAGCCGAGCAACCGCACCGAATCGGGCGGCAGGCCGATCTCCTCGTGAGCCTCGCGCAGGGCCGCGTCGGCCGGTCCCGGATCAGCCGGATCGATCTTCCCGCCGGGCAGCGCGACCTGCCCGGAATGGTCACGCAGGTTGGCCGCGCGCTGGGTCAGCACCAGGCGCGGTCCGGCCGGACGGAACACCACCGGCACCAGCACCGCGGCCCGCCGGTGCGGCGGCGGCGGGATTACGGCGCTGCCGTCCGGGTCGAGGCTGTGGTCGCCGCGGGGATTCGAGGTCGGGTCGTCCGGGCCCGGCGGGTCCGGGGACAGGTGGCACGCGGCACGGGCGAGGAAATCGGCGCGCGTGTCGCTCACGCGGCCTCGGCCGGGGCGATTGGGTGGAAGGTGCCGCCGGCCCAGAGGCCGAGCCACGGCCGCCCCTCGACCGAGCGTTCCTCGGCGAGATCCACCAGATCGTAGGTGAGCGCCCGGGTCACCAGCGCCCAGAGCCCGCGCCGGACATGGAGATAGGGCTTCAATGCCCCGTCCGGGCCCTGCTCGAAGCGTAGGGCATGCTCGGGATCGACGCTGACGAGGTCGTCGACATTGGTCCTGAACGAGATCCGCCTGCCCTCCCCCGTTCCGTCGACCGCCATCTCCACGGCCACGAAGGCGGCATCCTCCACGGTGATGCCGACGCTCTCTACCGGGGTGACCAGTACGACCCGCCCGTCCGGCTCGCGCCGCAGGATCGTGGCGAACAGCTTGACCAGCTTCTCCCGGCGGATCGGGGAGCCGTTGTGGTGCCAGGTCCCGTCCGCGGCGATGCGGATATCGATCATCCCGCAATAGGGCGGATCCCATTTGTCCACGGGCGGCAGCCCGCGCTTGGGCAAGTCGCCCAGGGCCGCGCTCAGGCGGCTCAAGGTCGGGTCTGGGGCGGGATCCTGGCTCATGCCTGTTACAGATAGCGCCCCGGAGGTCCGGCAACCACGGTTGGATTGCTACTCTTGCCCTGGCCATCGCCTTCACCGCCCCGGCGAGCGCGGGACGGTTTGACGGATATCCCATCCTCGGCCTCATCCTGAGGAGCGAGCGCAGCGAGCCTCGAAGGAGCCCTCCAGGGATCGCGCGGCCAGCTGGAGGCCTCCTGCGAGGCCTTCGCTTCGCTCCGTCGCCTCAGGATGAGGGATTGGATTGGATAGAGTCCGCGAAGAAGCCCCCGACAGGGGAGCCTACCCTGACCTTCCCCGCTCAGGCCGGTCCGGCCCCCTGCGTGTTTACGTACACCGCGTAGAGCGACTGGCTCGCGGTCATGAACAGGCGGTTCCGCTTCGGGCCGCCGAAGGTGAGGTTGCCGCAGACCTCCGGCAGGCGGATCCGGCCGATCAGCTTGCCCTGCGGATTCCAGACCGTGACGCCGTTATAGCCGACAACGCGGCCCGCATTGCTCGCCACCCAGAGGTTGCCGTCGACATCGGTCCGCATCCCGTCAGGGCCGCATTTCACACCATCGACGACGCAATCCGAAAACAGCCGCTTGTTCGAGACGGCGGCACCGATCCCGATATCGAAGGCGTAGATCTCGCCCTTGCCACCGGGGCCGGTATCGCCCGGGCCCTTGCCGGTGGAGGACAGGTAGAGCGTCTTGTGGTCGGGCGAGAAGCACAGGCCGTTCGGGTTCGGCACCTGCGCGTCGTTGAGCACCTGATCGATCCGGCCGGTCGGGTCGATCCGGTAGAGCGCGTTGGGGAGCGCGCGCTTGTTCGTCCGGAGACCGGCCGGCTGGCCGAGCCGCGGATTGAGGTGGCCCTGCGGGTTCGACGGGCCGCCGGCCTCGTCGGGCGTTCCCTCGTACAGCTGGCCGCCATAGGGCGGATCGGTGAACCAGTACGCCCCGTCGGCGTGCTGCTCGATGTCGTTGGGTGAGTTGAACGGCTTGCTGTCGAAGCTGTCAGCGAGGATCGTGGCGGAGCCGTCGAGCTCGTAGCGCACCACGCGCCGGGTGATGTGCTCGCAGGAGACCTGCCGGCCCTGACGGTCGAAGCTGTTGCCGTTGGAGTTGTTGCTGCGGCCGCGGAAGATGCCGACATGGCCGTCCTCCTCCAGCCACCGCATCTGCCGGTCGTTCGGGATGTCGCTCCAGATCAGGAAGCGGCCGAGGCTGTTCCAGGCCGGCCCTTCGGCCCAGAGCGCGCCGGTCCAGAGGCGGCGGATGGCGCTGTTGGGGACGATGTAGCGCTCGAAGGACGGATCGACCGTGATGACGTCGGGATCGGTGAAATAGGTGGTCGGCGACGCGCCGGGGCGGAAGTCGCGCGGCGGGTTGGTCACGGTGCTCGGCGGCTCGGGCTGTCCGAACGCGCTCGTGGCGGACACCAGGGCCGCGCCCGTCCCCGCAAGCATCGCCCGCCGGGACGGCAACGTGCGCCCGGTCTTCGCCGCATCATCCCGCGGTTGCCGCATGATTTTCCTCCCCCTGTGTCGACCGATCGTCGATCTAACTCTTGGCGATCGCCGCATTATGACGGGGACGATCTTGGGATCAACCGGGCTTGCGTCGCAAAATCTTCCAGACTCCGTCGGCCGAAGCCACGAGGCGCTTGCCCTCCCGGACATCGCCGCGCATGAACACCAGGGAGCCGGTGCGCTTGACCACCTGGGGATGCACTTCGATCCAGTCGCCGAGGCGGCCGACATCGATGAACTTCATCTCAAGCTGGATCGTGACGCAGTTGGCGCCGTCGGCGGCCCGCATCGCGGTCTCGCCGAGCGCCCGGTCGGCGAAGCTCATCAGCATGCCGCCATGGACCACGCCGATCAGGTTGGCATGCTTCTGCTCGGCCCGGAACGCGTAGGCGCCGTCGGAATCGCGGACGTGAAGCGGACCCACGTGGGCGATGAAGCCCTGGTCCTCCACCGCCGTCCAGCCCTCGGATGCGGGATCGAAGTTTTTCGGATCGGTCATCATGGGGGTCGCATCCGTCCTGTCGTTGGGGTGGGCCGGTGCCGGATCTTACGTCCCGCGCGGCTTGGCCCGGCGGGTCGGCGCCTCGGCGAGCGGGTCTTCCGGCCAGGGGTGGCGGAGGTAGCGCCCGCGCATCTCCGCCCGCACCGCCACCCAGGAGCCGCGCCAGAAGCCCGGCAGGTCCCGGGTGATCTGGATCGGACGATGGGCCGGCGACAGCAGGTGCAGGACGAGGGGCCGGCCGCCCGCGGTCGGGTGCCGGTCGAGGCCGAACAGCTCCTGCACCCGGACGGCCAGGACCGGTTCCGCCTCGGTGTAGTCGACCGGGATGCGCGAGCCGGTCGGCACTTCGACATGGGTCGGTGCCTCCGCATCGAGCCGGCCGCGAAGCTGCCAGGGCAGCAGGTTCTGCAGGGCCCCGGCGAGGTCGTCCGCGGTGATGGCGGCCACGGAATTACGCCCGACCAGTGCCGGAGCCAGCCAGGTCTCGGCGCTCGCGGCGAGGGTGGCATCGGACAGGTCCGGCCACTCAGCATCCTCCGCCGTGCGCAAAAACTGGACCCGGGCGCGCCATTGCGAAAGCGCTGGCGTCCAGGGCAGGCGATCGAGGCCCAGCCCGACGATGCCCTGGGCGAGGATCTCGGCGGATTCTAGCTCGGCTGGGACCGGCAGCGGCCGTTCCCCGAGATTGACCGCACCCAGACGCCGGACCGCCCGGGCGCGCAGGGCGGCGGCCTGCGGATCGAAGGTCACCTCGGTGCGGGCCTCGATCCGGTCGGCGAAGAGCCGCTCGATCGCCTCGGCCCCGATGGCGGCGGCGGCCAGGATGCGGGCATTGCCGGCGGCGCCCGCGAGGTCGGCGATCACCAGGTAGGTCTCCCGGGCGAGCGGGCTCGCCGGGTCGAGGCGGCCGGCCCGGCCGCTGGCCATCACGAACTCGCCCTCCCGGCCCCGGGCGCGGGCGACCCGGTCCGGATAGGCCAGCGCCAGCAGCGGGCCGGCCGCCTCCCGGTCGTCCTGTTGGGCGCCCCCGGCGATGCGCGCCCAATTCTCGGCAAGGCGACGCATGTCCGTGGCCCGTCCGCCCCTGTCCCGGCGGAAGCGCTCGACCCGCTCGTCGAGGTCGATGCCGTCGCCGCCGAGCCCGCGCTCCACCAGCACCGCTGCGAGGTCGGCGGCAGCCCGCGCTTGGCCGATCCCGGCCGCCACCGTCACCATCCGGGCGAGCCGCGGCGGCAGCGGCAGGGCGCGCAGCCTCGTGCCGATCTCCGTAAGCCGTCCGTCGGAATCGAGCGCTCCGAGGGCGCCGAGCATGGTGCGGGCCTCCGTGAGCGCGGCCGCAGGCGGCGGATCGAGGAAGGCCAGCGTGCGCGGGTCGGTGACGCCCCAGGCGGCACAGTCGAGGAGCAGGCCGGCGAGATCGGCCGACAGGATCTCGGGTCGGGTAAACGGTTCGAGCGCGCTGGTGCCGGCCTCCGACCAGAGCCGCCAGCACAGGCCGGGCTCCGTCCGGCCGGCGCGGCCCCGGCGTTGGTCGACAGAGGCGCGCGACGCCCGGGCGGTCACCAGCCGGGTCAGGCCGAGGCCTGGCTCGTAGACCGGCACCCGGGCCAGGCCGGAATCGACCACGATCCGCACGCCCTCGATAGTCAGCGACGTCTCGGCGATGCTGGTGGCCAGCACGACCTTGCGGGTGCCAGGCGGCGCCGGCGCGACGGCGCGGTCCTGCTCGGCCGGGGTGAGCGCACCGTAGAGCGGTGCGAGCTGAACCTCCGGCCCGACTTTTTCGACGAGAAGATCGTGAGTCCGGCGGATCTCCGCCTGCCCTGGCAGGAACACCAGCACCGAGCCCGGATCCGCTCGGAGCGCGCGCAACGTCACTTCGGCGACCGAGTCTTCGATCCGCCGGTTCGGGTCGCGCTCGGCGTAGCGGGTCTCCACCGGGAAGGCCCGGCCCTCGGAGGCGACCACCGGGGCGTCGCCCAGCAGCCGCGCGACGCGGGCGCCATCCAGGGTCGCCGACATGACCAGGATCCGCAGATCCTCCCGCAACCCGCTCTGCGCATCGCATGCCAGGGCGAGGCCGAGATCGGCGTCGAGGGAGCGCTCGTGGAATTCGTCGAACAGGACCGCGCCGACATTCGCCAACTCCGGGTCTTCGAGGATCATGCGCGTGAACACACCCTCGGTCACCACCTCGATCCGGGTCTTCGCCGAAATCTTCGAGCCGAGCCGGACCCGCAGACCGACCGTACCGCCGACCGGTTCACCCAGGGTCTGCGCCATCCGGGCGGCGGCGGCCCGGGCCGCGATCCGGCGCGGCTCCAACAAAACGATCTTGCGCCCGGCGAGCCAGGGCGCGTCGAGCAGGTCCAAGGGGACGCGCGTGGTCTTGCCGGCGCCCGGGGGCGCCACCAGCACGGCGGCGTTCCGGGCGGCGAGCGCGCTGCGCAGTTCGGGAAGCGCCGCCTCGATCGGCAGCGCAGTAACGGGACCGGCCATCGCGTCGCTGATGGCCCGGCGGGGCGCGCGGTGCAACCACTTGGCCGATGCGCATGACGCCGCCGCGCGATCGATACCGATCGGGGCGTTGCGCTCTGGCGAGCACCGCAAGTCGGCGCGAACCTGCTCTCAACAATCTGGGAGTGAAACGATGCGTCTCCGTCCGGCCGTCCTCGCTGTGGCGCTCGCCGTCCTGGCCCCTGCCCTGTCGGCGGCGGCCGGTGCGCAGGACCGCCTGCCGACCATCCCGCCGCAGGATTACACGCCGGAGCAGAAGCAGGCGGCGGACGCGTTCACGCAGGCCCGCGGCAAGCCCCCGTTCGGCCCGTTCGAGCCGCTGATGCACTCGCCCGAGGTGATGACCCTGGCCAGGTCGATGGGCGATTACCTCCGGTTCAAGCCGAAGATCGGCACCACCCTGTCGGAACTGGTGATCCTGCTTACCGCACGGCGCTGGACGCAGGATTACGAGTGGTACGTCCACGCGCCGATCGCCGAGAAGGCCGGGATCGCCCCCGAGATCGTCGCGGCGATCCGCGACGGACGCCGGCCAACGACGATGAGCGACGACGAGACCGTCGTGTACGAGTTCACAGCCGAGTTGCAGGATACCAGACGTGTCTCGGACACGACCTACGCCAAGGCTGAGGCCCGGTTCGGCAAGGCCGGGATCGTCGATCTGGTCGCGATCTCGGGCTACTACACGCTGCTCGCCATGGAGCTGAACGCAGCGCGCTATCCGATTCCCAAGGACGGCCAGCGCCTGCCCCGCCTTCCGGAGTGAACAGCGCTATCCACAGCCTGCAGGCAGCCGGATCCCCGTTATCCACAGGGTTAACGACCCCTTGAGGCCGGTCTCATTGGGCCGTTGACGAAACGTTAACCCTTCTGGCTTGTTCTCTCTTCGTTCCGGGCGCAACGAAGGAGAATCCGATGCTGACCCAGGCGCTAGCCGTACAGAAGGACCATGGCTGCCCCGTCGACGCGATCAGCCGCGCCTATCTCGGTTTTGCCGGCGGCGATGCCGGCATCGCGCTCCGCTGCGCCATCGCCGACGCCCTGTCCGACCTCATGGACGCCGAGCGGCGCACCCGCGAGCGCAGCCGCCTGATCTCGCGCGGCTACATCCGGGAAGCACCGGCCACCGCCGGCAAGGCCGGAAGCTGAACGAAAGCTGCACGTCCACTTCAGCGTCGATGCAGGCCATCCTAGGCATTCTGTCTCTCGTGATCGGGATCGCTCCGGTGATCCCGCGCTTCATTCGGAGTCAGGACATGAGACGGATCGCTGTGCTTTCGGCCGCCGCGCTGATCGGCGCGGGGACCCTCGCTTCCACCGCCGCCGAGGCTCGCGGCGGCGGCGCCATCGCGGCGGGCATCATCGGCGGCCTGGCGGCCGGTGCCCTGATCGGCGCCGCGGCGCAGGCCGCCCCCGCCTACGGCTATTCCTACGGCTCGCCCTATGACGGATACGGGCCGACCCCCGTGGTGGTCCGGCCGCGCCCGGTCTATCGCGCCTACGAGGACGGGGAGCCGGTCTACGCGACTCGGCGGGTGGTCACCTATGAGCGGGTGCCGGTCGGCTACGGCCACCGGCGCTGGCGCGACGACCCGGATTGCGACGACGATTACGGCTACGGCCGCCGCTACCGCGGCTGGTGAACGCGGTCCCGCGCCGGGACCGGGCAATCCTCAGGATCCGGGCCGACGAGCGGGCTGCCCGGGGCGCTCTGCCGGTGCCGTCTCGTCCTGCGCAACGGATTCGTCGATGCGGGGCTGGGCGAAACAATGCAGGTCACGCCTGCACCCTGTCCGCGTACTCCACCCCAGCTTCGTCGGTTACGTTTGCTGGCTCTGAGTCGGCACTGATCCAACGGCATCGGCGAATCTATGCTTGTCCATGAAGGCGAGACGCGCAGCTTCGCGGCGGACCTCAACCTGTCCTGGTCCCTGGCGGCGGTGGCCGGTGCGCTGAACACGGCGGGTTTCTACGCCGTCGGGTTCTACGCCTCGAACATGACCGGCAACGTCTCGGCGATCTCCGACCGGGCCGGGACCGGCGACCTGATCCTGGCCGTGAAGGCGCTGCTCCTCGTCGTCCTGTTCATGCTGGGCGCCGCGACTTCGACGCTTCTGATCCGTCGTCGGCGGCGCCACGCGCGCCACGATGCCTATGCCTACAGCATCTGCGCGGAAGCGTGTTTGCTCGCCGCGATCGGCCTCGTCGCCCTGCCGCTGGCCGAGCCCGCCCGCGGCGAGGCCCTGGTGTTCGGCCTCAGCTTCGTCCTGGGCCTGCAGAACGCCGTGGTGACGAAGATCACCGATGCCCGGGTCCGGACCACCCACGTCACCGGCATGGTCACCGATATCGGCATCGAGCTGGCGCGCTGGCTGGACCGCAAGGCCGGCGACCCCCTGGCAAAGCGCCACGACCCCGACAAGCTGCGGCTTCACCTGATGACGGTGGGTGCATTCCTCGGCGGCGGCCTCGTGGGCGTGCTGGCCTATCGCACGGTCGGCGTGGGGCTGCTGTTCGCCGCCGCCGCGATCCTGGCGCTGCTGGCGGCCCCGGTGCTCGGCGCCCGCCGCTCGGCCCCGGCGGAGTGACGGGGACCGCGCTCAGGCCTTGATGTCGAGGAGCTGGCCGCTCATGCGGTCGGCGGTGCGCGCCACGGCGGCGTTCAGCGCGAAGGATGTCCGCGACTCGATCAGGTTGGCGACGGTGCTGGACAGATCGACCTGCGCGGCGGGCGGCAAGGCCGCATCTCCGGCCGGGGTGCCGATAGACGCGACCTTCTGCGCTGCCGTCCCGAGCCGGTCGGTCGCCCGGGTCATACCGGCGGTGGCCGTCTGAAGCGCGTCGATCATTACAGGGTCTCCTGCCAAGGATTGTGACAGGGAGAGCCGAGGCAACCGTTTCGCGGTTCCGTAGAATGCGAGGCAACGCGTCGATTCTTCGGGCAAGCGACGAGATAGGCCCGCGAGTTAAGGGCCGGGTCGCTCTCCGTGTCGGGCGTTAGGCTCGGAGCATCAGGCATCGCCGACGACGCCCGCCGCGTCCTGGGCCTGGAGCACGTCGGGGCGCGGCATCGAGATGATGTTGTAGCCGGCATCCACGAAATGGACTTCACCGGTTACGCCGCCGGAGAGCGGCGACAGCAGGTAGAGGGCGGAACCGCCGACATCGTCGAGGCTGACGGTGCGGCGCAGCGGCGCGTGGGCCGCCTGGTGGTTGAACATCAGCCTTGCGTCGGCGATGCCGGCGCCGGCCAGCGTGCGCATCGGGCCGGCCGAGAGGGCGTTGACCCGGATCCCGTCCGGGCCGAGATCGCTCGCCAGGTAGCGCACCGAGGCCTCCAGCGCAGCCTTCGCCACGCCCATCACGTTGTAATTCGGCATGACCCGGGTCGAGCCACCGTAGGTGAGCGTCAGCAGGGAGCCGCCGTTCTTCATGCGCTTGGCCGCGCGCTGGGCGATTTCGGTGAACGAGAAGCACGAGATCGTCAGAGTCCGTGCGAAGTTCTCGCGGGTGGTGACATCGACGTAGCGGCCCTTGAGCTGCGCCTTGTCGGAGAAACCGATGGCGTGGACCACGAAGTCGAGTTCGCCGTCGAAGCGCGCGTCGAGGGCCGCGAAGGTTGCGTCCACCGAGGCGACGTCCTCGACATCGCAGGGCAGCACGATGTCGGACTCGAGTCGCGCCGCCAGGGGGGCGACCCGCTTTCCGAGTGCCTCCCCCTGATAGGTGAAGGCCAGGCGGGCGCCGTGGGCGTGGAGGGTCCGGGCGATGCCCCAGGCGATCGAGTGATCGTTGGCGACGCCCATGATCAGGCCGCGCTTGCCCGCCATCAAACCTGTCATGCCGACTCACATTCCGTACGAGCACGCCGCCCAGGGGAAACCGGGACGAGCCGCGATGCGATCGTGCAGATCGCGACGCGGGTGCCTTAACGCGGCTTGCCGTGCGATCCAAACCGAACAGGCAACGGCTCGGGCCAAAAAAAAGCCCCGCCGGCGGGCGGGGCGTTCATCGCAGGGTGGAGGCGCGGTCTAGAAATACCCGTCCGTGTGCGAGCGTGCTTCCTCGATCAACGCCTGCTTGGCGTAGATCGCGGCGTAACCCGCGATCATCAGGCCGCCTAGTGCTCCGATCAGGAACGTACCCATCGTCACTACCTTGTCCAACGAGCGGTAAACGCCGCCCCAGTCGCGGTGGTTCCGGATCGGGACGCTCAGGCGTCCACGTGCTTCAGCACCAGCGTAGCGTTGGTGCCGCCGAAGCCGAAGGAGTTGGTCAGGACGTGGCCCAGCTTGGCGCCGTCCCGGCGTTCCCGCAGGATCGGCATGTCGGCGAAGGCCGGATCGATCGTGTCGATATGAGCGCTCTCGCAGATGAAGCCGTTCTGCATCATCAGCAGGCTGTAGATCGCCTCCTGCACGCCGGTGGCGCCGAGCGAGTGGCCCGTGAGCGACTTGGTCGCCGAGATCGGCGGGCAATCCTCGCCCCGGCCGAACACCTCGCGGATCGCTTCGATCTCCTTGTCGTCGCCGACAGGGGTCGAGGTGGCGTGCGGGTTGATGTAGTCGATCCGCGCACCCTTCAGGCCTTCCATCGCCTGGCGCATGCAGCGCACCGCGCCCTCCCCCGACGGGGCGACCATGTCGTGGCCGTCCGAGGTGGCGCCGTAGCCGGCGACCTCGCCGTAGATCCGCGCGCCGCGGGCCTTGGCGTGCTCCAGTTCCTCGAGCACCAGCACGCCGGCGCCGCCGGCGATGACGAAGCCGTCCCGGTTGGCGTCGTAGGCGCGCGACGCCCGGGCCGGCGTGTCGTTGTACTTCGACGACATGGCGCCCATGGCGTCGAACAGGTTCGACAGCGTCCAGTCGAGGTCCTCGCAGCCGCCGGCGAAGATGATGTCCTGCCGGCCGCCCTGGATGATTTCCGCGGCGTTGCCGATACAGTGGTTGGAGGTCGCGCAGGCCGATGAGATCGAGTAGTTCACGCCGCGGATCTTGAACCAAGTCGCCAGCGTCGCCGAGGCGGTCGAGGACATCGCCTTCGGGACCGCGAACGGACCGATCCGCTTCGGGCCCTTGTCGGCCGTGATCGCCGCGGCATCCACGATCACCCGGGTCGAGGGACCGCCCGAGCCCATGATGATGCCGGTGCGCTCATGCGAGATCTCGGCCTGCTCGAGGCCCGAATCCCGGATCGCCTGATCCATGGCCACATGGTTCCAGGCGGAGCCGCCGCCGTGGAAGCGCATGGCGCGCCGGTCGACCACGCCTTCGGGATCGAGGCTGGGCCGGCCCGAGACTTGGCTGCGGAAGTTGTGCTCGGCATAGCTCGCGTCGCGCGCGATACCCGAGCGCGCCTCGCGGAGGGAGGCCAGGACCTCCTGCGTGGTGTTGCCGATGGACGAGACGATGCCCATCCCGGTGATGACGACGCGGCGCATGGTCGTGACGATTCCTCCGTCGCGGCGTCGGTCGCCCGTGCCGCGTCCCGGTCAGCTAAGGTGACGCGGGTACAATCTCAACTGCCGAGGGCGTCCGGCGTTGCCGACCGGGTGCGAAACATGCCCTCGAAGACGCGGCCCGGTCAGCTCTGGAACAAGCCGACCCGCATGTCCTGGACCTGGTAGACGCGCTCGCCATCCGCCTCAAGCCAGCCGTCGCCGATGCCCAGCACGAGCTTGCCCTGGCGGACGCGCTTCACGTCCACGTTGTAGACGACCCGCTTCATGGTCGGCAGGACCTGGCCGGCGAGCTTCACCTCGCCGACGCCGAGCGCCCGGCCGCGGCCCGGCGCGCCGAGCCAGCCGAGATGGAAGCCGAGCATCTGCCACAGGGCGTCGAGGCCCAGGCAGCCCGGCATCACCGGGTCGCCCTGGAAGTGGCAGGGGAAGAACCAAAGGTCGGGACGGATGTCGAGCTCGGCGGTCACATGGCCCTTGCCGTGGGCGCCGCCCTCCTGGCCGATGCTGGTGATCCGGTCGAACATCAGCATCGGCGGCAGCGGAAGCTGCGCATTCCCGGCGCCGAAAAGCTCGCCGCGCCCGCAGGCCAGTAGATCCTGGTAGGAATAGTGCGACTTGCGGCTCGCGGCCTGTGCTGGCGTCTCGGCGTCTTGCGACATGAAGGAGGCTGTTTCCTCTGGATTCTAAAATCTTCGGCGGGCGGGCACGCGATGCGCGACAGGCGCCCGGTCGTTCGGCGCGCGGGTTAGCACGGGGCGCCGTACCGTCAAAGCCATCCCCGCCTTCGCACCGGCCACGATGCGGCTCGGGTTGCGACCGCATGTCCACTTCCGTATAGTATGACGAATCCCATTCCTACAGGGTCCTCGTCGAGCGTTCAGTCCCGAAATGTCCGAACTGCTGCCCCTTCAGGCGATCCTCAACGGCCGGGTGCCCGCCCCCCAGCTGGAAGCCAACGGCATGCCGCGTCGCGGCTGTCCGCTGTCCGATCTGCGCGACCGTTTGCGCCGGGCCGGTCTGCGGCCGACCCGTCAGCGCCTGTCCCTGGGCTGGCTCCTGTTCGGCCGCGGCGACCGCCACCTGACCGCCGAGATGCTCTACGACGAGGCGATGCGCGCCAAGGTGCCGGTCTCGCTGGCCACCGTCTACAACACGCTCCACCAGTTCACCGAGGCCGGGCTCCTGCGCCAACTCGCGCTGGATGGGTCGAAGGCCTATTTCGACACGAACCCGAGCGAGCACCATCACTTCTACCTCGAGGACGAGAATCAGGTGATCGACATGCCGGATTGCGGTATCACGGTTGATTCTCTGCCCGAGGCTCCCGAGGGCATGGAGATCGCCGGCGTCGAGGTGATCGTCCGGCTCCGCCGCGCCCGTCCGGCGACGCGCCGCCAGAGCTGAGTGGTTCGAGCGGCTTCGGCCGCTTGCGCTGACGTTGAGCCGCCCGGTTTCGGGCGGCTTTTTTGTTGCGCGTCAGTCGTTGCCGAATGAGTCGCGGTTCCCCTCTCCCGCACGGGAGAGGGGGCACGTTACGGGCTGCATGAGCGGGGTGTAAGCACCACGCGGCGCGTGCGCAGGACGAGGCCTGCGCCCCGCTTCGCGAAGGCGAGCGCCTGCCGGTCCTCAACCGAACCGCGGCAGACCCTTCCAATCACCAAAACTCCACCTACCCCCTCATCCTGAGGCGACGGAGCGCAGCGGAGGCCTCGAAGGAGGGCTCCAGGGATCGCGCGGGTTCTAGAAGGCTCCTTCCAGGGTGACGCGACGCGCCGCCACTTCAGGATGAGGGAGGGGGTTGGAGACGCCGGGTCTTCTCAACCCCAAAAAAGCTACTCCACCACCTCGTTCGGATACACGCCCCAGAGGCGGTTCTGGCGGATGTAGCCGTCCACGTCCCGCCGGTTCGGCAGGGTCACGATCAGCCGGCACCAGCCTGAGCTGCAAGTCTTTACGCTGCCGATCACGCCGGTCTGGAGCCGGGCTTCGTCCGCGGCGCCCTCGTCGGCCTTGGCGCGCAGCGGGATCGCGGACTTCTCGGCGCCCTTGTCCGGGCCTGCATTGACGATCGCGGTGCGCCGCCCCGAGAGCAGCGAGTGCAATACCCAACCCTCGGTGCCCTCCGAATCGCGGATCCGCCGCCAGGTCTCGAACTCGCCGACGATCTCCACCGGCAGGCCGGCACGCTGGAACACCCAGAGAGTGCGGTGATCCTTGGAGGGCCCTTCCCGCAGGTTGACGCGGTCGGTCTTCAGGCTGGCGTAGCGGGGCAACGGCAGCTTGGTGACGGGGCCGATGCCGGTCTCGGGCGTCGTGGGCGGCGGGGCCGCGGCCGCGGGGGCGAGGCCGGCCAGCAGCAGCGCCGCGACGGCGAAGCTCAGGCGTGACGCGCGCATGGTCTTCTCCCTTTCCCGACGTCGAGGCGCCGCGCGGAACCGCCTGAGGCCGATCCGCTCGGGCGTTTGATCCTGTTTCCCCCATCCCGGGAACCGGAAAGCCCCGAACGGGGCCGGCCCGAGGGGCCTGGGAGGTGATAGCGCGGTCCTTCGATGCGCGGATCCCGCCGGCATCCGATTGTGTTCCGGCCCACCTCTGGTAGAGAGGCCGATGGGTCGGAACAGGCTCCGGGACCGGTGCCTCGCACCCGACCTGTCTGGCCGAGTTCGGTTAACGGACGCTTGCTGACGGTGGTCCGGATCCGGTCCACCGGGCAGGGATCGCCAACACGGCCGCGAGGCTGACGGGGAGAGAGACGTGTCGAAGCGCAAGCCGCTGGTGGTCGTGACGCGGCGCCTGCCGGATGCCGTCGAGACGCGGATGCGCGAGCTGTTCGACGTGCGCCTCAGTTCCGACGATGCCGCGATGCCGGCGGACGCCCTCGCGGCGGCCCTGCGCGAGGCCGACGTGCTGGTCCCCACCGTCACCGACGAGATCGATGCCGGGCTGCTCGCCCAGGCCGGCCCGAACCTGCGGCTGATCGCGAATTTCGGCAACGGCGTCGACCATATCGACGTGGCCGCCGCCCTGGAGCGCGGTATCACGGTCACCAACACCCCCGGCGTCCTGACCGAGGACACCGCCGACATGACCATGGCGCTGATCCTCGCCGTGGCCCGCCGGGTCACCGAGGGCGCGCGGATCATCCCGGACGACGATTGGACCACGGGCTGGTCGCCGACCTGGATGCTCGGCCGGCGCATCACCGGCAAGCGGCTCGGCATCGTCGGCATGGGCCGGATCGGCCAGGCTCTGGCCAAGCGCGCCCGCGCCTTCGGCCTGCAGGTCCACTACCACAACCGCCGCCGGGTGCCGGCCGCGATCGAGGGCGCGCTCGACGCAACCTACTGGGAATCCCTCGACCAGATGCTGGCCCGGGTCGACATCGTGTCGGTGAACTGCCCGCACACGCCCGCGACCTACCACCTGCTCTCGGCCCGGCGCCTGAAGCTGCTGAAGCCCGAGGCGATCGTGGTCAACACCGCCCGCGGCGAGGTGATCGACGAGAACGCGCTGGCCCGGCTGATCGAGGCCGGCGATGTCTCGGCGGCCGGCCTCGACGTGTTCGAGCAGGAGCCGGCGGTGAGCCCGCGCCTGGTGAAGCTCGCCCGCCAGGGCAAGGTGGTGCTGCTGCCCCATATGGGCTCGGCGACCTACGAGAGCCGCACCGACATGGGCGAGAAGGTCATCATCAACATCAAGACCTTCATGGACGGCCACCGCCCGCCGGACCGGATCCTGCCGAGCATGCTCTGAGTACGGTCTCGGAAACACCACCCTTGTCTTTCCGGGGCCGCGCAGCGGAACCCGGAACCCATAGCCGCTGACGTGGCCGGATGAGCGCGACGCTCTACGATCCGGTCCAGCCGCTCAAGGTTGGGTAGAGGTCCGTCCAGTCCGGGTTGAAATCCTCAATCAATCGGATCTTCCAGTCGCGGCGCCATTTCTTGAGCGCCTTCTCCCGGTCGATCGCCTCCGCGATATAATCGTAGGATTCATACCAGACCAGTCGCGTCACGCCGTAGGTGGCCGTGAAGCCTGGGCTTGCTGCGATCCGATGTTCGTGGACACGGCGGGCGAGATTGTTGGTCACGCCGACGTAGAGGGTGCCGTGCTTTCGGCTGGCAAGCAGGTAGACCCAGTAAGCCACGGTGGATTTGCCCGACCGGCTTCATTTCCAAACCGAAGCCGACAGCGCCTATTTTCGGCATCCTCGGCGGTTATGGGTTCCGGGTTCTCGCCTTCGGCGAGCCCCGGAAAGACAAGGTGCGGTGTTCGCGGTTGAAGCGATTCGAGCGGTGAATCATAGCAAGTCGCCTTCCGCCGCCAAGGTCTGCGTCGGCGTCTCGCGGCTCACACTCTGGAACAGTCGCTCGCTGGTCAGCTTGAGGAAATAGAACCCGAATTCCGGGTTCTGGTAATAGAGCTGCTTCACGTCGGAATACGAGACGCACAGCGCGTTTCCAGCCTCGATGCAGATCAGCGACGCGGTCCGGGTGTTGCCCGGCGCGAGCAGGCCGAGCTCGCCGACGATGCCGCCCTTGCGCACCTCGATCCCGACCTCCGGGATCCGGAAGGCGCCGCTCTCGACGTAGTACATCTCGCCCGCCGGCTCGCCCTTGCGGAACACCACCTCGCCGATCCCGAACGGGCGCTGTGACCCGAACGGCCGCAGCCATTCGAGGGAGAGGTTGCCGTCGGCGGCGGTCTCGACGTCGCGCACCAGCCGCATCATCTGCCAGAGCCGGTAGGCATTGAACGGGATCTGGATCGCTTCGGTGAGCACCACCGGCATGCTGCCGATGAGCACCCCGTAGGTGATCACGGCGCAGCTGGCGCAGAGCGAGATGATCCGCAGCGGGATCATGGTGCTCATGGCCGAGGCCGAGATGGTCAGCGCGGTGCCGAGATAGCCGATCGCCTCGATCCAATCCACGCGCGCCTCCACCATCCCGCCAGCCCCAGCGGGATGCCCGTCCCGCTTCGCTCCGGCAAGACGCGTGGGCCCGAGCCGGGCGTCTGCGCCTCAGGCTGTGCCCGCGCGGATACGCTCGGCGGCGGCCGCGGCGGCCCGGGTGCCCTCCTCGTAGGCGCCCCCGACCGTGCCCCATTGCAGCCGCGACAGCGCCTCCCCGGCGAACCAGACCGTGTCGGCGAGCGGCGCATGCAGGAATTCGCGCGCCGGCGCGTGGCCGGGGGGCACCACCGCCCAGGAGCCGCGGGACCACGGGTCATGCCGCCACGTGCTCACCGCCGGGATGGTGAGATCGCGCAGCCGCGCCCGGCCGAACTGCTCGGCCAGGACCGACCGGACATGACGGCGCACCCCGTCGGCCCCGGATCCGGCGGCGTCGAGCGCTTGGGCCTCGTGCACGTCGAGCTCGTAATAATGGAACGGTGTGCCGTCGATCCGGGTGAGCAGGCCCGCCGGCGAGGGCCGGGTGCCGTGGATCGCCGCCAGCCTGTCGCGACCCCGGAACGGGCTCGACGGCCAGTGCAGCACCGCGTGCTCGTAGAGGCCGGTGGAAAAGCCGTCGATCGCGGCGCGGACCGCGTTCGGCAACGGCGGCGAGAAGGCGGGCCCGTCGCGCAGCACCATGACCGGCACGGTCACGATCACCGCCCGGGCGCGGTACTCCGTGCCGTCGGCCGTCTCCAGGCGCACGCGCTTATCCGACCAGTCGATGCGCGTCACCGGGCTCGCGAGCGCGATCGGCAGATCGTTGGCCAGCCGAGCGAGGTAGCTGCCGTAGCCGCCGGCCAGAAAAAAGTTCTCGCTGTATTCTAGGCTCGGGAAGTCGTGCAGCGACACCTCGCCGAGCGGCCGGCCCGAGACCAGCCCGTGGACCTGCGCCACCCGAGAGCCCCAGGGGCCGAGGCCCGGCGGCAGGGCGCTTTCCGCCGGCCGGTCGGGCCCCGGCTGCGCGGCGCCGCGGGTCATGGCCTGGTCGGCCCGGTCGAAGGCCCGGGCGTTGGCCCGGATCTCGTCTGGCCGGCCCCGGCGGCGGTCGACCCAGACATGGCTCTCCTGGGGGGCCAGCTTCAGGCGCTCCCCGCGGGCCCGGCCCAAGGCCACCAGCGGGTTGATCGGCCCGGCATGGAGCCAGTGCGCCCCGAGGTCGAGGGCGTGGCCGCGGATCGAGACCGTAAAGGCCCGGCCGCCGATCCGGTCGCGGGCCTCCAGCACGGCCACACGGACGCCTCGCTCCACCAGGGTCCGGGCCGCCCCGATCCCGGCCGCGCCGGCGCCGATCACCAGCACCTCGGGATCCGCGGGCAGCGGTGCCAGGCGCGGCCGGTAATCGGGTGCGCGCGCCGGCTCCGCGGATGTCCGAGAGATCGTGGCCGTCATCCTGGCGTCCTGCACGCGCGCTCCTGTCCGCTCGCTCCGGTGCGGCGGCGCCCGGTCTTGCGCCGGTGGCCGCACCCCTTCACAACGCTGCCGCGCCGCCTCCAGCGCTAGCCGGAAACCCCGCCCGATGATCGTCGAGTCCGCCGCGGCGGCTTTGCGCCAGACCTTCTCCCCGCCCCTGCGGGCGATCCTGTGGAAGTCCCTCGGCCTGACGCTCGGGCTGCTGGTCCTGCTGTGGCTCGGCCTGACCCGCCTGGTCCAGGCGTTTCAGGCGAGCCACCACATCTCAGCCCAATACCCGATCCTTGACAGCCTCGCCTACTACCTCGCCGGGTTCGGCCTGTTCGTGGTTCTGGCCTATCTCATGCCGGCGATCTCGATCCTGGTGGCGGGCTTTTTTCTCGACGATGCCGCCGCGATCGTGGAGCGCACGGACTTTCCCGACGATCCCCCCGGCCGGCCCATGCCGCTCGGCACCGCGATGTTCTACGCCGTGCGCTTCGCGGGTGTGACGCTGCTGGTCAACCTGGCGGCGCTGGTGATCTTCTTCGTGCCGGTGATCGGGATCGCGGCATTCTTCGGCGCCAACGCCTACCTGCTGGCGCGAGAATACTTTGAGATGGCGGCGGCCCGGTTCCGGCCGCTTCCCGAGGCCGCCGAGATGCGCAAGACCTTCGCGGTGCGCACGCTCAGCGCCGGCTGCCTGATGTCGGCCATGATGGTCATACCGATCCTCAACCTGCTGACGCCGCTGTTCGGGATCGCCCTGATGGTCCACCTGCACAAGCGCCTCAGCGAGCGTCGTCAACTGGCGGCTCCGGTCCCGCGATAGGGGGATGCGTCGAAGCCTCGCTCTGGTCGCCGCGGTTTTCGGCCGCTACCGTGGCGAGAACCCGGCGGCGCTCCGGGGCGGAGAGCCGAACGATGAAGGCGCACGACGCGGCGCAGGGTGGCCCCAAGGACATCCCCCCGCCCCCGGGCAAGGGCCCGTTTCTCCTGGTGGGGCTGATCGCGCTCGGCCTGCTCGGCTACGGCGCCTACAACCACTGGCAGCGGGACGTCGAGGCGACCGCGACGCTGGAGCGGATCAAGACCCTGGTGCCCCAGGTGCGCACCGTGGTGGCGGAGCGGACGGACGGCCCCCTCGATCTGACGCTTCCGGGCGAGACGCAGCCTTTCACCACCGCGTCGATCGCGGCCCGCGCCACCGGTTACATCGCCGAGCGGCGGGTCGATATCGGATCCCGGGTCAAGGCCGGCGACCTGCTCCTGCGCATCGCCGCCCCGGATCTCGACCAGCAACTCGCGCAGGCTCAAGCGCAGGTCGGCCAGCTGAAGGCGCAGCTGCTCCAGGCTCAGGCGCAGGTCGAGCAGGCCCGCGCCAACGTCAACCTCGCCAACCTGACCAACAACCGCACCGCGACCCTGGCCGTCCAGGGCTGGGCCTCGCGCCAGAACGCCGACACCTCGCAGGCGAGCGTGCTCTCGCAGGCCGCGGCCCTCGCGGCCGCCGAGGCGGGGGTGAAGGTGGCTACCGCCAACATCACGTCACAGGTGGCCGCGGTCGAGCGCCTGAAGGCGCTGACCGCGTTCGAGCGGGTGGTCGCGCCCTTCGACGGCGTGGTGACGACCCGCAACGTCGATGTCGGTGATCTGGTCAAAGCCGACAATGGCGGCACGCCGCTGCTCAGCATGGACCAGGACAGCCTTCTGCGCATCGCCGTGAACGTGCCCCAGAACGATGCCGTCGGGGTCAAGCCGGGCGTCCAGGCCGAGATCAGCGTGCCGCAGATCCCGGGACGCCGCTTCGGCGGCTTCGTCGAACGCAGCTCGGTGGCGCTCAACGCCGCCTCGCGCACCTTGACGACCCAGGTCGATGTGCCGAACCCCGACCGGGTCCTGCGGGCGGGCCTCTACGCAACCGTCACGCTGAAGATCCCGCGCACCGAGGAAAGCGTCTCGGTCCCCGCGGAGGCGACGGTGTTCAACCGCAACGGCCTTCAGGTCGCCGAAGTCGGCGACGACGACAAGGTGACGTGGCGGACGATCCGGGTGCGGCGCGATCTCGGGCGGGTGCTCGAACTCGAATCGGGTCTGGCCGCCGACAGCCACATCGTCTTCAGCCCTCCGCCGGAGCTGCGCGACGGTCAGACGATCGAGCGCGTGACGCCGCCGCAGCCGGCCAAGCCGATCCGGGCTGCGGAGCGGTGATGGCTGACGATGGGTTTAGTTGCGATGTCCCCGGCGCCGCTACCTGTTCGGCACCTCTCCCATACAAATCCCTCATCCTGAGCAACCGTTATGCGGGCTCGGCCGCGGCACGCCATGGCGTGCCGCGGCCGAGGACGGTGTTGGCGTAGATGAGCAGCTTTCGGGCGCAGGCGATGAGGGCCTGCTTGTGGGTCTTGCCGCGGGCCTGGA
>NZ_JAKSYO010000061.1 GCF_022829635.1 Methylobacterium sp. E-066
ACCGGCTCCTGGACAATGATCGCGCCCCTTATTGACCTCAGCTTTGGTCCGAAAGCCGGAAACCCCCTTTCGGGATGATGCACGAGCCCTGTTACGGCAGGCTTGGGCGGGCGCGTAAAGGCGCGTGCCGCCGGAGTGCCCTCCGACCTTTGGTGCATTTTGCCCCGGCCCGGAAGCGCCGGCCGCCCGCTCTCAGAGCCTGTTCGACTGCGCGCTGTCAGGGGTACGCCATCCTGGGAAACATGGGTTTCCAAAGGGCCGGCAGCCCAGCCCTTGCAAGGTGTTTGCGGCAGCGGACTGTCGCGCTTGCCCTACGACGCTTGGTTCTCGCAGAGCCTGGTCTGGAAACAACCCTGTCATCCCGGATCCGCGAAGCGGAGCCCGGCATCCAGAACCACCGTGTGGCCATGGACTTGCTCCGTCGGCGGCTCTGGATCCCGGGCTCGCCTGCGGCGCCCCGGGATGACAGGGTGGAGGCTGATACCTCCGGGGAAATCCAGGATTCTAAGCGATCCCGCTTTTACCTTCGTGCCGTCCCTGCCACGCTTCCCTTGGCGAGGATCGCGGGCGGGCCATCGGACCTGCGCGGCGATACGAGCCGATTGATCCCGTCGGGAAAATCCCGGACCACGGCCCAATCCGAACACCTTGAAAGGGCTGGGCTGGCAGCGCTTTCAATCTGTTGGGCCACGTGCGCGTCGTGGGATCAGGGCTCCCGAGCAGATCACGCGCGCCCCTGTCCCGGACAGGTGAAGCGAAGCGGAACCTGATCCGGGACCCAGCACACGAAGCGCCGCGCCAGCGGCACAGGTCGATCGGACGGACGCTGCGCGCCGTCGTGTGCTGGGTCCCGGGTCGCATTCCGCTGGCGCTGCATGCGCCCGGGAAAACGGCCGTGCAGAC
>NZ_JAKSYO010000064.1 GCF_022829635.1 Methylobacterium sp. E-066
CGAGCTCGTCGATCGCGAAGGCCGGCAGGTCCGGGCTGCAGAAGGCGAGCCGGGCGACGTTGCCGTCGATCACCAGGCGCTGGGAGCTCATCTGCGCGTCGATCGCCGCCACCACCCCGCCCCTGTGGGACGGCTGGGGGCGGCGGTCGACGCAGGCGAGATCCCGGCCGTAGATGCCGGCCCCCCCCAGGGCCGAGCGCGCGGCCCGCCCCAGGAACGTCGCAGGCGGGTGCGGCACTCGCAGCCTAGGCACCGGCAGAGGCGCCTGCTGGAACTGGGCCGCCGGGCCGGGGAAGCCCGCGCACAGGGCCTGTCCGATCAGGGG
>NZ_JAKSYO010000096.1 GCF_022829635.1 Methylobacterium sp. E-066
AGTGTCGAGCGAGAACTCGTAGAACAAGGCACCCTGCTCGACTTGCCGAGGTCCCATCATCTGCTTCGATCTCCGTCTCTCGACAGGAGTGAATCACCTCATCACAACCGCTGCAACACCCGAGTTTTTCAACAGAATCGATCCATAGGGGCAGTTCCTTGTTCACTTGTGGCGCGTGTGCATCATCGCGCGGATGATCTGTGCCGAAGGATGCCCCGATGGACGTTCGGGTACGAAGCATCGAGACACGCGACGCTCCGGTCGTGGCCGTCCTCATGCGAGGTCTCGGGTTCGATCCCTCCGCGGAAGAGATTGAGCGACGGATGAGACTGGCCTCTCGCCGCGATGTTGACCGAGCGTTCCTGGCCGAGACTCACGGGGGCAACGCCCTCGGGCTCATCGCGGTCCACATTGCGCCCCTGCTGTTCTATCCGCAGCCTCTGGCCAGGATCACGACGCTCGTCGTTGCTGAGGAGGCCCGCAGGCGCGGGGTCGGGCGTCGGCTTATCGAGTTCGCCTACGACCTCGCGAAGAAAGCCGATTGCGACACCCTCGAATTGACGACTGGTCTCGGCCGGGCGGACGCCCATGCGTTCTATCAGGCGCAGGGCTTCCACCGGTCGGCGTTCCGCCTTTACCGACGTGTGAGGTGAAGGGCTGCTCCCCGTCTATAGGCCCCCAATACCGCCGCAACGATTTGGGTTTGCCCCGCGCGCATCGTCCCGGATCCGATATCCAGGACGATGCGCGCGGGCCGCCGAGCGAGCGCGCCCGCTTGCACCGCGCTGCTCACCGCTCCGGCGGTGCACCCCCGAGGTGGTCGCGCCTTTGCGCGCCATGTTGTAGGAGACCGCCGGAGGCCGCCCGGTGCGGCCCAGGGAGCTTTGCGGCACAGCATGAAGATCAGCGCGCGCAACGTCATCAAGGGCACGGTGGTGTCGGTCGACAAGGGCTCGACCACCGCTCACGTGAAGATCGAGATCAGCCCCGGCCAGGTCATCACCGCCTCGATCACCAACGAGGCGGTCGATTCGCTCAAGCTCGTCGCCGGCGGCCCCGCCTACGCGGTGGTGAAGGCCTCCGACGTGATGATCGCGGTCGACTGAGCCTTCCACGGGTGTCCGAGCGGCCATTGCACCCGCCCGGCACCCGGATTACGCCGGCCCGGCAGGCTTTCGGGCGGGGGCGTGCAGGTCCGTTGATCGAGGGAGTGGCCCGTGAAGACCGTGCTCGGCATCGAGACCACCTGCGACGAGACCGCCGCGGCCGTGGTGTCCGTCGATGAGGACGGGCTCGGGCAGATCCGCGCCAACGAGGTGCTGAGCCAGATCGCCGAGCATGCCGCCTATGGTGGCGTCGTGCCCGAGATCGCCGCCCGCGCCCATGTCGAGGTGCTCGACCGGCTGATCGCCCGCGCCCTCGACCGGGCCGGGATCGGCTTTTCCGACCTTGACGGGATCGCGGTGGCGGCCGGGCCCGGGCTGATCGGCGGCGTGCTGGTCGGCCTCGTCACGGCCAAGACCCTGGCGCTGGTGACCCGCAAGCCGCTGCTCGCCGTGAACCATCTCGAAGCCCACGCGCTGACCGCGCGGCTGACCGACAACCTGCCCTTCCCATACCTGCTGCTGCTCGCCTCGGGCGGCCACACCCAGCTCGTCGCCGTGCGCGGGGTCGGCGATTACGTCCGGCTCGGCTCCACGGTGGACGACGCCATCGGCGAGGCCTTCGACAAGGCGGCCAAGCTGCTGGGCCTCGGCTATCCCGGCGGCCCCGAGGTCGAGCGCATGGCTGAATCCGGCGATCCCGAGCGCTTCGCCCTACCCCGGCCGATGCTCGGCCGGCGCGAGGCGGATTTTTCCCTGTCGGGCCTCAAGACCGCCCTGCGGATCGAGGCCGAGCGGATCGCGCCGCTGGCCGAGCGCGACGTCGCCGACCTGTGCGCGAGCTTCCAGGCCGCCGTGGTCGACGTGGTGGTGGACCGCGCCCGGGTGGCGTTGCGCGCCTTCTCGGGGGTCGCCGGCCGGCCCACCGCCCTGGTGGCGGCGGGCGGCGTCTCGGCCAACGGCGCGATCCGGCGGGCGCTCGCGGCGCTGGCCGGCGAGGCCGGCCTCGGCTTTGTCGCCCCGCCCCTGCCGCTCTGCGGCGACAACGGCGCGATGATCGCCTGGGCCGGACTGGAGCGGCTCCGCCTCGGGCTCGTCGACGACCTGACGGCGCCGGCCCGCCCCCGCTGGCCGCTGGCCGCCGACCCGGCCCGGGACGCGGTCCCGGCCGGATGAGCGCGGCCGCGGACCGGCGCGCGCACTGGCGGGATCTCGTCGCGCGCCGCCTGCCCGAGGCCGCCCGGCCCGGCTGGCCGGTCCGCCTCGACCATTGCTTCGCCCGCATCCTCCTCGACAATGCCTGCGGCGGCCCCTGGCGCGACAGCGTGGCCCCGCCCGCCCACGCCAACATGTCGGCCGACGGCCTGGAGCACGCGATCGCCCTCGGCGAGGCGGTGCTCGCCGGCACCGCCGATCTCGCCCTGCTGAACCGGCGTTCCCTGGCTTGGCGCGGCAAGATCCGGCGTGACCAGATCGCGACCGCCCCGGTGCCGGACGGCCTCCGGGACGGCGACCTGCTCCTGCGCCGCTGGCGACCGGACGATACGGCCCCGTTCGCGGCGCTGAACGCCGACCCGGCGGTGATGGAATTCTTCCCCCGGCTGCGGACCGAGCCGGAAAGTGCCGCCGAGGCGGGCAGCTACGACCGGCGCTTCGTGGCGGACGGGTTCGGCCCCTGGGCTTTGGAGCGGGGCGGACGGTTCGTCGGCTTCATCGGCGCCTTCCGGATCATGCGGGCCATGCCGTTCCCGGGGGGCGAGCGGATCGGCGACACGATCGAGCTGGGCTGGCGCCTCGCCCGGGATGCCTGGGGCCACGGCCTCGCCACACGGGCCGCGCGGCTGACGCTGGCCGACCTCGCCGGGCGCTGCGGCATCCGCAGCGTCGTGGCCTATACCGCCTCGGGCAATCGCCGCTCGCAGGCGGTCATGGAGCGCCTCGGCATGGTCCGCGCGGAGACGTTTGCGCATCCGGCTGTGCCGGAGGGGCCGCTGCGCAGCCACGTGCTGTATCTGCTCGAACCCGCGGAGATCTCGGCATGAGCGCGCCCATCAACGTCGTCGGCGGCGGCGCCTGGGGGACGGCGCTCGCCAACGCCGCCGCCAGCGCCGGGCATCCCGTGACCCTCTGGCTGCGCGACCCGCAAGCCGCCGCCCGGCTCGAGGCCGAGCGGGAGAACCCGCGCTACCTGCCGGGCGTGCCGCTCCAAGCTGGCATCCACGCGACGGCGCTCTCCAAAGAACTCGCTGGCGCCCGGGCGACCCTGCTGGTCGTGCCCGCCCAGACCGTGCGCGGCGTGCTGGAAGCCTTGCGCGCGCCCCTCGCCTCGGCCGGCCCGGTGATCCTCTGCGCCAAGGGGATCGAGCGTGGCACCGACAGCTTTTTGAGCGCGGTGGCCGAGCAGGTCCTGCCCCCGGGAACGCCAGTGGCGGTCCTGTCCGGCCCGAGCTTCGCGGCCGACGTCGCCCGCGGCCTGCCCACCGCCGTGACCCTGGCGGCGGCCGATCCGGGCCTCGCCGCCGCGCTGAGCACGTTGCTCTCGGGGCCGAGCTTCCGGCTCTACCACACCGACGACGTGCGCGGCGTCGAGATCGGCGGCGCCGGCAAGAACGTGCTGGCCATCGCCTGCGGGATCGTGGCGGGCCGTGGCCTCGGCGAGAGTGCCCGGGCGGCGCTGATCGCCCGCGCCTTCGCCGAGCTGATGCGCTTCGCCCGCGCCTTCGGCGGCCGGCCCGAGACCCTGATGGGCCTCTCTGGCCTGGGCGACCTCGTGCTCACTGCCTCCTCGCCGCAATCGCGCAACTTCGCCTTCGGCCAGCGCCTCGGCGCCGGGGCGAGCCCGGAGGAGGCCGCAGGCGGCAAGCTCGCCGAGGGCGCCTTCACGGCTGCGGCTCTGGCTGGCCTCGCCGCAGCCCGCCGCATCGAGATGCCGGTGGCCGAGGCCGTGGCCGCGATCGTGGCCGGCCAGGCCGGCGTCGAGGACGTGATCGCCGGCCTGCTGGCCCGGCCGCTGCGCGGCGAGACCGATTAGGGTTTCAAAAGGTCGGGACCTTTTGCGGGTCCAGGGCGGAGCCCTGGTCGCCTGAAAGGTGTCTCAGGGGCTCCGCCCCCGAACCCCGCCAAAGGGCTGAGCCCTTTGGAAACCCCCGACTAACCCCTCCGGTGTTCCCGGAATGCCGCCGTGATCGCCCGCAGCGCGTCCTTGCTCCGCGTATCGGTCAGGGACGAGTGCAGCACGAGGGCGAGCGAGGGGATCGGCGGCAGGCCGAGCGCGTCGCCGACATCGATCACATCCGCTGGGGCGAGCCGGCGCGGGAAGGCCGAGACCGCCAGGCCGGCCGACAGGGCCGCGCTGATCGCCGCGGTGCCACCGACGAACACCTCCGTCCAGGGAATCGCGGATCGGTCCAGGAGCTGGATGGCGACGTCCCGGACGGAGCAGCAGGGCGAGGTCGCGGCCAGGCGCAGCTTCTCGCCGGCCCGGTGCTCGAAATGCGGCGCCGCGAACCAGCCGAAATGCTCCGGCCCCAGGATCTCGCCGTCGCGCCGGTCGTCGTCGCTGCGGATGATGGCCGCGTCGAGCGTGCCGGCCTCGAACCCGTCGAGCAGCGGGCGGGCATTGTCGAGCAGCACCTCGATCGCCAGCGCCGGGTCGAGGGACTTCAGCCGGGCGAGCAGGCTCGGCACCTCCGGACCCATGACGTGGGCGGCGATCCCGAGCCGGAAGCGGCGGCGCGGCTCCGCGAGACCCGCCACCGCCCGCTCATGTGCGGCCAGGAATTCCCGCGCCGAGCCGATGAAGATCTCACCCTGCGCCGAGAGCCGGACCTGGCGCGGCGTCCGCTCAATCAGCCGCTGGCCGAGCCGGTCCTCCAGCCGCCGCAGCTTCACGCTGACCGCGCCCTGCGTCACCCCGAGCGCCTCGGCGGCGCGGGTGAAGCTCCTGTGGTCCGCCACCGTCACGAAGGTCCGGACCGCGTCGACGTCAAGGGTGAGCACCGACACCATCCAGTTTCGTCATCACTGAAATAGAATGCCATTCGATTGTGTTGTGATCAAGCGCGCGCCAGGTTCCGTCGCGTCCTCGTATCACCCTCGAAGGTGCGGACTCATGACGAGCAAGCTTGGCGGCCTCCAAGACCTTCCGGATTCCCTGCCCGGGGCCGGGCCGGATCTCATCCACTCCGATCGCAAAACCGAAAATAGCCTGGCGCTGGCGGCCGTCTGCCTGTCCGCGCTGATGCTGGGGCTGGAGATCTCCAGCATCCCGTCGATCCTGCCGACCCTGGAGCGGGTCCTGGGGGCGGATTTCCGGCAGCTCCAGTGGATCATGAACGCCTACACCGTGGCCATGACCACCTGCCTGATGGCGATGGGGACCCTGGCCGACCGGTTCGGCTGCAGGCGCGTCTTTTTGATCGGCGTGGCGGCGTTCGGGGCGGCCTCCCTCGTCTGCGGGCTGGCGCCGAGCGCCCCGGTCCTGATCGCGGCGCGGTTCTTCCAGGGCGCGAGCGCCGCCGCGATGCTGGCCTGCCAGACCGCCGTGCTGTCGCACCAGTTCCGGGACGGGGCCGAGCGCGGGACGGCCTTCGGCTGGTGGGGGATCGTGTTCGGCTTCGGGCTCGGCTTCGGCCCGCTGGTCGGCGGCGTCACCGTCGCGGTTTTGAGCTGGGAATGGGTTTTTTTGATCCACGTCCTTCTGGCGCTGGCTACTCTCGGCTTGGCGCGGGCCGGCATCGTCGAATCCTCCGATCCTCAGGCCAGGCGCGTCGACGGCGCCGGGATCGCGACCCTGTCGTTGGCGGTGTTCAGCCTGGTCTACCTGATCACCCGGGGGCAGGCGCTGCGCCTCGACGATCCGGTGAGCCTCCTCGCCGGCGCCGGCGCCGTGAGCCTCGTGGCCTTCGTCGTCGTGGAGACCCGGGCGGCGTGGCCGATGTTCGACTTCGCGGCCTTCCGGAACCGCCGCTTCGCGGGCGCCCTGCTCGGGTCGAGCGCGATGAACTTCAGCTTCTGGCCGTTCGTGATCTACCTGCCGATCTATTTCCAGGCGGTGCTGGGCTACGACAGCGTGAGCGCCGGGCTGGCGCTCCTGGCCTACACGCTGCCGACCCTGGTGGTGCCGCCGCTCGCGGAGCGGCTGCTCCTGCGCCACGGCCCGGGCCTGGTCATCCCGCTCGGCCTGTTCACCATCGGCGCCGGCTTCCTGCTGATGCGCGCGGCCGCCACCGGCGCGCAGGCGAGCTGGCTGACGCTGCTGCCCGGCTGCCTCCTGGCCGGCACCGGGCTCGGCCTTACCAACACGCCGGTCACCAACACCGCCACGGGCGCCCTGCCCCCGGAGCGCGCCGGGATGGCCTCGGGCATGGACATGAGCGCGCGGATGATTGCGCTGGCCGTCAACATCGCCCTGATGGGCTTCATCCTGCTCCAGGGCGTCCGGTCCGGCCTCGGCCCGTTGGCGCAGGGGGCGGCGCTCGACGCCCTCGCGGAGGTGGTGGCCGCCGGCAACCTCGCCGTGGCCGGGGCCGCGGATCTCACCGAATCGGTTGCCCGGCAGGCGCTGGTCCGGGGCTTCGAGTGGGTGATGCTCTATGGCGGGCTCTGCGCCTGGGCGTTTGCGGGGGCGAGCCGGCTCGTGCTCGGCCGCAACGGGCGGTGAGCCGCCGCCGAAGGGGCCTGTCCGCATCGGGGACAGCTGCGCTATGGGGGCCGTGCCGCCGCGATGGGGCGGCCCTCGAGAGACGGCGTGATGGCGTACTGGCTGTTCAAATCCGAGCCCGCGACCTGGTCGTGGGCGCAGCAGGTCGAGGCCGGCGCGGCCGGGACGCACTGGAACGGCGTGCGCAACCACCTCGCCAAGAAGCACTTGATGGCCATGCAGGTCGGCGACCGGGGCTTCTTCTACCACTCGAACGAGGGCAAGGCGGTGGTCGGCATCGTCGAAGTGATCCGGCCCTACTACCCCGACCACACCGACGCGACCGGACGCTTCGGCATGGTCGACGTGAAGGCCGTCGAGCCCCTGCCCCGGCCAGTGACGCTCGACGCGATCAAGGCGGATCCGGCGCTCGCCGACATGGTGCTGGTGAACAATTCGCGCCTGTCGGTGCAGCCGGTCACCGAGGCCGAATGGGACCGCATCCGCGCTCTGGCCGAGACCCCGTAAGGTCCCGGTTTCAAAAGGTCGTCGACCTTTTGCGGGTCCAGGGCGGAGCCCTGGCGTCTCAGGCGGCGCGGTTGAAGGCGTTGCGGGCCGGCACGAAGGCATCGGCGCCGACATCGACCGGGGGCAGCGTGTCCATCACCCGGGAGGCCGGCAGGGTGACGATCACCTCGGTGCCCTCGCGGGGCCGCGAGGACAGCTGGAACTGGCCGCCGTGGAGCTCCACCAGCCCCTTCACGATCGGCAGGCCGAGGCCCGAACCCTGCTCGGCGGTCTTGATCGCCAGGGAGCCGCGGCCGAACGAGGACATCACCGTGCCGAGCTCGTCCTCCGGGATGCCGGGGCCGCTGTCCTTCACCGAGACGTACTGGCCGCCCGAGGCGGTCCATCCGACCTTCAGCCAGATCTCGCCGCCGGGCGGCGTGAACTTCACGGCGTTCGACAGGAGGTTGAGCACGATCTGGCGCAGCGCCCGCTCGTCCGCCCAGAGCCGCGGCAGCGAGCCGTCGACCAGGTCGTGGAAGGTCTGGTTCTTCGCCTTGGCCCGCAGGCCCATCATGTGCCGGCACTCCTCGACCACGTGGGCGAGCTGCACCGCCTCCTCGTTGAGCTCGTAGCGGCCCGCCTCGATGCGCGACAGGTCGAGGATCTCGTTGATCAGGTTGAGGAGGTGCATCCCGCTGTCGTGGATGTCGTTCGAGTATTCCCGGTAGGACGGCGCGGTGTGGATGCCGAACACCTCGTTCTTCATCACCTCCGAGAAGCCCAGGATGGCGTTGAGCGGCGTGCGCAGCTCGTGGCTCATGGTGGCGAGGAAGCGCGATTTGGCGAGGTTCGCCTCCTCGGCCCGACGCCGCGCCTCGTCGGAATTGGCCTTGGCCTGCTCCAGCTCGCCGAACACCGCGTCCTTCTCGGCGCGGGAGCGCAGGGCGCCCACCGTCGAGGCGTAGAGGCGGCGGGCGAGGCCCAGGAAGAACAGCTGCGCGCCCGCGGCCATCAGCACCAGCAGCAGCGCCTCCATGCCCTTCGAGCAGGCGGCGAGTGACGCGGTGGCGAGAACCAGCGGCACCAAAGCGGCGACCGCCGCCACCGGCACCGTCGCCGCCAGCATCGTCGAGACCGCGGCCGCGATGACGAGGCCGAACAGCACGAAGGTCCAGCCGCCGGTAGTGCCGAGCCCGATCATCGCCGACCACGACAGGCTCTGCAGGACCTCGCCGATCAGGAAGCGGCGGCGCCAGCGGGCGAGCGGGATCGTCGCCGCGTCGGCGCGCAGGAAGCGCCGGCTCAACGTGGTGTTGAGCGTGATCATCAAGATCGCGCCCAGTGCCCAGAGCGCGGCCACGACCGGGGCGATCCAGAAGGTTGCCGCCGTGGCGAGGGTGACCGCGAACAGCACCAGCGGGATGCCGGCCCCCGCCCGGTACCGGGCGTAATGGCGCAGCAATTCGTGGTCGAAGGCCCGCTCGAGGCCGGTCTGCGAGGTCAGCTTCTCGCGCGCCGAGCGGATCTCGCGGGCGACACCGAGGCGCCGCGCCGCTTCCTCCGTCGAGGGGCCGCGACCGCGCTGCACCATCTCGACGGTGAGATCGGACATGGGTCTCTTGAAACTCGGCTCGAACGCGGCGCGGGCCAGCTGGGAAGGGCGGTGATGGCGCCAGGATGGGGCGGATGTCTTAAGAAGCGGCTGCCGGCATCGGTCGGATCTTACGCATCGGCGCTGGTTTCGCGGCCGCCGGCACGCCTCGCGTCCGTGCGCTGCCACACATCGTTGGCGTCGGGGTGCCCGCTACGGTAGGAGACGCACGTGGCGGGCCGAGTGCCGCGAGCCGGTGCGCGCCGGATTCCGCGTGTCGACCGAGGGCCGCCGACCATGCCGAAGCTCACCGTCAACGGCGTCACCCACGCGATCGACGCCGACCCGGACATGCCGCTGCTCTGGGTCCTGCGCGACCGCCTCGACGCCACCGGCACCAAGTACGGTTGCGGCATCGCGCAATGCGGCGCCTGTACGGTCCATCTCGACGGTCAGCCGGTGCGGTCCTGCCAGACCAAGGTCGGCGACGTCGGCACCGCCCAGGTGACGACCATCGAGGGCGTGTCCGGCCGGGTGGCCGAGGCCGTCCAGGCCGCGTGGCGCAAGCTCGACGTCGTGCAGTGCGGCTACTGCCAGTCGGGGCAGATCATGTCGGCGATCGGGCTCCTGTCCGGCAACGCCAAGCCCAGCGACGCCGACATCGACGGCGCCATGGACGGCAACATCTGCCGCTGCGGCACCTACCAGCGTATCCGCGCCGCGATCCACGAGGCCGCGCGCGACCTCGCCTGAAGATTCCCGCCCCTCTCCACGGTCCTGACCGGAGCATCGCCGCCATGCTGAACGCCCGTCGACCGAACCGAGTCCCGCCCGAAGCCCGGCCCAGCCGCCGCGGCTTCCTGGCCGGCACCGGCGCCATCGTGGTCGCCTTCCGGCTGGACGCGAAACCCGCCCGGGCCGCCGCCGGCCCGGACCTCGCCAGCGTCAAGGCCCAGCCCAACGCCTTCGTGCGGATCGCCCCGGACGACACCGTCACGGTGGTGATCAAGCATCTCGACATGGGCCAGGGGAACACCACAGGCCTCGCCACGATTCTGGCCGACGAGCTCGGCGCCGATTGGAAGACGGTCCGCACCGAGTTCGCGCCGGCCGACGCGGCGCTCTACAACAACAGCCTGATGGGCCCGATCCAGGGCACCGGCGGCTCCACCGCGGTGGCCAATTCCTGGTTCCAGCTGCGCAAGGCCGGTGCCGCCGCCCGGGAGATGCTGATGGCCGAGGCGGCCTTCCGCTGGAAGGTCCCGGTCTCGGAGATCACCGTCGCGGACGGGGTGGTGCGCCACGCCGCCTCGGGCCGGCAGGCCCGGTTCGGAGAGCTCGCCGCCTCGGCCGCGTCCCTGCCGGTCCCGTCCGAGCCGCGGCTCAAGGACCCGAGCGAGTGGACGCTGATCGGCACGAAGGTGCCGCGCCTCGATTCCGTGGCCAAGACCAACGGCTCGGCGATCTACTCCCTCGACATTCGCCGCCCGAACCAGGTCACCGCGGTGGTCGCCCGCGCCCCGCGCTTCGGCGCCACCGTGAAGGGTTTTGACGCCGCCGCCGCCCGCAAGGTCGCCGGCGTGCTCGACGTGGTCCAGGTCCCCACCGGCGTAGCGGTGATCGCCCGGGACACGTGGTCGGCCATGAAGGGCCGCGAGGCGCTCACCGTCACCTGGGACGACAGCACCGCCGAGACCCGCTCGTCTGACGCGATCCTGGCCGAGTACCGGGAGCGCGCCAAGGGCCCCGGCCTCACCGCCTCGGAGCGCGGCGACCCGCAGGCCGCGCTCAAGGGCGCCGCCAAGGTGATCGAGGCCGAGTTCACCTTCCCGTACCTCGCCCACGCCGCGATGGAGCCCCTGAACGCCACGATCGAGCGGGCGGCCGACGGCGGCTACGACGTCTATGCCGGCTTCCAGTTCCAGACCGTGGAGCAGGCGACCATGGCGGCGATCCTCGGGGTGACGCCCGACCGGGTCCGGCTCCACAGCAACTGGGCCGGCGGCTCCTTCGGGCGCCGGGCGACGCCCACGGCCGACTACCTCGCGGAAGCCGCCACCGTGCTCAAGGCTGCCGGCGAGAAGGCGCCCATCCACCTCGTCTGGACCCGCGAGGACGACATGGCCGGCGGCTATTACCGCCCGACAGTGCTGCACAAGGTCCGGGCTGGCATCGACGCCAAAGGCGCGGTGGTCGGCTGGGATCATGTCATGGTCGGCAAGTCGATCATGATCGGCTCGCCCTTCGAGGCGATGATCGTCAAGAACGGCATCGATTCGACCACCGTGGAGGGCGCTTCCGACACGCCCTACGCGCTCCCGGCCTACCGCTTCGGCGTCCATAACGGCCGCGAGGGCGTGCCGGTCCTGTGGTGGCGCTCGGTCGGCCACACCCACACGGCCCACGTGATGGAGGTGATGATCGACGAGCTGGCCCATGCCGCCGACGTCGATCCCGTGGCCTACCGGCTGTCGCTGCTGGCGCAGGCGCCGCGGCTCTCCGGCGTGCTGAAGCTCGCCGCCGACAAGGCCGGCTGGTCGGCCAAGGCGCAGAACAAGCCGCAGGAGAAGGGCCGCGGCCTCGGGGTGGCGGTCCACGAATCCTTCGGCTCCTACGTCGCCATGGTGGCCGACGTCACCGCGCAGGATTCCGGGATCCGGGTGAACCGGATCGTGGCGGCCGTGGATGTCGGCGTCCCGGTCAATCCGGACGTGATCCGGGCGCAGGTCGAGGGCGCGGTCGGCTTCGCCCTGTCGGCGGTCCTGCGCAACCGCATCACCCTGAAGGACGGTCAGGTACAGGAGCACAATTTCGACGCCTACGAGCCGACCCGGATGAGCGAGATGCCGAAGGTCGAGGTGCATATCGTGCCGAGCCAGGCGGCGCCCACCGGCATCGGCGAGCCGGGCGTCCCCGTGCTGGCGCCCGCCATCGCCAACGCGGTGTTCTCCGCCACCGGTCAGCGCCTGCGCGCCCTGCCCCTCGACCTCTCCGGCGTGAAGGGCGCGTGACGAATCGCACGGCGCGCCTGTCGGCCCCGGCGTAGGACGGAGGGGCCTTCCCCCCAAGGCAAGAGACCCGACTGACGACGGCGCGGCGCGACACCGCGCCGTTTTTTTTGGGCGCCGTTTTTTTTGGTTTGCGCGTGGCGGCTCGCCATCTTGGGGCCGATGCCCTCAGCCGCTCCCGCCTCGTTCGAAGACACCGCCGCGCGCCTGCGCGCCTGCCGCCTCTGCCGGGACAGCCCGCTCTACGGGCCGCCCCTGCCCCAGGAGCCGCGGCCGATCGTGCAGGGCAGCACCGGCGCGCGGCTCTGCGTGGCGAGCCAGGCCCCCGGCACCCGGGCCCACCGCACCGGCATGCCGTTCACCGACCCGTCCGGGGTGCGGCTGCGGAGTTGGCTCGGCCTCGACGAGGCGCGGTTCTACGATCCCGCGCAGGTTGCGATTGTGCCCATGGGCTCCTGCTTCCCCGGCCTGGACGCCAAGGGTGGCGACCGGCCGCCGCGCCGGGAATGCGCCGAGCGCTGGCGCGCGGAGCTGTTTGCGGGCCTGCCGAACCTCGATCTCATCCTGGTGATCGGCCAATACGCGCAGGGCTGGCACCTGGGCCGGATGGAGGACGGCCTGACCGGCACCGTGCGGCGCTGGCGCGCGATCCTTGCCGAGCCCCGCCGTCCCCGAATCCTGCCCCTGCCCCACCCGTCCTGGCGCAACAACGGCTGGCTCAAGCGCGAACCCTGGTTCGAGGCGGAATTGCTGCCGGTGCTGAAGGCGGAGGTGGCGCGGGTGTTGAGCGGTTGAAACCGAGCGCGCCTATCGCCTCACCGACGGCTTCCCGTCCGGCGCTTTGGGGCTATGCTGCAATCCGTGAAGTTCACCGCGCAGGAACCGAAACGGTCGGCGAACATCGCCAAGCATGGATTCGATCCGGCCCAGTTCGAGGAGGCCTTCAGCTTCGACCGTTACGCGACTGCCCCGACCAGACCGAGCCGCACCGGCCGCGCGCGCTTCCTGCTCATCGGGACCTGGTTCGGCGAGGCCGTGGTCGTGGTGATCGTCTCGCCGTTGGGAACTGAAGCCTTCGATGTCGTGAGCGTCCGCCGCGCCAACCGGACGGAGAGATCGATCTATGAAGCCCTCTGACCACGCCCCCGGCTACGTTCCGAACGCCGCTTACTCCCAGGCGGATTGGGACGAGGTGTCCGACAATCCCGAGCTGACCGCCGAACAGCTAGCCCAGATGCACCTGGGGTCCGAAGGCCTACCGCCAAATCTCGCCGCTGCACTCGACCAGCGCGGCCGCCGCCCGCAGGGTGAGACCGGGCGGGTGCAGCTCACTCTGAGCGTCGATCCCGACGTGCTCGCCGCCTACAAGGCCGGCGGCCCTGGCTGGCAGGCGCGCATGAACGTGGCCCTGGCCGAGGGCATCGCGCGCGGCAAGCGGCGCACCAAGGCCGTCAAGCGCGGCTGATAGGCTCCGGTCCTGATTGACAGGGATCGCCGCGGCATGGTCGGTGCCGCCAGCCTGAAGGACGACTCGATGACCGTGCGTGCCGACCCCCGCGACCGCCTGATCGTGGCCCTCGATCTCCCGAATGTGCCCGAGGCCGAGGCGCTGATCGACCGGATCGGCGATGCCGCGACCTTCTACAAGATCGGCTACCGGCTGGGCTACGCGGGCGGGCTGGCGCTGGCCGAGCGGCTGGCGGCGCGGGGCCTCAAGATATTCCTCGACCTGAAGCTCCACGACATCGGCAACACCGTCGAGGAGGGCGTGCGTTCGGCCTCGGGGCTGGGCGCCACCTTCCTGACCGTGCACGCCTATCCGCAGACCATGCGGGCGGCCGTGCGCGGACGGAGCGCCGGCCTGAAGATCCTGGCCGTGACGGTGCTGACCTCCTACGACGATGCCGATGCCGCGGAGGCCGGCTACGGCCTGCCGGTGGCCGAGCTGGTCGCCAAGCGTGCCGCCCAGGCCGCGGAGATCGGCGTCGACGGCCTGGTCTGCTCGGCGACCGAGGCGGCCTCGGTCCGGCGCATCGTCGGGCCCGACCGGCTGATCGTCACCCCGGGCATCCGCCCGGCGGGCGCCGAGGCCGGCGACCAGAAGCGGGTGATGACCCCCGGGGATGCCCGCAGAGCCGGCATCGACCATGTCGTGGTCGGGCGCCCGATCACCGGCGCCGCCGACCCGCGGGCCGTGGCCCAGGCGATCGTCGCCGAGCTGGCCTGAGTCCCCGGCATTGTCTTCAGGCGGCCGGGATCTAGGTCCGCTTTGCAACCGATGAGGCGCAGGATGGCAAAGGGCTACTGGATCGCGCGGGTCGATGTCCGCGACGCGGAGGCCTACAAGGACTACGTGGCCGCCAACGGCGTCGCCTTCGCCAAGCATGGCGGCCGCTTCCTGGTGCGCGGGGGCGCCTACGAGGCGGTGATGGGCCAGCCCCGGTCCCGCAACGTGGTGATCGAGTTCCCGAGCTACGCCGACGCCCTCGCCTGCTGGAATTCCGACCTCTACCAGGCGGCCAAGGCCAAGCAGCGCGGCGGGGTCGACGCCGAGATCCTGGTGATCGAGGGCTATGACGGCCCGCAGCCCAGCACCTCCGAGCCCGCGCCGGAGGCCGGACGGGCCTCCGAGTAAGGTTTTCGGATTGGCTCAGCGCTTCGTATCGGGGATCGGATCCGGATCGAGGCGCTGAGGCCTGAAGCGGCGGTACGTGGCTTCGACGTCTGCCGTTGTCGCGAACCGACCCGCGTGCAGGTCGGCCAAGCCGCGTTGAGCGGCGGCGCGTTCCTCATCGGTGAGCGGCTCAGGCAAGGCGCGATCGATATCCATGAGGGTCGCTATCCGATCCGCTGGATGCCGCACGCCGCCCTCGATCGTGAGGGCTGTGCTGCGAGGAGGCCGGCGACGCGTCATCGGTTCAGCCTAGACGCGCGCCTTGCGCCGGTTCGGCACCGGTCCGCCCCCTCGGCGCCAGGCCCCGCAACAGAAAAGCCGTCATGGCCTCGAGCGAGGGCACCGGCTGGAGTGCCGTCTGCCCGACCAGCAGCGGATGCGTGTAGCGGGCGATGCCGGCATGGATGCAGGCGGCCGCTTCCGCCGGGTCGGCGGCCTCGAACTCGCCCCCGGCCACGCCCTCCCGGATGATCCGCTCGAACCCGGCGGTGACCCGGGCGATGTGGTGGCGGCAGACCTCCCAGCTCTCGCCCATGGCCGCCTCGACCATCTCGTGCAGCCGGGGAAACTCTTCGCTGCGCCGGGTGCAGTCGCGGTGCAGCAGGTCGATCGCCGCCACCAGGCGCTCGGTGGCCGTCAGGCCCGGCCGGGCGGCGACCTCCGAGACCAGGGCCTCGATCTCGCCGATCAGCCGCTCCAGCACCGCCTCGTTGATCGCCTTCTTCGAATCGAAGAACCGGTAGACGTTGGCCGGACTCATCTTCAGCGTCCGGGCGATGTCCGCCACGGTGGTCTTCTGGTAGCCGATCTCGCGAAAATACGCCGCCGCCGTCGCCAGGATCCGGCAGCGGGTGGTGGGCGCGCTCTCCTCCGCGAGCGAGGGGGTTGGGGCATCCAGGGACATGCACCCTTCACTAGGGCACCGGCGCGGCGGGCGTCAAAGACCCCGACCGCCCCCGACCCACGATCAGCTGCGGCGGGTCCGCGCGTCCGGAACCCTCCCCGCCCCGACCGATTGCCCCGGCATCCGGCCGCTTCGAGGGCGGCGAGCGCGAGACACGCACGATGATCCTGACCGACAAGCGAGCCCTGATCACCGGCGCCGATTCCGGCATCGGGCAGGCGACCGCGGAGCTGTTCGCCCGCGAGGGCGCCGATGTGGCGATCACCTACCATACCGACGAGGCGGGCATCCGGGAGACCGCAGCCCGGGTCGAGGCGGCCGGCCGCCGGGCCCTGGTGCTGCAGCTCGATGTCGGCGATCCGGCCGCGGTGAACGCTGCCTACGACCGCATCGGCAGCGAGCTGGGCGGCCTCGACATCCTGGTGGCCAATGCCGGCCAGGCGATGAGCGGCGTGCCGGTGGCCGAGATGGACGACGCCCTGCTGGAGCGGATCCTGCGGGTGAACCTGATGGGACCGCTGTTCTGCGCGCGCCCCTTCATCGGGATGCGTCGGGCGGAGGGCGGCGGCGGCAAGATCGTGTTCGTCTCCTCGGTGGCCCAGCACCTGCCGACCCCCGAGAGCGCCCCCTACGGCATGTCGAAGGCCGGGCTCGGCTCCCTGTGCCGCAGCCTGTCGCGGGAGCTCGCCGAGGATCGGATCAACGTCAACAACGTCGCCCCGGGCCTGATCGAGACGCCGATGACCGCCGACCGCTTCGAGAAGACCGAGGTGCTCGACCAGTCTCTGGAGCGGATCCCGTGGCACCGCGCCGGCCAGCCCGAAGAGATCGCCCGGGCGATTCTCTATCTCGCTTCGGGGGCATCCGATTACGTCACCGGCCACACGCTGGTGGTCGATGGCGGCCTGACCATGCAGTGGGGCGGAGCCTGAACAGCGAAGGGCGCCGGGTGTTTTTCCCGGCGCCCTTCGTGGATGCAACGTGTTGAGCAGAAGCCCGCCGGCACGATGCCGGACGGGCTGGCGTCGATCTCGGCCTACGAACCGAACTGCGAGCCGAGCTGCTCCAGATACTCGGCGAGGTCGAGGCCGCCGACGCGCTTGCCGTAATCGAAGCGCATGCCCTGGCGGATGTCGACGCTGGCATCGCGCGTGGTCAGGGTGAACGGCCGAACGCACACCCAGGCCCCGTCGCGGCGGTGTTCGAAGTAGCCGAGGATCTCGTGCTTGGCCATGTCCTGCCCTCTGGAAAGTGTTCGAGGACATAACGGTCAGGCTGCCGTTCGGTTCGCGAGGGGAGGACTGTTTTTCGCACGGGATCCGGTGCGGATCGCGTATTCGTGCTCCGAGTCCCGCCCGGCCTATCTCGGCAGAGCTTGACTATAACAGTTCAAGGTAGCGCGCCTCCGCTCCGTTACCATCGGGGCGTCGTGGGCCCCGGTGCGGCGGTGTGTCCGCTCTGTGCCGACCGGGACCCGTCGCGTCAGCGATCGGCCTTCTCGCCCGCCGTCGTCAGCGCGAGATAGCGCTCGGTGGTCGGCTTGATCAGCGACCGCACCGCCTCGGCCATGCCCTGCTCCTCCTTGAGCGATTGCTCGAAGCCGGTCCGGTGGCCCTGCTGGCCGGCCGCGTCGGCGATCGTGAGCAGCGACTCGTAGGCCGCGATCTCGAAATTCTCGAAGGCGTGGTTGGCGTAGGTGTTCTTCAGGATCTCGTCCTGGGCCGGCGCGTGGCCGAGCGCCATCATGTTCCCGACGAAGCCCAGAAACCCCTCCTTGAGCGCCGACGGCGTGTCGCCCAGGCTCTGAAGGGCTTCCTCCAGGCGCTGGCGCTGGCCGTGGGTCTCCTCGATGTGCCGGCGCAGGGCCTTCTCCATCTCCGGGTAATGCTCCAGGCGCTCGACTTGCCGCTCCATGATTTGCAGGGCCTGCATCTCGACGGCGTGGGTGTTCTTCAGGGCGGTGACGTAGATGGAACGTGTGTCCAAGGTCATGCTGCTGTCTCGCGATGGGTGTGGATCGTAGCGATCCGATCCCTCGGGTAACCCCTCGGCCGCACGGCCAAGTTCCTGCCGGAAGGTCGCAGCCCCCCGCCCAACGCGTCGGGTTCGGGGGACGCGCCCGTGGCGCTGCGGCCACAGCGGCCCCGTCCCGACACATCCAGAACGCGGGTTTCCCAAGGGGCGTGACGACCATGGGTAACGCCGTCATGCCGACGTCATCCGTCATGTCCGACAAATCGTGGACACAGCCTCCGATCCGTGACCGCACGGGGTGACGCACGATGTTCCGACCGACCCTCCCGAGCGCCTGGCCGGGCGCCCTGGTCCTCGCCGCCGGCCTCGCGGCCGTTCCCGCCCGCGCCCAGAACGTCGCCGAGATGGCGGCCCGGATGGACGCGATGCAGCGGCAGATGCAGGCCATGCAGCAGGAGCTCGCCGCCCTGCGCCGGCAGGCGGGGTCGCAGCGCAGCGCCCTCGCCGGCGAGACGCGCGCCCGGCGGGCTTTGTCGCACGAGCAGGCGCGCCTCGCCGCGCGGACCGAGCGCCAGCAGCAGGTGGCGCAGGCGGGCGGGCCCGGCGGCGCGCGGCCGGGCGCCTCCGAGCATACGCCGGTGATCCTCGCCAACGACCTCGTCTGCAACGCCGGCAGCTACGCGCTCGGCCCGGCGATCTGCTTCACCCCGGGGGGCTTCGTCGAGCTGGCGGGCGTCTTCCGCAACCCCAACCTCGCCTCGGACCTCGCCACCGATTTCAACGGCATCCCGTTCCGCAACAGCCCGCAGGCGCGCGAGAGCGAGTTCCGCTTCTCCGCCCGGCAAAGCCGCCTGAGCGGCCTGTTCACCGCCAAAGTCGAGCCGACGCTCCAGATCTCCGGCTATTACGAGATCGACTTCCTGGCGGCCGGCACCACCTCGAATTCCCGCGAGAGCAACAGCTACGTGCCGCGGGTCCGGCAGATCTTCGCCACCGTCGAGGCCCTGGATTCCGGCTGGCACGTGCTGGCGGGCCAAGCCTGGAGCCTGATCACCACGGACCTCTCCGGGATCACGCCGCTCAAGGAGCAGGTCCCGCTCACCATCGACGCGCAATACGTGCCGGGCTTCAACTGGACCCGCAACCCGCAGGTGCGGGTGGTCAAGGATCTGGCTCCGGGCCTCTGGGCCGGCCTGTCGGCGGAATCGCCCCAGAGCGTGCTGCCGCCGAGCCCGTTCGCCGCCCCGGGCCTCGTCAACGTCAACAACACCGGCGACGGCGCCGGCCTGCTCAACACAGCCACCACCTACTCGAACAACAGCGCCCCCGACATCGTCGGCAAGCTCGCCGTCGAGCCGGGTTTCGGCCATTACGAGGTCAAGGGGCTGGTCCGCATCTTCGACGACCGCCTGAGCGCGACCACCATCACCGCCGCGGCCCGCCTCCCCGGCCGCTCGGACAGCGCTCTGGGCTACGGGATCGGCGGCGGCGCGACCCTGCCGGTGATCGACAAGGGGCTCGACATCCAGGTCAGCGGCCTCGTCGGCCAGGGCATCGGCCGCTACGGCTCGGCGCAGCTGCCGGACTTCGCCCTCAAGGCCGACGGCTCGATCGCCCCGATCCCAGCCTTCCAGTTCCTGACCGGCGCGGTCGCCCATGTCCAGCCCGGCACCGACGTCTACCTCTATGCCGGCTGGGAGCACGCGTCCCGGGCTGGCGCCCGGAACGCCACGGGCTACGGCGCGCCGACCCTGGTGGTCACGGGCTGCGCCGTCGAGGGGGCGGCGAGCGGCACCTGCCAGGCGGAGAGCCGCGACATCCGGCAGATCACCGGCGGCTTCTGGCACGACCTGTACAAGGGCCCGTACGGGCGCCTCGTGGCGGGCGCGCAGGCCTCCTACACCGAGCGCGACGCCTTCCGGGGCGCCGCCGGCATCCAGCCCTCCACCCACCTCGTGACCGGGCTGGCCTCGCTGCGCTACTATCCGTTCTGACGGTCGGGTGATTGCGGCGGGAAGAGCCTATTTGACCGGTCTTTCCCAGCCTCCCCCTCATCCTGAGGTGCTGAGCGATCGAAGATCGATCGGCCTCGAAGGATGAGGTGAGAGATTGGGACCCCCGTTGGTCGAAACCATCGTTCGATGGGAGCCGTGCGGTCAAACAGGCGCTCACATCTCGATGTCGACTTCGGTGGTGAAGGTTCTAAGCGAGCCCCTCCGCCTGCAACGCCTTCCGCACCGCCGGGCGCCCGCGCACGCGGCCGTACCAGGCCTGGAGGTTGTGCAGGGGGTCGAAGTGGATGTCGGCCCGGTAATACGAGGTCAGCCACGGGGCCTGCCCCCAGCCGGTGAGTGCGAACAGGTAGGCGTCGGCGACCGTGAAGCTGTCGCCCAGGAGGAAATCCCGCCCGGCGAGCTGCGCGTCGATCCAGGCATAGCGCGCTTCGAGCTTCGGCTTGGCGGTCTCGACCCAGCGGCCCGCCAGCCGGGCGTAGAGCAGGGGAACGAAGCCCTTGTGGATCTCGGAATTGAGGAATCCGAGCATCTCCTGAAGGCGATAGCGTGCGAGGCTCCCGTTCGCCGGGGCGAGGCCCGCCTCGGGCTTCAGGTCGGCGAGGTATTGCAGGATGGCGGGGCCCTCCCGCAGGACGGTGCCGTCGCCGAGATCGAGGGCCGGGACGTAGCCGTGCGGATTGATGGCCAGGTAATCCTCGCCCGTCTCCGTCCTGTGCGTCGCGTGATCGACCCGGCAGACGGTCAGGTCGAGGCCGAGTTCGTGGGCGACGATGTGCGGCGCGAGCGAGCAGCTCGCGGGGATGCAATACAGTTTCATGGACAAGCTCTGAAGACGTGCCGTAACGTCGGTGCCGGAAACGGTGGTTTCCAGAGCTTTGCGTAGCGCAGTCGAGACGATGCCGGAAGAACGCAGTAATTTGAGCGCTGGGCACAAGAATTATACTGTGCCGGGTTCGGGCCCGGGCCGATGAGGGCGACCGTGACCGGCTGCTCCGTCGAGCACGCGATGCACCTCCTCGGCGGTCGTTGGCGCCTGCTGCTGGTGTCCTACCTGATCGACGGTCCGAAGCGCTTCAACGAACTCCGGCGCGACCTGCCCGGCATCTCGCAGCGGATGCTGACGCTGGATCTGCGCGCCCTCGAAGCCGCCGGTCTCATCAGGCGCACCGTTTATCCGACGACGCCCGTCAAGGTGGAATACGCGCTCACTGACGACGGCCTGCGGCTGAAGGTGGTCGTGTCCGTCGTCCAGGAATTCGGGCTGTGGCTGAAGCAGCGCGACGTGGCCTGAGCGTGTCGCCGCGTCCCGACCCAGTCCTACGGCCCGGTCAGTGCAAGGACAGGTTCGCCGGCGCGCGCTGCCGATCGGCGAGATGTTTGCCGATCTCGAGCAGCAGGGTTTCCGTCAAGGCGACGATGCGCGTGTCGCCGAGCTCCGAGACGGCGTTGTGCAGGGACAGGCACAGGTCTGCGGTCTTGTTCAGGGCCCCTTCGATCGTGCTCCCGTCCCGCGTGGCGAAGGCGACGCCGGCGGCCTTGCTGTCCGAGATCTCGACCACGACGCCCCGGCCCGTGGTCGGGCGGCCGTTCTCGTCCAGATAGAAATGGCCGCGGGTGAACACCCAGCGCAGCCGCCCTTCCGGGGAGCAGACCCGGTACTCCGCCGTGTACGAGCCGCCGGATCGCACGCAGTCCAGGATGACCTGCGTGATGTGCGCCTGATCCTCGTGATAGACCGCCTTCATGATCTCGGCGAGGCCGACGCCCGCGCGCGACCGGGCCGGGCTGATGTTGAACAGCAAAGCCGTGACCGGATCGGCGTGCGCGTCGTCGTTGGGGATATCCCACATCCAGAACCCGACGCCGCCCGAGGCTTCGAGCGCCGCGATCAGGGCCGCCTCGGAGACGACGTCGTCGGACTGGTCCACCACGATATCCCCCGATACCCGATCGCAGGTCTGCGCCAGCCCGTTACCGGTCAGCACGGTCTTGGGGCCGGATGTATCAGACATTGCCGGTCGAATAGAGTACGCATGCGACGGTCGCCCCCTGTCCCCGCCCGCGACGCCATCCGCGAATGGGGCCGGCCGCTTAGACCTTGCCCTTCCAGGGCACCAGCGCGCGTTCCAGCCAGCGCATGCCGAACTCGAACAGGGCCGCGAACAGGCCGATCACCAGGATCCCCATCACCACCACGTCTGTGCGCAGGAAGTTCGAGGCGTTGAGGACGAGCTGGCCGAGCCCGGCCTGGGCCGCAACCATCTCGGCGGCGACCAGGGTGGTCCAGCCCACGCCCATGCCGATCCGCAGGCCGATCAGGATCTCCGGCAACGCCGCCGGCAGCACCACGTAGCGCAGCACCTGCCAGCGGCTCGCCCCCAGCGCCCGCGCCGCGTTGATCTGGTCGCCGGAGGCCGAGAGCACCCCCGAGCGCGTCGCCAGGGCCACCGGGGCGAAGCAGGCCAGGACGATCAGCAGCACCTTCGACAGCTCGCCGATCCCGAACCAGATGATCATCAGCGGCAGGTAGGCCAGGGGCGGCAGCGGCCGGTAGAACTCGATCAGCGGATCGAGCAGGCCCCGGGCGATCCGGCTCGTCCCCATGGCGAGGCCTGCGGGAATCCCGGCCGCGGCGGCGATCAGGAAGGCGCCGACCACGCGCAGCAGGCTGTCCCGGACATGGATGCCGAGCGGCGCCCCATCGAGATCGCCGTTCCAGGCCTGCGCGAAGGCCGACAGGATCGCCTCCGGGGGCGGCAGGAACAGCGGCTTGACCCAGCCGACCGCGGTAGCGACCGCCCAGAGCGCCAGGACGGCGAGCACCGTCGCGATGCTGACGGCCGGGACCAGCATCCCGTCGCGCAGGGCGCGGCGGCGGGCTCCGAAACGTCGGCGGGGCGCCGCCTCGGCGGGGGCCGGGGCCGAAGCCGGCGTATCGAGGGGCAAGCCGCTCATCTCAGGCTCCGAGCGCCGGCTCTGCGCGGTGATGGATCTGCCCGAGCACGCGCTCGCGCATGGCGATGAAGTCCGGATCCGACTTCACCGCCCGGGCGTCGCGCCCGGCCAGGAAGGCCCGGGAGAAGGGCAGCGCGATCGTCTCGACGATGCGGCCGGGGCGCGGGCTCATGATCAGCAGCGTGGTTGCGAGGAAGACCGCCTCCTCGACATCGTGGGTGATGAAGAACGCCATCTTGCCGGTCCGGTCCCAGACCCGGAGGATCAGCTCCTGGACCTGCTCGCGGGTGAAGGCGTCGAGCGCCCCCAGCGGCTCGTCCATCAGCAGGGCGCGCGGGTCGCTGGCGAGCGCGCGCGCGAGGCCGACCCGCTGCTGCATGCCGCCGGAGAGCTCGTAGACCTTCCGGTCGGCGAAGTCGGCGAGGCCGACGAGATCGAGCATGGCGCGGGCGATCCGGCGCCGTTCCACCCGGGGGACGCCGCGCATCTTCGGCCCGAAGGCGACGTTCTCGGCGACATCGAGCCAGGGCATCAGGGCGTGGCGCTGGAACACCACGCCCCGGTCGGCCCCCGGCCCCCGGATCGGCTTGCCGTCGAGCAGGATGCTGCCCGCGCTCGGTTCGAGGAAGCCCGCGATCGCCGACAGCAGGGTGGTCTTGCCGCAGCCCGAGGCGCCCAGGGCGACCACGAACTCCCCCGGCCGGATCGTCAGGTCGATCCCCGAGAGCGCGGCAACGGTGGAATCCCCCGCCCCGTACTGGACGCTGACGTTGCGGATCTCGATCATGGGCCGCTCCGAACCTGCCGCCGGGGAGCCGTCGCTATTTCCGGGCCGCGGCCACGTAGTCGCCGGTGACGAACCAGCCGTAATCGGGCGCCAGCGCCTGCACGCGCCCTTGCGCCTTCAGGAACTCCGCGGTCTCGGTCAGGGCCTTGGCGGCGGCGCCGCCGAGCCAGGCCGGTGAGGCCTGCGCCTCGAGGGTCGGGAAGCGGTAGGCCGCCAGGCTCGCCGGCACCTCCTCGGGGGTCGAGCCGGTGATCTTGGCCGTGGCCTTCACCTCCGGCGCATCGGCCGCCCAGGGCTTGGCCGCGTAGGCCGCATCCTGGGCGGCAATCAGCTTCACCAGCGTCACCAGAAAATCCCGGTTCTTGGCCGCCCAGGCCCGGTCCACCACCAGGCCGTCGAAAGTCGCCTTGCCCTGGCGGGCGATGTCGCCGGCCGAGATCAGCACCGTGCCGGATTTCTTCACCCGGGCCAGCACCGGATCCCAGATGAAGGTCGCGTCGATATCGCCGCGCTCCCAGGCGGCGGCGATCTCGGGCGGGCGCATGTTGAGGATCGTGACATCCTTCTGGGTCAGCCCGGCTCCCGCCAGCGCCGCGATGAGCTGGTAATGCGAGGTCGACACGAACGGCACCGCGACCGTCTTGCCGCGCAGGTCGGCGAGGCTCTTCACGCCGCTGCCGTTGCGCGCGACCAGCTGCTCGGCATCGGCGATCTCGTCCAGGATCCAGAACAGCTCGATGTCGAGCCCCTGGGAGGCCGCCGCGGCGATCGGGCTCGATCCCGCCTCGCCGATCTGGACGTTGCCGGACGCCATGGCGCGGATCACGTCGCCACCGCCGCCGAACTTGCGCCAGTTCACCGTGTAGCCGGTCGCCTTCTCGATGGCGCCCGAATCCATCAGCGCCCGGAACGGCACCACCATGTCCTGATGGGCGAAGGTGACCTCCTTGTCGGCGGCCCTGGCCCGGCCGGGCGCCAGGGCGCCGAGGACCAGGGGCGCGAGCGCCGCGAGAAGGGCCAGCGCGCCGGAGCGGCGGCGGCGAGAACCTGCTGATATCATGAATTCATTCCCCCTCCGGCACCCCGACTCAATGCCGAGCCGGCTTGCCGACGGCAGGGTCGGACAAGTTAAGCTTCGGAGGCAAGGGGACATCGCACCGAGGGCCCGTGTCGGTGCGCGAAGCGGCCTGATCGGGCCGGTCTTGCGCTTCGCGGACCCGGCCATCCGCCCCGAGCGGGGGCGATCGGCAGCCGAAGCCTGTGGACCGCACAAGGCACCGATAGATTTGCCTTTCAGAATCGAAACCTTTATAAATCTCGCCAATTCGATTCAAAAAAATGAATTTAGGCTAGATCATGTCGATCCTGCGATATATTCTTCTCGGACTCTCTGTCGTGTCGCTGGCTGTCGTGCTGGTCTTCTGGACCGTGAGCGGACGTGCGATGGATCTGGTCGTGTTGTTGGTGGCTGTTTTTCTGGTCGCCAACAGCGTCTATATTCTGTTCTCCAGCCCGACATTGAAAGTGAGCTCCGTGTTCGACCGTGCGGCCACGGGGCTTGCTTTCGCGTCGCTCGAACTGCAGCACCAAGCCAAGGAGGCCAAGATCCGGGAGGCCGACGCCGAGCGGATCCGGGCACAGGAGGCCGAGCACAACACATCAAAGCTGCGGGCGGCCGAGGAATTCATCAGCTACGTGCGCCAAAACCCGCTCATGCGCGGGCGGCAGGCCGTCGAGGTCAAGCAGATCACGCTGCGCAGCGATGTGAAGAGCATCGCGCTTCCGGCCCTGGAGCTGGCCCGCCCCGTCCCCGCTGAGCTGAACGGCCGGCATCATGCCGATTCGGACCTGGCGAGCATGCCTCCCCCGGCCCCGCCGCCCGGCGCCGTGCCGCGGCTTGAGAGCTAGAGAGCGCGCCGCCAAATCGGCGGCCTCCGCGGCATCACTGGCGCTGGGTGCACCGTCTCTGACCGGCCCCCTCGACCTTGCCGGTGACGAAATTGAACAGCGACTTCTCCTCGGATTCGCGCGCTGATCCTCCTCCGCCCGGACGCCCTTCTGCTGCGAAGGTCTCACGAATCCCATCCGACGGTTGCGGTTTGTCCTGAGACACACCAGCCCTTTCAAGGTGTTTGGATTGGGCCGTGGTCCTGGATTGTCCCGCCGGGATCAATTGGTTCGTATCGCAGCGCAGGTCCGATGGCCCGCCCGCGATCCTCGCCAAGGGAAGCGTGGCAGGGACGGCACGAAGGTGAAAGCGGGATCGCTTAGAATCCCGGATCTCCACGGAGACATCAGCCTCAACCCTGTCATCCCGGGGCGCCGCAGGCGAGCCCGGGATCCAGAGCCGCCGACGCGCAAGTCTTTGGCCCCACGGTGTTTCTGGATCCCGGGCTCCGCTTCGCGGCCCCGGGATGACGGGGTTGTTTCCAGACCGGGCTCTGCAAGAACCAAGCGTCGTGGGGCAAGCGGGATAGTCCGCTGCCGCAAACACCTTGAAAGGGCTGCCTGAGAGACACCTTCGCTCCGCCCGGCGATGCTGTGGGGATCCCTTCGGATGGCTGGTTCGAACGTCGCCGGCCCGGATCCGGCGGCGGTGGAACCATCTTGGCGGTCTGTGGCTTGCTGGGCTGGGTCCGGGAAGGATTTGCTCCTCTCACGGCTCCGAGGAAAACAACCGCCCTCAAAGGCGGCATGAGAGGAAACATCCTTTGCGCACCACGCTCATCACCGCGGCCCTGCTCGCCGCCTTCGGCGCCGCCGTCGCGTCGCCCGCTTCCGCCGCTCCGCTCGCCCCCGCCGCCGTGACCGCCCCGGCCGACATCGTCTCGACCGTCCAGATGGACCGCATGGAGCGCCGGATGGAGCGTCGCCACATGGAGCGCCGGATGATGCGACGTCACATGGAGCGGCGCATGATGCACCGTGAGATGCGCCATCGCATGATGCGCCGCGAGATGATGCACCGCATGTAGTCGGGTGGCTGCCCGGGCCTCGTCCCGGGCAGCGTCGTTTTCGGCCCGGCCGCGGATGACACCGCCGCCGGGCTTTTCGATGCGCGGCGGCTCATCGAACCATCTGGGCCGCAACGCGTTTCAAGCCTCCGATAGGAGACAGGTACGATGAAAGCGTTTTTGGCAGCGGTCGCCGTCGGTTTCGGCGTGATGTCCGCCCTCGGGCCGGCTGTGGCGCAGCGCGGCCCCGATTACGGCTACGGCGATCGGGATTATGGGGGGCGGGATCGCGACGATTACCGGGGCCGCGACCGCGATTATCGGGACCGCGGCTACGGCGAGCGCGCCTATGGCGGGTTCGACGAGCGCGAGTATCTGCGCTGCAATCCGGATGTCCGCCGGGCGATCGCGAACGGCCAGATGGAATCCGGCGCGGCGCATTACCGGACCTTCGGCCGCCGCGAGGGTCGTCGCCTGAGCTGCTGAGGCGCTTGGAGCCGTTCCCGATCGCATTGCAATCGGGAACGGCTCCAAATCCTTGATTGAACGCGCTCGCTTACGCCAAACCGGTATCCACTTCGGCGGCGAGCGCTCTAGCGCGACCGGGCGCGGTCGCGCAGCAGGTTGAGGATCAGCGCGGTCCAGCCGGTCTGGTGCGAGGCGCCGAGGCCCCGGCCGGTATCGCCGTCGAAGAACTCGTGGAACAGCAGAGCCTCCTCGGCGCCGGGCGCCGGGGGGATCGGCGGCCGCGCCCCGAAGGCCGGCCGGCGCCCGTCCGCATCCTTGGCGAACAGGGCGATCAGCCGATCCTCCAGGGCGTCGGCGATCGCGCGCAGCGTGCACATCGCGCCCGATCCCGTCGGGTATTCCACCAGAAATTCGTCGCCGTAATAGGTGTGGAAGCGCCGCAAAGCCTCGACGATCAGGTAGTTCATCGGCATCCACACCGGCCCGCGCCAGTTCGAGTTGCCGCCGAACATGTTCGAGGTCGAATCGGCCGGATCGTACCGGACCGTGAACGAGGCCCCCAGCTCGTTGAGCACGTAGGGCGCGTCCTGGTGGACCTTCGACAGGGAGCGCACGCCGTAGGGCGAGAGGAACTCGGCCTCGTCAAGCATGCGCCGCAGCAGCGCCTTCATCCGGTGGCCGCGCAGGAGCGATAGCAGTTTGCGGTCCTTCACGCCGCCCTCGTTCCAGCGCGAGACCAGACGGGCGAGGTTCGGCCTGTTCTCCAGCGCCCAGTTCAGGCGCCGGGCGAAGTCCGGCAGCCGCTGGAGCACGGAGGGCTCGATCACCTCCACGGCGAAGAGCGGCACCAGCCCGACCATCGAGCGGACCCGCAAGGGGAGCATCCCGCCGCCGGGGATATCGACCTCGTCGTAGTAGAATTCATCGACCTCGTCCCAGAGGCCGAACCCTTCCCCGCTCCCCTGCCCATCCCCCTGCCCGCCCATCTCGGTCATCGCCTCGGCGATGAGCAAAAAGTGCTCGAAGAACTTCGAGGCGGTGCTCTCGTAGACGTCGTTGTGGAGCGCCAGCTCCAGGGCGATGCGCATCATGTTGAGGGCGTACATCGCCATCCAGGCGGTGCCGTCGGCCTGGTGGACCACCCCGAAGCCCGGGGGCGGCCGTGACCGGTCGAACACCCCGACATTGTCGAGCCCCAGGAAGCCGCCCTGGAAGACGTTGCGTCCCTGCGCGTCCTTGCGGTTCACCCACCAGGTGAAGTTGATCAGCAGCTTGTGGAACACGCCCTCCAGGAAGGCGATGTCGCCGCGCCCGCCCCTGCGGTCCCGGTCGATCTCGAACACCCGGTAGGCCGCCCAGGCATGGACCGGCGGGTTGGCGTCGCCGAACTCCCACTCGTAGGCCGGGAGCTGCCCGTTCGGGTGCATGTACCATTCGCGGGTGAGCAGCAGGAGCTGCTTCTTGGCGAAGTCCGGGTCGAGCAGGGCCAGCGGCAGGCAGTGGAAGGCGAGGTCCCAGGCGGCGAACCACGGGTATTCCCAGGTGTCGGGCATCGACAGCACGTCGGCCGCCGCGAAGTGACGCCACTGGCTGTTGCGGCCGCCCTCGCGCTCCCGGGGCGGCACCGGCTGGAGCGAATCGCCCTCGAGCCAGCGCCGCACGTCGTAGCAGTAAAGCTGCTTCGACCAGATCAGGCCGGCGGCGGCCTGCCGGAAGATCGTGCGGGCATCCGGGTCCGGGATGCCGTCCTGGAGCGCCTCGTAGAACGCGTCCGCCTCGGCCACGCGGCGCCGGACGACGGCGCCCTCGGCGTCGACCGGGCGCACCCTTGAGCCCGCCGACAGGCGCAGGCGGATCCGGGCGGTAGCCCCGGGCTCCAGCCGCAGGGCGTAGTGCAGGCCAAGCTTCGTGCCCGCATCCCGGCGGATGGCGGCCGCATCGCCCCCGACGATCGCCGCGTGCAGGCCGTCCTTGAACGGGCCCGGCGCGTCCGGCTGCCCGCCGTGGAGCCGCAGGTTGGTATCGTTCTCGCAGAACAGCAGCTCCGGCGCGCCGTCATAGGCGAGGCGATAGGGGCCGAGCCGCGGATGCGTGCAGGTCGCGCCGCCCTCGGGATCGGCGGCGATCCGCGGTCGGTCCTGCCCGGCCTGCCAGGACCAGGTGTTGCGGAACCAGAGCTGCGGGATCAGGTGGAGCTCGGCGGTCTCCGGGCCGCGGTTGAGCGCGGTCACGACGGCGTGGATGTCGTCGGCATCCGCCTTGGCGTATTCCACGGTGATGTCGAAGAACCGGCCGTCGTCGAAGATCCCGGTCTCCTCGATCTCGTATTCCGGCTGGTCGCGCCCGCGCGCCAGGTTCTCGCGCACCAGCGCCTCGTAGGGGAACGCCGCCTGCGGGTAGCGGTAGAGCAGCTTGAGGTAGGCGTGGCTCGGGACCGCATCGAGGTAGTGGTAGACCTCCTTGACGTCCTCGCCGTGGTTGCCCTCCTGGTTGGTCAGGCCGAACAGGCGCTCCTTGAGGATGCGATCGCGGCCGTTCCACAGGGCCAGCGCCAGGCAGAGGCCGCCGCGCTCGTCGCAGATCCCGGCCAGCCCGTCCTCGCCCCAGCGATAGGCGCGCGAGCGGGCCTCCTCGTGCGGCAGGGCGCGCCAGGCATTGCCGTCGGGGCTGTAATCCTCCCGCACCGTCCCCCATTGCCGCTCGCTGAGATACGGCCCCCATTGGGACCAGGCCCGGTCGCCCCTGCCCTGCTCGGCGATCCGGCGGCGCTCCGCCCAATCGGCAGATTCGTCCCCGAACGGACTCATCAGCCGCGCCCCGGATGCGGGGTGGCGGGTGGGCTACGGAGCGGCAGAGGGACGGTCATCGATCTCGATGGGCTGCGACGGGCGTCGCCTCCGGATGCATCATCGAACCCACGCCACCTGAGGTCGGCGAAAGCCGCGACCCGTCCGGCCGGATCGGGATGGGGGCAGATCAATCCGGCGCCCATCATCTCTATGCTTGCGGCCTTGACTGCGTGGCGCGTTGAACTGAGGTTCAGGCCCGCGTCGCGGCAGACCGATGCAAGGCCGGTAGGCTTGGCCGAAATGTTGCATGCGGGTTCAGGGGCGCATTAATATTCGAACGCGGGGGCGGGCATGAAAAAAATACTGTCGATGGCCATGGCTGGTCTTCTGACGATCGGCGTTGCACAGGCCCAGGACAAGGGCGGACCGGTGAAGATCGGTATCTCCGCCGGCGTGACCGGGCCGTATGCGGCTTTCGGCGTGCAGGTCAAGAACGGCGCCAGCCAGGCGATCGAGGACATCAACAAGGCCGGCGGAATCAAGGGCCGGCTGTTCGAGCCCGTCTACGGCGACGACGCGTCCGATCCGAAGCAGGGCGTCTCAGTGGCGAACAAGCTCGCGGCGGACGGCGTGACGATGGTGGTGGGCGCCTTCGCCTCCAGCGTCTCGATCCCGGCCTCCGACGTCTATTTCGATGCCGGCATCATCCAGGTCACCCCGTCGTCGACCAACGTGAAGTTCACCGAGCGCGGGCTCTGGAACACCTTCCGGACCTGTGGCCGCGACGACCAGCAGGGCGTGGTCGCCGGCGCGTATCTGGCCGATCACTTCAAGGGCAAGCGGATCGCCTTCGTCCACGACAAGTCGGCCTACGGCAAGGGCTTGGCCCAGGAGACGCAGCTGACGCTCAAGGCCAAGGGCGGCAAGGAGGTGCTGTTCGAGGGCGTCAACCCGGGCGAGAAGGATTACTCGGCCCTCGTCTCCAAGCTGAAATCGGCCAACGTCGACGTGGTCTATTACGGCGGCTTTCACACGGAAGCCGGGCTGATCCTGCGCCAGATGCGCGACCAGGGCCTGAAGGCGACCCTGGTCGGCGGCGACGGCCTCGCCCCGAAGGAGTTCGTGCAGATCGCCGGCGACGGCGCCGAGGGCACGCTGATGACCTTCTCGCCGGATGCCCGCAAGAACCCGAACGCCCAGGCGGTGGTCGCGGCGTTCAAGGCCAAGAACATCGATCCCGACGCCTACACGCTCTACGCCTACGCGGCCGTGCAGGTTCTGGCCCGGGCCGCGGCCGAGACCGGCTCCAGCGAGGGCAAGGTGCTGGCCGACTGGCTGCACCAGGGCAAGACGATCGAGACCGTGGTCGGCCCGATCGCCTACGACAAGAAGGGCGACCTCACCCGGCCCGACTACGTCATCTACGCCTGGAAGAAGGGCGCCGATGGCCGGATTGACTACGCCGGCAACGAGCTGGTGCCGTAAGGGCGGTTCCGGGCCCTCGACGTGACCCGCGCGCCGCCGGCTCGGTGGCGCGCACTCCGGGCGGAAGCCCCCGCACAGGCTTCGAGGCACCGTTTTCGATCTGGGAGCGTATCGTGAGAGCAACTCTGGCGTTTTGTCTTCTCGGGCTCCTGACGGCGGGCGCCGCCCAGGCACAGGACACGGGCGGGCCGGTGAAGATCGGCGTCGCCGCACCCCTGACCGGACCCTACGCGGCCTTCGGCGCGCAGATCCGCAACGGCGCCAGCCAGGCGATCGAGGACCTCAACAAGGCCGGCGGCATCAAGGGCCGGCTCTTCGAGACCGTGGTCGGCGACGACGCCTCCGACCCGAAGCAGGGTGTCTCGCTGGCCAACAAGTTCGCCGGCACCGGCGTCAAGATGGTGGTCGGGACCTTCAATTCCGGTGTGTCGATCCCGGCCTCCGACGTCTACCTCGACGCCGGCATCATCCAGGTCACCCCGGCTTCCACCAACGTGAAGTTCACCGAGCGCGGGATGTGGAACACGTTCCGCACCTGCGGCCGGGACGACCAGCAGGGGGCCGTGGCGGGCACGTATCTCGCCGCGCATTTCAAGGACAAGAAGATCGCCTTCGTCCATGACAAGTCGACCTACGGCAAGGGCTTGGCCGAGGAGACCTTGACGGCGTTCAAGGCCAAGGGCGGCAAGGCGGTGCTGGTCGAGGGCATCAACCCGGGCGAGAAGGACTACTCGGCGCTGGTCTCGAAGCTGAAATCGGCCACCATCGATGTCGTCTATTATGGCGGCTACCACACCGAAGCCGGGATGATCCTGCGCCAGATGCGCGACCAGGGCCTGCAGGCCATCGTGGCGGGCGGCGACGGCATCACCGACAAGGAATTCGTGCAGATCGCCGGGCCGGCCGCCGAGGGCACGCTGATGACCTTCCCGCCCGACCCGCGCAAGAACCCGAACGCCCAGGCGGTGGTCGCTGCGTTCAAGGCCAAGGGCATCGATCCCGAGGCGTTCACCCTGTACGCCTACGCGGCCGTGCAGGTGCTGGCCAAGGCTGCGGCCGAGACCGGCTCCAGCGACGGCAAGGCGCTCGCGGATTGGCTGCACCAGGGCAAGCCGGTGGAGACCGTGCTGGGCCCGATCGCCTACGACAAGAAGGGCGACATCACCCGGCTCGACTACGTGATGCACGTCTGGACGAAGGGGCCCTACGGCAAGATCGACTATGCCGGCCACGAGCTGACGCCGTAAGGGCGCTGCCCTGCGAATTTCGGGGCTGCGCGCCCCGAAGTTCGCCAAAGGGCCGCGGGCCCAGCCCTTTCAAGGTGTTTGGTGCAGCGTTTCGGGCAAGACGCAGCGCGCTCTCCTCCCCCTTGCGGGGAGGAGCTGGAGTTGGGGGTGGCGCAAGAGGCACCCTGACGCTCGATCCTGCACCACCCCCACCCCTGACCCCTCCCCGCAAGGGGGCGGGGAAAGAGCGGAATTCTCAACCTGTTAGCGGCAAGTGAGACGTCGAATCCGCGTGGTGAAACGTCTCGATCACAGCCCAATCCAAACACCTTGAAAGGGCTGGGCCGCGGGCCCTCTGGGATCCCCGTTTCGCCTGTGCCGGCTGAATGAGCCTGACGGCAGGTTATGATGACCCGATGGCGGGCCTGTCGTCTTCGTGAGCTTGGATTACGCGGTCGATCAGGCCCCATTCCAGGGCTTCCTCGGCGGTCATGAAGTAGTCGCAGTCCATCGCCCGCTCGAAATCCTCGTAGGGGCGGCCGCAATGCTCGGCATAGAGCCGGGTCATGCGGTGCTTCGTTTTGCGGGTTTCCTCGGCATGGATGAGGATGTCCGAGGCTTGCCCCTGGAACCCGCCCAGGGGCTGATGGATGTGGATGCTCGCGTTCGGGAGGGCCGCACGTCCGCCGCGCGCGCCGGCCATCAACAGGAACGAGCCCATGGAGCGGGCCGTGCCCATGCAGAGGGTGTGAACCGGTGCCCGGATGTGGCGCATGGTATCGTACATCGCCAATCCGCTGGTCACGACCCCGCCCGGGGAATTGATGTAGAGGTGGATCGGCTTCTTCGGGTTCTCGGCCTCCAGGAACAGGAGCTGCGCGCAGATCAGTGCAGCGACCGTATCGTTGACCTCGCCGTTGAGGAAGATGATCCGCTCGCGCAGAAGGCGCGAATAGATGTCGAAGGACCGTTCGCCTCGGTTGGATTGCTCCACGACGATCGGGACGAGTTGCATCGCTTCGCGCATCGGCGACCCCTCAAGGCTTCGGACAACGACAGATCGATGCGCCGCGTCAGGCGGCGCGCATGAGCGGCTGCGTGTTGGTGTTCGAGGCGGCCCATGTCATCCGGTCGAACCGCGGGTCGGTCAGCGCGTGGATCACCCGGAGACGCGTTCCGCCGGTTCCGTTCGGAGCGATCCGGAACGTCACGGTGCTTTCGAGAAACGGGGGCGCATCGTCCCGCATCCGAAACCGAAGCTCTTTCCCGGGGATGACGGTGATCGCGTCCGGCTCGGCCAAGGCGCTCCCCGGCAACCAGATCTCGCGAAGCTCGGGCGTATGGAGGGCGCGCCAGACCTTGTGCGGCGGCGCATCGAGCTCGTAATCGCCTGCGATGCTGGTCTCGGCCGCGTCGGGCTCCGCGTCGCTCATTGGTCCATATCCTTCAGCAGCGCCTTGAGAGCTTCGATGCGGGCGGGCCAGTAGGCGCGATACTTCGACAGCCACTGGGCAATGTGCGTCAGCCCGTCCGGGTCGACCTCATAGTTCACGAAACGGCCCTGCCGTTCTTCCCGCACCAGTCCGGCGCTCCGAAGAACCGAGAGGTGCTGGGACATCGCCGGCTGGCTGATCCCCATCCCCTCCCGCAGGACGCTGGCGTTCATGCTGCCTGCAGCGAGCTTCTCGAAGATCGCGCGCCGGGTCGGATCGGCCAACGCCCGGAAGAGATCGTCTTCGTTCATGTCAATACATAAGCAGTTGCTTATGTGATTCGCAAGACCCGACAATCCAACGGAAGCGGGCGCCCCCCTAAGCCGAACGGCCAAGGGTGACTGCCGCGACAGGGCGGCCGCCGAGGCTTTATGCTCCCCCATCGCGTCGCGGCGCCTGGGGAGGAGCGATGTTCGATTTCAGTCAGCTCCGGTGCTTCGCCGCCGTGGCGGAGGAGCTGCATTTCGGGCGCGCGGCCGCCCGGCTGAACATGACCCAGCCGCCCCTGTCGCGGCAGATCCAGGTGCTGGAGCGGATCCTCGACGTGCAGCTCCTGGAGCGCACCAGCCGCTCCGTCCGGCTGACCGCAGCCGGGCGCAGCTTCCTGCCGGAGGCGCAGCGCATCCTGCGGCTGGCCGAGACCGCGACCCACGTCACCCGCCAAGTGGCGGCCGGGCGCGCGGGTGTGCTGAAGCTCGGCTTCACGGCGGCCTCGGCCTACGACTTCCTGCCCCGCCTCGTCACCGAGCTTCGGCGGGCGCTGCCCGACGTCACCCTCGCCTTGCGCGAGATGGTCAGCCGGGATCAGATCGAGGAACTGCTCGCCGGCCGCATCGATGCCGCCCTGGTCCGCCCGCCGGTCACCCATCCGGACCTGATCGCCGTCCGGGCCCTGGCGGAGCCCCTCGTGGCGGCGCTGCCGGCCGGGAATGTTCTGGCTGTTCGGGAGCACCTCAAGCCGGGCGATCTCGCCGGAGAACCGCTCGTGGCCTACGCGCCGAACGAGGCCCGCTACTTCCACGACCTGGTCCGAGGCCTGCTCGCCGAGGCCGCGGTGGAGCCCCGGATCGTGCAGCGGCTGACCCAGATCCACTCGATCCTGGCCCTGGTCCGGGCCGCCCTCGGGATCGCCCTGGTGCCGGCGGCGGCCGAGCGCCTGCGCTTCGAAGGCGTGGTGTTCCGGCCGCTGGTGCTGCCGGCCCCGCGGCCCGCCGAGCTGGTCCTGGCCTGGCGGCGCGATGCGGACGAGCCGCTGATCGCCCGGCTGGTCGCGATCCTGGCGGAGCTGCCGCCCGCCTGATCCATGCGCGCGCCGCATCGATCGATCCAGCCTTTGGCTTTGACCTTCGACGGAAAGGCTGCGCCTGATAGCCTGACGGCACGCAGATGCCGAGACGACCCGGAGGAATCGCCATGGACAGCCTGACCAACCGCTTCAAGGCCGCCCTCGGCGAGGGACGCCAGCAGATCGGCCTGTGGTGCAGCCTCGCCAGCCCGATCTCCACGGAGATCGTCGCCGGCGCCGGGTTCGACTGGCTGCTCCTCGACATGGAGCACTCGGCCAACGACCTGCGGGATATCTACTTCCAACTCCAGGCCATGATGGAGAACGCCACCAACCCGGTGGTGCGGGTGCCGAGCGACGATGCCATCACCATCAAGCGCATCCTCGATGCCGGCGCGCAGTCGCTGATGATCCCCAATGTCGACGATGCCGAGCAGGCCAGGCGGGTGGTGGCGGCGACGCGCTACGCCCCCCGCGGCATCCGGGGCTTCTCGCAGGCGCCCCGGGCCGCCCGGTTCGGCCGCATCCCCGACTATCACACCCGCTGCGAGGCCGAGATCTATGTGATCGTGCAGGTCGAGTCGCGCCGAGCCCTGGACAATCTCGACGCGATCGCCGCCGTCGAGGGCGTGGACGGTGTCTTCATCGGGCCCGGCGACCTCTCCACCAGCCTCGGCTATGTCGGCCAGCAGGGCCATCCCGAGGTGGTCCGCACCATCGAGGACGCGGTCGGCCGGATCGTGAAGGCCGGCAAGCATGCCGGCATCCTCACGCCGAGCGAGGAGCTGGCCAAGCGCTACATCGCGGCCGGCACCCGGTTCACCGCGGTCGGCTCGGATCTGGGTCTGCTGGCCCGCAACGCCGAGGCGCTGGCCGGGCGCTTCCGCACCGAAGGCTGAGCGAGGAGCATCCGATGCAGGCCGAGATCGACCTCCCGACCCAGGATTACCCGACGCTTGTGCGGCCGGCCGGGGACGTGCCGCGCACGATCCGGCTGAGCGCGCACGACAACGTCGCGATCGTGGTCAACGCCTTCGGGCTGCCCGCCGGCACGACCTTCCCGGACGGGCTGCGGCTCACCGAGTTCGTGCCGCAGGGCCACAAGGTGGCGCTCAGTGACATCCCGGAGGGCGGGGCGGTGCGCCGCTACGGCGAGGTGGTCGGCATCGCCACCCAAGACATCCCGCGGGGCGCCTGGGTCGAGGAATCCCGGGTCGCGACGCCCACCGCCCCGTCGCTGGACGCGCTGGAGCTGGCCACCCGCGTGCCGGCCCCCCTGCCCCCGCTCGAAGGCTACACCTTCGAGGGCTACCGCAACCCGGACGGGTCGGTGGGCACCAAGAACATCCTGGCGATCTCGATCAGCGTGCAATGCGTCGCCGGCACCCTCGACGTGGCGATCCGGCGGATCAAGCAGGAGCTGCTGCCGCGCTTCCCCAACGTCGACGACGTGGTCGGGCTGACCCACGCCTATGGCTGCGGCGTCGCCATCAACGCCCCCGAGGCGGTGGTGCCGATCCGGACCCTCCAGAGCCTCGCCCAGAACCCCAATTTCGGCGGCGAGGTCATGGTCGTGGGGCTGGGCTGTGAGAAGCTCGTCTCGGAGCGGCTGCTGCCCGATGGCGGCGCGGCCGGAGACGGGGTCGTCCGCCTTCAGGACGAGCGCCACCAGGGCTTTTCCGCGATGCTCGACAGCATCCTGGCGATGGCGGAAGCCCGCCTGGAGGTGCTGAACCGGCGCACCCGCGAGACCTGCCCGGCCTCCGAGCTCGTGGTCGGCCTGCAATGCGGCGGCAGCGACGCCTTCTCGGGCGTCACCGCCAACCCGGCGCTCGGCTACTGCGCCGACCTGATCGTGGCCTGCGGCGGCACCGTTCTGTTCTCCGAGGTCACGGAGGTGCGCGACGCGATCCACCTGCTGACCCCCCGGGCCAAGACTCCGGAAATCGCCCAGGCCCTGATCCGCGAGATGGCCTGGTACGATGCCTATCTCGCCAAGGGCGAGGCCGACCGCCGGGCCAACCCCTCGCCCGGCAACAAGAAGGGCGGCCTCAACAACATCGTCGAGAAGGCCCTGGGCTCGGTCGCCAAGTCCGGCACCGGAGCCATTGCCGGGGTGCTGGCGCCGGGCGAGCGCGTGCGCGAGAAGGGCCTGATCTTCGCCGCGACCCCGGCCAGCGACTTCGTCTGCGGCACGCTCCAACTCGCCTCGGGGATCACCCTGCAGGTGTTCTCCACCGGCCGCGGCACGCCCTACGGTCTCGCGCAGGCCCCGGTGATCAAGGTCGCGACCCGGACGGAGCTGGCCGAGCGCTGGTCCGACCTGATCGACCTCGATGCCGGCCGGATCGCCACGGGGGAGGCCACGATCGAGCAGGTCGGCTGGGAGCTGTTCCACCTGATCCTCGACGTGGCGAGTGGGCGCAAGCGGCCCTGGTCCGACCGCTGGGGCCTGTTCAACGACCTGACCCTGTTCAACCCGGCGCCGATCACCTGAATCCCGGGCATGCGCGGTGCGGCGTCGCGTGCGGGGCCGGACCCTGCTAGGCAGCCGGCATCGTGATGCCGCTGCCGATTCCCTCACCCCGGACCGTGCTCTTCCGCCTGCATTGGGCGCTCGGCCTCACCGCCGGTTTCGTGCTGGCCTTGATGGGCCTCACCGGGGCGCTGATGAGCTACGAGGAGGCGATCACCGCCTTCGCCAACCGCGACCGGACACGGGTCGAGGCGGGGGACCGGGTGCCGCTCGCGCCATCGGCCCTCGCCGCCCGGATCGACGCCCAGGCCGGAGGGCGCCGTGCGAATGTCCTCACCCTGTCGGACGACCTGCAGGCGAGCGTGTTCGTGCGCTTCGCCCGCGATCCCGAAACCCGGGAGCGGCCGCCCTCTGTCTATGCCGATCCCTATGACGGCGCGGTGCTCGGCCCGGTGCGGCTGGAGGCGGCGTTCACGACGGTGCGGGACCTGCACCGCTGGCTGCTGATCCCAGGCGGCTCCAAGGGCTGGGGCCGGTCCATCACGGGGGCCTGCACCCTGGCGCTGATCGCCTTTCTGGCGACTGGCCTCTACCTGCGCTGGCCCAAGATCCATCGCTGGCGGATCTGGCTGAAGCCGAGCCTGTCGCGGCCCGGCCGGCCGCGCTGGTGGTCGCTCCACGCCGTGGCCGGGACCTGGCTGACGCCGATCTACCTGGTCATCGCGCTCACCGGCCTGACCTGGTCCTACCCGTCGGTCAAGGACGGGGCCACCTGGCTGCTCGCCGGGACACCGGAGCGGGCGAAGCCCGCGCGCCCAGCCGGTCGCCGGGAGTCTTCCCCGTCGCCGGAGGCCGGGGCCGAACCCGCCCTCGATCGCGCCTGGACGGCGTTCCGGGCCGGCGAGGGGCACGAGGCCGGCCTCGTGATCCTGACCCTGCCGGGGGCCGATACGAAGGCGATCCGCATCCGCTGGCTGCCCCGGGGCGTCGACGCCCTGAGCGCCCGCAACGAGGCCCGCTACGACGCCGCCACGGGCGCCTTGCTCGCCACCGAGCACGCGGCCGACACGCCGCTCGGGCGGCGCATCGTCGAGAACATCCTGGAGGTGCATCGCGGCCGCTTCTTCGGCGACCTGTTCGCCCTGCTGTTCGGCCTCGCGGCGCTCGCCATGCCGGGCTTCGCCGCCACCGGCCTGACCCTCTACATCCTGCGCCGTCGTGCCGACCGCCGGCGTGCGCAGCCGAGAGCCGCGACGCCCATCCGCGAGGCGAAGCCCCATCGGGAGCCCGTCGGCGACACCGGACGGTAGCGCGGAGAGGGCGACCGGGTTCCCAAAGGGCTCAGCCCTTTGGCGGGGTATCGGGGCAGAGCCCCGATCCATCGGGCGAAGCCCGACAGCAGGGTTCCACCCTGCACCCGCAAAAGGTCCCAGACCTTTTGAAACCCTGACTTTGGCCGATCCGGCTCACATCCGCGCGGTGATCGTCGCCAGCACCGTGAAGGGCGCGCCGGGCGCATTGTTGAACTGGTTGAACGGGTCCTCGATGTAGCGCGCGTTCGTCAGGTTCCGGATGTTGACCGAGAGGCGGTAATGCGCGTCGAAGTCGTAGTACACGGCCGCATCGACCCGGTTGTACGCCCCGACCTTGTAGCTGTTGTTGAGGTCGCCGAAGCGCTGGCCGACATGGGTCACGCCGATGCCGAGCCCGAGACCACGCAGGGAACCGGCCTGGAAATCGTAGGTCGTCCACACGCTGCCGCTGAAGGCCGCTGCACCGATAAGGCGGTTGCCGACCGCGAAGACCCTGTCCTTGGTGATCCGCGCATCGAGATAGCCGACGCCGCCGATGACCCGCCAGCCCGGCAGGATCTCGCCGGCCAAGTCCGCCTCGACGCCCTCCGAGCGCTGCTGGCCGGTGATCACCGAGAAGTTCGTATTGACCGGGTCGTTGCCGGCGACGTTGTCCCGGGTGATCCGGAAGGCGGCCGCGCTCAGGGTCAGGTCGGGGTTGATGTCGATGCGGGTCCCGACCTCGACCTGCTCGCCGGTCTCGGGCGCCGGGTTGACGACGTTGAGCACGTTCGCGGTCTGCGGCGCGAAGGAGGTGGCGTAGCTGGCATAGAAAGTCAGCGGCTCGAACGGCCGATAGATCAGGCCGACGCGCGGCGAGGCACCGAACAGTTCCTGCTCGGGGGGCTGGGTCCTCGAAGTGGGCACGCGGGCGAAATAATATTGGGTGCCGAGATCGAACCGGGCGCCGAGCACGAGCTGCAACTCGGGCGTGAGGGCGATCTGGTCCTGCAGGTAGAAGCCGAACAGTTCGAGCTTCTGCTTCAGGTCTTGCTGGAGCGAGAGCGCTCCGGGAGTGCCGCCGAAGATCGGGTTGAGGAAGCTGACCGGGGTATAGGAGCCCTGCTGGGAATACGGGTGACGGAAGCCGTTGGTGTATTCGAAGCCCAGCAGGGCGGTGTGGGCGAAGCCGAGCGTGTCGAACTTCAGGATCGCTTCGGTCTGCGTATCCACGGCGGCGAACTGCGAATCGACCGAGGTGTCGCGCCGGGTGACTTGCGTGCCGGCATTGTTGACGCCGGTGGCGCGGGCCGAGAACAGGTTGAACGCACCCCATTGCCCATTGATGACCTGCCGCAGCGTCAGGTTCTCATTGACGTCGTGCTCGGCCCGCATCGTGATCCCGTTGACCTCGCCGTAATAGCGCGAGGACGGCTCGCCGTAGTAGCGGCGGATGTTGTCCAGCGGCACGCGGCCTCGGAAGGCAATGAGCCCCTCGTCGTACTGGGTGCGCTGGCTGGTGGCTTCCGCGTTGATGTAGACCCGGGTGTCGGCGCTCGGCGTCCAGCTCAGGGCCGGCGCGATGAAGACGCGCCGATTGGTGTTGTCGCCGATATTGCGGAAGGTCGGATCCTCCTGCGCGGCGAAGGTGAGGCGCGCGGCGAGCCCATCGATGGACGGGATCGCGCTCGAGACCGAGCCCTGGAACCGCCGGAAGCCGAAGCTGCCGCCCTGCACGCTGGCATCGGCGGTCGGCTCTATGGTCGGCCTGCGGGTGATGATGTTTACGACGCCGCCCGGGTCGCCCCGGCCGAACAGCACGGAGGCCGGCCCCTTGATCACTTCGACCCGTTCGGCGTTCGCAAGATCGCGCTCGACGGGGTAAAAATTGATCGCCGGATTGGTCAGGATGCCGTCGACGGCGAAGAGCTGCGTGGCGAAGCCGCGGATGACGTAGTTCTGCGAGCGGCCCTGCACGGTGCTGCCGGGCGTGACGTTGCTGACATTGGTGACGGCGTCGGTCAGGCGCAGGTCCTGCTGGTCGGTGATCACCTGCCGGGGGACGATGTTGATCGATTGCGGCGCGTCGCGCACCGGCGTGTCAGTCTTGGTCGCGGTCGCCGAGCGCGTGGCGCGGTAGCCGACGACCGGCCCGTCCGCGCGCTCCACCGTGGGACCCGTGCCGGTGACGCTCAGTTCCGAGAGGACGACCTCGTCCTGAACCGGATTGGATTGTGCGTGAACGACAGTCGTCGAGGCCAGAAGCAGGGCGATCGCCAGTCCGGGCCACGTATTGGTGCAGGAGGACCGATCGCTTGTCGCAGATATAACGTGGTCTTGATGGTCCTGCCGCATAGTTTTTAGTCGTTCTCATGTAGATCGTCGCCACGAGGCGCTTCGATCCTTGAGTACGATGGCGAAGCCATTTCAATGCATGATTGTAATTGATGGGTTCAGAATCGCTGGAACTCACCGGACGTGTCCGGCACGTCACACATTGCGATTGGAATAATTTTAGATAGTACGGAATTTCCGACTTAAACGTGTGTAATTTTGAATATGTACGTCCGGACGTTGATCCGGGCCGAGGCCACGATCGGGATCACGCTCTGCATCTGCGGGACGGTTCGAATCAGGGGCGGGCTCGCGTCGTGTCGGTGGCGGGCAATCCCGGATTGCGTCGCTGAATGCGACCGGCCGGCCTGCGAGAGGGGGGGATTGCAGGCCGGCCGGCCTATCACGCGCGGTTGCCCGACGCGCGATCACGGGGAACTCTGGGTCGAGCCCGCTGGTGTCGCCAACGGGTTCGGGCGCTCACGCGAGCGTGGTGATCCGCGGCCCGACGCGGGCGGTGCGCGGCAGGCGGCCGTCGAGCCCGGTCTCCAGCAGGGCGTGGAGCTGGGCCACCGCGGGGCCCGGGTCGTAATCGGGCAGGATCGCGCGGCCGACCACGATCCCCTTCATCAGCGGGGCGAGCAGGGCGTAAAGGCGGTCCGGATCGCAATCCGGGCTGGTCGCCAGCGCCGAGAAGGTCGCCACGAACCAGTCCCGGGTCTCCGCCTCGGTCCGCGCGGTCAGCGCGGCGATGGCCGGGTTGCGGGTCGCCTCCGACCAGATCTCCATGCGCAGCACCGCGGCCGCGCGGGTGATCGACACGAAGTACCGGGCGATGATGTCGAGCAACGCGCCGCGCCGGTCGCCGCTGCGCTCCATCTCTTCGACGAGCTGGGCGCCGCGCTCCCGCTCACGCTCCACCAGCCCGACGACCAGGGCCTCCTTGGACTCGAAGTAGCGGTAGAAATTGCCCGGGCTCATCCCGGCCTCGCGGGCAAGGTCCTGCATGGTGGCGCGGTGGAAGCCGTTGCGCACGAAGCAAGCCTCGGCGGAATCAAGGATGTGCTCGCGCCGCGCGGCCGGCCCGACGCTTGCCGGCACACTCACGGGGCGAACTGCGCCACCGCGGCGACGCGGCTCTGATCCTTGGCGGGGATGGTGGCCGCGCAGGCCTGGGCGGTCTGGCTGAGATCCGCGCAGATCCGCGCCTGCCAGCCCTTCGGGCCCGCCCCGGTCCAGCTGATCAGCGCCATCCAGGCGAGGATCAGCACGGCGGCGAAGGTGAAGTTCGATGGCGTGCAGAAAGCCCGAACCATGGCCAGGACCCGCGCCGGACCCGTTCCGGACGGATCGAAACTGTCCTGATCGAGATCGAACCAGCGGCCTTCGAGCGACAGAGCCATGGCTCACTCCTGCTTGCCCCTCCCTCGTAATGAACGTTCATTCTCAAGTCAATGAACGTTCGTTCTCATGGGCGGGAAAGGGCGGCCCCTGGCGCGATATGGTTTCCGAATGATTGCTTCGTCGCCGTCCCGCGACAGCGCGTGCAGCGACGCAGCCCGATGGGGCGCCACACGCAACCGTGTCGCGCTACCCTGGGTCACTTCGCTGCGCTGGTGATGACGGTGACGCTGATCGAGGCGGTCGGCCGGAAGCCCTGTGACGGGCCGCAGCCGGCTTAGGTCGGCGTCAAGGACGCTCTCGGGCTTGTGTCGACAAGCAGCCCGTATCCTGCCGGCGCAGAGCGCAGGCGCACGAGATTGGCCCCACCTCCGCGCTCGAGGCTATCCGGCTGATTCAAAAAATAGACCATTCTTCCGGGGCCGAGGGCGATGCCTCGGCCTCCGGGATCTGGCGGTCAGGCGTGCCCGGCCGGCTTGAGGGCGCCGGTCCGGTCGTGGAAATCCGGGCCGTTCACCGTTCGGGCGACGTGGCCGGCCCGGATCAGGTAGTCGCCGAAATGCTCGCCGGGCTTCCGGCCCTTGGCAAAGTCGGCGAAGAGCGGCTCCAGCGTGTCGCGGATGTCGGACGCCGCGACATCCTCCTTGTAGAGCTTGCCCAGCCGCGAGCCGTCGAAGGCCGCGCCGAGATAGAGGTGGTAGCGCTCGGGGCCGCGGCCGACGAGGCCGATCTCGGCGATGAACGGGCGGGCGCAGCCGTTCGGGCAGCCGGTGGAGCGGATCGTGATCTCCTCCTCGGCGAGCCCGTGATGGGCCAGGCTCTCTTCCAGCTCGGTCATCAGGCTCGGCAGGTAGCGCTCGCTCTCGGCGAGCGCGAGGCCGCAGGTCGGCAGCGCCACGCAGGCGATGGAGTTGCGCCGCAGCGCCCCCGCGCCCTTGGTGATGCCGTACTGGTCGACCAGCGCTTCGATCGCGGCGCGCTTCTCCGCCGGCACGTTGGCGATGATCACGTTCTGGTTGGCGGTGAGGCGGAAATCGCCCTCGTGCACCTGCGCGATCTTGCGCAGGCCGGTGAGGAATTGCGGGCCGTCCTCGTAATCCTTGATCCGGCCGGAGGGGACGTAGAGCGTCAGGTGGTGGCGCCCGTCATCGCCCTCGGTCCAGCCGAAGCGATCGCCGTTGTTGGTGAAGGTGAAGGGCTTCGGCTCGCCGAGCTTCTTGCCGATCCGCGCCTCCACCTCGGCCCGGAAGGCGGCCAGGCCGTAGCGCTCGATCGTGTACTTGAGCCGGGCGTTCTTGCGGTTCTTGCGGTTGCCCCAGTCGCGCTGGACGGTCATCACGGCCTCGGCGACCTTGATGGCGTCCTCGGGCTTCACGAAGCCCATCACGTCGGCGGTGCGCGGGAAGGTCTCGGGCTCGCCATGGGTCATGCCCATGCCGCCGCCCACCGTGACGTTCCAGCCGGTCACCTGGTTCTTCTTGTCCAGGATGGCGATGAAGCCGAGATCGTGGGCGAAGATGTCGACCTCGTTCGAGGGCGGCACCGCCACCACGACCTTGAACTTCCGCGGCAGGTAGGTGCGGCCGTAGACCGGCTCGATCTCCGCCTCCTCCTCGCCGCCGACCACGCGTTCGCCGTCGAGCCAGATCTCCCGCCAAGCGCTGGTCTTCGGCAGCAGGCTGTCCGAGATGTCCTTGGCGAGGGTGTGGGCGGCCTTGTGGGCGCCGACCTGGGCGGGGTTGGTCGCCGCCATGACGTTGCGGTTCACGTCGCCGCAGGCCGCGATCGTGTCGAGCAGGGCCGCGTCGATGGCCGACATCGTGCGCTTGAGGTTCGACTTGATCACGCCGTGATACTGGAAGGTCTGGCGCGTGGTCGCCCGCAGGGCGCTGCCCGCATAGGTGACCGCGATGTCGTCCAGCGCCAGCCACTGCTTCGGGCTGATCACGCCGCCGGCGATGCGCAGGCGGATCATGAAGCTGTAGGCTTTGTCGAGCTTCTTCTTGGTCCGCTCCGGGCGCAGGTCGCGGTCGTCCTGCATGTACATCCCGTGGAACTTCACGAGCTGCCCGTCATCCTCGGAGATCGCCCCGGTGGCGTGCTTCAGCAGGCCATCGGCGAGGCCGCCGCGGAGATAGCCGCTGGCGATCTTGATGTGCTCGTTGGCCGCGAGGTTGGCCGCGCGGGCCGCCTCGGCATCGGTGATCGGCCGCTCCTTGGGCGGGGTCTCGTAGACGCGCGGCGCCGGGGTCGGAGCCAGGGCCTGGGCATCGGCGTCGTCGCGGGGGCTGTGGTCGTCCATGAGATCACTTCCAAAGTCTCGACTACGGCCCCGCCCCCGATATGGGCGGGATCGTCCCAAATTCCGGATTCAAAAGGTCCGAGACCTTTTGCGGGTGCAGGGCGGAGCCCTGCGGTGGGGCTAGGCCCCGCTCCGTCAGGGCTCTGCCCTGACAACCCGCCAAAGGACGACACGCCCTTTGGAAACCCAGACCTACCCGTGCTCCGGCGGCATACGCTCTAGTAGACGTCCTGCTGGTAGCGGTGGCTGCGCTCCAGGGCCGCAACCTGCGCCTCGGCGTCGGCCGGGCTCAGGGATTTGGCGATCTCGTAGGCCCGCACCACCGCGGCGCGCACGTCCTTGGCCATGTTCTTGGCATCGCCGCAGACGTAGAAATAGGCGCCGCCCTCCAGCCAGGAGACCAGCTCCTGCGCGTTGTGGGTGATGCGGTTCTGCACGTAGATCTTCTCCGGCTGGTCCCGGGAGAAGGCGACGTCGATCTTCGTCAGCGACTTGTCCTCCAGGGCCTCCTGCCATTCGAGCTGGTACAGGAAGTCGTGCAGGAAGTGCCGGTCGCCGAAGAACAGCCAGGAACGTCCGGGCGCCTCGATGGCGCGGCGCTCCTGCACGAAGGCGCGGAACGGCGCGACGCCGGTGCCGGGGCCGACCATGATGATGTCGGTGGCCGGATCCTGCGGCAGGCGGAAATGCCGGTTCGGCTTCAGCCGCACCCGCAGCTTGGCGCCGTCCCGGATCCGGTCGGCGACGTGGACCGAGGCGACGCCCGAGCGGGCGCGGCCATGGGTCTCGTAGCGCACCGCCACGATGGCGAGGTGGACCTCGTCGCCCACCTCCTTGCGCGAGGACGCGATCGAGTAGGCCCGGGGCGGCAGCGGCCGGGTGATGGTGTTGAGGTGCTCGGCGGTCAGCGTCGCCGGGAAGGTCGCGAGCAGGTCGATCAGGTGCCGGCCCTCGATCCAGGCCTTGGCCTCGCCGCTGTCGATCAGCTTCTGCGCGTCCGCGTGGCCGGTCGCCTTGACGAATCGCTCGATCGTGGCGGCCGAGAGGGTGGTGATGTCGCGCTCGGCCAGCAGCGCCTTGCGCAGGCTCTCGTCGCCCGACAGCCCCGCGGCGTTCAGGATCTCATCCACCAGCTGCGGATCGTTCTCGGGAAAGATTTCCAGCGAATCGCCGGGCTCGTAGGCGGGTGCCCCGTCCTCGAAGGCCAGCGCCAGGTGGATCGTCTCCTTGTCCGAGCGCGAGGAGTTGAGGTTCACGTGCTCGACGACCTCGACCACGAGCGGCTCGCGGCTCGGCTCGGCCTCGTCGTCCTCGCCCGGGGCGGCGCGGGCGAAATCCACCGCCACGACGTTGTCGGGCGTCTCGGCCGGGGCGAGGGCCTTGAGGGTGTTCTTGATCCAGTCGGCGGCCGGCTTCTCGAAATCGAGGTCGAGGTCGGCGCGCTCGGCCGCGCGCTTGCCGCCCAGCGCCTCGAGGCGCGCGTCGAGCGCCTTACCGATGGCGCAGAACTCCACGTAGGACGTGTCGCCCAGCGCCAGGACGGCGAAGTCCACGCCGTCGATGCGCGGGGCGACCTCCCCCATCAGCTCGCCATAGGCCCGCACGGCCCGGGCCGGCGGCTCGCCCTCGCCCCAGGTCGCCGCGATGGCGATGAGCTTGCCGGCCTTGGGCAGGGTCGCGACGTCGAGATCGGAGAAATCCACGACCTTGGGCTTGAAGCCCTGCTTGCGTGCCAGCTTGGCGACGTTGCCGGCCAGCGCCTCGGAATTCCCCGATTCGCTGGCATAGACGATGGTCAGCGGCTCGGCGGCCTTGGGCGGAGCGGACGGAGCCGCAGCCGGCTGGCCGCCGGCGGCATCGAGGCCCGCCAGAAAGCCGGCCAGCCACGCGCGCTGCACGGGGGTCGCGCTGCCGAGCACGGCATCGAGGCTGGCGCGCTCGCCGTCGCCGAACGGGGCGGTGCGCGGAAGGAGATTCTGGCGTGCCATCAGGGGACCATGTCGGGGCCTACGGGGCCGGTGTCAATCGGAAACGTTCTTTTTGCAGAACGCGTCTGAACTAGGATATTGCATTCGTTGCGCCGCAATAAAAGAGAAGATCATTCCCCTACAACGGCGAGGATCGGCGCTGTTCCAGGGAGATGACGCCCGGTTTTCGGTGGCGCGGGCAGCGGCAGGGCGGTGGTGGATTTCACCTTCTCCATGGCAAATCGCGAGGTGACGTTCTTCAACGGCAGCACCGCGATAAGCTGCTTATAGAAACTGTCATAGGCCTGCATGTCGGCGACGACGACGCGCAGCATGTAATCCACATCCCCCGCCATCCGGTAGAATTCCAGCACCTCGGGCATGGCCGAAATCGTCGCGGCGAAGCGCTGCAGCCACTCCTGGGAGTGGTCCGCGGTCTCGATGGAGACGAACACGGTGAGCCCGAGGCCGAGCTTGACCGGATCGAGCACCGCCACCCGCCGGTCGATCACCCCGTCCGCCTCCAGCTTCTGGATGCGCTTCCAGCACGGGGTCTGAGACAGGCCGACGCGCTCGCCGATCGCCGCGATGGAGAGGGTCGCGTCCGCCTGCAGCAAGGCGAGAATCTTCAGATCGATGGCGTCCAAAGTCGTCTCCGTGGGATCCTTCCACGCTGGGCCGCGCGCGGGGAGTTTAGGCGTTTCTGAGGGCCGCCGAGAAGAATCTTTTGTCGTGCGGGGTCTCGGGTGCGGAGGAACAGGGTGCGCCACCGCACGCCAGGCCGCCCGGATATGCTCGACAAGCAACCCGCGCCGCCTTGACTTCGTTCGTTATAGCGAACATTTCCACCCTTCGACAACTGGGTGCGGCGCGATCCGCGCCCTTTCCCACGATCCAACCTCAGGACATGTCGCGATGACCCGTCCGGACCGAACGCTGGCCGAATCCCTCGCCGGGCGGCTGCCGGGGCTCGACCTGCCAGGCCGCCTCCATCTGATCGCCGCCGAGATCCCGGGCCGCCTCGTGTTCACCACGAGCCTCGGCGTCGAGGACCAGGCGCTGACCCACGGGCTGGCGATGGCCGGGCTGGCGAAAGGCCGCGTCGAGATCGTCACCCTCGATACCGGCCGGCTGTTCCCGGAGGCCTACGACACCTGGGCCGAGACCGAATCGGCCTACGGCATCCGGATCGGGGCTTACGCGCCGGAGCGGGTGGCCGTGGAGGCGTTCGTGCGCGAGGAGGGCATCAACGGCTTCCGGCGCTCGGTGGCGGCCCGGCAGGCCTGCTGCGGATTCCGCAAGGTCGAGCCGCTCGGCCGCGCCCTCGACGGCGCCAGCGGCTGGCTCACCGGCCTGCGCGCCGGCCAGTCGGCCAACCGCGCCGAGACGCCGCTGGCTGTTTTCGACGCCGAGCGCGACCTGATCAAGCTCAACCCCCTGGCCGACTGGTCCCGGGCGCAGGTCGACAGCTTCGTGCGCGAGAATTTCATCCCCTACAACGTGCTGCACGATCGCGGCTTCCCGTCGATCGGCTGCGCCCCCTGCACCCGCGCCGTGAAGCTCGGCGAGCCGGAGCGCGCCGGACGCTGGTGGTGGGAGCAGGAAGAGAAGAAGGAGTGCGGCCTGCATGTCGGGCAGCCCTCCGCGTCGGTTCAGCCGGGCCAGGAGCCCGCGATCTTCGAGAGCAACCCAGACGTGAAGACCCGCCAGCCGGAGTTCGCCCGATGAGCGCAGCCCTTGCCGCCGCCGTGACGCCGGGCGCCCCCGCCTCCGCCGACCGCCTCAGCCATCTGAAGCGGCTCGAGGCCGAGAGCATCCACATCTTCCGGGAGACGGTCGCCGAGGCCGAGAATCCGGTGATGCTCTACTCGATCGGCAAGGATTCCTCGGTGCTGCTGCACCTGGCCCTGAAGGCGTTCGCGCCCGGCACCCTGCCGTTCCCGCTGCTCCACGTCGACACCACGTGGAAGTTCCGCGAGATGATCGCCTTCCGCGACGCCCGGGTGAAGGAACTCGGCCTCGACCTCCTGGTCCACACCAACCCGGACGGGCTCGCCCGCGGCGTCGGGCCGGTGAGCCACGGCTCCGAGGTCCATACCGACGTGATGAAGACCCAGGCGCTCCGCCAGGCGCTCGACAAGTACAAGTTCGACGCGGCCTTCGGCGGCGCCCGCCGGGACGAGGAGGCGAGCCGCGCCAAGGAGCGGATCATCAGCTTGCGCACCGCGCAGCATCGCTGGGATCCCAAGCGCCAGCGCGCGGAGCCCTGGCACCTCTACAACCTCAAGAAGAAGCGCGGCGAGTCCCTGCGGGTGTTCCCGCTCTCGAACTGGACCGAGCTCGATATCTGGCTCTACATCGAGCAGGAAAAGATCCCGATCGTGCCGCTCTACTTCGCCGCCGAGCGCCCGGTGGTCGAGCGCGACGGCCAGCTGATCCTGGTCGACGACGACCGCCTGCCCCTGGAGCCGGGGGAGGTCCCGCAGCAGCGCCTCGTGCGCTTCCGGACGCTGGGCTGCTACCCGCTCACCGGGGCGGTGGAGAGCGATGCGGCGACCCTCCCGGAGATCGTCGGCGAGACGCTGGCGGCTCGCACCTCGGAACGCCAGGGCCGGGTGATCGACAAGGACGGCGCGGGCTCCATGGAGCGCAAGAAGCAGGAAGGCTACTTCTGATGACGGTGCACCAGGATCCCACCGCGTTCAGCGACCGCGCCGCCACCTATCAGGCGTTCCTGGCCGCCCACCAGACCAAGGCCGTGCTGCGCTTCATCGCCTGCGGCTCCGTGGATGACGGCAAGTCGACCCTGATCGGCCGGCTGCTGCACGACACCAAGCAGATCTTCGACGACCAGATCTCGGCGCTCCAGCGCGATTCCCGCCGCCACGGCACCCAGGGGCAGGAGATCGACCTTGCGCTGCTGGTCGACGGCCTCCAGGCCGAGCGCGAGCAGGGCATCACCATCGACGTCGCCTATCGGTTCTTCTCCACCGACAAGCGCTCGTTCATCGTCGCCGACACCCCCGGCCACGAGCAGTACACCCGCAACATGGCCACCGGCGCCTCGACGGCGGACGTGGCGGTGATCCTGGTGGATGCCCGCCAGGGCCTGATCCGCCAGACCCGGCGCCACGCCCTGCTGGTCTCGATGCTCGGCATCCGCCGGGTGGTCCTGGCGGTGAACAAGATGGACCTGGTCGGCTGGTCGCAGGACAAGTTCGACGCGATCCGCGCCGGCTTCGCCGACTTCGCCCGGGAGCTGAACTTCGCCGAGGTCAAGGCGATCCCGCTCTCGGCCAAGAACGGCGACAACGTCGTGGAGCCGGGCATCGCCGCCCCCTGGTACACGGGCGGCACCCTGCTCGATTACCTGGAGACCGTGCCGGTGCACGCGGAGGCGCTCAACGCCCCGTTCCGCATGGCGATCCAGTGGGTCAACCGGCCGAATTCCGAGTTCCGCGGCTATAGCGGGCGGATCGCCAGCGGCCGGGTCCGCCCCGGCGACGCAATCACCATCCAGCCCTCCGGCCGGACCTCGACGGTGGCGCGGATCTACACCGCCGACGGCGACCTGCCCGAGGCCGGCGAGGACGAATCGGTGACCCTGGTGCTCGCCGACCAGATCGACGCCTCCCGCGGGCAGGTGATCGCGGCCTCCAGCGCGCCGCTGCGGATTACGGAGCAGTTCGAGGCCCGCCTGTTCTGGGCGGCCGAGACCGAGCTGGCGCCGGGGGCGAGCCTGCTCGCCAAGATCGGCACCGCCACGGTCAACGCCACGGTGGAGCGGATCGTCTCGCGGATCGATCCCGAGACCGGCAATCCGGGCCCGGCCGAGCGCCTCGCCGCCAACGACATCGCGGACGTGTCCCTGCGCCTCGACCGCCCGGTGGCGGTGGACGCCTACGCGGACAACCGTGAGACCGGCAGCCTGATTCTGATCGACCGCGAGACCACCGACACGGCGGCGCTCGGGCTGGTCCTGGCTCCGAAGGGCGAAGCCGCCCCGGCGGCCTCTGCCGCACCGTCTGACGAGAAGGCCCCCGGCCTGCTCGGTCGCCTCGGCCGCCTGCTGGGCCGCTAAGGCTGGTTCAAAGTCCCGGATCCACAAGGTCCGGGACCTTGTGCGGGTCCAGGGCGGAGCCCTGGGGGCGGGCGAAGCCCGGCTGCATCGGGGCTCCGCCCCGATACCCCGCCAAAGGGCTTGCCCTTTGGAAACCCCTGACCGTCAGGCTGCGTCCGCGACGGCGCCCCAGGCCTGCGCCAGCTGCGTGTAGGATTCGTGCCGCGCCGCCTGGTCGGGGATCGCCGTGACGATCATCAGCTCGTCGGCCTGTGTCCGCGCCACGAGGTCCGTGAGCCGCGCCCGCAGGGTCTCCGGCCCGCCCACATGTAGCTTGTCACGGCCACGCTCGATCTGGGCGCGCTCGGAATCGGAATACGGGTAGGCCAGCGCTTCGTCCAAGCTCGGCAGCGGGCGGTATTCGCCGCGCTCCCGCCGGAGGGTCGCGAGGCGCGCGCTCGCGGCCAGCCGCTCGGCCTCCGCGTCGGTGGCAGCGCAGATCGCCGCCACGGCCAGGATCGCGTGGGGCCGCTCGTTCAGGCGGCTTGGCCGGAACAGGCGGCGATAGGCCAGCATCGGCGCCTCGGCCGGCATCCCGGAGAAGTGCTGCGCGAAGCCGAAGCCGCACCCGATCTCGCCCGCGAGCTGGGCGCTGTAATCGGACGAGCCGAGCAGGAAGATCGGCGGCAGGAGCACCCCGGCGGGACTCGCCTGGATTTTTCCGAACGGATGCCCCTCGGGAAATCCGCCGTCCCAGAACAGCAATTCCTGCAGGCGGTCCAAGAAGTCGTCGTTGCCACCCTCGCCCGGCGCCTCCCGGCGGCGCAGGGCCCGGGCGGTGAGCCCGTCGGTGCCGGGCGCGCGCCCGAGGCCGAGATCGATCCGGCCCGGGAACAGCGCCTCCAGCACCCGGAAGCGCTCGGCGACCATCAGCGGCGCGTGGTTCGGCAGCATGATTCCACCCGAGCCGACTCTTATCGTTCGGGTCGTGGCGGCGATCTGGCCGATCATGATCTCGGGGGCCGGGCTCGCCACGTTGGGCAGGGCGTGGTGCTCGGCCAGCCAGTAGCGGCGGTAGCCGAGGCCATCGACGTGGCGCGCCAGCGCCAGCGTGTCGTGCAGCGCCTGCGCCGGGGTCGAAGCGGCGCTGACGAAGGAGAGGTCGAGGACGGAGAGCGGTGTCATCGATAGGAGATAGGGGTGCGGATCGGCCGGTGCGAGGGCCAGACGATCCGCGTCGGCCCGGTCATGGCACCGGCTCGTCGTCCGGCCGGTCGCTCCGGTACAGCGCCTCGAAATCCCGGCCGCCGTAGAACACGTTGGTGATCATCACCCAATTGGCCTCGACCCGATAGGCGATGATGGCGGATCGCTCGAACGGCACGGGCCGCAGGCCCGGTTCCAGGTCGTCGCGGCGACGACCGCCATTGGGAGCATCGCCGATGCGCCGGCAGCGTGCGATGATCCGCCGGATGAACCCTTCGGCCATGTCGTTGTCGCGGCTGGCCTGGAGCACGACGCGGAAGATGTCCGCGAGGTCGATCCGGGCCTCGCGCCGGAGCGAGACCGGCATCCTACGCACGACGGCGATCGTCCCGGGCCTGGGCGAACAGGACTTCCATCTGAGCCTCGACTTCCTCGAGGCTCAGATCAGGGCTGGGATCGTCCAGAGACCGGCGGATGCGGGCGCGGATCGCGTCGAGACGCTCGGCATCTTCCCGGCGCCGGCTCTGCCAAGCCTGCACCGCGTCCTCCAAAACCTCGCCGAGCGAGGCGTATTCGCCGGCCTCCACGCGCTCGCGCAGGGTGCGGACCGTCTCGGGAGGCAGCGTGACGCTGATCGTCTCGGCGGGTGGCATGACTGAGCCTCTTCGGATCGGCACGAGACTAGCATGAAATCCGGCTGACCGCGCAGCCTTGTCCGCACCGCACCGTCGGCCTAGGGTCCCGGCCGCATCGCGGGCGCCCGAGACCGCCGCGCCCCTCACGGAGATCGAAACGCCATGGCTCTCCTCGCCGACGTCCTCTCGCGGGTGAAGCCGTCCGCGACCATCGTGATGACCCAGAAGGCCCGGGACCTGAAGGCCTCCGGCGTCGACGTCATCAGCCTGTCGGTGGGCGAGCCGGATTTCGATACGCCGGACCACATCAAGCAGGCGGCGATCGAGGCGATCCACCGCAACGAGACGCGCTACCCGCCGGTCTCGGGCATCGCGCCCCTGCGCGAGGCGATCGTGCGCAAGTTCAAGCGCGAGAACGGGCTCGACTACAAGGTTTCGCAGACCATCGTCGGCACCGGCGGCAAGCAGGTGCTCTACAACGCGTTCCTCGCCACCCTGAACCCCGGCGACGAGGTGGTGATTCCCCGCCCCTACTGGGTGTCCTACCCCGAGATGGTCGGGCTGTGCGGCGGCACGCCGGTCTTCGCCGATACCGACATGGCGCACGGCTTCAAGCTCCAGCCCGAAGAGCTCGACCGGGTACTGACGCCCAAGACCAAGTGGATCGTGCTCAACTCGCCCTCGAACCCGTCTGGGGCCGCCTACACGCGCGACGAGATGAAGGCGCTCACCGACGTGCTGCTGCGCTATCCCGACGTGCACATCCTCACCGACGACATCTACGAGCACCTGACCTACGGCGACTTCGCCTTCGTCACCCCGGCCCAGGTCGAGCCGCAGCTGATCGAGCGGACGCTGACCATGAACGGCGTCTCCAAGGGCTACGCCATGACCGGCTGGCGGATCGGCTACGCGGCCGGGCCGGAAAAGCTGATCAAGGCGATGGACTTCGTCCAGGGCCAGCAGACCTCCGGGGCGAGCACGATCGCGCAATGGGCCGCGGTGGCCGCCCTCGACGGCCCGCAGGACCACCTCGCCACGTTCCGGGCGGCGTTCCAGGGCCGGCGCGACCTCGTCGTGTCGATGCTCAACCAGACCAACGGCTTGACCTGCCCGACGCCCGAGGGCGCCTTCTACGTCTACCCGTCCTGCGCAGCGCTGATCGGCAAGACAACCGAGGCCGGTAAGACCATCGAGACCGACGAAGATTTCGTCACCGAACTGCTCCAGGCCGAGGGCGTGGCGGCCGTTCACGGCTCGGCCTTCGGGCTCGGCCCGAACCTGCGCATCTCCTACGCCACCTCGAACGCCGTGCTGGAGGAAGCCTGCCGGCGCATCCAGCGGTTCTGCGGCTCGCTGCGGTAGGTCCCGCGCCTACGGGGCTCATGGGAGCGGGTCGGTCCATGGGTTGAAGATTGGGACGCGGGTCTGCACGAAGTCCGAGGTGTTCCTCGTGGCCAGCGTCAGTCCCGCTTCCAGGGCCGTCGCGGCGATCAGCAGATCCGGCTGCGAGAACGTGTGTCCGCGTTGCCGGCCCTCTTCGACCAGAAACCGCCAGCGCACGATCACGTCCTCGTCGAGGGGCAGGATACGTCGCTCGAACATCGGCCTCAGCTGGTTCGAGAGCCAATCGGCCAGTTCCATCCGCCGGGCTCCGTCGGGGAGCCGCTCGATCCCGAAGCGGAGTTCTGCGAGCGTTACGCAGCTCACGAAGAGGGCGTTCAGTGGTTGAGCGGCGACGAAGGCCAAGACCCCTTGCTCGGGGCGCGGACGTCGTAGCTCAGACAGGACATTGGTATCGAGCAGCCAGCGGGTCACAAGCCGACGTCGCGGACCGGCATCACCACGGATTCGGATTCGAGATCGATATCCCGATGCGGTGAGGCCTGCAGCACATCGATCAGCGACTGGCCCGTCGCCGTCCCGGTAAGCCGGCGGAACTCCTCGGCGGAGATCACGACGACGGCTTCCTGCCCATGGACCGTGACATGCTGCGGGCCATCGCTCCGGACCCGACGAACCAACTCGCCGAACCGGCTTCTGGCGTCCTGAAGGCGCCAATGCCCGGACTGCTCGGGTGGACTCACTGCGCGTTGGGCCATGCCCAGGAGATTATCGGCGCGCCGTTGGATCGTAAAGGCGATCTCCGATCGCGTAGCACGCTATGACTGCGTGAGCGCGCTGGCTACCATGGTCCCAGCAGCCCATTCTCGGAGCCTCCCATGCCCACCATCGCGGTGATCGCCCCCGGCGCCATGGGCAGTGCCATCGGAGCGCGGCTGGTCGAGCACGGCGCCCGGGTGCTGACTTCGCTCGAAGGGCGCGGAGCGGCGAGCCGGGCGCGTGCCGCGGCGGCCGGCCTGGTCGATGCCGGCCTGGCCGACCTCGTGGCCGCCGACATCCTGCTGTCGATCGTGCCGCCCGCCGATGCGGAGGCTCTGGCTCGCCGCCTCGCCCCCGCTCTTGCGGCGGCGCCGCGCAAGCCGGTCTATGTGGACGCCAACGCCGTCAGCCCGGACACCCTCGCGCGGATCGCCGCGATCGTCGCTGAAACTGCGACGCTGTTCCTCGACGGCGCGATCCTGGGCCTGCCGCCGAAGCCCGGCACCAAGGGGCCCCGTGTCTACGTCTCGGGGGCCGACACCGCCCCGGCCCTGATCTTGCGCGAACTGGGCCTCGATTTGAGGGTCTGTCCTGGCGCCGTTGGCGCGGCCTCCAGCCTCAAGATGAGCTATGCCGGCCTCAACAAGGGGCTGACCGCGCTCGCCGCGATCATGATCCTGGCCGCCGAGCGCGCCGGGGCCGGTACGGCGCTGCTCGACGAACTCGCCGAGAACGAGCCGGCGCTGCTCGCCCGGTTCGCCAAGGCCCTGCCCGACATGGCGCCGAAGGCCTATCGCTGGGCGCCCGAGATGGGCGAGATCGCCGATTTCCTCGGGCCGGACGCGGCCGGGCGGCAGGTTTTTTCCGGTTACGCCGATCTCTACGAGCGCCTCGCCGCCGAGGCGGGAAAGCCCGAGATCGCCGCGCTGATACGCTTCGCCGCGGCTGCCGCGGAGCGCTGATCGCCGCGGGGGCGCCGATTCGGCCGCCGCTCTGTTGCCGGCTCGGCTGCCACCCTCTACACGGACGGTCCCCGCGGCTGATGCGCCTGAAGGTTTCGCGAGCCCGCTCGGGCCTGCATGGTAGCGGGGCCGGCAGTGACGGGGTGGTCCGGACCAGTTCTCTGGGCCAATCCTGTGAGGCTCAGTGGGCCGAGTCGCTGCAGGCGTGTCGGGAGCGCGGGGAACAGGAACCGCGGGCTCGGCGCAAGGCCCACATAGAATTCCTCATCCGAGAGCCGAGGCCGGTTCGGCGCTTTTGCCCCGATCCGGGACAGCCCGATGCGGTCGGCTTGGAGCTTCGTTCACGCTCCGGCGCGATGATACGACGAGGCCGGGGATCCGGTCCGGCGTAACCGCGTTCTCTCGGGCCTGACGACCATGCGAGCCCTGCTCACCGGCGGCATCAAGGCGATCCTCGGGATTGCCGCCCTCTCCACCGCCGCCCATTGGACCTTGCGCGTGCAGCGCGAATCCACTCCCGCCAGTCCGATCGCGGCCTTCGCCAGCCTTCCCGATCCGGCCGCGACCGGCTCCATCGAGCCGCGCCGGCCTGTGAGTGCGGCTGCCATCGCGCCGGCCCCTGTTATGCCGGCCCCGACCGCGGGCCTCGACCAGGGCCACCTCGCCGCCCTGATCGCGGGCGCGACCCCGGCCAAGGCGAAGGTCGCCAAGGCGGCGACCAAGACCGCTTCCGCCGAGAAGGTCGCGGCCAAGCGCTGAGCCGGATGCTGCGCCGGCGAACCGTGCCGGCTGCATACTTCCCCTGCGCAGCGGCGGGTGCCGCCGCGGGCGCGAGCGTGGCAGAAATCCAGGCCTCCACCGAGATTTGGCAGGCATGAGCACGCAGGTCGCGACATCCGTCGCCAACGACAGGGTCCCCGTCCACGCGGCCCCGTCACCCGACCTCGCGCGCCGCCGGCGGATCGTCGGCATCGCCCTGATGTGCGGCGCCGTCGCGTTCTTCGCGAGCCTCGACGCCAGCGCCAAGACGCTGGCCCGGGCCGGGGTCGACCCGCTGGTCACCACCTTCATGCGCTACGCTGCCAGCGTCGCGATGATCTCGCTGTTCATCAACCCGGTGCGCACGCCCGGCGTCGTGAAGAGCCGGCGGCTCACCCTGCAGATCGTGCGCTCGCTGCTGCTGTTCGCCTCCACGGCCCTGAATTTCTTGGCGTTGCGCTATCTGCAACTCGCCGAGACGATCTCGATCCAGTTCGCCGCACCGCTCACCGTCGCGCTGCTGGCCGGGCCGCTGCTCGGCGAATGGTCGTCCCGGGGCCGGATGGTGGCGATCGGCGTCGGCTTCATCGGCGTGCTGGTGATCGTGCGCCCCGGGTTCGGCGGGATGCACCCGGCCGCCCTGCTCTGCGTGGCCAACGTCGTGGTCTACGCCTTCTACGCGATCATCACGCGCAAGCTCGCGGCCTACGATTCCACCGCCACGACCATGTTCTATACCGGGCTCGCGGGCCTCGCGCTGATGGCCCCGCTCCTGCCCTGGATCTGGACCAGCCCGGCCAACCTCACCCATTGGGCCCTGCTGATCGGGGTCGCCTTGTTCGGGACGATCGGGCACTGGCTGCTGGTGCTGGCCCATGCCCGGGCGCCGGCCAACATCCTGGCGCCGTTCATCTATACCCAGCTGCTGTGGTCGGTGACCCTGGGCTTCCTGCTGTTCGGCGACGTGCCGAGCCGCTGGACGGTCGCCGGCGCCATGATTGTGGTCGGCTCCGGCCTCTATCTCCTGGCGCAGGAGACGATCCGCCGGGACAGGCCGGCCGCCTGAGGCGACCGGCCGGGTTCAGTGCGTGGCCGTGGGAATGATCCCGCACTGATCGTCAGCGGGAGCGCGCGGGTTCGGTTCGGAACGCCGCACGCGTCTGGTCCGGCTCAGCGGCCCATGCGCTCCTGCCGGTCCAGACGCTCCTCGCGCCGCTCTTCGCGCCGGTCCTCACGGGCGCGGCGGGCCGGATCGGTATCGGTGCCGAGGACGCCGCCCACCGTGCCGGTGGCCGCACCCACGGCGCCGCCGACGACACCGCCGATCGGGCCGCCGGCGGCCGAACCATCCTCGACGCCGCGCTGGGCGCCCCGGGCCGTGCCCTGGGCCTGGGCGGCGCTCGCGAAGGCGAGGGGTGCGAGGGCGAGGGTCGCGATCATCAGCTTCTTCATGGTCTGCTCCTGATGGGTGATTCGATGTGTTCCGCACCGCTTCGGGTTGCGGGGGTCGTACCCACCAACGGTTCAGGTGCCGAAAGGTCTCATACGAACGCCGGTCGATCCCGTTGGCAGGGGGTCGTTCCGCCTTGCCGGCCGTCTCGGCGCAGCGCCCGATCGCGGGATCGCTGCAGCCGCTGGCATCGGGCCGAGGCCGCTGATACAGAACGGGCGATGCACGCTTCGCGTATCCTTTGCGGCCCGGGCCGCAGCGTTCGAATTACCGGCCCGGCCTCCGCTTGAGGGCCCGCTTCGGCGTGGCCGCGCGGAGGTCCGGGATCGTCTGCCGCCCGATTAGCCCGCCCATGCCGGCCCGACGCCGCCGGCCCGACCGCCGATGCGAGATCCGATGACCACCCCCGAGACCGCGGCTGCCCGCGACTATTCCAAGACCCTGTTCCTGCCGCGCACCGAGTTCCCGATGCGCGCCGGCCTGCCGACCCGGGAGCCGCTGCTGCTCGAGCGCTGGGCCGCGATCGACCTCTACGGGAAGATCCGCGCCGCCGCTTCGGGCCGGCCCCGCTTCGTGCTGCACGACGGCCCCCCCTACGCCAACGGCAACATCCATATCGGCACGGCGCTCAACAAGATCCTGAAGGACGTGGTGGTGCGCTCGCAGGGCGCCCTCGGCCTCGACGCCAACTACGTGCCCGGCTGGGACTGCCACGGCCTGCCGATCGAGTGGAAGATCGAGGAGCAGTACCGCGCCAAGGGCCGCAACAAGGACGACGTGCCGGTGATCGAGTTCCGGCAGGAATGCCGGACGTTTGCGGCCCACTGGCTCGACGTGCAGCGGGAGGAGTTCAAGCGCCTCGGCGTCACCGGCGACTGGGACCACCCCTACGCGACCATGGCCTACCCGGCCGAGGCGGTGATCGCCGACGAGTTGATGAAGTTCTCGATGAGCGGCCAGCTCTATCGCGGCTCCAAGCCGGTGATGTGGTCGGTGGTCGAGAAGACCGCGCTCGCCGAGGCCGAGGTCGAGTACGAGGAGCACGTCAGCGATACCGTGTTCGTCGCGTTCCCGATCCGGCAAGGAGCCGATGACGGCGCCGACGCGGCGCTGGCGGACGCTCGGGTGGTGATCTGGACCACCACCCCCTGGACCATGCCGGGCAACCGCGCCGTCGCGTATTCCAAAAAGATCGCCTACGGGCTCTACCGGGTGACGCAGGCTCCGGCCGAGAACTGGGCGACCCCCGGGCAGACCTACCTGCTGGCCGACAGCCTGGCCGCCACCGTGTTCAAGGCCGCCCGGGTCGAGGCGTTCGAGCGCATCGGCGACGTGCGCCCCGAGACCCTGGCCGGCCTCACCCTGGCGCATCCGCTCAACGGCCGCGGCTACGACTTCGCCGTGCCGATGCTCGACGGCGACCATGTCACCGACGAATCCGGCACTGGCTTCGTCCACACGGCGCCCGGCCACGGCCGCGAGGACTTTGAGCTCTGGATGTCCAGCGGCCGGCTGCTCCAGGAGCGCGGCATCGACCCCGCGATCCCCTACACGGTGGATGCGGACGGCGCCCTGACCAAGGCCGCGCCGGGCTTCGAGGGCACCCGGGTGCTCACCGACAAGGGCGAGAAGGGCGACGCCAACAAGGCGGTCATCGCTGCGCTCACCGAGGCCGGGGCGCTGGTCGCCCGCGGCGTGCTGCGCCACCAGTACCCGCATTCCTGGCGCTCCAAGAAGCCGGTGATCTTTCGCAACACCCCGCAATGGTTCATCGCCATGGACCGGCCGGTGGACAGCCTGGGCAACCGGTCCCTGCGGGAGGTCGCGCTCCAGAGCATCGACGAGACCCAGTGGGTGCCGCCCCAGGGCAAGAACCGCATCACCGGCATGGTCGGCAACCGCCCGGATTGGGTGGTCTCGCGCCAGCGCGCCTGGGGCGTGCCGATCACCGTGTTCGTCCACCGGGAAAGCGGCGAGATCCTCAAGGACGCTTCCGTCAACGCCCGGATCCGCGACGCCTTCAAGGAAGAGGGCGCCGATGCCTGGTTCCGGGACGATGCCGCCCAGCGCTTCCTGGCCCCGGACCACGACCCCGCCGCCTACGAGAAAGTCACGGACGTCCTCGACGTCTGGTTCGATTCCGGTTCAACCCACGCCTTCGTGCTGGACGATCCGGAGGCGTTCCCGGCGCTCGCCGGCGCGCGGCGCGTCCGCGACGGCGGCCAGGACCGGGTGATGTACCTGGAGGGCTCCGACCAGCACCGGGGCTGGTTCCAGTCCTCGCTGCTCGAATCCTCCGGCACCCGCGGCCGGGCGCCCTACGACATCGTCCTGACCCACGGCTTCGTGCTCGACGGCAAGGGCCTTAAGATGTCGAAGTCGAAGGGCAACGTCGTCGCGCCGCAGAGCATCATCAAGGATTCGGGCGCCGACATCCTGCGCCTCTGGGTCGCCGCCTCGGACTATACCGACGACCTGCGGATCGGCCCGGAGATCATCAAGACCTTTGCCGAGACCTACCGGAAGCTCAGGAACTCCCTGCGCTGGATGCTGGGATCCCTGGCGCATCGCGTTCCCGGCGACGACGTCGCGTTCCAAAAAATGCCGGAGCTGGAGCGGCTGATCCTGCACCGGCTGGCCGAGCTCGACGGCGAGATCCGCGAGGCCTACGCGACCTACGACACCAAGCGGGTCGTGGCCCTGCTCAACGGCTTCATGACGGGCGACCTGTCGTCGTTCTACTTCGACGTGCGCAAGGACGCGCTCTACTGCGATCCGATCTCGTCGGTGACCCGCCGGGCGGCCCTGCAGGTGATCGACGAGACCTTCCGCCGGGTGGTGGTCTGGTTGGCGCCGGTGCTCGCCTTCACGGCGGAGGAATCCTGGCTCGACCGCTACCCGTCCGCCGACGGCTCGGTGCATCTCCAGACCCTGCCGGAAACGCCGGCGGCGTGGCTCGACCCCACCCTCGCGGAGCGCTGGCAAAAAATCCGGAAGGTGCGCCGGGCCGTGACCGGCGCGCTGGAGATCGAGCGCGCGGCCAAGCGGATCGGCGCGAGCCTGGAGGCGGCCCCGACCGTCTACGTCTCGGATCCGGAGCTGCTCGCCGCCCTGGAGGGCTGCGACTTCGCCGATACCTGCATCACCTCCGCGATCACGGTGGTGGCGGGCGAGGGCCCTGCGGACGCGTTCCGGATCGACGAGGTACGCGGCGTCGCCGTGGTGCCGAATCCGGCCGAGGGCCGCAAATGCGCCCGCTCCTGGCGGGTCACCCCGGCGGTCGGCAGCGACCCGGAGTTTCCGGACGTCACCCCCCGCGACGCCCAGGCCCTGCGCGAGTGGGACACGGCCCACCCGGAGGCCAGCGCCGCGTGAGTCTTGTCGGGGATTTCTCTCCCTCTCGCCGTTCGCGGACCTGTCAGACCCGCTCATCCCAGGATGGGGCGCGGGCCCCCTCTCCCGTGCGGGAGAGGGACAGGGTGAGGGGTGCGACCTCTCCGGAGAAATCAGATCCCTCACCCCAACCCTCTCCCGCACGGGAGAGGGGGTACGTCGCCGCCTGCGGGAATCGACGTGTGAACATCGTCGACCGGTGGGGGGCGAGTCCGAGAACTCGGTTCGGCGGCAAGCACCTGAGACACCGCGCGCTTTCCCCTCCCCCTTGCGGGGAGGGGTCAGGGGTGGGGGTGGTGCCGCATGAGACTCGGCGGTGCCTTCTGGGCGACCCCCACCTCCAACTCCTCCCCGCAAGGGGGAGGAGCGTGCGTCGCGGCCTGCCCAGGGTGATGTGGGACCTTGGTTGCCCACAAAGCTGGGAAGGAGCGGCACGTTCATCCGCCCCCCTGCTCCGCCCATGACCCCCACCCGCGCCGGCCTGCTGGCCTTGCTCGTCACCCTGGTCCTCGACCAGGCCTCCAAGCTCGGGCTCTATTTCGGCACCGACCTCGTGCTGACCCAGCCGTGGCGGCTGGCGCCGTTCGCCGACTTCGTGGTGGTCTGGAATCGCGGCGTCTCCTACGGGCTGTTCCAGCAGGAAAGCGGCGCCGGGCGCTGGTTCCTGGTGATACTGTCGCTGGCCGCTGCCCTCGGCCTCGGCATCTGGATGACCCGGGCCGGCTCGCGGCTGCTGGCGGTCGCCCTCGGGCTGATCGTCGGCGGCGCGCTCGGCAACGCCATCGACCGGGCCGCCTACGGGGCGGTGTTCGACTTCGTCCACCTCCATGCCGGCGGCTGGTCCTGGTACGTGTTCAACGTCGCCGATGCGGCCATCGTCGCCGGGGTGATCGGCCTGATTCTCGACAGCCTGAGTCCAGCCGGACGCAGTACGCCGAACGACGCCGCCCGGAACGGATCGGCGCCGCGCCCGTGATTCCTGCAACACATAGGCCCTGCCCGCTCCAAGCCTCTGGTGCGATGCGGTCAAGGCGCCATACGATCGCCGGAAACCGGTCTCAGGCCGGGACCCGTCGGATCAGGCCGCGTCGCGGCCGTCCCCGCGCCGGATTCCCGGCCGGAACCCGTGAGGCAGCATGACCGGGCACCGCAGGCTTCGTCTCATCCTCCCCGCCGCGGTCGCGCTGGCGCCGCTGCTGACCTGCGGCGCGCAGGCGCAGGAGCGCGGCGAGTTCATGCGCGACGCGCTCTCCGGCATCGGCCTCCTGGAGAAGCGCCAGGACCCGATCGACTATCACGAGCGCCCGCCGCTGGTGATGCCGCCCAAGCTCGACGGCAAGGCCCTGCCCCAGCCCCGGGCCCGCTCCACCGGCACCGCCTGGCCGAAGGATCCCGAGATCGCCGAGCGCGAGCGCGCCGCCACCGAGCGGCGCCTGCCCAAGGGCAGCCAGGCTCAGGGGCGCTACGACGACAACAACGCCACCCTGTCGGTGGACGAGATCCGCAACGGCCGGCGCGCCGGCGCGAGTGTCACCACCGAGGCCGAGCGCAAGCCGGGCGATACCAACCGCGACGACAGCCTGCTCAGCCCGTTCGACCTGCTGAAGGGCAAGAGCGCCAATGCCGAGCCCTCGGATGTCGAGCCGGCCCGGGACATCCTGACCGACCCGCCCACCGGCTACCGCCAATCCCCGAAGAAGCTGGCCCAGCCGCCGTCGCGGGACCCGATCAACAACGCCAGCCGCGAGCGCGACGAGGCCGACCCCCGGGCCTATCAGCGTCAGCGCGCCCAGCAGTAACCATCAAGCTGTGGCGCTGTTGCAACGGCGTCCCGGCATGGCAACATGACAACTCTGTCCCGGTACGGCTCTTGCCGGCCGGAGACGCGGACGGCCCCGATCCATCCTGGCGTCCCGCCAAGGGGGGCGTCGGGAACGGGGCCGGCAAAAGGAAAGCGGAATGCACCTGTTCAGGAAGGCGACGCCCACCCTCTTCCCGCTGCGTCCGGGCTCGCCGTACGGCGGCAGCGCCGGCCGGGGCGAGGCCGCGCCGTTCGGGCGCTCCGAGGCGGGCGGACCGGAGGTCACGGCCTTCACCCTCGACAACGGCCTCGACGTGGTGGTGGTGCCCGATCACCGGGCGCCGGTCGCGACCCACATGATCTGGTATCGCAACGGCTCGGCCGATGATCCGTTGGGCCAGTCGGGCATCGCCCACTTCCTCGAGCACCTGATGTTCAAGGGCACCGAGACGCACCCGGTGGGCGCCTTCTCCAAGGCCGTCTCGGGCCTCGGCGGCCAGGAGAACGCCTTCACCAGCTACGACTACACCGCCTATTTCCAGCGGGTCGCCCGCGACCATCTCGGCACCATGATGGCGTTCGAGGCCGACCGCATGAGCGGCCTCGTCCTCGACGACGCCGTGGTCGCGCCCGAGCGCGACGTGGTGCTGGAGGAGCGGCGCATGCGGGTCGAGACCGACCCCTCCGCCCAGCTCTCCGAGGCGATGGCCGCCTCGCTGTTCGTGCATCACCCCTACGGCATCCCGATAATCGGCTGGATGCACGAGATCGAGGGCCTGAACCGCGAGCACGCGCTGGCCTATTACAAGCGCTTCTACACCCCCGAGAACGCGATCCTGGTGGTGGCCGGCGACGTGACCCCGGACGAGGTCCGCCGTCTCGCCGACGAGACCTACGGCCGCGTCGCCCCCCAGGGCGCCCGGCCCGAGCGTCTGCGGGCGCGCGAGCCCGAGCCCAAGGCCCTGCGCCGGGTCGCGGTCGCCGACCCGAAGGTCGAGCAGCCGACCCTGCAGCGGCTCTACCTGACCCCCTCCTGCATCACCGCCCGCGACGGCGGCTGCCACGACCTCGAGCTGCTGGCCGAGGTGCTGGGCGGCGGCTCGACCTCCTACCTCTACCGCAAGCTGGTCATGGAGACCGGCCTCGCGGTGAATGCCGGCGCCTGGTACATGGGCTCGGCGATCGACGAGACCCGGTTCTCGGTCTACGCGGTGCCGGCCGAGGGCGTCTCCCTGGAGGCGCTGGAGGAGGCCGTGGACAAGATCCTGCGCCGCGCCCCCGCGGAGGCCTTGGGCACCGAGGCGATCGAGCGCGCCAAGACCCGGCTCGTGGCCGAGACTGTCTACTCCTCCGACAGCCAGTCCTCGCTCGCCCGGATCTACGGCTCGGCGCTGGCGATCGGCGAGACCATCGAGGAGGTCCGCCGCTGGCCGACCGATATCGAGGCGGTCTCGCAGGAGCGCCTCAAGGCCGCCGCCGAGCGCTGGCTGACGCCGTCCCGCTCGGTCACCGGCTACCTGACCAAGGCTCAGGACCCCGACGCCCCGGTGGCGATGGCCGCGGAGTAGTTCTTCGGGCGCGTCCCGGCGGGCGGTTTTTTAGCCCCGCCGGGACCTGCATCAGGCCGTGAGCGTCGACCGGCTCCGCCGCCCGTGACACGATAAAAAAGAGGTTCCCATGAGCGTCGCCGAGACCTTTGTCGACACCGCCGCCCCCGCCAATTCCCCCACCACGGCGCTGCCGGTGACCACCGCCGCCGGCGTCGAGGCGTGGCACGTCGAATCCCCCGTGGTGCCGATGATCGCCCTGGCCTTCACCTTCGAGGGCGGTGCCGCGCAGGACCCGGCCGGCAAGGCCGGCTGCGCGCAGATGCTGGCCCGGCTCCTCGACGAGGGCGCCGGCGACCTCACCTCCGACGCGTTCCAGGAGCGGCTCGCCGCCCGGGCGATCGAGCTGTCCTTCCATGCCGGCCCCGACGCGATCGGCGGCTCGCTCAAGATGCTGGTCAAGCACGCCGACGAGGGCATCGCGCTCCTCGCCCTGGCGCTCGCCAAGCCCCGCCTCGACCCGGACGCGATCGAGCGCGTCCGCGGCCAAGTGATCGCCGGCCTGCGCTACCAGCAGAACGATCCGGGCGTGCTGGCCTCGCGCCGGTTCTTCAAGGAGGCGTTCGCCGGCCACCCCTATGCCCGGCCCTCCTCGGGCACGGTCGAGAGCGTCGCCACGATCACCCGGGACGACCTGCTGGCGATGCATGCCCGCATCATCGGCCGCGGCCGGGTGAAGGTCGCGGCGGTGGGCGCCATCGGGGCCGAGCAGCTGGCCGAAGGTCTCAACCGCGCCTTCGGGGCCCTGCCCGAGGCCGGGGCGCTGGAGGCGGTGCCGCGCACGGAGGTGCAGGAACTCGGCCGGCGCATCGTGGTCGATCTCGACGTGCCGCAATCCGTGATCCGCTTCGGCATGGCCGGCGTGGCCTGGCGCGACCCGGACTTCATCCCGGCCTACGTGCTCAACCACATCCTGGGCGGGGGCGCGTTCACCTCGCGCCTGTTCCAGGAGGTGCGCGAGAAGCGCGGGCTGGCCTACTCGGTCGGGACCTCGCTGGTCAGCCACCGCTCCGCCGCGATGACCTGGGGCTACACCGCCACCAAGAACGAGCGCGTCGGCGAGGCCCTGTCGGTGATCGGCGACGAGATCGGCCGGCTGATCACGGACGGGCCCGACGACGACGAGCTGCAGAAGGCCAAGGACTACCTCACCGGCTCCTACGCGCTCGGCTTCGACACCTCGACCAAGATCGCGCACCAGCTGGTGCAGATCGCCTTCGAGGAGCTGGGCATGGATTACATCGCCCGCCGCAACGCCCTGGTCTCGGCCGTGACCCAGGCCGACATCCGCCGCGCTGCCGCCCGGACTTTTGCGGATGGCCGGATGCTGGTGGTCGCCGCCGGCCGCCCGGTCGGGCTCTGAGGCTCAGGCCGCCGCGCGAGCGAGCGGGGCGATTCGCTCGATCTCCGGACCGAGAGCAAGGCTCAACGTCTCCACCTCGTACTGGCGCTGGAGATTGAGCCAGAACTCCGCGCTCGTGCCGAAATAGCGGCCGAGGCGCAGAGCCGTGTCCGTCGAGACCCCGATCTGCTCGGCGGCGATCCGCTCGATCCGGGTCCGCGGGACGCGGCAGGCCCGCGCCACCGTGCCGGCCGACAGGCCGAGGGGGATCAGAAAATCCTCGCGCAGCACCTCGCCGGGATGCAGCGGCGGCAGGACGGTGTCGGTCTCGTACGCGACGGCCATCGGGTGTCTCCCAGGGGCGTGGGGCTTGGCAGTCTGCCCCCTTACACCCACTGCATTCCAGCCGTGTGCTCGCAACGCCGACGACCGATCCCTACCTGAGGCGCATCGGAGCGGGACCCCCACGAAAAACCATGCAGCTGACCGGCATCCATCACCTCACCGCGGTGACCGCCCGCGCCGCGGAGAACGTGGCCTTCTACACCGGCACGCTGGGCCTGCGGCTCGTGAAGAAGACCGTGAACCAGGACGACGTCTCGGCCTATCACCTGTTCTACGCCGACGGGCTGGCGAGCCCCGGCAGCGACATCACCTTCTTCGACTGGCCGGCGCCCCGGGAGCGGCGCGGGTCGAACAGCATCACCCGCACCCACCTGCGCGTGCCCGGCGAGGGCGCGGTGGCGTGGTGGCACGTGCGCCTGCGCGAGGCCGGATCCGTGGTGGCCGAACCCGCCCTGCGCGATGGCCGCCTCACCGTCGATTTCGAGGATCCCGAGGGCCAGCGCCTCGCCCTGGTCGATGACGGCGGCACCGGCCCGGAGCATCCCTGGGACGCCTCGCCGGTGCCCGCGGCCTACCAGATCCGCGGGCTGGGCCCGATCCGCCTGTCCGTGCCGGACCCGTCCCGGACGGCCGCCGTGCTGACCGATCTGCTCGGCATGCGCCTGGCGCGCAGCTTCGAGACCGGCGACGGCCCGGTCGAGGTCTACGCCATGGGCCCCGGCGGCCCGGCCGCCGAGATCCAGCTCCTGGCCGATGCGTCGGCGCCGGCGCAGCAGGGTGCGGGTGCGGTCCACCACGTCGCCTTCCGCATCCCCGATGCGGATTACGAGGCCTGGGCCGACCGGCTGAAGGCCGCCCGGGTGCCGAGCAGCGGGCCGGTGGACCGCTACTACTTCCGCAGCCTGTATTTTCGCGAGCCCAACGGCATCCTGTTCGAGATCGCGACCGACGGTCCGGGCTTCACCGCCGACGAGCCCCTGGAGAGCCTGGGCGCGCGCCTCGCCCTGCCGCCGTTCCTGGAGCCGCGCCGGGCCGCGATCGAGGCGGGGCTGAAGCCGATCCGGCCGGTCACCGCCGGTTAAAATATTCGAACGATTCCAGGCGATTCACTTCTTCCGCAGGTGTGATCCTGACGCGCCTTGACGGGCGTGCTGCAACTGCGAAAGAAGCACCCGACATGTGTTTGACATCCGGATCCCGGCGCGCCGACGCGTAGGGTCCGACCCCGCGCCCGCGGGGCGGCGACGATCCGCCGAACCTCATGCACCCCGAATCGCCGGGGGCATGGGCCGAGCATCAGAGGATTCGAGGACTGATCCGTCGATGAGCAAGTTCTACGAGGAGCGCGTTCTGTCGGTGCATCACTGGACCGAGAACCTGTTCTCGTTCCGCACCACCCGGGACCCGGCGTTCCGGTTCCGCAACGGCGAGTTCACCATGATCGGCCTCGAGGTCGAGGGGCGGCCGCTGCTGCGCGCCTATTCGGTGGTCTCGGCCAATTACGAGGAGGAGCTCGAGTTCTTCTCGATCAAGGTCCAGGACGGACCGCTGACCTCGAAGCTCCAGCACCTCAAGGTCGGCGACCCGATCATCGTCGGCAAGAAGCCCACCGGCACCCTCGTGCTCGACAACCTGCTGCCCGGCCGGAACCTCTACCTGCTCGGCACCGGCACGGGGCTGGCCCCGTTCCTGTCGATCATCAAGGACCCGGAGACCTACGACCGGTTCGAGAAGGTCGTGCTGGTCCATGGCTGCCGCCAGGTCCAGGAGCTGGCCTATGGCGAGACCATCACCGAGTCCCTGCCCCGCCACGAGTTCCTGGGCGAGATGATCTCGAACCAGCTGATCTACTACCCGACCGTGACCCGCGAGCCGTTCCGCAACCGCGGCCGGATCACCGACCTGATGGTCTCGGGCAAGCTGTTTGCCGATATCGGCCTGCCGGCGATGTCGGTCGAGGCCGATCGCTTCATGCTGTGCGGCAGCCCCGACATGATCCGCGACACCCGCGAGCTGCTCAGCACCGGCGGCTACGAGGAAGGCAACCACGGCGAAGGCGGCCACTACGTGATCGAGAAAGCCTTCGTCGAGAAGTAGTTTTTTGCGACTTTTGGGTCGAGCCCGGTGCGGTCCGCTGCGCCGGGTTTTTTCGCGCCTTTGCGGCAGCGTTCATCTTCCCCCTTCGTCATTGCGAGCGCAGCGAAGCAACCCAGAACAGCGCGCGATCTCAGAAGATGGCGTTTCCCTGGGTTGCTTCGCTGCGCTCGCAATGACGGTGCAGGTCGAAAACGTGCCGCCGGACGGGATGCCGCTACCGCTCGCCCTGCGGCACCGCCGGTACGCCGTCCGCGAAGGGGCCGCCGCCGGCGCTGAACAGCTTGCGCAGGAAGCCCGGGGCGATGGCCGAGAGCGGGTTCACGCTCACATCCGGGGAGGCGAGCTTGCCGGAGACGCGGAAATTGACCGCGAACAGGCCCTCGTTGTGCCCGCCGCCCAGCAGCGGCCCGAGCAGCGGCAGCTGCGAGGCGACGTTGTTGAGCCCGTAGAGCGGCACGAAGGTCCCGGTCATGTCGGTGCGCTCCCGGCCGGTATCGAGCCAGCCCGACAGGGTGAAGCCCATCGCGGCGTTGGAGATCGCCGCGTCGCTGAAATCGACCCGGCTGCCGCTGCGCACGAAATTCGCCCGCATCCGGTCGAAGGTGACGTCCCCGGCCGCTCGGCCCGGGGCGATCCGACGGCCGCGGGCCGTGTCCGCCTCGGCCGGCTCCGGTCCCTGCGCCATGATGCTGGACAGCGCCGGCTCGTTGCGGAGCGAGAAGTCGCGGATCTGCACGACGCCGGATTGCGGGCCGTCGTTGAGGCCGATCCCGGCGGTGAGCCGCCCGCCATACATCCGCCGGTAGATGTCGACGAAGCGCAACGTCGCGCCGGCATCGGCCGAGTCCACGGCCAGCGTCGGCACGCCGCGCTCGCCGCGGGTGACGGTGGCGGCGAACGGGGCCGCGCGGAAGCGCCCGGTGATGGTGGCGGCTTTCAGGGTCCGGCCGTGCAGCGACAGCCGCAGGTTGGCGTTGGTCAGCGCCTCGTCGTTGAAGCCCGCCACGATCGGCACCTGGATGTCGGCATCGATATCCTTCGGGTTCGCGTCCTTCGCCTCCTTGCCGCCTTTGGCGTCCGGGCCGCCCAGGGACTTGAGGAACGGCCGCGCATCGACCACCGCGCCGCGGACCAGGACCTTGTAGCCGGTGCCGGTGCGGTCGAGGCTCACCCGCAGGTCGTCCCCCGGGGACAGCTTGACGCTCGTCAGGTCGGCGCGCTCCAGGCCGCCTTCCGGGCTGATCGTCAGGCTGCCGCGCGCGGAGGCCGGGGCGGCGTCGAGGGCGAAATCGCGCAGCTCGTAGGTCTGGCCGCTATCGACCAGCGTGAAGCTGACGCGGCCCGGCTTGCCCGCCAGCTTGGTCAGGCCGGGCACCAGCCCGTCGATGCCGGCCTTGGCGAGGTCCGCCTCGACCCGGATCGGCGGCTTGGCCGTTCCGGGCCGGCCGATCGGCACCACGGCCCGGACCGGGATCGTGCCCGAGAGCTGCGGCGCGGTCGGCAGGCCCTTCTTGCCGCGTAAGGCATCGTCGAGGGCGAGGTTGACCACCGCCTCGCCGGGCTGGCCGACCTTGGGCTGGCGCAGGTCCACCGAGATGGGGGCGCCCGCGACCCGGCCGTCGCCCTTCAGCGTGAAGGCGCCGCGGTCGTACAGCAGGGAGAACTTGCCCGAATCCAGCCGGTCCTTGCCCATCACCTTGTCGACCGAGAGGTCGGAGAGCGTCCCCGACAGGGTCACGGGCAGGTTCGGCAGGTCGGGCACGTGTTTCAGGTCGAGGGGGAAGTCGACCCGCAGGTCGGCGTTGCCCTTGATCGTGGCCGGGTCGAGATCGACGCTCATCAGGCTTTTGAACAGCTTCGCCTGGAGCACGGAGGCCATGCCGTCCGCGCCCCCGGAGAGCCGCATGCCGATCTGCGCCACCACCCGGTCCGGGGTGATCTGCGGGATCACGAAGCTGCCGTCCGAGATCGCCAGCCCGCGGCCGTCCGGTCCGCGCACCTCGGCGGTCACGTTGCGCACGGTGGTCGAGCGCCCGGTGATCGTCCCGGAGACGTTGCCCTTCACCACGGGCGGCGCGTCGGGAGTGACGTCCAGCGCCGCGTCGGAGACCCGGAAATCGATATGCACCGCGTCGTCGGGGGCCGGCTCGCCCTTGGTCGCGGCGGCCAGCACCGTGCCGGACATCTTCACGCGGATGTCGACGGACTCGATCCGGCCGCGGCGCAACTGGTCCACCAGGTAGGTGCGGGCCGGCGGCGCGATATGCTCCGGCCACAGGCGCAGGCCGGTCCGGACCTCGCCGTCATGGCCGAGGATGCGCAGGGTCAGGCCGCCCTCGTCGGCCGTGGTGCCGATCGTGCCGGTGATCACCCCCTGCACGCCCGGGGCGGCAACGTTGAGGGCGTCGATGGCGATGCCGCCGTCCCGGCCGGTGAGCTGCGCGTCGAGCGCGTCGATCTTCACCGGCGCGTCCTTCGCGGTCGCCCCGCGCAAGGTCGCGTCGCGACCCGACAGCGTCGCGGTCCAGGCCGTGGCGGCGTCCGGCGCGCTCTCGGTCCAGGTGCCGGTCAGATGGACGGCGTTGCCGGCCCCCCGGTAGTCCAGCCCGGTCAGCGACATGACCCGGCCGGCCTCGTCCCAGTTCAGGGTCGCGTCCAGGCTCTCGACCGTGACCGGGTTGAAGTCCTTCTCCTCGATCAGGAAGGTGCCGTCGCCGGTATGGACCTTGGCGTTCATGGTCGTGATCCGCCCGGCCACCAGGCTCACGTCGGCGCGGGCCGAGAGCTTGAGATCGGTGGTCAGCGGCAGGCTCGATTGGCCGGAGAGCAGCAGCAGGTCGGGGACCGGCAGGTCGTCCAGGGTGATGACCCCGGAGCGCGCCAGCGGCTTGCCGTCTTGCCCCTTGCCCTCTTGCCCCTCGCCGGCCTCGCGTAGCGCGCCGCCGAACCGCCACTCGCCATGGGGGCCATCGAGTCGCAACTCGAAGTTGCGGGTGCCGTTCACCGGATCGCGCCCGAACAGCCCGTTGACCCGGGCGAACACCGCGCGCTCGCGGCCGTCGTCGTCGATCAGCCGCAGGCGCGCGTCGGTGATGCGGGCGCGGTCGAGGGCGCCGACGACGCCGCTGGAATCCAGCACCACGCCGAAGATCGAGGCCAGGGTCGCCGAGAGCGGCGAGACCTTGCCGCGGGCCTCGTCCACGCTCGGCGGCGTGTGCGGCTCGATATCCACCGGGTGGTTGGCCTCGGAGGCCGCGAACGCGATCGACCCGTCCCGGTGGACGAGGGCGGTGGTCTGGGTCTCGCGGAATTCGATCGAGCGGGGCTGCAGGTTGAGATGCAGGAGGCTCCAGGGGTCGAGGCTGACCAGGGCCAGCGGCGCCCGCACCACCAGGTCGCCCTGCGGATTGCGGATGTCGAGCCCGGAGAAGCGCAGGCTCAGGGCGTTCTCGCGGTCGAGTTCGAGGCTGCTGCCGCGGATCCCGATGCTCCAGCCCGGCCCGATCCGCTCGGCCACCGCGGCGGCGACCCGGCGCGACAGGGCGTCGATCTGCAGCGGGCCGTTGGACAGGCGCAGGACTGCCAGCCCGATCCCGCCGCCGACGAGCAGCACCAGGACGAGCGCGCCGACGAGGCAGAACCCGCCCCAACGTCGCGCCCTCCCCCGAGGCTTGCCTGCCAAGGTCGTCTCGTCCGCCATCGGGACCCTTGTTCCGGGGGCTTCGCACGCGGAACTCCGCGGCCGGTGGATCGAAGCGCGTCCGCGCTTTACAGCGGGCGTGACTCCGAGTTCTGGTCGGGCGGCGCGGCGCAACCTCATGGTGCTGCCGCGCATGGCGGGACTGCACACCATCAATCGGCCGAAAGGAAGGCACGATGCCACTGTCAGAGGGCGATCCGGCCCCCGATTTCGACCTTCCGGCCTCCGGCGGCGGGCGGATCGCGTTGTCGGCACTCCGCGGTCACAAGATCGTGCTCTACTTCTACCCGAAGGACGACACGAGCGGCTGCACCCTGGAGGCGCAGGACTTCAACGGCCTGCTGCCGGCCTTCGCGGAGGCCGACGCGAAGGTGATCGGCCTGTCGCCGGACCCGGTGAAGAGCCACGACAAGTTCTGCGGCAAGTACGGCCTCGCCTTCCCGCTCGCCTCCGACGAGGACAAGGCCGTGCTGGAGGCCTACGAAGTCTGGGTCGAGAAGAGCATGTACGGGCGCAAATACATGGGCGTGGAGCGCACCACCGTGCTGGTTGACCGGGAGGGGCGCATCGCCAAGGTCTGGCCGAAGGTGAAGGTGCCCGGTCATGCCGAGGCGGTGCTGGAGGCCGCCCGGGCGCTGCCCTGATCGGGCGGGCTACCGTCGACACGGGTTTGGGGCGCTCTCGTTCTAGCAGGCCGCGACGTGCCCCCTCTCCCGTGCAGGCTCGCGGATTCAAACATTGCCTTGCGAAGGGGGGGCGGGCTCTCCTCCCCCTTGCGGGGAGGAGTTGGAGGTGGGGGTGGTGCAGAAGGCACCCTCACGTTCGATCCTGCACCACCCCTAGCCCCTCCCCGCAAGGGGGAGGGGAAAAGCGTGGTGCCGCAAGCGCTTGCTGATAGACCGATATGTGAATCCGTTAGCCCGCGCGGGAGAGGGGCCCCGCGCTCGGCACGCCGGCCTGCTCGAAGACCGAAACCCGTGGCGGCGGTAGCCGGTCGGGAGCGGGCGGCGCGACGGATCTTTAACCCTAATCGGGTCTGAATGGCGGCTTCCACGGGGCCGTCTTGATGCATCGCCCGCCGCTTCCCAAGCTCCTCGCCGCCGGGCTCGCCCTCGCCCTCCTGTGGGCGCTCGGGGCCTCCTACCTGATCGTGTTCCACGACGACGTGCTCGCCGGCTTCGTCGCCCGTCAGGGGGCGATGCGGGACGCCTACGAGGCCCGACTCGCCGAGCTGCGGGACCGGCTCGACCGGGCGGGCCGCGACCGGGCCGGCGCGGAATCGAGCCTGGCCGAGCGGGTCGCGGCGGCTTTGGAGCGTCAGGCCGAGCTGGAGCGCCGGCAGGCGGCCCTGGCCGGCCTCGGAACCCAGATCAACGACCCGCTCACCACCGGCGCACTGCCTCACCTGGACGAGGGCCCGGACGGGTTCGGCCTGCGCCCGGCCGAGACGGGCGTCCCGCCCCGATTCCCCGCCCTCCCCCGCCGGAGCGCTATCGACGCCGAGACCGGGCTGATCCGGCTGGAGGCGCGTCTCGACGGCCTGGGGACCGCGCAGGGTGAGCGCCTCGCCCGGGTGGTCGAGCGGGCCGGCGACACGGTCCGGCGCCTGCGCGGGCTGATCGGCCGCACCGGCCTCGACCCCGACCGCCTGGACCGCACGGCAGAGACCGGAACCGGCGGCCCGCTGGTGCCCCTCGACGCCCGCGCCCTGGACGGAACCAGCGTCGCAAGCGGCTTCGAAGGCAATCTGGACCTGGCCCGCCGGACGCTGGGTGATGGCGAGCGCCTGCACCGGCTCGCTGCAGCACTGCCGCTGCGCCGGCCGATCCGCGGCGAGCCGGTCGTGTCGAGCCCGTTCGGCACCCGGCTCGACCCGTTCACCCGGGGGCTGGCGTTCCATACCGGCCTCGACCTCAAGGCCGAGTCCGGCGAGCCCGCCCGCGCCACCGCCCCCGGCCGGGTGAGCGCCGCGGACTATGCCGGCGGCTACGGCAACATGGTCGAGATCGACCACGGCCACGGCGTGGTCACCCGATTCGGCCACCTCGCCCGCATCCGCGTCCGCCCCGGCCAGCGTGTCGCCGCGGGGGACGTGGTCGGCGCCGTCGGCTCGACCGGGCGCTCCACCGGGGCGCACCTGCATTACGAGACCCGGATCGACGGCGAGCCTGTCGACCCGCAACGCTTCCTCGAGGCCGGCGGGGACTTGGCCGCAGCGGTCGCAACCGATTGAGTTGGCGCCGGATTTTTCGATCCGTGATATCGTTGTGCGTCCGATCGGAGGCCGCGATGCAGACTGGGCGCATGAGCGTCGCCGAGTACCGGCGCTGGGTCGAGCCGCGTCCGGACGAGGAGCGCTGGGAGCTACTCGACGGCGAGCCGGTGCTGATGGCGTCCCCGAGCGCCCGGCACCAGCGCATCGTGACCAACCTGCTCACCCGTCTCGACGGGCTGGCCGAGCCGCGCGGCTGCGGCGCCTATCCGGGCCTCGCCATCCTCAGCGACGCGATGGACGATTATGCGCCCTACCCGGATGTGGTGGTCCATTGCGGGTCGATGCCGTCCAGAGGCTTCATCGACGATCCGCTGCTGATCGCCGAGGTGCTCTCGCCCGGCACCATGACCAACGACCGCGGCCGCAAGCTCGCCTTCTACGCCACCGTCCCGAGCCTCCAGAGCCTGCTCATCGTCTATTCTGACGAGGCCCGGATCGAGGTCTGGCGCCGGGATGCCGGTTGGACGATGCGGGTCGCCGGGCCGGGCGAGGCCATCGCCCTGCCGGAACTCGGTGGTGCCCTGCCGGTGGGCGAGGCCTACGCCCGGGGGACCGTCTGAACCGGCGCTGTTGCGGGTGGCATCACCGGTGCTACCATCGTCCGGTGACCGGAGGGCGGCGATGGCTGTGGCCGCGCGGCGCGACACGCGCATGGGATTTGCCGAGTTCAAGCGCTGGGCGGAGAACCGCCCGGATGCGGAGCGCTGGGAACTCCTCGACGGCGAGCCTGCGCTCATGTCGCCGCCGCGGGAGCGCCATCAGCGCATCGTCATGAACCTGGCCGGACGCCTGGATGCCCTGGCCGAGCCGCGGGGCTGCCGCGCGATGCCCGGGCTCGGGATCGTCAGCGCCGCGCAGGACGATTTCGTGCCGATCCCGGACGTGGTGGTGCGCTGCGGGCCGCCGCTGCCCGATGGCTACGCGGAGGATCCGCTTCTGGTCGCCGAGGTGCTGTCGCCTTCGACCATGAGCCTGGACCGGGGCCGCAAGATCGACTTCTACCGCACGGTGCCGAGCCTCGCGGTTCTGCTGATCGTCTATTCCGACGAGGCCCGCGTTGAAGTGTGGCGCCGGGAAGCCGATGACTGGACCGTGCAGGCGCTCGGCTTCGACGGCAGCCTTGCGCTGCCGGAACTCGACGGCACCGTGCCGGTGCGCGACATCTACCGCGGCCTCGCCGTCTGAGGCCCCGCACCCGATCGCAACGCGCCGGTTCGTCCGGCCCAGCAGAGCTTCAAGGCGCCGACTTGCCCCACTTCGAAGATTTCTACGCGGCCAAGCTGCGCGGCGCCCTCGGCGTGACGGACGCGGAATCCGTGCTCGACCTGCGCGGCGCCAACCGGGCGACCGCGGAGGCGTCCCTCAAGGACATGCTGGAGCGTAGCCGCTTCGCCAAGGGCAAGACCGTGGCGATCCGCCTGGACCCGCCCCCGGAGGGCGGCGGCGAGACCCTGTTCCAGCCGGCGGGCCGCCTGCTCCTGGACGCCAAGCGTCGCGGCCTGATCGAGCGCCTGCATACTCTGCCGGCCCAGGACGGCCTCGGATTCTACGTCGCCCTGGCCGGCCGCGCGGAGCGGACGCCCATGTGATCCAGTGTGATCCAGTGTGATCCGGCCGCCGGTGTAGAGCTGGCAACGGATCGGGTCCGGGCGTCCGGACGTTGATCGGGCCCACGCCACCGGATCCGCCCGTGCCGAACCCTGAACAACGCTCCGCCCGGTGCCGCGCATGACGCCTTTCCCCGGTGGGCGCAACACGATCGAGCGCATCGCCCGCCTCGGCTACGGCGCCCGCGGGGTCGTCTACTGCGTGGTCGGCGCCCTGGCGCTGCTCGCCGCCATCGGCCAGGGCGGCCGGGCCGGCGACAGCAAGGATGCCCTGCGCGCCGTCCTGGGCGGGCCGTTCGGCGCGGTCCTGGTTGGGCTGATCGCCCTGGGGCTCGCCGGCTTCGCCCTCTGGCGCCTGGTCGAGGGCGTGACCGATGCCGACCGGCGGGGCAATTCGGCCAAGGGGCTGGCGGTGCGCGGCGCGCATCTCATCAGCGCGGCGATCTATTTCGGGCTCGCCGTCAGCGCGGCCTCGCTCAGCCTCGGCCTCGGGATGAGCGGCGGCGACGGCGTGCATGACGGCACCGCCTGGCTCCTGGCAAAACCCTTCGGGCGCTGGCTCGTGGCCCTCGTCGGCCTCGGTGTGATCGGCGGCGGCTTCGGCTTCCTCGGCAAGGCCTGGCGGGGCGACGTCACCGAGCGGCTGTCCCTCGACGCCCAGGCCCGCGACCGCTGGGCCGGCCCGATCGGGCGCTTCGGCTACGCGGCCCGGGGCATCGCCTTCCTGATCATCGGCGGGTTCCTGGTGGCGGCGGCCTGGCACCAGCGCTCGTCGGACGCGAAGGGTCTGACCGAGGCCTTCGCGTTGCTGCGCGCCCAGCCCTATGGCTGGATCCTGCTCGCCCTGGTCGGGGCCGGCCACGCCGCCTTCGGGGCGTTCGGGCTGATCCAGGCCCGCTATCGGCACATCGACGCCCCCGATATCGACCGGGTCGACGACGCGGCCGGAGCGGCCGTCCGGGCGCTCACCTGAAAGATAAGTCTTTGTAAATCGTCGCCCATGCCCCATGTAGAGTTCACCCTCCGCGCAATACCGTGCCCTGGGCGACGACGCGGAGACGATTATGGCCAGGACGCTGATCACGGGTAAGGCGCAGACTGTAACGACCGAAGACTTCAACGAGCGCGTCAAGACCTTGCTCGTCGACAAGGTCTACCCGCTCAAGGGCCGGACCTACCAGAAGAACTTCAAGACCGGCTTCTCCGGCGCGATCGTCAAGTAGGACGATCCCCGGGCGGGGCGCGCTCCTGAGGCGTCCGGCCCCGCGTTGACAGGGCGGATGCCGCGGCGGATACCGCGCGGCACCCCATTCGGCCCCCGATGCAGCAGCGCTTCTACAAGATCGCGGTGATGGTGGCCCACGACCTCGCGGCGACCGCCGCCGCCGTGGTGCTCACCTTCCTGTTCCGCTTCCAGGGCGGCATGCTGGACGAGCGCCTGCACGCCCTGCCGCTGCTGCTGCCGCCGTTCCTGCTCTTCGCCGGCCTCGTCTACGGCCGGTTCCGGCTGTACCGGACCAAGTGGCGCTTCGCCTCGCTGCAGGATCTCGCCGGGATCGTCCGGGCGTCGAGCGTCCTGGCCCTGGCCCTCTTGGTGACCGACTGGGTCCTGGTCTCGGCCGACCTCTACGGCTTCTACTTCTTCGGCAAGATCGCGATTGTTTTGTACTGGGTCCTGCAGATCTTTCTGCTCGGGGGCGCGCGCCTTGCGTTCCGGTACCTCAAGGACACCCGCTCCCGGCAATCGAGCGCCCGGGCCGCCACCGTGCCGACGCTGCTGCTCGGGCGCGGCGGCGATCTCGACGTGCTGATCCGCGCCATCGAGACCGGCTCCGTCCGGAAGCTGGCGCCCCGCGGGATCCTGTCGCCGCGGGCGGACGAGACCGGGCAGTTCATGCGCGGCGTGCCCGTGCTCGGCGGCTTCCGGGATCTCGAACGGGTGGTGGCGGAGCTGGCGGCGAGCGGCGAGCCGGTGCGGCGGCTGGTGGCCGCCCCGAGCGCCCTGGTGCCGGAGGCCGCCCCCGACGACCTGATCGCCCGCGCCCGGCGGCTCGGCCTGCCGCTCGCCCGCGTGGTCGGGCTCGGCGAGGGCGCGCAGGGGCCCGAGCTGGCGCCCCTCGAGATCGAGGACCTGCTCCTGCGCCCCACCGTGGCGATCGACCGGCCGCGCCTGGAGGCGTTTTTGGCCGGCCGCCGGGTGGTGGTGACGGGCGGCGGCGGCTCGATCGGCTCGGAGATCTGCCTGCGGGCCGTGGCCTTCGGGGCCGCCGCGGTGCTGGTGCTCGAATCCTCGGAGCCGGCGCTCCACGGCATCCTCAGCCACCCGGCGATCCTGTCCGCCCAGGCCGCGGTGACCGGTGTGCTCGCCGATATCCGCGACCGCGAGCGGGTCCATCAGGTCATCGCGGCGTTCCGGCCCGATTGCGTGGTCCACGCCGCCGCGCTCAAGCAGGTGCCCTACCTGGAGCGCGACTGGCAGGAGGGCATCAAGACCAACGTGTTCGGCTCGATCAACGTCGCCGAGGCCGCGGTGGCGGCGGGCGCCCGGGCCCTCGTGATGGTCTCCACCGACAAGGCGATCGAGCCGGTCTCGCAGCTCGGCGTCACCAAGCGCTTCGCCGAGATGGTCGCCCAGGCGCTGGATGCCGAGCAATCCGCCAAGCCGGACCATCCCACCCGCCTGATCGCCGTGCGCTTCGGCAACGTGCTCGGCTCGGTCGGCTCGGTGGTGCCGGTGTTCAAGGGGCAGATCGCCCGGGGCGGCCCGGTCACGGTCACCGATCCCGACATGGTCCGCTATTTCATGACCGTCCGTGAGGCCTGCGACCTCGTGCTGACCGCGGCCTCCCACGCCGACGGCGAGGGCCGGGCCACCCCGGAGGCCGAGCGCGCCGCGGTCTACGTGCTCAAGATGGGCCAGCCGGTGCGGATCGCCGAGCTCGCCGAGCGGATGATCCGGCTCGCCGGGTTCGAGCCGGGGGCCGAGATCGAGATCGCCTATACCGGCGCCCGCCCCGGCGAGCGGCTCAACGAGATCCTGTTCGCCCGTGAGGAGCCCCGGGTCACCCTGCCGGGCATCGACGGCGTGATGGCGGCCCGCCCGGTCTTCGCCGACCGCGCCCGGCTCGACGCCTGGGTGGCCCAGCTGCGGGCGGCCGTCGCGGCGGGCGACCGGGCGGCCGCGGAGGCCGTGTTCGAGGCGGCGGTGCCGCATTTCCGCGAGCGCCACGCGCAACGGCCGGGCGGGCGGGAGTTTGTTTCCACGGGGGCGACGGCCGAGGCCGAGCCGCCGGTTAGTGCGGCGAGCGCTGCGATCGGCTGACGCGTTCGGCTCCCCGGGTCGACCTCGTGTTTCGTCCCACCCAACCCCCTCATCCTGAGGCGACGGAGCGCAGCGGAGGCCTCGAAGGAGCCCTCCAGCCGGCCGCGCGATTCCTGGAGGGCTCCTTCGAGGCCCGCTGAAGCGGGCGCCTCAGCATGAGGGGTGTGGATGGGAAAGACCGTCACCGCCCTGAATTCAGCCGCCCTCTCGCGCCAAGCGCGCCAGCCCGTCCCGCGTCGGCGCGGCCGGGCGCCATCCGAGCGCCGCGAGGCCGTCGGCGCGGGCCTCCAGGCCTTCCGCAACGCGGGCGAACACAGCCTCCCGGCCGGTCAGCCGGCAGGCCAGGCCGAGGAGGCCGGCCGGCACCGGGACCAGCCCGGGCTTGCGGCCGAGGCCGGCACGCAGCGCCGTGAGCATCTCGGCCAGGCTGAGCGGGTCCGGATCGGCGGCGATCAGGGCGGATCGGATCGGGGCCGGCGCCCGAAGGACGGTGTCCACGGCCCCCGACAGACTCTCCAGGGAGATCAGCGAGCGCCGCGCCGCGAGGGAGCCCAGCGGCAGCGGATAGGGGCTGCGGGCGAGCCGCAGGAGCGCGGCCATGTTGCCCTTCACGCCCGCGCCGTAGACCAGGACCGGGCGGAGCGCGACCCAGTCGAGACCGGTCTCGGAGAGCGCCCGCTCGGCCTCCAGCTTGGAGCGGCCGTAGGCGTCGGTGGGCCGGGGCTCATCGCCCTCCCCGACGACGCCCGGCGCGCTGGCCCCGACCTGCGCGCGGATCGAGGACAGGAACACGAACCGCCGCACCCTCGCCCGGGCCGCAGCCTCCGCGAGCTTGCGCGTCGCCTCGGTGTTGAGGGTGCGGTAATCGTCCTCGGGGGCGCCCGACATGGCATGGGCGAGGCCCGCCGAGTGCACCACGGCGTCGACGCCGCTGAGCGCCGCCGCCATGTTGATCGGGCGGGTCAGGTCGCCGACCACCGCGCTCGCGGCGCCCTCCGGCAGCGCCGTCGGCCGGCGCAGCAGCACCCGGACCCGGTAGCCGCGGGCGGTGAGGTCGGCAAGCAGATGGCGGCCGATGAACCCGGTGGCCCCGGTGAGCGCGATCGATCCGGTCACGGGCTGGCGGCACCTTCGGCATGGGCCGGCGCGGGGGCGCGGGCGAAGCGGCGGAGCAGGGTGGCGACCAGGGCAAGCCCGGCCGCGAGCGCTCCGAGCGTGACCGGCCAGGACGGCCAAAGCAAGGTCGCGGCGGCGAGCCCCGCCAGCACGAGGTTGACCCCGAACACCCGCGCCGCGACCCCCAAGACGGTCAGGCCGTTATCGGTGGCGCGCTGGTAGTAGTGGCCGCGATGCGCCTCCCAGACCCGCTCGCCCCGCGCCCCCCGGGCGGCGAGCGTCAGGCTGGCATCGGCGAGGTAGACGAGCGGTAGCAGCAGGGCGGCGGCGAGCCCCCCCGCCAGGGCGAGCTGGCAGAGCAGCCAGGCGGTGACGAGCCCGATCGGCAGCGAGCCGACATCCCCGAGGAAGAGGTTCGCCACCGGCCGGTTGAACGGCGCGAAGCCGAGCAGCGCCCCGAGCAGGCAGGCCGCCACCAGGGCCGGCAGCGGCGGCAGGTATCCGGCGAGCCCGAGCAGCAGCAGTGCTCCGGAGACCGGGACGATCTCGGCCACCGTCAGCCAGTCGAGCCCGTCCATGAAGTTCGTCAGGTTGACGAACCAGACGCCGGCCAGCAGCGCGAGGCCGCGCTCCAGCCACAGGGGCGCCCAAGGCAGCAGCCGCCCGTCGAGCTGCCAGACCAGCACGCCGACCACCCCAGCCTGCACGGCGAGCCTCAGTCTGGCCGGCAGCGGCCGCAGGTCGTCCACGGCGCCCAGCAGCGCCAGGACCAGGGTGCCGCTCGCGAGCCCGATCCAGTCCGGCCGGCCGCCGATCTCCGGCGCCGCGATCAGCAGCCCCGAGATCGTCACCAGCGCCGTCACCACGGCGATCCCGCCACCCTGGGGCGTCGGCACCGTGTGGCTCGACCGGGCGTTCGGCCGCGCCAGGGCGTAGCGCTGGAGGGCCGGGCGCAACCGCAGGATCAGCCCGGCCGACAGGGCGGCGGCGAGCAGGACGGCGAGGACGAGGATCGTAGCGAGGGCGGACGGCATCGCGCCGTCCTACGCGATCCGCAGCGCGATCGGGAAGGCGCGCACACCTGTATCCCGGCCGGATGCGTCTTCAGTAAACCTGCGCGCCCTCCCGCGCCGGCTCCGGCGGGCTGCCCTGCCGGTCCAGGCTCTTCTCCACCACCTTGGCCAGGCCGATCATGATCGCGTCGATGGCGTAGTCCTTGGGCGTGTAGACCGCGCGCACGCCCATGTTCTTCAGGACGAGCTCATCCTCCGGCGAGATGATGCCGCCGACCACCACGGGGATGTGGTCGAGCCCGGCCTCGCGCATCTGGGCGCGGACCTCGCGCACCAGCGGCACGTGGCTGCCGGACAGGATCGACAGGCCGACCACGTGGGCGCCGGTCTCCTTGGCCTTCGCCACGATCTCCGCAGGGGTCTGGCGGATGCCGTCGTAGGTCACGTCGAAGCCGACATCCCGGGCGCGCAACGCGATCTGCTCGGCGCCGTTCGAGTGGCCGTCGAGGCCGGGCTTGCCGACCACCAGCCGCGGCGTCTCGCCGAGCCGCTCGCCGAGATCCGCGATCAGGAGCTTGGCCTCCTCGGCCGCCCCGGAGGAGACGGTCTCGAGGCTCACCCCGGTGGGCGCCCGGTACTCGCCGAACACCTGCCGCAGGCGCTCGCCCCACTCGCCGGTGGTGACGCCGGCCTTCGCGGCCGCGATCGAGACCGGCATGATGTTGGCGCCGGAGCGCGCGGCCTGCTCCAGGGCTTCGAGCGTCTGGCCGACAGCCCGGTCGTCGCGCTTGCTGCGCCAGTCGCGGATGCGGCCCTGCGCCTCCATCTCCACGGTCTCGGACACGGAGAAGATCGCGCCCTCCCCGGCGGTGAGCGGCGAGGGCTCGCCCTGCTGCCACTTGTTGACGCCGACGACGATCTGCTCGCCGGCCTCGATCGCCGAGATCCGCTTGGCGTTCGACTCGACCAGGGCGCGCTTGAGGGCGCCGGTCTCCACGGCGGCGACCGCGCCGCCGATGCCGCCGATCCGCTCCAGCTCGGCCCGGGTCTCGGCCTTCAGAGCCTCGACCTTGGCCTCGATGACTTTCGAGCCGTCGAAGATATCGTCATATTCCAGAAGATCGGTCTCGAAGGCCAGGATCTGCTGCATGCGCATCGACCATTGCTGGTCCCAGGGCCGCGGCAGGCCGAGGGCCTCGTTCCAGGCCGGCAGCTGCACCGCCCGGGCGCGGGCGCGCTTGGAGAGGGTCACGGCCAGCATCTCGATCAGGATGCGGTGGACGTTGTTTTCGGGCTGCTGCTCCGTCAGTCCGAGGCTGTTGACCTGGACCCCATAGCGAAAAATCCGCTTCTTCGGGTCGTCGATGCCGTAGCGCTCCTGGGCGATCTCGTCCCAGAGCTCGGCGAAGGCCCGCATCTTGCAGATCTCGGTGACGAAGCGCAGCCCGGCATTCACGAAGAACGAGATCCGCCCGAACACGTCGGAAAAACTTGTCGCGTCGAATTCGGGGTCGTCGCGCACGGTGTCGAGCACCGCGATGGCGATGGCCAGCGCGTAGGACAGCTCCTGGACCGGCGTCGCCCCCGCCTCCTGCAGGTGGTAGGAGCAGACATTCATCGGGTTCCACTTCGGCACGTTCTGGGTCGTGAACAGGATCACGTCCTTGGTGAGCCGGAGCGAGGGCGCGGGCGGGAACACGTAGGTCCCGCGCGACAGGTACTCCTTGATGATGTCGTTCTGGGTCGTGCCCTGGAGGGCATCGAAGGGCGCACCCTGCTCCTCGGCCACCGCCAGGTAGAGCGCCAGCAGCCACGGGGCCGTGGCGTTGATCGTCATCGAGGTGTTCATCTGGGCGAGCGGGATGTCCTGGAACAGGGTCCGCATGTCGCCGAGATGCGCGATCGAGACGCCGACCTTGCCGACCTCCCCGCGCGCCAATTCGTGATCGGGATCGTAGCCGGTCTGGGTCGGCAGGTCGAAGGCCACCGACAGGCCGGTCTGGCCCTTGGCGAGGTTGCCCCGGTAGAGCGCGTTGGACTCGGCCGCGTTGGAATGGCCCGCATAGGTGCGGATGATCCAGGGTTTATCGCGGGGCGTCTTGTCGCCCGTGGTTTCCGCGACGCGCACGCCCATCCTGGCCTCCATGTCGTGTTCTTGACTATCCGCGCTCGGGGCGCAGCCTTGACCGCACCGTAGCGAAGGCGGCCGGGCGCGTCATCCGCGACAGAGGTGCAACGCGCGCCGGTTGTGTTTGGGCGGCCTTTAAAAAACTTGTCCGGGCGGACAGCCGGATTTGAAGCGCCGGTCCCGCGCGCCGCCTCACAAGCCCGCGCGCGACCTGGAATTTAATGGCTCCAAACGGGAACCGGCGCGTTGGACCGCCGGCGATCGCACCAGCACCGTTTCGCATGCGTGCGGCCGCCGAATCGGGCGCGACCGGCGTCGCCCCCGATTCCGGATCCGTGACTAACCGCGCTCTCCAGCGCCGGACCGACTGGCTCGGCCGGCGGCGAGCGCCCCAAGGAGCGACAGCGATGGCCGATCAGAGCCCGCGCCTGACGACAGCGTTCGGCAACCCCATCTCCGACAACCAGAATTCGATCACCGTGGGCCCCCGCGGGCCCGTGCTGATGCAGGACTACCACCTCATCGAGAAGATGGCCCATTTCAACCGGGAGCGGATCCCGGAGCGGGTGGTGCACGCCAAGGGCTACGGCGCCTACGGCACGTTCCGGCTGACCAAGTCGCTCGGCCAGTACACCCGCGCCAAGGTGCTGACGGAGGTCGGCAAGGCGGTGCCGATGGTCGCCCGGTTCTCCACGGTGGGCGGTGAATCCGGCTCCGCCGACACCGCCCGCGATCCCCGCGGCTTCGCCCTGAAGTTCTACACCGAGGAGGGCAACTGGGATCTCGTCGGCAACAACACGCCGATCTTCTTCGTGCGCGACGCGATCAAGTTCTCGGACTTCATCCGCACCCAGAAGCGCGACCCGCGCACGCACCTGAAGCCGCATTGGCGCCGCTGGGACTTCTGGAGCCTCTCGCCCGAGGCGATCCACCAAGTGATGATCCTGTACAGCGACCGCGGCACGCCGAAATCGGCCCGGTTCATGAACGGCTACGGCTCGCACACCTTCTCGCTCTGGAACGAGAAGGGCGAGCGCTACTGGGTGAAGTTCCACTTCCACACCAAGCAGGGCATCCAGAATTTTTCTGCGGAGGAGGCCGATCAAATCGCCGGGACGGATCCGGATTATTCGGCGGCCGACCTGTCCTCGGCGATCGAGCGGGGCGACTTCCCGAAATGGAAGGTCTCTGTCCAGATCATGCCGGAGCTCGATGCCGACACCTATCGGATCAACCCGTTCGACCTCACCAAGGTCTGGCCGCATGGCGATTACCCGCTGATCGAGATCGGCGAGATGGAGCTGAACCGAAATCCGGAGAACTACTTCGCCGAGATCGAGCAATCGGCCTTCGAGCCGTCGAACGTGGTGCCGGGCATCGGCTTCTCGCCGGACAAGATGCTGCAGAACCGCATCCTGTCGTACTCGGACGCGCATCGGTACCGGCTCGGCGTGAACTACCACCAGATCCCGGTGAACCAGGCCAAGAACGCCAAAGTGCAGACCTACCACCGGGACGGGTCGATGCGCACCGACGGCAACCACGGCGCGCAGGTCGATTACCAGCCGAACTCCTTCGGCGGTCCCGTGGAGGATCCGGCCTTCGCCGAGCCGCCCCTGCGCATCCGGGGCGACGCCGCCCGCTACGGCTGGCCGAACGACGACGAGGACCTCTACGGCCAGCCGCGCCAGCTCTGGTCGAAGGTGCTGGACGCGGGTGAGCGCCAGCGGCTCGTGAAGAACATCGTCACCTCGATGGGCGACTCGCCGCGGCACATCCAGGAGCGGATGATTGCCCATTGGTATAAGGTACACCAGGATTTCGGCCGCGGCGTCGCGGAAGGTCTCGGGATCGACACCCGCCAGGCCGCCGCCGAATAATACTTGGTCGGTTCGCAAGCCGAATTTGAATAGGTGGGCGCCGGCCTTGTGCCGGCGCCTTTTTCACGCGCGAAACCCTCCGATTTCGACTTTCGGCCCACTTGGACGCCTCCGACATCGCCGCTATAGCGCGAGAGAGAACCGCGGCCGTGAGAACAGCGCGGGATGAGAGGAGAGCGAGATGGCTGCGAGCGGTGCGGTCCGTCCGGCGGACGGCGAGTTCAAAGATCTCTACGAGATGGGCGAGATCCCGCCGCTGGGTCACGTGCCGGCCAAGATGTACGCCTGGGCGATCCGGCGCGAGCGTCACGGGCCGCCGGAGGACTCCCACCAGCTCGAAGTGCTGCCGGTCTGGTCGATCGGCGACGACGAGGTGCTGGTCTACGTCATGGCCGCGGGCGTGAACTACAACGGCGTCTGGGCCGGCCTCGGCGAACCGATCTCGCCCTTCGACGTGCACAAGGCCGAGTACCACATCGCCGGCTCCGACGCGTCCGGGATCGTCTGGGCGGTGGGCGCCAAGGTGAAGCGCTGGAAGGTCGGCGACGAGGTCATCGTCCACTGCAACCAGGATGACGGCGACGACGAGGAGTGCAACGGCGGCGACCCGATGTTCTCGCCCTCGCAGCGGATCTGGGGCTACGAGACGCCGGACGGCTCCTTCGCGCAGTTCTGCCGGGTGCAGTCGCGCCAGCTCATGGACCGGCCCAAGCACCTCACCTGGGAAGAGGCGGCCTGCTACACGCTGACCCTCGCCACCGCCTACCGCATGCTGTTCGGCCACGCGCCGCACACGGTCCGGCCGGGCCAGAACGTGCTGATCTGGGGCGCCTCCGGCGGTCTCGGGGTGTTCGGCGTCCAGCTCTGCGCGGCCTCGGGCGCCAACGCCATCGCGGTGATCTCGGACGAGTCGAAGCGCGACTACGTCATGAGCCTCGGCGCCAAGGGCGTGATCAACCGCAAAGACTTTAACTGCTGGGGGCAGCTGCCCAAGGTCAACTCGCCTGAGTTCAACGCCTGGACGAAAGAGGCGCGGAAGTTCGGCAAGGCGATCTGGGACATCACCGGCAAGAAGGATGTCGACATCGTCTTCGAGCACCCGGGCGAGGCGACCTTCCCGGTCTCGGCGCTGGTGGTGAAGCGCGGCGGCATGGTGGTGTTCTGCGCCGGCACCACCGGCTTCAACATCACCTTCGACGCCCGCTACGTCTGGATGCGCCAGAAGCGGATCCAGGGCTCGCACTTCGCCCATCTCAAGCAGGCCTCGTCGGCCAACCAGTTCGTGATCGAGCGCCGGGTCGACCCGTGCATGAGCGAGGTGTTTCCCTGGGACAAGATCCCCCAGGCCCACACCAAGATGTGGAAGAACCAGCACCCGCCCGGCAACATGGCCTGCCTGGTGAACTCCCCGCGCGCGGGCCTGCGCACGGTCGAGGACGTGATCGAGGCCGGCCCGCTCAAGCGCTGACGCTGACGCTGACTCCCGGCTCCCGCTCTCGGGCGGGGGGCCGGCCTCCCCTCTTGCCCCCGGCCCGGCCGGGAGCGAGAACGGCCGCGCTCGTTCCAGCACCCCCGCCGGGGCGATGACCGATTCGGCGTGAGGGGCGCGGACGCGCAGGGTGACGGGCGCAGCGCCCGGACCCGGCATCGGGGGTTCCAGACTTGGCCGGAGACGACGATTCTTACGTGTACGACGAGGCGACGGGCGAGTGGCTCCCGCCCGGCGAGGCTTCCGCCGCAGCACCCGCCCGGGCCGAGGTCCGCGATTCGGCCGGCAACGTCCTGGCCGACGGCGACTCGGTCACGCTGATCAAGGACCTGAAGGTCAAGGGCGCGAACCAGACCCTGAAGCAGGGCACGGTCATCCGGTCGATCCGGCTCACGGACGATCCCGAAGAGATCGATTGCCGCCACGACACCATCAAGGGGCTCGTCCTGCGCACCGAGTTCGTGCGCAAGCGCTAGGGTGGTCAGGGTTTCAAAAGATCCGGGACCTTTTGCGGGTCCAGGGCAGAGCCCTGGTGTCGGGCTTCGCCCAATGCTTCGGGGCTCCGCCCCGAAACCCCGCCAAAGGGCTGAGCCCTTTGGAAACCCGGTCTCCTACCGGCGCTTGGTCTCTTCCTGCGGCAGGTGGCGCCCGTAGGCTTCCTGCTTCTCGGCGCGCTCCCGGATCAGGTCGGCATAGGCCTGCCGCATCTCGGGGGAGACGCTGACGCTCTTGCCCTTGGCGGGCTTGCGCTTGGGCGCCTTCTTGAAGGTGTTGTTCGTCTCGCTCATGCCGGGCTCCGCGTCGGACCATGGCGGCGGCGCGCGGCCGGCAGGAGGTCCGAGTCGGGTCCCGATTCGGAGTCCGGGCCGGCCCGCGAGGCCGGATTCCTGCCCTCTAGCGCATCGCGCGGCCGTGTGCACGGGACCGCGACGCCGGTTTGGACAGATTTCCCCGTGCGCGGCCGGCCGAGGGCGTCCGGTCTGGCGCGCCGCGGAGGGCTCTGCCAAGGTTACCGTGTTGAGCGTCGGGGACGGCGATGGATTCGCGGGAAGCTGGGCAGGAACCGGGTCGGGCGACCGCTGCGCCGCGCGGCCCCCGGAGGGCTCTCCTCCTGGCGGTCCTCGTGCTGGGCGGCTTGACGGCGCCAAACCCGGGATTCGCCCAGGACCGTCCGGCGATGGCCCGACCGGCCCAGCCCGCTCCGAAGGCCGCCTCACCCGCCAAGCCCGTCGCGCCCGATCCCGCCTTCGAGACGACCAGGGCTGCCTTCGAGGCGCTGACCGAGGCGGACCGCAAGGCGATCCAGGATGCCTTGGTCTGGACCGGCGATTTCAACGCCGTGGTCTCGGGGGCGTTCGGCCGCCGGATCTTCGACGCGCTGACCGCCTACCGGACCCGGACCGGCGGGGCCGATCCGCTGGAGCCGCGCGGCCGGGCGGCGCTGCTGGCGGCGGGCGAAGCGGCCAAGGCGGCGGCGCGCTTCCGGATCGCCGCCGATCCCGCCACCGGCGTGGTGATCGGCGTGCCCGAGCGCCTGCTGTCGAAGCGCACGGCCCTGCCAACCGGCACCCGCTGGCAGAGCGCCGACGGGCGCGTGACCCTGGAGTCGCGCGCCATCCCCCCGGGCGGCGAGACCCTGGACAGCCTGTTCGACCAGCTCACGGCGGCGCTGCCCAACCGCAAGGTCACCTACAAGCTGCGAAAGCCGGAGTCCCTGGTGGTCACCGCGGAGACCGCGAGCGGCCTGTCCTACGTCCGTTACGATGCCGGGCCGCAGGGCGTGCGCGGCTTCCTGATCGGCTACGACCGGGCCCTGGCGGCGGAGGTCGGCCGCCTGGTGATCGCGGTGGCTAACGCCTTCACGCCGTTCCCGGCGGCCGCCGATGCGGCGCCCCCGAAGGTCGCCGCGAGCGCGCTGGCCGGCTCCGCCGCCGCGCCGCCGCCGACGACAACAGCCACCCCTGCGGGTGCGGGAACCGGTTTGGTGATCGCGCCGGGGCGCGTCCTCACCGCGGCGGCGGTGCTGGAAGGCTGCCCGGCGCCGCGGATCGGCCAGGCCACGGCCCGGGTTCTCGCGACCGATCCGGCCGGGCTCGCGCTGCTCGAGGCGGCCGGCATCCCGGCCCCGGTGCGGATGCCGGTGCGGGCCGATCCGCCCGCTGCCGACGAGGCCCTGATCGCGCTGGCTCCAGGCGCGGACGGAGTTCTGGCCGCACCGGCCACGGCCGTGACGGGCGGCGTGATCGCGCCGCTTCAGCCGGGCTCCGCCGGGGCGCCGGTGCTCGACCGGTCGGGGCGCCTGGTCGGACTCGTGGCCCGCTATCCGGCGGCGCCGCGGCGGGTCGCCGGCATCGTGCCGCCCGCGCGCACGGCTCTGGTGCCGGCGCATGCGGTCTCGGCCTTCCTGGCCGGCCAGGGCATCGCCGAGGCGAAGCCGCGCTCGGAGATCGGGCCCGGCGCGGCCGCGTCGGCCATCGTCGGGATCACCTGCCGATAAGGCCGGCGCCTCATCACGGACCGGGAGCGCGGCCCCGATCCGTGACGCGGACATGCCGCGTCGGACGATCCCGCCGAACCGCAGGCGGCCCGGCGGGGGACGGCGTCCGGACGGGCCTTACAGCCGGCCGGTGACCAGCAGCACGATCAGCACGATGAGCAGGATGCCGCCGAGGCCGAAGCCCGGGCCGCGATAGGCGCCGCCGCCCAGGAAGCCGCCGCCGCCGAAGGCCAGGATGATCAGGATGATGAGCAGAATGGTGACGAGGGACATGGATCGGACTCTCCGGACAGCCGCGCTGATGCGAGCGTGACCGTTCAAACGCTGCGACAATCCGTTCCGTTCAACGCGATCCCACGCTTTTGTGAGGATAATCGCCGGATGAGGCCGTAGCGCTCAGGCGTGCCAATCCGGCAACACATCCTGCGGCGCCTCGAGCCAGCCCGGCACCGGCAGGTCGCGCTCGGTCAGGAAGGCCGGGTTGAACAGTTTCGAGGCGTAGCGCGCCGCGCCGTCGCACAGGATCGTCACCACCGTGTGGCCGGGCCCGAGCTCCCGGGCCAGCCGGATCGCCCCGGCGACGTTGATGCCGGACGAGCCGCCCAGCGACAGCCCCTCCTCCCGCATCAGGCCGAAGACGATGTCCAGCGCCTCGCGGTCGGGGATGCGGAAGGCGTGATCCGGGGTGAAGCCGTCGAGGTTTTTCGTGATCCGGCCCTGGCCGATCCCCTCGGTGATCGAGGAGCCCTCCGCCTTCAGGGTGCCGGTGGTGTAGTGCGCGTAGAGGGCCGAGCCCTCCGGGTCGGAGAGCGCGATGCGCACCCCCGGATTCCGGGCCCGCAACGCCGCCGCGGTGCCGGCGAGCGTCCCGCCGGTCCCGGCGGCGCAGACGAAGCCGTCGACCCGGCCGCCGGTCTGGTCCCAGATCTCGGGGCCGGTCCCGTCCACATGCGCCTGCCGGTTGGCGACGTTGTCGAACTGGTCGGCGAAGAACGCCCCGTTGGCCTCCGTGGCGGCGAGCTTTTCGGCCAGCCGCCGGGCGACGTGGACGTAGTTGTTCGGGTTGGCGAACGGCACCGCCGGCACCTCGACGAGGCGCGCGCCGGCGAGCCGAAGGGTCTGCTTCTTCTCCTCGGACTGGGTGACCGGGATGACGATCAGCGTCCGGTAGCCGCGCACGGAAGCCACCAGGGCGAGGCCGATGCCGGTATTGCCGGCTGTGCCCTCCACGATGGTCCCGCCCGGCCGGATCAGGCCCTTCGCCTCGGCATCCTGCACGATGGCGAGCGCCGCCCGGTCCTTCACCGACAGGCCGGGATTGAGGAACTCGGCCTTCCCGAAAATCTCGCAGCCGGTCGCCTCGGAGGCGCGGCGCAGCCGGATCAGCGGCGTTTGGCCGATTGCGGCGAGGACATCGGGATGGGCGGTGCGATTCGAGGTCGTCATGGGCCAGAGCGTAAGAGAACGGTGACGCGCTGGCGAGCCCCGATTAAATAGGGAGCCGCCGCTAATCTACAGCCTATCGGGTGCCATGCGAGATGATGGCCATCGTCAAAATTCCGCTACCAGTATGCAATCCTCGGTATCAGGTATCGCAACGTCTGTTTCCCCCAAACTCTTGGGGAACGCCTTATCTAAATCAACCTCAAACAGGTTTTTCGTCAGAGACGGACTGATCTATCGTCTTTGTTTTAATTTGATCCAGTGGCGTTATGTTATTCTAAATATGCCGAAAATCGAGAGTAAATAATTTTTTTTGACAGGTCTGGCAGGTCGTTAGCCACGACGGTGCGAAACGATTGTGGTGCCTCGGAACTGACCAGGCGTACTTGCCCGCTACGGCGCAAGTATCTGCCGTCAGTGCTGACGACGTCTATAAATCCAGAGTCAACAATCTGTCCATTGCCGATGGAAATGTAATTATCGCCTGGAATGGGTAGATCATCTCTGCCCGTAAGAAATGACCATTCCTCGGCGCTAACTTCGGTAATTTCACGCCCAAATTGACATGTGATGTGATTTATTATGTAATTACCGGGAATAATTTCTCGGTAGGTCGTGCGAATATCTTTAGCGTAATTAATCCCCTCTGCAGAGAAGGCATACTTTATGGTATCTAACGATAGTAGTTTTTTAAAATCCTCAATATAATCGCCGCTGGATTTTATATTCCCTGATCTGACCGACCAAAGTACGAGATCCCTGTTCAACCTTTCCGTTTACAACTCTTCTCATCTCCACAACGCTTGTAGGACAGTGGCTTCCATTGAGTGATACACGCACGACAATGGCGGCGCCCACTTTCTGGACGAGAATGGGAGCCTCGTTTGCCTCAGCCTTAGCGTATTTGGAAAGTGTTGGCGGATATGAATTCGCCATGCAGGCGCCCAAAAATCCTGCATATGAAATTGTAATGCAGATTCGGGCAATTGCGCTCCAAGTAATTTTATTCCGCGACATTGTGCTATCGCACGTTTCCATTGTATGAGTATTTCTGCAATACAGTTAATTGGGTGGATCTATAGTAATTTTTGCTATGTATTGAAATATAAAATCAATTTATATTTACACTTAAATTCCTACGATTGTATTTACGGCAGAAGGCGATAGGTCGCACGCTAAGTTTTTCATCCTAGCGCTTAAGGGTCTGTCTGGGAAGAGCCTTCCTTAGGATTCTCACTGCGTAGTTCGACACAGAAACACGATCTCGGAGGCAGACGATTTGAGGGGCCATTAAGGATAATTCTGCTCGGACCGATGTGGGATGACAGGGACGCCTCGACCTACAGGATCGTTTCGAGGTTATCTTCAGTATCATGACTGCTGTCGGCAATGAGGTAACTTCTAGTGAATTCCGCGCAACTCGGTCGCACGGAGAATCTCTCTCTTTCGTCTCACTTCGCCAAGACGCCTTAGGACCGTGCCGTCCCATACCCGGTACGAGTCCCGATCAGCTGTCTGACACGAGGCGCTCGACCAAGTGGTCGATGGCTGCTTCCGCCCGAGCGATGGACACGCTCAGCCGCTCGTCGGCAAACTCGTCATATTCCACCGCGACGGTATCGTTGTCGCGAAGTCCGAGATAACCAAGAGGAACTTTCAGTCCGGGCTCTACGAGGTTCATCGCGGCCAGTCGTCCGCCCGCATCATAGCCATGATCGCCACGCGCCGTCAGGATGATCAAGTGTTTGCCGGGTGGCAGCATCGGCCAATAGGGCTCTCCCGGACGGGCACGATCGAACCCGAACGTCACACCGACGCGCACGACATTGTCGATCCACGCCTTGAGCTGCGCGGGCAGGCCGAAATTGTACATCGGCGCGCCGATGACGATGAGGTCGGCGGCGATCAGCTCGGCTGCCAGAACGTCGCTTTCCGCTAGTACCGCCCGTTGGGCGCCGTCGCGTCGTTCGGGCGGACAGAAGGCTGCGGCGATCCAGGGACCAGTGACCGGGCTTGGCGGCTCGTTCCCGACATCCCGGTATGTCACCGGATCCGTCGGCCGTGCTTCCGACCAGCGATCGACGAAGCGCCGGCTCAGCCGTCGCGTGTGCGAGCCATGCCGGTCGCGACCGGACAGGCCGGACCGGGCGCTCGCGTCGATCTGGAGCAGGCGAATGGAAGGACGTGTGGAGGATGACATGGAGAAGCCCGCTTCATGTACACGATTCGGTCACGACCCGATCATCCACAGCGTGCGGCGTATGACGAACGCGAATCGCTCACCCGATGGCTGAACTGAACTCATCCATGGCGCGCTCTCGAAGGTTGCCGCCGCTGGCCGCTCTGCGCGCCTTCGAGGCGGCCGCCCGTCACCTCAGCTTCCGCAAGGCCGCCGAAGAGCTCGCCGTGACGCCGACGGCGGTGAGCCATCAGATCCGTCTGCTGGAGGACACGCTGGGCATGCCGTTGTTCGTGCGGCAGGTCCGGCGTGTGTCGCTGACAAGTGCCGGCCATCGGCTCTATCCGATCCTGCGCGACGGCTTCGACGCCTTCGAACGCGCGATTGCCGACCTGTCGCCGAGGCGGCAACGTAAGGCGGTCACGCTGACAGCGACGACGCTCTTCACGGCGCGGCGCCTTCTGCCGGCCCTCAGCCTGTTCCGGGAGCACCATCCGGCGTTCGACCTGCGGCTGCACGCTTCGGACGACCTGGTCGATCTGGCTTCAGGGCTCGCCGATATCGCCGTCCGCTACGGATCAGGACCCTTCGTCGGGCTGGTGTCGGAACCGCTTCAGTCCGAACGGTTCGGCGTTCTCTGCAGCCCGAACCTTGGATTGTCCAAACCGGAGGACTTGAAACGCGCCACGCTGCTGCATGTCGAGTGGAAACGGCTGGAGCTGGCGCCCGACTGGCCCCGGTGGGCGCGCCTGGCCGGCATGCCCAACCTCGCCGTCGATCAAGGGCTGCGTTTCACCGAGGATGCACACGCGCTTCAGGCGGCTGTCGCCGGTCACGGCGTCATTGTCGCGAGCCTCGTGCTGGCCGCACCCGAGATCGAGGCTGGCCTGCTCATCCACCCGTTCGGACCGGTCATCCCGGGGGAAACCTACCATATCGTCGCGACGCGGGAGAACATGGCCTGCGCCGATGTCCGCGCCGTGAGCGACTGGCTCAAGCAGACCGTTCCGGTGGCGTGAAACGTTTTGGAGAAGCCGCGCGCTTGGCTTCAGGGGCGCGGAGCCGGAGCAAGTGTTGGCGAAGGAATGTCTCGCCCCAACCGATGAGCGGCAGAGATCCAAGTCTCGATGGCCTCGGCGACATTCGCCTCTAGCAGCACGAGATCGTCCCCGTCGGATATGCAGCCGGGCAAGTCCGGTACGCGACCGAGCCATCCGGCTGCGCCCACCTCGGACAGGGGCTCGACCTCGACGCAATAGCCGCGAACCACCATGGCTCAGCCTCCGTCGGAGGCCACGAATATCAGATGAGCCATCGCTAAGCCTTCAAAGCCCAGCCAGCGATCGCCTCACCCGAACACATGCCCCCCGTTGATCCGCAGCCCGACCGGATGCCCGGCCGGGTAGCGGATGCCGTCGAAATCCTCCACCGCGAGCACGCGGCCCTGGTCGTCGGCGACTTCGATGCGCTGGCGGCCCTGGCTGCGGTAGGAACTGCGCACGGTGCCGGAGAGATGCGCCGCCTCGGGCTCGGCGAGCTGCAACTGCCAGGGCCGGACGTAGAGCTTGACCGGGCCGATGGTCCCGGCCGGTGTCGCCACCGGCGTCTCCCGGCCGCGCACCAGCACCCGGCCGCCCTCGGCCAGCGCTTCCACCTCGACGTGGTCGCCGAGGAACTTCATCACCGTGGCCGAGGCCGGGTGTTCCTGGACCTCGTCCGGGGTGCCGACCTGCTCCAGGCGGCCGCGATCCAGCACCGCGACCCGGTCCGACAGTTCCAGGGCCTCGTCCTGATCGTGAGTCACGAAGATCGTGGTCTGGCCGGTGCGGTCGTGGATCTCGCGCAGCCAGCGGCGCAGGTCCTTTCGGACTTGGGCGTCGAGGGCGCCGAAGGGCTCGTCCAGCAGCAGCACCCGCGGCTCGACGGCGAGCGCCCGGGCGAGCGCCACCCGCTGGCGCTGGCCGCCCGAGAGCTGCGACGGGTAGCGGTCGCCGAAGCCCGAGAGCCGGATCAGGTCGAGCAGGTCGCCGACCCGGCGCTTGATCTCAGGCCTAGCCGGCCGGTCGGCCCGGCGCCGCGCGTTCAGCCCGTAGGCGATGTTGTCGGCCACGCTCATGTGCTTGAACAGGGCATAGTGCTGGAACACGAAGCCCACCGCCCGCTCCTGCACGGCCAGACCGGTGGCGTCGTCGTCGCCGAACAGGATCCGGCCCCGGTCCGGCGCGTCGAGCCCGGCGATGATCCGCAGCAGCGTCGTCTTGCCCGAGCCCGAGGGGCCGAGCAGCCCGAGCAACTCCCCCGCCCGCACGTCGATCGACAGGTCGTGCAGCACCGCGGCCGTGTCGAAGGTCTTGGAGATGCCCTCGACCCGGATCGCCGTCGAGGAGCGGTCAGTGAGTCCGGCCGTGTGCGAGCTCGCCCGCGAAGCGCCACTCGAGGAAGGATTTGAGGACGAGGGTGATGAGGGCGAGGACAGCGAGGAGCGTAGCGACGGCGAAGGCGGCGACGAAGTTGTACTCATTGTAGAGGATCTCCACGTGGAGCGGGATGGTGTTGGTCAGGCCGCGGATGTGGCCGGACACCACCGACACCGCCCCGAACTCGCCCATCGCCCGGGCATTGCAGAGGAGCACGCTGTAGAGCAGGCCCCAGCGGATGTTGGGCAGCGTCACCGTGCGGAACGCGTGCAGGCCCGAGGCCCCGAGCGTCAGGGCCGCCTCCTCCTCCGAGGAGCCCTGCTCCTGCATCAGCGGGATCAACTCCCGGGCGACGAACGGGAAGGTCACGAACACGGTCGCCAGCACGATCCCCGGCAGGGCGAACAGCACCTGGATCCCGTGGTCCACGAGCCAGGTGCCGAACAGGCCCTGCGAGCCGAACAGCAGCACGTAGATCAGCCCCGAGACCACCGGCGAGACCGAGAACGGCAGGTCGATCAGGGTGATCAGCAGCGACTTGCCGGAGAACTCGAACTTGGCGATCGCCCAGGAGGCCGCCAGGCCGAACACCACGTTGAACGGCACCGCGATCGCCGCCACCGTCAGGGTCAGGCGGATCGCGCTCCAGGCATCGGGCTCCCGGAACGCCGCCAGGAAGGCCTCGACCCCCTTCGAGAAGGCCTGGGTGAACACCGCGATCAGCGGCAGCACCAGGAACAGCGCCAGGAAGGCGATCGCGATCCCGATCAGCACGGTGCGGGTGGCCGCCCCCTCCGAGGCGACCGGCTCCGCCCGCACGATCGGTGCCACGGTCGGCGAGAAGATCTCAGACATAGCCGAAGCGCCTCCGGCTCCAGGCCTGGATCAGGTTGATGGTAAGCAGCGTCAGGAACGAGATGCCCAGCATGATCGTGGCGATCGCCGCCGCCCCGCCATAGTCGAACTCGGACAGCTTGATCACGATCAGGAGCGGCGCGATCTCCGAGACGTAGGGCAGGTTGCCGGCGATGAAGATGATCGAGCCGTACTCGCCGACCCCCCGGGCGAAGGCCATGGCGAAGCCGGTGAGCACCGCCGGGATCAGCGGCGGCAGCACCACCTTGGTCAGGGTCGCGAACCGGTTGGCCCCGAGGGTGGCGGACGCCTCCTCGATCTCCTTGTCGATCTCGGCGATCAGCGGCTGCACGGTCCGCACCGCGAAGGGCAGCCCGATGAACACCATGGCGATGAAGATCCCCACCGGCGTGTAGGCCGCCTGGATGCCGAGCCGGGCGAGCGGCGCGCCCAAAAACCCGTCCGGCGCGTAGAGCGAGGCCAGGGCGATGCCGGCCACCGCGGTCGGCAGCGCGAAGGGCAGGTCGACCGCCGCGTCCATGAGCTTGCGGCCCGGGAAGCGGTAGCGGGTCAGAACCCAGGCGACCAGGAAGCCGAAGACCGAAGCCACGAGCGCCGCGACCGCCGAGACGCCGAAGCTGATCCGCAGGGCGCTGGACACCCGCGGATCGGTGGCAACGTCCCAGATCCCGGAGAGGCCGAGGCCGGACGCCTTGGCGACGAGCCCGGCGAGCGGCAGCAGCACGATGAGCCCGAGGCAGGTCAGCGTGTAGCCGAAGCTGAGCCCGAAGCCCGGGATCACGCTCGGGCGGCGGAAGGTGCGTTTGCGACGCGGCGTCTCGACCATGGTTCCCGCCTCAGCGGCCGGCCCGGCTCAACCGGTCGAACAAGCCGCCGGCGTCGAAGTTCCGCTTCTGGATCTCGTCCCAGGAGCCCTGATACTCCTCGATCTTGAACAGCTTGATCTCGGGGAGCTGGGCGAGGTCGGCCGGGGCCGCCGCCTCGCGGCGGATCGGGCGGTAATGGTGCTTGGCGAAGATCGCCTGCGCGCGGTCGCTGTACAGGAAGTCGAGATAGGCCTGGGCGGCCTTGGTGGTGCCCTTGCGCTCGGCATTGGCGGCCACGAGGGCCACCGGCGGCTCGGCGTAGATCGAGGTCGGCGGCGACACGATGTCGAACTTGTCCGCGCCGAATTCCTGCAGCACCAGGTAGGCCTCGTTCTCCCAGGTCGGGAGCACGTCGCCCAGCCCGCGCTGCGCGAAGGTCACCGTGGAGCCTCGGGCGCCGGTGTCGAGAACCGGCACGTTCTTGTAGATCTGACCCACGAAGGCGTCGGCCTTGGCGGCGTCCTTGTCCTGGCCGTAGGCGTAGCCCCAGGCGGCCAAGAAGTTCCAGCGGCCGCCGGCCGAGGTCTTGGGGTTCGGGGTGATCACCTTGACGTCCGGCTTGGTCAGGTCGGCCCAGTCCTTGACGCCCTTCGGGTTGCCCTTGCGGACCAGGAAGACCACCGTCGAGGTGTAGGGTGTGGCCTCGTTGGGAAGCTTGGTCCGCCAGTCGTCGGGAATCTTGCGGGTCAGCTTGGCGATGGCGTCGATGTCCGACGGGATGCCCAGCGTGACCACGTCGGCGTCGACGCCGTCGATCACCGTGCGGGCCTGGGCGCCCGAGCCGCCATGCGAGGCGCGCACCGTGATCGCCTCGCCGGTCTTGGCCTTCCATTCCTCGGCGAAGACCGTGTTGATGTCGCGGTAGAGTTCCCGGGTCGGGTCGTACGAGACGTTCAGCAGCGCGGTCTCGGCAGCGGCCGGCTGAAGGCAGGACAACAGGCCGGCCCCGACCAGCATCGACAGCCCGAAAGCCCGGTTCCTGACCGCACCGTTCTTTATCACGCCCGCTCTCCCAGCCGCTAACGGGTGCGCCGCAGCGAGGCGCACCCAGAAAGCCCTGGATCGTTCGGTTTATCGAACGAAGTCAAGTCTCGGGCGCGTGGTCACACGGCCTTATGCGGGCTGCAGGATCGTCGGATTCCCCGGGAGCACAAGCGGTCAGGGGGATTGATGAGGGCAGAAGGCATGGATCTTCTCCAGCTCGAAAAGCCAGGAGAAGAATGTCAGCGCGTCAGAGGGTTTCGTAGAAAGAACGAACTCATGTGCGATGGCGCACATTTCGCTCGAAGCGCTTCGTCGCCCGATCCGTAAGACGCGACGCTCAAGGCTTCGATTTGCCGAGTTGCTTCACCAGGGCCTCGAGGCGCTGGTCGATCGGCGCCGCCAGCGTGTCGGCGTAGACCGCCCGCAGGTTCTGGCCAAGATGCCGGCGGACGCTCGGGCTGAGGGAGGCCACGGTCGATGAGGCGGTCTCTTCGGACGGACGCTCCGGATACGACTTCGTCATGATCCCGAGTCTCCTAGGCGGCCACGCCAGGAGATTGGCAAAGCTTGGTTAAGAAGCCGTCACGGCGGCCGGTCCCGGGGGCCGGAACTGGCCGCCCCGGGGGCACGTTGCCGGCCATGACCCCTCGCGCAGATCGGATCCACCCTGTGTCCCGCTCGATTTCCCTGACTCTGATGGCGTTCCTGGCGTTGGCGGCGACGAGCGCCCCGGCCCTGGCCCAGACGCAGCCCGGCGAGATCAAGGGGATCGACGCGATGGGCGACAAGTCCCGCAGCGCCCAGGACGGCTGGAGTCAGGCGCCGGTTCCCCGGGAGCAATCGGCCGCCAAGGACGCGCCGAACCCGGGCGGCAAGTCGATCGGCGAGAACGCCGACCGGCCGGTCCCCAAGGCGGATACGGGCGGATCCTCCGCGACGGAGCCGCAGGCGCCCCTCGACCACCGCACCGGCGGCCCCTCGGGCAACAATCCGGCCGCGCCCTCCAAGTAAAAAACACGTGCTCCTGTAGGATGATAGCCGGCACTTGAACGTGCCGGCACATGCAAGACAGCCCTGCCCGCTGTGTCACCCCATCGCACTTGCCTCGTGCACGCTTTTTTGGGACACCCTGGAATTATACCAGATCGCTTTAAGGAGCGGAGATGAACGTCCAGGTCTCTCGGCGTGGCCTGCTCAAAGGGGCCGGCGCCGGCCTCGCGGGCGGCTCGCTCGGCGCACTCGGCTTCGGCGGACTCCAGCCGGCCATGGCCGCCGCGGTGCGGCCGTTCAAGCTCGCGCAGATGCGCGAGACCCGCAACACGTGCCCGTACTGCTCGGTCGCCTGCGGCGTCATCCTGTACAGCCTGGGCGACCGTTCGAAGAACGCGCGCTCCTCGGTGATGCATATCGAGGGCGATCCCGATCACCCGGTCAACCGTGGCACGCTCTGCCCGAAGGGCTCGGCCCTGCTCGACTTCGTGCATGCCGAGACGCGCACCAAGTACCCGCTCTACCGGGCGCCCGGCACTTCCGAGTTCAAGCGCGTCTCCTGGGACTTCGCCCTCGACCGGATCGCGGCCCTCCTCAAGGAGGATCGGGACAAGAACTTCCTGGCCAAGAACGAAGAGCTCACGGTCAACCGCTGGACCACGACGGGCTTCCTCGGGGCCTCGGCCACCACCAACGAGACGGCCTGGCTGACCTACAAGACAGTCCGAAGCATGGGGGCCCTGGTCTTCGATAACCAGGCCAGGGTTTGACACGGTCCGTCGGTCGCCAGTTTGGCGCCCTCCTTCGGACGCGGTGCGATGACCAACCTCTGGATGGACATCAAGCACGCGGACGTGATTACCGTGATGGGCGGCAATGCCGCCGAAGCGCATCCGTGCGGATTCAAGTGGGTCGTCGAGGCGAAGGCCCATAACAACGCCAAGCTCATCGTCGTCGACCCGCGCTTCACCCGCACGGCGTCGGTGGCCGATCTGTACTGCCCGATCCGGCAGGGGACCGATATCGCGTTCCTGTCGGGTGTCGCGAAGTACCTGATCGACAACGACAAGCTCCAGCACCGCTACGTCGCGGCCTATTCCAACGCGGGCTACGTGGTCCGCGAAGGCTACGATTTCAGCGAGGGCCTGTTCGCCGGCTACGACGCCGAGAAGCGCGACTACGACAAGAGCACCTGGGACTACGAGATCGGTCCCGACGGCTACGCCGTGGTCGACGAGACGATGCAGCATCCGCGCTGCGTCATGCAGCTCCTGAAGAAGCACATCGCCATCTACACGCCGGAGATGGTGGAGCGGATCTGCGGCTCGCCGAAGGAGACCTTCCTGAAGGTCTGCGAGCTGATGGCGACCACGTCGAGCCCTGAGCGGACGATGGCCTCGCTCTACGCGCTCGGCTGGACGCACCACTCCAAGGGCTCGCAGAACATCCGTTCGATGTGCATCGTCCAGACGCTGCTGGGCAATATCGGCATGCTCGGCGGCGGCATGCAGGCCCTGCGCGGCCACTCCAACATCCAGGGGCTGACCGATCTCGGGCTGATGTCGAACCTCATCCCGGGCTATCTCAACCTGCCCGTGGAGAAGGAGCCGGACTACGCGAGCTACATCGCCAAGCGGCAGTTCAAGCCGCTGCGCCCGGGCCAGACCAGCTACTGGCAGAACTACAACAAGTTCTTCGTCTCGTTCCAGAAGATGATGTGGGGCGATAAGGCGACGAAGGAGAACGACTGGGCCTACGATTACCTGCCCAAGCTCGACGTGCCGACCTACGACGTGATCCGTGGGTTCGAGCTCGCCAAGCAGGGCAAGATGACGGGCTACATCATCCAGGGCTTCAACCCCCTGCTGTCGTTCCCGAACCGCGCCAAGATGACGGACGCCTTCTCCAAGATGAAGTTCATCGTGGTGATGGATCCGCTCAAGACGGAGACCGCCCGGTTCTGGGAGAACCACGGCGAGTACAACGACGTCGATCCGACCAAGATCCAGACCGAGGTGTTCGAGCTGCCGACCACCCTGTTCGTGGAGGAGGAAGGCTCGCTGTCGAACTCCAGCCGCTGGCTGCAGTGGCACTGGCAGGCCCAGGAGCCTCCGGGCGAGTGCCGCTCGGACATCGAGATCATGTCGGAGATCTTCCTCCGCGTGAAGGCGGCCTACAAGAAGGATGGCGGCGCGTTCCCGGACGCGATCCTCAACCTGAAATGGGACTACGCGATCGCGGAATCGCCGACGCCGACCGAGCTCGCCCGCGAGCTCAACGGCTTCACCGTGGCGCCGACGCCGGACCTCAACGGGACGATCATCCCGGCGGGCAAGCAGCTCGACGGCTTCGCCCAGCTCAAGGACGACGGCACCACCGCCTGCGGGTGCTGGATCTACTCGGGCTGCTACACCGAGAAGGGCAACACCATGGCCCGCCGGGACAACAATGATCCCGGCGACCGCGGCATCGCCCCGAACTGGGCCTTCGCGTGGCCGGCCAACCGGCGCGTGCTCTACAACCGGGCGTCCTGCGACCCGGAGGGCAAGCCCTGGTCGGAGAAGAAGAAGCTCATCGAGTGGAACGGCAAGCAGTGGATCGGCTTCGACGTGCCGGATTATGGCGTCACCGTCGCCCCGGATAAGGGCGTCGGGCCGTTCATCCTGAACCAGGAGGGCGTCGCCCGCCTGTGGACCCGGGGGCTCATGCGCGACGGGCCGTTCCCGACGCATTACGAGCCGTTCGAGTCGCCGATGGCCAACATCCCGTTCCCGAAGATCAAGGGCGCCCCGGCGGCCCGCATCTTCAAGGACGACCTGGCCGATCTCGGCGACGCGAAGGACTTTCCTTACGCGGCGACGAGCTACCGCCTGACCGAGCACTTCCACGGCTGGACCAAGCACGCCCGGATCAACGCGATCCTCCAGCCGGAGGCCTTCGTGGAGATCTCGGAGGAGCTGGCGAAGGAGAAGGGCATCACCAAGGGCGGCTGGGTCCGCGTCTGGTCGAAGCGCGGCTCGCTCAAGGCCAAGGCGGTGGTGACCAAGCGGATCAAGCCGCTGATCTGCGACGGCAAGCCCGTCCACGTCGTCGGCATCCCGCAGCACTGGGGCTTCATGGGCCTGACGAAGAAAGGATGGCACCCGAACTCGCTGACGCCCGTGGTGGGTGATGCGAATACCGAGACTCCGGAGTTCAAGGCCTGGCTCGTGAATATCGAGCCGACCACGCCGCCGTCCGACGCGGTCGCCTGAGGAGCTCGAGATCATGGCCGATTACAGCTCCCTCGATATCCGCCAGCGCTCCGCCTCCACGGAGACGCCGCCGGAGATCCGCCGCCAGGTGGAGGTCGCCAAGCTCATCGACGTGTCGAAATGCATCGGCTGCAAGGCCTGCCAATCGGCCTGCGAAGAGTGGAACGACCTGCGCGACGACATCGGGATCAATCGCGGTGTCTACGACAACCCCCACGACCTCACGCCGAAGTCGTGGACCCTCATGCGGTTCACCGAGTACGAGAACCCGGAGACCCAGAACCTCGAATGGCTGATCCGCAAGGACGGCTGCATGCACTGCACCGAGCCGGGCTGCCTCAAGGCGTGCCCGTCCCCCGGCGCGATCGTGCAGTATTCCAACGGCATCGTCGACTTCATCGAGGAGAACTGCATCGGCTGCGGCTATTGCGTGAAGGGGTGCCCGTTCAACATCCCGCGCATCAGCCAGACCGACCACAAGGCGTACAAGTGCACCCTGTGCTCGGACCGGGTCGCGGTGGGGCAGGCTCCGGCCTGCGCCAAGGCGTGCCCGACCGGCTCGATCATGTTCGGCACCAAGCAGGCGATGATCGAGCAGGCCGAGACCCGGGTCGAGGACCTCAAGTCGCGCGGCTTCCAGCATGCCGGTCTCTACGACCCGGCTGGCGTTGGCGGCACGCACGTCATGTACGTGCTGCACCATGCCGACCAGCCGAGCCTCTATGCCGGCCTGCCGAACGACCCGAAGATCTCGCCGCTGGTCGCCTTCTGGAAGGGCGGCGCCAAGGTGTTCGGGCTCGCCGCGATGGGCTTCGCCGCGGTCGCGGGCTTCTTCCACTACGTGACGGCCGGCCCGAACGAGGTCGTGCCGGAAGAAGAGGAAGAGGCGGTCGAGTACGACGAGGCCAAGCGCCGCGGCGAGACCGGCAGCGGCGAGGCGCGGCCGCACTGATAGGAGCGTGTCGGCGGGTTACGAGGGTGACCCGCCGCTTGTGAAGGTCGTGACGCGCCCCCTCTCCCGTGCGGGAGAGGGTTGGGGTGAGGGACCAGGGTCTTCCGGAGAGGTCGCATCCCTCACCCGGCTCTCTGCGAGAGCAGACCTCTCCCGCACGGGAGAGGGGACCCGCGTCTCATCCGGCCCTCTGTGCATTCGCTAGGCCGGCGTGCCGGCCAAGCGATACCGAATTCAAAGCCAGCCCTCGCCGCCGCTGCGGCGCTGGGCCGGCGCCACGTCAGGCGCGAGAAGGCCGATGACGAGCCAGAACGATATCCGGGACGGTGATTCCCGCCCCCTGCATCACGCCAAGGGCGAAACGCCGGAGGTGATGTACGTCCCGCGCTACACCGGCGTTCAGCGCGTGAACCACTGGATCACCGCGATCCTGTTCACCCTGCTGACCCTCTCCGGCCTGGCGATGTTCACGCCCTACCTGTTCTCGCTGACCGGCCTGTTCGGCGGCGGGCAGGCGACGCGCGCGATCCATCCGTGGTTCGGCGTCGCCCTGGCGGTGAGCTTCTTCTTCCTGTTCGTGCGCTTCTGGCGGCTCAACATCCCCAACAAGGACGATGTCGCGTGGTCGATGAAGATCGGCGACGTGGTCACCAACCGGGAGGACCGCCTGCCGGAGCTCGGCAAGTACAATGCCGGCCAGAAGGGCGTGTTCTGGGGCCAGACCGCGCTGATCGGGGTGATGTTCGTCACCGGCCTGGTGATCTGGAACACCTATTTCGGCGGCCTCACCACGATCGAGACCCAGCGCTGGGCGTTGCTCGCCCACTCGCTCGCCGCCGTGATCGCCATCGCGATCATCGTGGTCCACATCTACGCCGGCATCTGGGTGCGCGGCACCGGCCGGGCGATGGTCCGCGGCACGGTCACGGGCGGCTGGGCCTACCGGCATCACCGCAAGTGGTTCCGGCAGATCGCCGGCGCCAAGGTGCGCCGGGGCTCGGTGGACAAGCGCGGATCCTGAGGCGTGGCCAATTTCTTCAGGCGGAAGCCGGCGGCTCCGGCCGAGACGACTCCCGCCGCTTCCGAGCCAAAACCCCGGCGGCGGGATTTCAGCGAGCTGAAGCCCGATCCCGACAAGATCGGGATCTCGGGCTCGGTGCCGTTCGTGCGGCTGCCCGATCCCGGAACGCTGTTCGCCGACCGGGCCGCACGCTTGACCGCGGCGGCACCAGGGCATCCGCTCGAGGCCTATCTGCGGTTCGTCGCAGAGGTGGCCCGGGCGCAGGCGTCGGTCCAGACGGCCTTCCCGCCCGCCGAGGCGCCGGCCGTGTCCGACATGGCCCTGCGTGCCGAGCACGGCATGCCGCCCCTGTCGCGGCATCGGCTGGAGGCGGATCCGGGCTTCGACGGCTGCCTCACCGCCCTGCTGAAGCAGCTCGACCTGTCCGTGTCCCCGGAGGCGTCCCAGGCGGCCCGGGCGAGCCTGCTGGCGGCCTCCCCGGCGGACCGGCTCGATCTGGCGGTGCAAGTCGTGGAAGGCGGGCTGCCGATGGAGCGGATCGCCGAATGCGTGTTCGTGGCCGCGGCCCTGCAGGTCCGGTTCGCGCAGGACGCGGCGCGCCTCGATGCGTCGGTCTTGAAGCCCGTGGCCGACGGCGTCTGCCCGTGCTGCGGCGGCGCACCGGTGGCGAGCGTGGTGGTGAGCTGGACCCCCGCCGACAAGGCCCGGTACCTCAGCTGCTCGGTCTGCGGCACCCTGTGGAACCACGTCCGGATCCGCTGCACCGCCTGCGGCTCCGGCGAGGGCATCAGCTATTACGGGCTCGACGAGGTGTCTAAGGACGTCCAGGTCGAGACCTGCACGACCTGCCACAGCTACATCAAGCACCTGCACCAGCACCGGGCGCCGGCGCTCGACCCGGTGGCGGACGACATCGCGTCCTACGGCCTCGACCTGAAGATTGCCGAGGACGGATTTCGCCGCGCGGGCTTGAACTTACTGTTCATCGTCTGAGAGCCGATTCGACCGGTCTTTCCCATCCTCACCCTCATCCTGAGGCGACGGAGCGAAGCGGAGGCCTCGAAGGAGCCCTCCAGGAATCGCGCGGCTGGCTGGAGGGCTCCTTCGAGGCTGCTACGCAGCACCTCAGGATGAGGGGAGGGATCAGGACAACCGTTGTCCGACCGAGGTTGCGACGTCAAACAGACTCTCAGTCCCGGATCCACAAGGTCCGGGACGTTGTGCGGGTGCAGGGCGGAGCCCTGCGAAGTCTCAACGATACCCGTACCGGCTCTTGGCGGCGGCCAGGAGGTGGAGCGCCTCGCCGGACTTGCCGGCGGCGCATGCCGCGGCGGCCTGGCTGAGGTCGGCGTTGAAGGTGTCGCCCACCGGCTTGTTGAGGTTGCCGGTCGCCACGTCGCTGTCGACGATGGCCTTCGTGCGCGCGATCTCCGGACCGCAGCCGCTGCCCGTAGGGAGAGTCAGGGGCGCCGGAACGATCGGCGAGGGCTCGGAGACCTTGGGCGCTGAACGCTGCTGGCAGGCGCCCAGCGTCGCGGCGGCGAGAACGACGAGACTGAGGCGCATCGGGAGACGGGACGCGGGCACGGCGATCATCCTATTGCGGCGCACCGGCTGCGCCGCCGGGGTTTTGAGCCGAGCTTGGCAGTGGGTCAATCGCCCCGGCGGCATGCCTGCGCGCTGCGATGATCACAGATCGCGTTCAGAATCATCTGTGGCCCGATGAGGGGCCCGGTCCAGACCTGAGACGCGCCCGCCCTCTCCCCGGAGGGCGCGGGTCCCCTCTCCCGTGCGGGAGAGGGACAGGGTGAGGGGTCCGGGTCTTCCGGAAAGGGCGCATCCCTCACCCCAACCCTCTCCCGCACGGGAGAGGGGGCGCGTCGAGCCCTGCACCGGCGCGGGCGATTGAGCGCCCTACTTGGCCTTGTCCGCCAGTGCCTTCAGGCCCGAGTCGTAGATCCCCTGGATGGCGTCGAGCGCCACGGTGTCGGGGGCGCCCTTGGCGTTGAAGGTGCCGCTCCAGGTCACCTTGGAGCCCGCGCCCTCGGGGGCGACCGCCAGCGTCGACTTGTAGTCGGCGACCGGCAGCGGGCCTTCCAGGATCGTGTAGGTGTAGCTCATCACCTTATCGTCCCGGGAGACCTGCTCCTCCTTGAGGGTGCCGCCGCCCTTCAGGCTGAGGGTTCGGACCTTCAGGCCGTCCTTGTCGGACAGGACGCACTTCTCGATGGCCGGGTGCCAGTCGCCGATGCCGCAGAACTCGCCGATCGTCTGCCAGACCTTGGCCGGCGGCGCGGCGATGTCGGCCGAGCGCGTCACCTCCAGGGCATGGCCCGTGACGGTGGAAGCGGCCAGCGCCAAGGCGGCAAGCGGCAGGGGCCGGCTGAAAGCGAAGGGCATCGGGGGGTCTCCATCCATATCGATCGCGGCGGGCGCCGCGCAGGCTCTAGGGGCCGCGCAGGAGCTAGGCCGGGATGCCCGCCGGGGCAATGGGCCGGGCGGACAGGGGTGGTCGGCCGCGCTCAGACGACGCGGTGGGTGGGGGAGCCGGCAACGCGGATCCCAAACGCTCCCCTCATCCTGAGGTGCCGGGCGATCGACGATCGCTTGGCCTCGAAGGAGCGCTCCAGGGATCGCAGTGACGTCTGGAGGGCTCCTTCGAGGGCTCCGCTACGCGCCGCCGCCTCAGGATGAGGGCGTGGGTGGGAAGGACCGACCAGGCCGCTGCCCTACCACCCCTCCCCCACATCCACCTCGACCGGATACCCATAGCCCGGCACCGGCGCGTAGGCCGGGCGCACGGCGGTGCGGGCGTAGGAGGCCGGGAGCGGGCGGCGGCCCATCTGGTCGAGATCGGCCATGCTGTCGTCCGGCGCGTCGAGATCGCGACTCCGGGCGACCCGGCGGCTGCGGGTGCTGCGCTCGGCCACCAGGGCGTCGGCGCCCTCGATCTGGACGCGGGTCCGGTTCATCCCCTGGGTTTTCACGAGGTTGAACAGGGTCGCGGCGTTGCGCACCGAGAGGCGCACGCAGCCATGCGAGGCCGCGCGGCCGAGGCTGCGGACGTGGTTGGTGCCGTGGATCGCGTGGCCCTGAGTGGTGAAGAACATCGCGAACGGCATGGGCGCGTCGTCCCATTCCTTCGAGGAGTGGGTGCGCTCCATCCGGAACGGCCGATAGGAGCCGGACGGGGTGTCGTAGGCCTCGACGCCCGTGGAGACCGGCCAGGTATAGCGCGGCTGCCCGTCGACCGAGACCTCCATCCGCTGGGCGGATTTGTCGACGCTGATGAGCACATCCGCCCGTGCCGCCGGCGACGCGGCGCCCCACAGGAGCAATCCGGACAGGACCGAGACCAGACCGATACGCATGCACGACCTCGATGGATGAGCGAAGACGGAATTCAAATAGGCTAAGCTATTGGCAACGCCAAGGTTCCTGGGCGGAAACCGGCGGATGCAAGGTTCGACTGCGTAGGCGGATCGGCGTTCGCAAGGGTGGCGCGCACGGGCTTCGGCACGGAAGATGCGGCCCGTTGACAGGCGTCCCAGGCCGGGCGCCTCCTACCCATCCCTGACCTGGAGATCCCATGGCTCTCGACCCCGCCCTCGCCGCCGAGATCGAAGCCTCCGTGGCCGAAGGCTTCGCCGATCAGGTGGCGCACACGCAGGCCCTGGTCCGGTTCGCCTCTCTGCGGGGGGCCGAGCATGCCTGCCAGGATTACGTGTTCGGCGCGTTCCGGGCCCGGGGCTACGCCACCGAGCGCTTCGCCATGGACCGGGCCGCCATCGCGGCCCATCCGGGCGGCTCGAAGATCGATGAGCGCCACTCGGAGGCCCCGATCGTCGTCTGCCACCACCGCCCCCAGACCGAGACCGGGCGCTCGCTGATCCTGCAGGCCCATGTCGACGTGGTGCCGGTGGGTCCCCTCGACCTGTGGACGCATCCGCCCTTCGACCCGGCGATCGCGGGCGACTGGCTCTACGGCCGCGGCGGCGGCGACATGAAGGCCGGCCACGCCGCCAACCTGTTCGCCCTCGACGCGCTCGCCCGCCTCGGCCTTCAGCCCGCTGCAGCGGTGACGATCCAGTCGGTGGTCGAGGAGGAATCCACCGGCAACGGCGCGCTCGCCACCCACCTGCGTGGCTACCGGGCCGACGCCGTGCTGATCCCGGAGCCCGAGGACGAGAAGCTGGTGCGCGCCAATACCGGGGTGCTGTGGTTCACCGTCGAGGTGCGGGGCGTGCCGGTGCATGTCCGCGAGATGGGCGCCGGCGCCAACGCCATCGACGCCACCTACCGGGTGATCGGCGCCCTGCGGGACCTCGAGGCGCGCTGGAACGCCGAGAGATCGGAGCACCGCCACTTCGAGGCGGAGGACCACCCGATCAACCTCAATATCGGCCGGATCGAGGGCGGCGACTGGGCCTCCTCGGTTCCGGCCTGGTGCCGGATCGATTGCCGGGTCGCGCTCTATCCGGGCGTCCCGGCGGCCCACGCCGCCGCCGAGATCGAGGCCGCGGTCTCCGATTTCGCCCGTTCGGATTCCTTCCTGGCCAACAACCCGCCGCGCGTGGCCTTCAACGGGTTCTTCGCCGAGGGCTACGTGCTGGAGGAGGGCTCGGAGGCGGAAGCCGTGCTCGGCCGCGCCCACGAACGAGCGATGGGCACCAAGCTGCAGAGCTTCATGTCGCCGAGCTACCTCGATGCGCGGGTCCACGCCCTCTACGACCGGGTGCCGGCCCTGTGCTACGGGCCCAGCGCCCAGAACATCCACGGCTTCGACGAGCGCGTGAGCCTCGCTTCGGTGCAGCGCTGCACCACCGCGATGGCGTTGTTCGTGGCCGAGTGGTGCGGGACGGAGCGGCGGCCGGGCTGAAGCACGGGTTCCCCCTCTCCCCGCGCGGACCTCGTCGTCCGTGCGGGAAGCGCAGGCGCAGCCGGAGCGGCGGAGAGGGGGCGGCTCAGAACGAAGCGCGCGCCCTGAACCGCCCCCTCACCTCCGGCTGCCGCCTCGCCGCGCCGACGACGAAGTCGTCGCGGCCCTCTCCCCGCAAGCGGGGCAAGGGGATCTCAGGCTTTCACGTCGAGGGAACGACCGCCCGCCGCTGCGCAGATGATCCAAGGCTTGTTTGGTAATCCGGTAGCCCATTCGGGCGAGCAGTTCGTTACGACCTGCCCGCCCAATGTGAGCGACCGCTATCCCGCCGATCAGGGAATCAGCCGGTCCGCCCGGAGCCGGGTGAACAGGTCGTAGAACGCGTCATCGGTGGGCTGATACGCCGTAAAACCCAGGCGCCGGCTCTTGCTCATGTCGGTGACGACCTCGATCGGCCGGCCGAGATCGGCGTCGGTGTGCCAGGGCGAGGCCAGTTTTTCGAGGTCCGGCTCGGCTAGGTTATGGCGCTTGGCGATCTCGGCCCAGGCCGGACCGTCCTGCGCCATCCGCTCCTCGAGCGGCCGGACCGTGCCGTCGAACGGCACCGCCTCGATCCCGAACCAGTCGGCGATCCGGCCCCACATCCAGCTCCAGCGGAAGACGTCGCCGTTGACGACGTTGAACGCCTCGTTGGCGGCCTTCGGCTCGGTGGAGGCCCAGAGCAACTGGCGGGCGAGCAGCCTTGCGTCGGTCATGTCGGTAAGCCCGTTCCACTGGGCGGCCGAGCCCGGGAAGGTGAAGGGGCGCTTCAACTCCCGGCACAGGGTGGCGTAGCAGGCCAGCGTCGTGCCCATGTTCATGGCGTTGCCGACCGCCTTGCCGATGATCGTGTGCGGGCGGTGCACGCTCCAGGTGAAGCCGTCCCGGGCGCTGGCCGCGAACACCGCGTCCTCCTGGGCATAGTAAAAATTCTCGATGTCGAGCCGGCCCTGGTCCTCGCGGAACGGCGTCTGCGGCAGGGTGCCCTTCCCGTAGGCCTCGAACGGGCCGAGATAATGCTTCAGCCCGGTCACCAGGGCGACGTGGCTGACGCTCTTCTGCGGCCGCAGGGCGTCGAGCAGGTTCTCGATCATGGCCCGGTTGACCCGGATCATCTCGGCCTCGGTCGGGCGCCGCTGCCAGGTCGCCAAAAAGACGTGGCTCGGGGCGAGGCCGGCCAGCGCCGTCTCCAGGGAGGCCGGATCCTGCAGGTCGGCCACCACCGGCTCGATCCCCGCCAGATCCACCGGCTTGCGGGCGAGCCCCGCGACCCGCCAGCTTTCCTCGACGAGCAGCACCCCGGTGGCGCTCCCGACGATCCCGCTGGCGCCGACGATCAGGGCGGTGTTCGACATGCACATCCTCTCGACCCGGCTCACATCCCGGTTGAGCGGCAGATGCGGCCGGCACCCACAGGCTTCAAGGCTGCACGACGCCGCCCTCCCCCGCGCCGCGGGTATTGGCGGAGGCGATTGGTAGAGAGGCGTTCTCGTCGCTGGCCGCTTTTAGGATGGGACCGATCGTGCTCGTGGAGGACTCGGGCGCAGAGAGCTATTTCTTCTTTGAAGGATGCGGGCATTGCACCGCTGTCCGAACATCCTCCTTGTCATCCCGGGGCCGCGAAGCGGAACCCGGGATCCATAACCGCAGACAGCGCAAGCACTTTCATCGTCGGCGGATCTGGATCCCGGGTTCGCCTTCGGCGCCCCGGAATGACAAAGCAGTTTATTGTGCCGCCAGAGCATCATCATCGATCGGTGTCGTGATGCGCGTCCGCCAGCCCCCGCTCCTCACGCCACCCGGTCGATCGCCGCGCCCAGCACCTCGACGATCTCGCCGATCTGGCCGCGCTCCAGGATCAGCGGCGGCGACAGGGCGATGATGTCGCCGGTGACGCGGGTGAGCAGGCCGCGCGCGAAGCAATCCACGAACAGGTCGTAGGCGCGCTTGCCGGGGGCGTCGGGCCGGGGGGCCAGCTCGATGCCGGCGATCAGCCCGATGGTGCGGATGTCGATGACGTTCTTGCGCCCGCGCAGGTCGTGCATCGCCGCCGCCCAGTCGTCGGCGAGGTCGGCGGCGCGGGTGAGAAGCCCCTCCTCCCGGTAGATGTCCAGCGTTGCGAGGCCGGCCGCGCAGGCCACCGGGTGGCCGGAATAGGTGTAGCCGTGGAACAGCTCGATCCCGTCCGGGCCGTTCATCAGCGCGTCGTGTACCGGGCGGCTCGCGAACACCGCGCCCATCGGCACCGTGCCGTTGGTCAGGCCCTTGGCGCTGGTGACGAGGTCCGGCACCACGCCGAAATAATCGGTGGCGAAGGGCGCGCCGAGGCGGCCGAAGCCGGAGATGACCTCGTCGAAGATCAGCAGGATGCCGTGCTTGGTGCAGATCGCGCGCAGGCGCTCGAGATATCCCTTCGGCGGGATCAGCACGCCGGTCGAGCCGGCCACCGGCTCGACGATGCAGGCCGCGATGGTCTCGGCCCCGTGGAGCGCCACCAGCCGCTCCAGATCCTCGGCCAGCTCCGCCCCGTGCTCGGGCTGGCCTTTCACGAAGGCGTTGCGGGCCGGGTCGTGGGTGTGGCGCAGGTGGTCGGTGCCGTTGAGCTGCGGGAAGACCCGACGGTTCGACACGATGCCGCCCACCGACAGGCCGCCGAAGCCGACCCCGTGATAGCCGCGCTCCCGGCCGATCAGCCGGGTCCGGGTGCCCTGCCCGATCGCCCGCTGGTAGGCGAGCGCGATCTTGAGGGCGGTGTCGACCGATTCGGAGCCGGAATTGGTGAAGAACACCCGGTCGAGGCGCTGGTCCGGGCCGCCCGGGGCGATCTCGGCCAGCCGCTCGGCGAACTCGAAGGCGATCGGGTGGCCCATCTGGAAGGTCGGGGCGAAGTCGAGGGTGGCGAGCTGGCGCTCCACCGCCGCGCTGATCCCCCGGCGCCCGTGGCCGGCATTGACGCACCAGAGCCCGGCGGTGCCGTCCAGCACCGTGCGGCCGTCATCGGCCGTGTAGTGCATGCCCTGCGCGGCCACGAGCATGCGCGGCGCCGCCTTGAACTGGCGGTTGGCCGTGAACGGCATCCAGAAGGCGTCGAGGGAGGGCGTGTTGCGTAAGGGATGATCGGTCATGGAGGGCGCTCCGGGGCGGCGATCGGTCCAGGGGACACCCTGGCGGATCGGGCAACAAGTCCTTTTCTGATCGCCGCCAAGCCCTTGCAGAATCGGGGCCGCGGGCGCCACCGTTGCGGGATCCTCAACACCTGAAACGGAGCCCGGGCGGATGAGCATCGATGTCGGCGAGCGCCTGCGCTTCGTGCGCGCCCGCCACGGCCTGTCGCAGCGGGCCCTGGCCAAGCGCGCCGGGGTGACCAACTCGGCGATCTCGCTGATCGAGGCCAACCGGGTGAACCCGTCGGTGGGCGCCCTGAAGCGCATCCTCGACGGGGTGCCGATCGGCATGGCCGAATTCTTCGCCCTCGAACCGGAGCCCGAGCGCAAGGCGTTCTTCGCCGCCCACGAGCTCACCGAGATCGGCCGCAAGGCGACCAAGGGGGCGATCTCGTACGCCCAGGTCGGCGACAGCCTGTTCGGGCGCATGCTCCAGCTCCTGAAGGAGCGCTACGAGCCCGGTGCCGATACCGGCCGGGTGCCGCTCTCCCACGAGGGCGAGGAGGGCGGAATCGTGCTGTCCGGGCGCCTGGAGGTCACGGTCGGCGAGGAGCGGCGCATCCTCGGCCCCGGCGACGCCTACAGCTTCGACAGCCGCCGCCCGCACCGGTTCCGCTGCGTCGGCCCCAACCCGTGCGAGGTGGTGAGCGCCTGCACGCCGCCGAGTTTTTAGTGCTGTACGAGTAGGCAGTAAGTGCTGGATTCAAAAGGTCTTCGACCTTTTGCGGGTGCAGGGTGGAACCCTGCTCTCTTCAGGGGCTCCGCCCCCGAACCCCGCCAAAGGGCTGAGCCCTTTGGGAACCCGGTCTGGGCATGCATTCGCTCAAAGGCGACGGATCCAGCTAACGCCAGGTTCAGGCGCGGCCTGCTAAAGGCAAGCCATGACGAGTCTTGCCGCCACCGCCACACATCTGCTGGCCACGTCCCAGAACCAGTCGATCGGCATCGCGGCAGCGCGCCAGCAGATCGCCTCCGAGAAGGCCGTCGCCGGGCTCGTGGCGGAGAGCGCGACCAAGGGGGCCGCCGCCTCCGGTCCCCCCGCGCCTCCCGGCCAGGGCCGGCGCGTCGAGATACGCGTTTAAAACAATCTAGCCGAAGCCGTAGAGGCGGCGCGGGTTGTCGACGAAGAGCCTGCGGCGCCGGTCCTCGTCCGGCACCCACTCGGCCATCAGGTCGAGGAGGTCGGCCAGACGCGGCGGCCCGTCCCAGGCGGCGACGTGCGGCCAGTCCGAGCCCCAGAGGCAGCGCTCGGGGGCGGCGTCGTTGAGGGCGCGGGCGAACGGGATGGTGTCGGCGTAGGGCGGCCCGGTCACCGAATCCCGGAAGGCGCCCGAGAGCTTCACCCAATGGCCGTCGCGCACGAGGCCGAGCAGGGCCTGGAAGCCCGGATGCTCCACCCCGGCCGAGGCCGGCATGTGGCCCATATGGTCGAAGACCAGGGGCACCGGCAGCCGCGATAGGCGCCCGGCGATGGGCGGCAGGTCGCGGGCGTCGAGCAGGAACTGGAGGTGCCAGCCCATCTCGCGGGCGAGCGCGCCGTAGCTCTCGACCGCATCGAGGCCGACCCCGCCGCCGAACAGCACGTTGAGGCGCAAGCCCACCACCCCGGCCTCCTTCAGGGCCGCGAGTTCCGCGTCGGGCAGGCCCAGCGGGATCACCGCGATGCCGCGCAGGCGCTGCCGATTGGCCCGGAGCGTCTCCACCATCAGGCGGTTGTCGGTGCCGTGGACGCTGACCTGGACCAGCACGCCGTTGGCCATGCCGGTGGCGTCGAGCATGGCGAGGTACCGGTCCGCCGGGGCGGCCGGGGGCGTGTAGCTGCGGTCGGCCACCAGCGGATAGGCCGGCGGCAGGCCGATCACGTGGGCGTGGGTGTCGACCGCGCCGGCGGGCACCCGGTAGCGGGTCGGGCCGCCGGGCTGCGGATCCGGGGCGGGGCAGTCTCGGATCTCGGCCATGGTCAGGTATCCGCGTGCAGGACCCGGCCGCGGGTCTCAGGCAGCGCGAAGGCCGCCAGGAAGAAGATCCCGTAGGCGATCGCCGCGAAGATCGCGATGGCCGAGGCGAGGCCGGCGCGCTCGGCGAGGAAGCCGACCAGCGCCGGGAACAGGGCGCCGACGCCCCGGCCGAAGTTGTAGCAGAACCCCTGCCCCGAACCGCGCAGGCGCGTCGGGTAGAGCTCGGTCAGGAAGGCGCCCATCCCGGAGAAGTAGCCAGAGGCGAAGAAGCCGAGCGGGAAGCCCAGCACCCAGAGCACGCCGTTCGAGAGCGGGATCTGCGTGTAGGCGATCACCACGGCGATCGCGCCCAGGGAAAAAATCAGGAACAGCGGGCGTCGGCCGAGCCGGTCCGCCACCCAGGCGCCGACCAGGTAGCCGGTGAACGAGCCGATGATCAAAGCTGCGAGGTAGCCCGTGGAGGACACCACCGACAGGCCGCGCTCGGTGGTGAGGAAGCGCGGCACCCAGGTGGTGATCGCGTAATAGCCGCCCTGGCAGCCCGCCGCGGCGAGCGAAGCGAGCAGGGTGGTCTTCAGGATCGGCCCGGAAAAGATTTCCCAGATCTTCGGCCGGTCGCCGGTGGCGATGGCCCGGGCACGGGTCTCCGCGGCGACCTGCGGCTCCTGGACGTAGCGGCGCAGGTAGAACACCAGCAGGGCCGGCAGCGCGCCGATCGCGAACATCCAGCGCCAGGCGATCTCGGGGGGCAGCAGCGAGAAGGTCACCGCCTGGGCGAGCACGGCCATGCCCCAGCCGATCGCCCAGCCGGACTGGACCGAGCCGACGGCGCGGCCGCGATACTCGGCCCGGATGGTCTCGCCGATCAGAACGGCGCCGGCCGCCCACTCGCCGCCGAAGCCGAGCCCCAGGATCGCCCGGGCGATGAGCAGCTGCTCAAAGTTCTGCACGAAGGCGCAGAGCAGCGAGAACACCGAGAACCACAGGATGGTGATCTGGAGGGTGAGCACCCGGCCGATCCGGTCGGCGACGAAGCCGGCGAGCCATCCGCCCAAGGCCGAGGCCAGCAGCGTCACCGTGGCGGCGAGCCCGGCCGTGCCGGCATCGACGTGCCACAGGGCCATGATCGTCCCGATCACCAGCGGGTAGATCATGAAGTCCATGCCGTCGAGGCACCACCCGGCGGCGCAGGCCCAGAAGGTGTGCCGCTCCGGCGGCGTCATGGATCGATAGAAAGCCGTCAGGCTGGCGTCGCGGATTTCCACCGCCTCCACGCCCGTATTCACCGCCCCGGCTTCCGTACGCATGACACGCTCCCACTCGCGGGGGCCAGTATCGGCGCCCATGGCCGAGCTTTGCAACCGTAAGGAGGCGTCACGCAAGGAAAAGGCCGCCCGGAGGCGGCCTTTCCGTTCCTAGTGGTTCGGTCGATGCCGCTCAGTAGCAGCGCTCGACCAAGACCCGACGGTAACCGTAGGGCGTCCAGCGGGTCCGCGGGACCGTGTAGCAGCCACCGCCGCCGCCGTAGCCGTAATCGCCACCATAGCCGTAGCCGACCGGGGCGTAGCCGCCGCCGTAGCCGTAACCGTAGCCCGGATAGCCGTAGCCACCGTAGCCGCCATAGAGGCCTCCGGCCGCCAATCCGAGCCCGACGCCGAGACCCAGGCCGCCGAGGCCGTAGCCGTAGCCGCCGCGGTAACCGTAGCCGCGTCCGTAGAAGCCGCGTCCGTAGCCGCCCCGGAAGCCGGCGCCCCGGAAGCCACCGCCGAAGCCGCCGCCCCGGAAACCGCCGAACCCGCCGCCCCGGAACCCGCCGCCGCCGAAGCCACCACCGTGGAACCCGCCGCCATGGAATCCGCCACCGCCGAAGCCGCGCGCATCCGCGCTGGCCGGCATCAGCACCAGGGCACCCGCCGCCAGCATGGCCGAGCCGAGCACTGCACCCTTCATCGTATCTCTCCGTCGAAAATACCGCCCTCGTGGTCCAGAAACGTCCGAATATGGAAAACAGTTCAGCTCCCGCCCGCGGCGCGCCGCCGCTGCCTCCGCGTGCAAGCCTGGCACCATCCTGGGCGCCGAAGGTGCGGTTCCGGACACCAAAATCGCCGTTTTCCCGGGCGAGAGGCGCCGCGTCCGCCCGCGTCTCCGCCTGCGGGCCTCACGGAACCACCGATGACGAAGCGCCCGGTTCACGCCCTGTTGATCGCGCTCCTGGCGCTCACCGTCCTCGCCCGGGGCACCGTGGCGGCGCCGGCCGCGCCCGATCTTTGCCGTGCCGTCCAGGCGCAGGGCGAGAGCTTCACGGTCTGCACCGTCGACCTGCGGCGGCAGCGGCTGCGGCTGTTCTGGCTGCAGGAGGACGGCCGGCCCTACGGCGGACTGGGGACCCTGGCCGAGAAGCAGGGTGGCCGCCTCGGCTTCGCGATGAATGCCGGCATGTACGACAAGGACCAGGCACCGGTCGGCCTCTACGTCGAGGATGGGCGCGAGATGAAGCGCGTCTCCACCGCGGACGGCCCGGGCAACTTCCACCTCAAGCCCAACGGCGTGTTCTGGATGAAGGGCGACAAGGCCGGCGTGCTCGACACCGGCCATTACCTGAGGGCGAAGATCCGGCCGGACTTCGCCACGCAATCCGGCCCGATGCTGGTGATCGACGGCCAGATCCACCCCAAAATCTCGACGGACGGGCCGAGCCAGAAGATCCGCAACGGCGTCGGGGTGCAGGAGGACGGGCGCGTGGCCGTGTTCGCCATTTCCGAGCGCCCGGTGACCTTCGGGGCCTTCGCCCGGCTGTTCCGGGACGACCTCGGCTGCCGCGACGCCCTGTTCCTCGACGGCACGGTGTCGAGCCTCTACGCGCCGAATCTCGGCCGCTCGGACATCAGCCGCCCGCTGGGGCCGCTGGTCGGGGCGATGGCGCGGTAGGGGTCTGGATCTGCTGTGGTTGTCGCCGCAACGGCAGCACAGGGGATGGTGAGACGCTGTTGAATGCCCAGGCCTCTGAAAAGGAAGCCTTTTGGGTGTCCGGATTTGGCTGTGCTTGAGTCGTCGGAGATTGCCTGACGCGCTCATCGCGGCCGGTGTGGCGATGTCGGCTCCGTCGTTCCTGGCAGATTCGCCCGTCTCGTGGGTCAGCCCTGTTTTCCGGCGTCTTTGGCACCGTTGCTGCAGGGGGGGGGACGCACTGGATAGCGCTGCCGACGAACGGGCCGGGCTGTAAATTTGCCGGTTCGATCGCCCGCTTCTGCTTCATCGTATGCTTCGCTTAGAGCCGTTCCCGATCGCGTTGGAACACACAGTACACGACAGGGGCTGGCTTCGTCTTGATCGGCGCCCCTCCAACCCAACCCCCTCATCCTGAGGTGGCGACGCATAGCGGCGCCCTCGAAGGAGCCCTCCAGGGATCGCGCAGCCAGCTGGAAGGCTCCTTCGAGGCTCGCTTCGCTCACGCCTCAGGATGAGGGGGTTGGGTTGGAGGAGCGCCGATCAGGGCCGGACCAACAGTTGTGTCCGTTCAGCCGACCGCCCTGCCAAGGCAGCATCGTGTACCATGGCGTTGCGATCGGGGACGGCTCTAAGTCTTTGATTTGGCGCGCTCGCCGACTCCGAACCGGTATCCACTTCGGCGGCGAGCACTCTAGCCTTTCACCACAGACGTGAAGTCCGACCATTGCTCGATACGGAAGGCGCGAATGTCGCGGACCGATTTTGGGAACCACACCTTTGCGCGCAAGGCCTGGATGACAAGGAATAGATTGGCCATATCCTCCTTCTCCGTGACGTACAGGCTTCCCTGCACACGGTGAAAGCCGTACTCGCCGAGCACTGCGCCGATCTCCGTGTGCGCCTGCGTCACGCCCTTCGGATGGTGCTTCTCCGTTTCAGCGACAATCAGATCGAAAGCCACCGCGTACATCAGTACGCCTCGGGGTCATCGGTTAGGTGAGTCCAGCGGTACTCCGCCTTCTCCCCCGTCTCGATCATCGTGACCTCGATCATCCAGTCGCCATCATCCAACTGGCGAAGGGCTCGGCCGACCTCGTACTTCGGACCGAACGGTCCGAAGCTCTTGATCTTGCCGACCGGAACGGTTGGCGGTGCGACGGCTGCCTGCATGATGATTCTCTGCGCCGAACTCCGGTTTCATCTTAACTCGCCAGGGCAAGAAGACAAAAATCCGGTTTTGCTCCACGATGAAGGTGGCCGGATTTGACAACGTAAGCACGCACAGAGCCGAGCGGGCGGTCTATCCAAAGGTTTCCATCAAATCTCACCGCTGCCCGAACGCCGTGTCCTTGAACAGGTCCTTGTACTCCCGCGGCTGCGAGCGCCAGTACTGCTTGGGCGCCCGCACCTGGGCGCCGAGTTCGGCCGCCGCGTGCCAGGGCCAGCGGGGATCGTACAGCATGGCCCGGGCGAGCGAGATCGCGTCGGCCTTGCCTTCGGCCAGGATCGTCTCCGCCTGCTGCGCCTCGGTGATCAGGCCGACCGCGATGGTGGTCAGCCCGGTCTCGGCCTTGATCCGCTCGGCATAGGGCACCTGGTAGCCCGGCCCGAGCTTGATCGCCTGCTTAGGCGAGACGCCGCCCGTGGAGACATGGAGCGCGGGCGAGCCGGCCCGCTTGAGCGCCTGGCCCAGGGCCACGGTCTCGTCGAGATCCCAGCCGTCCTCGACCCAGTCGGTGGCCGAGACCCGCAGCCAGACCGGGCTGCCGGCCGGTACGACCTCGCGCACGGCGTCGTAGACTTCCAGCGGGAAGCGCATCCGGTTCTCGAGGCTGCCGCCATATTGGTCGGTGCGCTTGTTGGCGATCGGCGACAGGAACTGGTGCAGCAGGTAGCCGTGGGCGCCGTGCAGCTCCACGGCCTCGATCCCGAGGCGCACGGCCCGCTTGGCGGTCGCGACGAACTGGTCGCGGACGCGCTTCAGGTCGGCGGCGTCGAGGGCGTGGGGGGGCACTTCGGTCTCGCCGTGCGGGACCGCGGAGGGCGCCTCCGTGCGCCAGCCATAGGGATGCTCCGGCGGGATCTGCTGGCCGCCCTCCCAGGGCACCTGGCTCGACGCCTTGCGGCCGGCATGGGCGATCTGGATGCAGATCGGGATCGGCGCGTATTCGCGCACCGCCTCCAGCACCCGGCCGAGCGCCCGCTCGCTTCCGTCCGAGTACAGGCCGAGATCCCAGGCGGTGATCCGCGCCTCGGGGGAGACCGCCGTGGCCTCCAGGGTCAGCAGGCCGGCGCCCGACTGGGCGAGCTGGCCGAGATGGATCATGTGCCAGTCGGTGGCCTCGCCGTCCCGGGCCGAATACTGGCACATCGGCGCGATCAGGATGCGGTTCTCGAGGGTGAGACCATCGAGGGCGAGCGGTTCGAACAGGCGGGCGGTCATGGGCGGCTCCGGTGCGGGCCGGGCCTATGTGGTGCAGCGCCGCAACCGAGGCCAGCGCCCGCATGTGCGGAAGCCCACACGCCATGCAGGGGGCGCAGGACCCGTCGGGAACCGACCGCCCGTTCGTTAACTTTTGGCAGGACGACGGCGTGATGCCGGCGATGCGAACCGCCTGAGGGGGCGAGATCGCTCGAGGTCCCCCATGATGCGCCCGAACCGTTCCGCCCGACTGGCCGCTATGGCCGCAGCCCCGTTCGCCCTGGCGGCGTTCCTCGCCCTTCCAGCGACGGCCCAGCCCGCCGCGTTCGGCGGCCCGAAGATCCTGATCCACGGCAATTACTGCGGCCCGGGCAACAATGCCCCGCTGCCGCCGATCGATGCCCTCGACGCGGCCTGCGCCCGCCACGATGCCTGCACGCCGAACGGCGGCCTGCCGTCCCAGGCCTGCAACCTGCGCCTCCAGCACGACGCGGCGCTCATCTCGCGTGATCCGCGCCAGCCCCAGGACCTGCGGGCCCTGGCCGGCTTTGTCGCGGCGAGCGCGACGCTGATCCCGGCCGAGCCCGGCCCGCAGCGCCTGCCCGCTTCGGTCACGACCGGCACGATGCCGGGGACCTACGCGCCGAGCCTGTCGCTGCCGGCCCCGTCGGCCGTTGTCCCGGACGAGGAGCCGGACGACGCGGAGTGATGCCTAGAGCCGCTCCCGATCGCGTTGCGATCGGGAGCGGCTCTAAGTCGTTGATTCGACTAGCTTGCTTGCGTCGAACCGGTATCCACTTCGGCGGCGAGCGCTCTAGCCGGGGTGCTTAGCCCCGGCTCCGTTTCACCGCTCAGGCCTGGGCACCCGCCTTCCGCGCATGCCCGAGGAAGAACCGGACCATCGCGCGACTCGCATCCGGGCCGCTCGGCTCGGTGAACGACCCGTCCGGGCTGCCGCCCGACCAGGCATGCCCGGCGCCGTGCAGGACCCAGTATTCCAGCTGGGTCCGGCCGGCCGCGTCGTTGCGGACGGTCCTCGTATAGGCGACGCCCCCCGGGCTCGTGCCGCGCTCGACCGTCTCGGCGAGGCCGGTGACCGCCATGGCCTGGGCCACCACCTGGTCGCCGTTGGCCGGGTGGACGGTGCGGTCGACGTCGCCGTGGAACACGATGGTCGGGACCGCCTGCCGGTTGCGCCCCGGCGCACCCCCCTGCCCCTTCATGGCGGCGAAGGCCGAGGCGACGTCCCGGGCCGAGCCGCAGGCCAGGCCGGAATGGACCCCGACCGCCGCGAACAGGTCCGGATAGGTCGCCGCCAGGATCGCCGCTGCGGCACCCCCGGCCGAGAGCCCGGCGGCGTAGACCCGGTCCGGATCGGCGGAAAACTCGTCCACCACCGCCCGGGCGATGCCGGCGAGCAGGGCCGGCTCGCCGCCGTCGCGCGCTTGGTCGCCGGCGGCGTACCAGTTCCAGCAGCGCTGCATGTTCGCCGACTGGGGCTGCTCCGGGTAGGCGACCAGGAAGGTCTGTTCCTCGGCGAGGTGGTTCATCCGCGTGCCGGCGGCGAAGTCGTCCGGGTTCTGGGTGCAGCCGTGCAGCATCAGGAGCACCGGCAGCGCCTGGCCGGTGTAGCCGCTCGGCACGAACACCTTGTAGCGGCGGCTGCCCGCGGCGGCGGTGAAGACCCGGTCCTCGAACCGGGCGCCCTCCGGCACGGGGGCGGCGGCCTTGCCCGGCTGGACGGAGCCGCCGGCGAACCCCTCCGCGAAGCCGCCGATGGGAATGCCGCCTTTGGCGAGGCTGTCGCGCACGGTGCGCATCACCGCCGAAGCGATGTCGGCCCCTCCGGGGGCGGCGTGCTCCGGGGCTGCGGCCGGGTTGGGCGCGGTCCAGGCGCCGTCCGGGGATTTCGGCGCCTCCATGTCGATGGTGGTGGATCCGGCGGCCTCGGCCGGGCGGTCGCGCGCCTCGGCCCAGCGGGCGAAGGCGTCGGCCTGCTGGCGCTGGAACCGGCCCATCGCGGCGGTCATCCGGGCCGCCCGGGCGGCGCGCTTGCCCTCGGCCTCGGCCGAGCCGGAGGCGCCGAAGCCGCCGAGCTTCATCTTCGAGAGGTCGAAGTTCAGAAAATCCATCTTGGGAAAGTGTTTCATCGGGCCGTTCCTTGCGGGTGGGGTTCGGACACGGCCGGCCGCTGCGCCTGACTGTGCGGTCGGGGTGTTCGGGTGGGCTGCTCAGGCGATCCGGTCGGCCAGGGCGGCCTTGACCGCGGGGCTCGCCTGGAACGCGCCCAGGACCTCCACGGAGGCGATCGCGGCGCGCGCCAGTTCGGGGGTGACGTCCAGCGCCACGGTGGCGAGGCCGAGGACCTGGATGTGCAGGGGCACGCCGGCATCCCGGGCGGCTTCCAGGGCGGCGCGCGAATAGTGCGAGACGCCCAGGCGCAGCTGGCGCCGGGCTACGGATTGGCGCACCGCCTCCTCCTGCCGGTCGAGCTGGTTGCGCACCGCGGTGCGGATGAAGTCGGCCCGGTTGGCGTAGAACCCGTCGCGGACCATCAGGTCGACCCGGCCGAGATCCACGAAGCCGAGGTTGATCGTGATCTTCTCGCTGTCCGGCACCTTGGGCCGGAGTTCCTGCACAGTGTCGGTCATCGCCTCGCCCTCCCCAGCCCATCCGGTTGGATGGCCTAGAGATGGTCAGCGGATCTCGGGGCGCAAGGGGCGACTGCGGCGCGGCCCGAAAACTTCGTGGTTTCAAAAGGTCCGGGACCTTTTGCGGGTCCAGGGCGGAGCCCTGGTGTCGGGCTTCGCCCGAGATCGGGGCTGCGCGCCCCGAACCCCGCCGAAGGGCCTCGGGCCCTTCGGGAACCCATATTGCTCAGTCCGCGCCGATCCCCCGCCCCTTCAGGCTCGCATCGATCTCGTCGAGCGCGGTGGCGTCGTCGATGGTCGCCGGCATGGTCCAGGGCTCGTGGTCGGCGATGCGCTTCATGGTGGCGCGCAGGATCTTGCCGGAGCGGGTTTTCGGCAGTCGCGGCACGGTGAGCGCCAGCTTGAACGCCGCCACCGGTCCGATCTCGTCGCGGACCTTGGCGACGAGTTCGCGCTCGATGTCCTCGGGGGCGCGGTCGACCCGGGCTTTGAGCACCACGAAGCCGCAGGGCACCTCGCCCTTGAGCGCGTCGCGGATGCCGATCACCGCGCATTCGGCGACATCCGGATGGCCGGCCAGCACCGCCTCCATGCCGCCCGTGGACAGGCGATGGCCCGCGACGTTGATGATGTCGTCGGTCCGCCCCAGCACGGTGATGTAGCCGTCGGCATCGATCACCCCGGCATCCGAGGTGTCGTAATAGCCCGGGAAGGTGGCGAGGTAGCTCGACCGCATCCGCGCGTCCGAGCCCCACAGGGTCGGCAGGCAGCCGGGCGGCAGGGGCAAGCGGATCGCGATGGTGCCCATCGTGCCGGGCGGGACCGGCTTGCCGCCCTCGTCCAGGACCTCGACCCGGTAGCCCGGCATCGGCACGCAGGTGCTGCCGTGCTTCACCGGCAGGAGGCCGAGACCCAGCGGATTGCCGGCGATCGGCCAGCCGGTCTCGGTCTGCCACCAATGGTCGATCACCGGCCGGCCCAGCACCCGCTCGGCCCAGGCGACCGAATCCGGATCCGCCCGCTCCCCGGCCAGGAACAGGCTGCGGAAAGCCGAGAGGTCGTAGGCGCCGACCAGCGACCCGGCCGGATCCTCCTTCTTGATCGCCCGCAAGGCCGTCGGCGCCGTGAACAGGCAGACGACGCCGTGCTCGGCGACAACCCGCCAGAACGCCCCGGCATCCGGCGTGCCCACCGGCTTGCCCTCGTACAGCACCGTGGTGCAGCCGTGCAGCAGCGGCGCGTAGACGATGTAGGAATGGCCGACCACCCAGCCGATATCGGAGGCGCAGAAATAGGTCTCGCCGGGCTGGACGCCGTAGAGGTTCGGCATCGACCAGGCGAGCGCCACGAGGTAGCCGCCGGTATCCCGGACCACCCCCTTCGGCTTGCCGGTCGTGCCGGAGGTGTAGAGGACGTAGAGCGGGTCGGTGGCAGCCACCGGCACGCAGGCGGCCTGCTTCCCCGCCGCCCGGGCGGCCGCGACGGTCTCGGCCCAGTCGTAGTCGCGCCCCGCGACCAGGCTCGCGGCGCATTGAGGCCGCTGCAGGATCAGGCAGGCCTCCGGCTTGTGCCGGGAGGTCGAGATCGCGAGGTCCAGCAGCGGCTTGTAGGCGACCACCCGGTTCGGCTCGAGTCCGCAGGAGGCGGCCAGCACCACCTTCGGGGCGGCATCCTCGATCCGCACGGCCAATTCGTTCGCCGCGAAGCCGCCGAACACCACCGAGTGCACGGCCCCGAGCCGGGCGCAGGCCAGCATGCCGAACAGCGCCTCGGGCACCATCGGCATGTACAGGATCACCCGGTCGCCCTTGCCGACGCCGAGCTCGGCCAGCACCGCGGCGAGCGCCGCCACCGAATCGCGCAGCTCCCGGTAGCTGATGCTGCGCTTGGTCCCGGTGACGGGGGAATCGTACAGGATCGCCGCCTGCTCGGCCCGCGCTCCGTCGGCGTGGCGGTCCACCGCGTTGTGGCAGGCGTTGAGCGTCCCGTCCGGGAACCAGCGGCCGTAGGGGCCGGACTCCGGCGCGAAGATCTGCTCGGGAGGGTGCGACCAGTCGAGCGCCCCGGCCGCTTCCAGCCAGAACGCCTCCGGGTCGCGGCGCGCCGCGTCGTAGATCTCGGGATAGCGGCCCGGCAGGCTGGCGGTGGTCATCGGCGCGGCGTGTCCTCGGAGGCCGCTCTCCGGCGGCATCACGGGCAGCGTAGCTGATTCTTGTTTTTTGCGCGCGCGGGTGGTCGTTTGGGGGATGATGACGCGCTTATGGATTGAGACCCGGCTCAGCGGGAGAGTCGGCTTCTCCCACCCACCCCCTCATCCTGAGGCGCCGAAGCGAAGCGGAGGCCTCGAAGGAGCCCTCCAGCCGGCCGCGCGATTTCTGGAGGGCTCCTTCGAGGCCGCTGCGCGGCACCTCAGGATGAGGGGGTGGGTTGGAGGGGCGGTAGAAACCGTTAGGCTCGGCGTCCCGCGACGAGCTGAGTCGGGCCGTGAATGCGTTCGTGTACATGCTGCGGTGCTCGGACGGCAGCTACTATGTCGGCTCCGCGCGTGGGTCGTCCCTCGACAAGCGCCTCAGCGAGCATGAGGCCGGCACGTATCCGGGCTACACCAGCCGAAGGCGCCCGGTCACGCTGATCTATGCCGAGCAGTTCGACCGAATCGTCGACGCGGTCGCGGCGGAGCGGCGCATCAAGGGCTGGAGCCGGGCTAAGAAAGAGGCGCTGATCCGCGGCGACTGGGATGATGTGCGGATGCTGGCCAAGCGCCCAGCCGCACAACGCCCCTCCCACCCAACCCCCTCATCCTGAGGTGCCGCGCAGCGTCCTCGAAGGAGGGCTCCAGGGATCGCGGTGGCGTCTGGCGGGCTCCCCGGGCTGAGGGCCGTAGTCGGGAGAGAGTGGTCATCACCCCACGAAAAGAAGCCGCCGCACCGGGCGGACCGATGCGGCGGTTCTCGTCTTGGATGTCTAACCGTGGGACAGTCAGGCGCGGCTCAGTGCAGCGTATCGTTGCCGGCTTGCAGCCTGTTGATCTCGTCCTTGAGAAGAAGTTTCCGTCGCTTCAGTTCGGCAATATGGAGGTCGTTCGCAGAAGGCCTGTGGATCGCCTCGTGAATCTCACGCTCGAGGGCTTCGTGCTTCCGGGCGAGTTGGCTCAAATGCGTCTGCAGCGACATGAGTCGAATCTCCTGTCATTGTTCCGACACATGGAGACTGGCACAGGATGCCGCACCTGTCGAAGCCTTTTCTCCGGTCAAGCCTGACGAATGCTTGCCGGGCCGGCTTGTCCCGCGGCGGGGTGTAACGCATGCTCTTCGACACGGAACGGTCTTCGATACCGCGGGTGACGATGGCGGACGAGTCGAACGAAAACGTGCAGCCGGCGGATCTCGAAGCCGAGCTGAATCGGCTGCGCGAGGAACACCGGGGGCTCGACGGCGCCATCGAGGCGCTGGAGCGCAGCGTCGCCGGGGATCAGCTCCAGATCCAGCGCCTGAAGAAGCGCAAGCTGACCCTGCGCGACCGGATCTACCATATCGAGGATGCGCTCACCCCGGACATCATCGCCTGATGTCAGTGGACGCGCCGGCGCGGCGCCTTGCCGCCGGGCCGCCCCGCCTGTAAGCGCCCTCTTTTGCCGGGACAAACGATGGCGTCGCCTCCGGTCGCGATCATCATGGGCAGTCAGTCCGATTGGGCGACCATGCGGCACGCCGCCGAGACGCTCGACGCGCTCGGGGTGCCGTACGACGCGCGCATCGTCTCCGCCCACCGCACCCCCGACCGGCTCGTAGCCTTCGCCAAGGGCGCCGTCGCGGCCGGGTTCAAGGTGGTGATCGCGGGCGCCGGCGGGGCCGCCCATCTGCCCGGCATGGCCGCCGCGATGACCCGCCTGCCGGTCTTCGGCGTGCCGGTGGAATCCAAGGCCCTGTCCGGCCAGGACAGCTTGCTCTCGATCGTCCAGATGCCGGCCGGCATCCCGGTGGGGACCTTGGCGATCGGCCGGGCCGGGGCGGTCAACGCGGCACTGCTCGCCGCCGCGGTGCTGGCGCTCGCCGATCCTGCCCTGGCGGAACGCCTCGATGCGTGGCGCGCGGCCCAGACCGCGTCGGTGGCCGAACGGCCGGAGACGGAAAAGCTTTCGTGACCGAAACAGTTTTGAAGCCCGGCTCCACCCTCGGCATCGTCGGGGGTGGCCAGCTCGGGCGCATGATCGCGCTCGCGGCGGCCAATTACGGGCTGAAGGTGCATGTCTACGCGCCCGACCGGGACAGCCCCGCCTTCGACGTCTGCGCTCTCACCACCTGCGCGGCCTACGATGATGCCGAAGCGCTCGCGACCTTCGCGCGGAGCGTGGACGCGGTGACCTACGAGTTCGAGAACATCCCGCGCGCCACCGCCGACATCCTGGCCCGGCACGCCGCCCTGCATCCGAACGCGGAGGCGTTGTCGACCACCCAGGACCGCCTCACCGAAAAAGACTTCATCAACCGGCTCGGCATCCCGACCGCGCCGTTCCAGGCGGTCGACACGCCCGACGACCTCGACCGGGCGATCGCGGCGCTCGGCCTGCCGGCGGTGCTCAAGACCCGCCGGTTCGGCTACGACGGCAAGGGCCAGCGCATCCTGCGCGAGCGCGCCGAGGGCGACCGCAACGCGCTGTTTGCCGAGTTCGGCGGCGCGCCGCTGATCCTGGAGGGGTTCGTGCCGTTCGAGCGCGAGGTCTCGGTGGTGGCCGCCCGCGGCCGCGACGGCGGCTTCGCGGCCTTCGACCTGTGCGAGAACGAGCACCGCGACCACATCCTGGCGCTGACCCGGGTGCCGGCCCCGGGCCTCACCCCCGAGACCGCCCGCGCCGCCCTCGACATCGCCCGCCGGATCGCCGACGCCCTGGACTATGTCGGCGTGCTCGCCGTCGAGATGTTCTTGGTGCGCGAGGACGGGGCCGAGCGCCTCGTGGTCAACGAGATCGCGCCGCGGGTGCACAATTCCGGGCACTGGACCATCGAGGGGGCGATCACCTCGCAATTCGCCCAGCATGTCCGGGCGGTGTCCGGCTGGCCGCTCGGCGATTCGGCCCGGGTCGGCGGGCTGCCGGTGGAGATGCGCAACCTGATCGGCGCCCAGGCGGACGACTGGTCCGCCCTGCTCGCCGAGCCCGGCGCCCACCTGCACCTCTACGGCAAGGGCGAGGCCCGGCCCGGCCGCAAGATGGGCCACGTCACCCGGCTCGGGCGCGTTCCGGAGGCCTGACCGAGCCCGGTTCTGCGGCTTCGGGAACACACCGGACCGGCCGCGCGCGCGCCGGAGGCCGCGACACGGCCTGCGCGCGTCCGCGAGCCATACCTTCGCCACATCCCAAAGCTTCCACCACGGCGTGACCGGTCGCGGGACCGCGTATCCTTAAGCCGGCATTCACCGCGATGCGCGACGGTGCCCCGGAGACGAGGGGGCGCGGCGTAAGCCGGGCGACAGACAAGATTCGGGGGCGGGGTGGGCACGCGGGGCGGGCCGTGCCCCGGGGAGAGTGGGGCGATGATCGTACGCAACGGGCTGGCACACAAGATCGCGCTGATCGGCGCGGCCACGCTCTCGGCCGCGGCGCTTGCGGGCTGCGAGACCGTCGGAAGCGCCGCCGGCCCGCGGCAATACGCGGTGGTGGAGACCGACACCACGGGCGCCACCAACGTCAACATCGCCTCGCTGACCGAGGTGATCCAGCGCAACCCGAACGACGCCGCCGCCTACAACACCCGCGGCGCCGCCTATGCCCGCGCCGGCCAGTTCAACGACGCCATCGCGGACTTCACCAAGGCGATCCAGATCGACCCGAATTCGGGCTCGGCCTACAACAACCGCGCGCTGGCCGAGCGCCAGGTCGGCCGCGACGCCGCCGCGCTCCAAGACTTCACCAAGGCGATCGGCATCGACCCGAATTACGGCCCGGCCTATATCGGCCGCGCCAATGTCGAGCGCGCCCAGGGCAACGTCGATCAGGCGCTCGCCGACCTCAACGTCGCGATCCGGCTGATGCCCGAATCGGCCGAGGCCTACCATGCCCGCGGTCTGGTGAAGCAGAAGCAGGGTCAGGACACCCAGGCGATCGCCGACTTCGACGCCGCGATCGACCGCAACCCGTTCGTGTCCGCGCCCTACGCGGCCCGCGGCCAGAGCCTGATCGCCACCAACCAGTACCCGAAGGCGATCGAGGACTACAACGCGGCGCTCAACGTCAACAACAAGGACGCCACCTCCTGGGCCTATCGGGGCCTGGCCTACGAGAAGTCGGGCCAGCGCAAGGAGGCCCTGGAGAACTACCAGCGCGCCGCCGTGATCGAACCCAACAACGCCGTCGCCCGCGCCGGCCTCGGCCGCGTGCAGGGCGGTGTGGGTTCGCTGTTCAACTGATCTTTTTTGCCTGGTTCATCCCACCCATTCTGACAGGCTCTGGTCTTTCGATCGACAGACGGGCTTGCAACGCCAGGACGAGGCGCGGGTCCCCTCTCCCGTGCGGGAGAGGGACAGGGTGAGGGGTGCGACCTCTCCGGATAGACCTGATCCCTCACCCCAGCCCTCTCCCGCACGGGAGAGGGGGCCTGTCGCGCTCCCTCCTCGAAGGATCGGAGAACTCACAGCCTCTGAGATGACGGGGGTTTGGGCGGGATGGTGCGCGAAAATCGCCCCTCACGCTGCCAGCAGTCCGTTCTCCCCTTGCGTGATCCGGCGCAGGTGGTGGGCGGTGTCGCCGAGCTGGTACTCGATCATGGCGAGCCGCTTGAAGTGGTGGGCGCCGATATATTCCAGCGTCATGCCGATGCCGCCGTGGAGCTGCACCGCTTCCTGGCCGACGAACCGGCAGGCCTTGTTGATCTGCACCTTCACGGCCGCGAGCGCCGCCGCCCGCGCCACGGGATCCTCCGCATCGACCATCATGGCGGCGTAGAGCGCCATCGAGCGCGCCTGCTCCAGCTGGATCAGCATGTCCACCGCCCGGTGCTGCAGCGCCTGGAACGAGCCGACGCTGACCCCGAACTGCGTGCGGGTCTTGAGATACTCCACCGTCAGCTTGTGGAGCGCGTCCATGGAGCCCACCGCCTCGGCGGCCAAAGCCGCGATGCCGTGCTCGACCACCCGCTCCAGCAGGGGCAGGCCCCCCTCGGGATCCCCCAGCGCCGCATCGGCCGGCAGCGCGACGTCGGAGAACGACACCTCCGCGGCGCGCCCGCCATCCTGGGTCGGGTAGGCCTCGATCGCTACCCCCGCGGCGTCGGTCGGCACCAGGAACAGCCCGATCCCGTGCGGGTCGCGCCGCTCCCCGGAGACCCGCGCTGAGACCACCATCAGCCCGGCCGCGTCGGCATTGGGCACGACGCTCTTGGCCCCGCTCAGCACGAACCCGTCGCCCGAGCGCCGGGCCGTGGTCGCCACGTCGTGGAGGTCGTAGCGGGACTGGCGCTCGGTATGGGCCAGGGTGAGCCGCAGGCTGCCGTCGATCACGCCGGGCAGGATCGTCTCCGTCTGCGCCGGGCTGCCGCCGAGCCGGAGCGCCGTCGCGCCGAGCACCAGGCTCGCGAACAGCGGCTCGACCACGAGGTTGCGGCCCACCGCCTCCATGACCAGCATGGTCTCCACCGGCCCCCCGGCGAGCCCGCCCTCGGCTTCCGAGAAGGGCAGGCCGGTGACGCCGAGCTCGGCGAACGCCGCCCAGCCTTCCTCCGGGAAGCCCAGCGGCGCCTTCAGCCGCGCCTGCCGGCTCTCCAGCGACGGATACAGATCCGCCGCCAGCCGCTCGACGCTGTCGCGCAGGAGCGACTGGTCCTCGTTCAGGTCGAAATCCATGGTGGTGTTCTCTCGCGGAAGGTCACGGTCGCGGCGTTCATCCCACCCACACCCTCATCCTGAGGTGCCGGAGCGCAGCGGAGGCCTCGAAGGAGCCCTCCAGCCGGCCCCGCGATCCCTGGAGCCCTCCTTCGAGGCGGCTTCGCCGCACCTCAGGATGAGGGGGGTGGGTGGGGTCGGCGGGGGCGGCCCGCCTGCCCTCACAACCCCAAAATCCCCTTGGCGATGACGTTGTGCTGGATCTCGTTGGAGCCGCCGTAGATCGAGACCTTGCGGTTGTTGAAGTAGCTCGGCGCCGCGGCATCGACCCAATCGAAGCCGCCCGGCAGGTTGTTGGCCCCTGCCCCGCGGGCCGGCGCCGCCAGGGCGAACGGGCCGGCGAGCTCGACCAGCAATTCGGTCGCCGCCTGCTGGAGCTGCGAACCGCGGATCTTGAGGAGCGAGGAGGCGGGGTCGGGCTCCACCGAATCCGCCCGTCCCTGCTTGGCTGCCACCCGCATCTGGGTGATTTCCAGCGCCTTCAGCTCGACCTCGACCTCGGCGACCCGGCCGCGGAAATCGCGGTCGTCCCACATGGTCCCGGAGCCCGCCGGCATCTCCTTGGCGAGGCGCTTGATCCGCTGAAGGCGTTCCTTGGTGAGGCCGATCCGGGCGATGCCGGTGCGTTCGTTGGCGAGCAGGAATTTTGCGTAGTCCCAGCCCCGGTTCTCCTCGCCGACGAGGTTCTCGACCGGCACCCGCACCGAGTCGAAGAAAACCTCGTTGACCTCGTGCCGGCCCTCCAGGGTCAGGATCGGCCGCACGGTGATGCCGGGCGTCTTCATGTCGATCAGCAGGAAGGAAATGCCGCGCTGCTTCTTGGCCTCGAAGTCGGTGCGGACGAGACAAAAGATCCAGTCGGCGTGCTGGCCCAGCGTCGTCCAGGTCTTCTGGCCGTCCACGATGTAGTGGTCGCCGTCGCGCACCGCCTTGGTCTTGAGTGAGGCCAGATCCGAGCCGGCGCCGGGCTCGGAGAAGCCCTGGCACCACCAATCGTCGAGATTGGCCGCGCGCGGCAGGAAGCGCGCCTTCTGGTCCTGCCGGCCGAAGGTCGCGAGGACGGGGCCGAACATGTAGCAGTTGAACTGCTGCGGCAGCGGCACCGCCGCCTGGAACAGCTCCTCGGTGTAGATGTAGCGCTGGATCGGGGTCCAATCCCGGCCGCCCCATTCCTGCGGCCAGTGCGGCACCGCCCAGCCCTTGGCGTTGAGGATCCGCTGGCTGGCGACGATGTCCTCCTTGGCGAGGCTGCGCCCCTCCGAGACCTTCTTCCGTATGCCAGCCGGGATCTCCGTCTGGCAGAAGCTGCGGACCTCGTCGCGGAACGCGATTTCGTCCGGCGTAAAGCGCAGATCCATCGTCAGCCTCCGATCTCGAACAGGCCGGCGCAGCCCTGGCCGCCGGCCACGCACATGGTCACCACGGCGTAGCGCGCCCCGCGGCGGCGGCCTTCCAGCAGGGCGTGGCCCACGAGCCGCGCCCCCGACATGCCGAACGGATGGCCGACCGCGATGGCGCCGCCGTTGACGTTGACCTTGTCGGGGTCGATCCCGAGCCTGTCCCGGCAATAGACCGACTGGGACGCGAAGGCCTCGTTCAGCTCCCACAGGTCGATATCGGCGACGGTCAGCCCCTGCCGCTCCAGCAGGCGCGGCACCGCGAAGACCGGGCCGATGCCCATCTCATCCGGCCCGCATCCGGCCGAGGCGAAGCCCCGGAAGGTGCCCAGCGGCGTCAGGCCCCGCCGGGCGGCCTCCTCGGCCGACATCAGCACGCTGGCGGCGGCACCGTCCGAGAGCTGGCTGGCATTGCCCGCGGTGATGAAGGCGCCCTCCCCGCGCACGGGCTTGAGCTTCGCCAAGCCTTCGAGGGTCGTGTCGGGCCGGTTGCCCTCGTCCTTGGCGAGCCGTGTCTCGACCTCCCGGGTCTCGCCGGTGGCCTTGTCGGTCACCGCCATCACGGCGCTCATCGGGACGATCTCGTCATCGAACAGGCCTTGCGCCTGCGCGGCGGCGGTGCGGCGCTGGCTCTCCAGCGCGAAGGCGTCCTGCGCCTCCCGGGAGATGCCGTACCGCTCGGCGACGATGTCGGCGGTCTCGATCATCGGCATGTAGATCGCGGGCAGATGCGCCTCCAACCAGGCGTTGCGGGTCAGCTCCCGCTGGACCTTCGGCTGGACCAGGCTGATCGACTCGACCCCGCCCGCGACCGCCACCGGAACGCCGTCGAGGATGATCCGCCGGGCCGCGCTGGCGATCGCCTCGAGCCCCGAGGCGCAGAAGCGCGAGACCGTGACGCCCGCCGACTCCACCGGGATCCCCGCCACCAGCGCGGCGTGGCGGGCGACGTTGCCGCCGGTGGCGTTCTCCGGATAGCCGCAGCCGAGCACCACCTCCTCCACGGAGTCCGGTTCCAGCCGAGCCCGGTCCAGGGCGCCCCGGATCGCGTGGGCGGCGAGGTCGGCGCCGCGGGTGAGGTTCAGCGCACCGCGATGGGCCTTGCCGATCGGCGTGCGGGCGGTCGAGACGATCACCGCGTCGGTCATGCCGGGCTCCTCTGGGGCTTCAAAACGGCGTTGCGGTCGGTCGATGTGATGGTTCCGCTCGGGCAAGCTGCGCACAGCGTGATCCAAAAACCGCTCTTCGCCATGAGCTTGGCAGCCTTGGGCGGATGAACCGCGCCCCTTTCCCGGACGCCTGAAACGCAGTGGAAGGTGATCCGGGACCCAGCAACACAAGCGCCGCGGAGCGGCACAGATCTCTTTGTAAGGACGCTTCGCGCGGTCTTGTGCTGGGTCCCGGGTCGCATTCCGCTGACGCTCCATGCGCCCGGGAAAGGGGTGGCGCACGAACGACCCCGTAACGGCACCCTCATCGGCCGGCAGGCCATCAGGCCGTCGCCTTCCAAGTGGCGAAGCGTCCACCTTCATCCGCCAGCTTGCGCAGCAGCGGCGCCGGCTCCTGGCTGTCGTCGCCGGTCTCCCGGGCGAAGCGCGTCAGCGCCTCGGCGACACTCTTGAGACCGACCGTGTCGGCCCAGTGCATCGGGCCGCCGCGCCAGGCCGGCCAGTTGTAGCCGTTGATCCAGATCGTATCGATGTCGCCGGGCCGCGCCGCGATTTTTTCCGACAGGATCCGGGCGCCCTCGTTGACCATCGGGTACATCAGCCGGGCGACGATTTCTTCGGGGTTGAAGCTTCGACGGGCAATGCCATGCTCGGCTGAAGTCTTCTCGATGAGCGCTTCCACCTCGGGATCGCGGGTCCCAGTCCTGGCGCCGTCCGCATACACAAAAAAACCGCGGCCGGTCTTCTGGCCGAACCGGCCCATCTCGGCCAGCGCGTCGGCCACTGGCGCCCGGCCGCCGAAATCCTTGCGGGAGCGCCAGCCGATATCGAGGCCGGCGAGGTCGCTCATGGCGAAGGGACCCATCCGGAATCCGAAGGCGGTCACGGCGGCATCGACCTCGTGCGGCAGGGCGCCTTCGAGCAGCAGGCGCTCGGCGGCGCGGCTGCGGCGTTCCAGGATGCGGTTGCCGACGAAGCCGAAGCAGACGCCCACCGTCACCGGCAGCTTGTTGAGGCGCTTGGCCAGATCCAGCGCGGTGGCGAGCACGTCGGGCGCGGTCTTGCCGGCGCGGACCACCTCGACGAGGCGCATGACGTTGGCCGGGCTGAAGAAATGCAGGCCGAGCGCGTCCTGCGGCCGGCCGGTCACCGCCGCGATGGCGTCGACGTCGAGATAGGAGGTGTTGCTCGCCAGGATCGCGCCTTCCTTAGCGATGCCGTCGAGCTTGGAGAAGATCTCGCGCTTGACCGCCATGTCCTCGAAGGCCGCCTCGATGACGATGTCGGCCTGAGCGGCGTTCTCCAGGCCGATCGCTCGGGTGATCCGGCCGATCCGCGCGTCGCGCTGGGCCTCGGTGATCGAGCCGCGCTTGGCCGAGCCGGCATAGAGGCCCTTCACCCGGTCGAGGCCGCGTTCCAGAGCGCCGGCCTCGGTCTCGATCACGGTGACCGGGATGCCGGCATTGGCGAAGCACATGGCGATGCCGCCGCCCATGGTGCCGGCGCCGATCACCGCGGCCGTCTCGATCGGGCGGCGGGGCGTGTCCTTCGACAGGCCCGGCACCCGGGCCGCCTCGCGCTCGGCGAAGAAGGCGTAACGCAGGGCCTTGGAGCGCGGATCCTCCACCAGCGTGCGGAACTCGGCCCGCTCGACGGCGACCGCAGCGTCGAACGCGTCCGGGTCCAGGCCGGCGCGCACGGCTCGGGCCAGGGCGTGGACGTTGGTCGCTTCGGAATCGCGCTTGACCGCCGCCTCGGCCTTCGCCTCGAAGGCCTGGCGGGCCTCCGGGGTCAGCCGGTCCGCCCGGTCGCGCACCCGCGGCAGGGCGCCGGAATCGGCCAGTTCCAGGGCCCGGGTGCGGGCCGCCGGCACGAGGTCGCCCAGCACCACGGCATCGACGATCCCGAGCCCTGCTGCCGTCTCGGCCGAGACCGGCTCGCCGGTGAGCATCATCGTGAAGGCGACGTCCGGCCCGATCAGCCGCGGCAGGCGCTGCGTGCCCCCGGCCCCCGGGATGATCCCGAGCTTGATCTCCGGCAGGCCCAGCTTGGCCACAGGCGCCGCGATCCGGCCATGGCAGGCCATCGCCAGCTCCAGCCCGCCGCCCAGCGCCGCGCCGCCGATCGCCGCGACGACCGGCTTCGGGCAGCCATCGAGCCGCTCCAGCACGTCCGGCAGGCTCGGCGCCTGGGGCGGCTTGCCGAATTCCGAGATGTCGGCGCCGCCGACGAACACCTTGCCCTCGGCCGCCAGCACGATCGCCCGGACCGATGCGTCGGCTCCCGCCCGCGCCAGCGCGTCGTCGAGGGAAGCCCGCAGCGCGGCGCCCAGCGCGTTGACCGGTGGGTTGGCGAGCGTGAGCACGGCCACGCCGCCATCGACCTCGTAACGAACCAAAGCGGCGCTCTCCCCTGTTCTGCTGTGCAGAATTATCGTTCGCAATTGGCGAGGATGTTGGTCTGTGAGGATCGGGACGTCAAGGAGACACAGGTTTCAAAGGCCGGTCCCGTCATTCTGTTCCGCATCGCGGACGCCGCCGAGCGGAGCGGTTTGACCGGTGCCGGGCGCCATGCCATTCAGACCCGCCCCGGGCGCGATTCCGGCTCGAACCCGCCCCGGCAGGTTCCAAGGGCCGGGCCGCCCGACCGATCAGGGAGGATCGCTGTGCGCGGTATCGGCCAACAGCCCGGCAGCCTCCGATGAGCGACGGCCCCGAACAGAGCCCGGCCGGGCGCCTCCCGGAAGTTCTCCGCGGCCGCCTCGCCCTGCCGGTGATCTGCGCGCCGATGTTCATCGTGTCGGGACCGGAGCTGGTGATCGCGCAATGCCTGGCCGGGGTGGTCGGCGCGTTCCCGGCGCTCAACGCCCGGCCCGCCGAGTTGCTCGACGAATGGCTTTCGACGATCACGCGGACGCTCGCTGAAGAGCGCGCGAAGGATCCGGCCCGAAAAATCGCCCCCTTCGCGGTGAATCAGATCGTCCACGCCTCGAACGACCGCCTGGCGCAGGATGTCGAGGCCTGCGTCCGGCATCGGGTGCCGATCATCATCACCTCGCTGCGGGCCCCGGACGCGGTGATCCGCCCGGTCCACGCCTATGGCGGCGTGGTGTTCCACGACGTCACCAATGTCCGCCACGCCGAGAAGGCCCTGGAGGCGGGGGTCGACGGGCTGATCCTGGTCTGCGCCGGCGCCGGGGGCCATGCCGGCACGCTGAGCCCCTTCGCCCTGGTCGGCGAGATCCGGCGCTTCTACGATGGCCCGCTGATCCTGTCGGGGGCGATCACCACCGGCTCGGCGATCCTGGCCGCCCAGGCCATGGGCGCCGACCTCGCCTATATGGGCACCCGGTTCATCGCCACCCGGGAGGCCAACGCGGCGTCGGGCTACAAGGACATGATCGCCGGCAGCGCCGCCGCCGACATCCTGTACACCCCCTACTTCACCGGCGTTCCGGGCAACTACCTGACGCCCAGCATCCGCGCCGCCGGGCTCGATCCCGAGGCGCTGCCGGTGCGCGACAAGACCGCGATGAACTTCGGCAGCGCCAGCGCGAAGGCGTGGCGGGACGTCTGGGGCGCCGGCCAGGGGGTCGGCACCATCGCGGATGCGCCGGCCACGGCCGACCTCGTGGCCCGGCTCGCTCGGGAATACGCCGCCGCCCGGGCCGGTCTCGCGGGCGTCGCCGCGGATTTTGCCGGTGAGGCTGTCTCTTGAGCGTCCGCATCGCCGATCCGGAGCCCGGGATCCGGTTGATCACCATCGACCGGCCGGAGCGGCGCAACGCCCTCGACCGGGCGACCTATGCGAGCCTCGCCGCCGCCTTCGACGCCGCCGGCGCCGACGAGACCCTGCGCGCCGTGGTGCTCACCGGGGCGGGCGGCTGCTTCACCGCCGGCAACGATCTCAAGGATTTTCAGGATGTCGAGGCCGCGGGCGACAGCCCGGGCCTGACCTTCCTGAAGGCCCTGCGCGGTTGCCCGAAGCCCGTGGTCGCCGCGGTGGAGGGGCACGCGGTCGGCATCGGCACGACGCTGCTGCTGCATTGCGACCTGGCCTATGCCGGGGACGGCGCCCGCTTCCGCTTGCCGTTCACAGCGCTCGGCCTCAGCCCGGAAGGCGGGTCGAGCTACCTGCTGCCGCTCATCGCGGGCACCAAGCGGGCGGCGGAGTTGCTGATGCTCGGCGAGCCCTTCGGCGCCGCGGAGGCGGTGGCGGCGGGCCTCGTCAACGCCGCCGTCCCGGAGGGCACGGCCCTGGAGGTTGCGCTCGGTCGGGCCCGCGCCCTGGCCGCCCTGCCCCCGGCCTCGATCGCGGCGACCAAGCGGGCGCTGCGCCGGGGCCAGGACGACAGCGTCGCCCGCACGCTCGCCGAGGAGGCGGAGGTGTTCCACGCGCTTCGTCGGGGCCCGGAGGCGCAGGCGGCCTTCGCGGCGTTCCTGCGCCGATGAGGACCGCCGATCAGGACCTGCTGGCCGATCCCGATGCGGCGCCGGGCGACGGCGCCAAGGAGGACGGCGCCAAGGAGGATCGCCACTTCGTCACGGCGCTGGCCCGGGGCCTCGCGGTGCTGGCCTGCTTCGGCCCGGGCCGGACCAGCCTCGCCAACCACGACCTCGCGGCGGCCTGCGGCCTGCCGCGCTCCACCGTGTCGCGGCTGACCTACACCCTGACCAAGCTCGGCTACCTGCACCACGCCGCCGAGACCGGCCGCTACCGGCTCGGCACGGCGACCATCGCCCTCAGCGCGGCGGCGCTCGGCGGGCTCGACGTGCGCGGCATCGCCCGGCCGGCCCTGCGGGCGGTGGCCGAGGCGGCCAATGCCTCGGTGGGTCTGGGCGTGCGCGACCGGCTCAGCATGCGCTACGTCGATTGCCAGCGCGGGCCGGCCGCGATCTCGCTGAACCTCGATACCGGCTCGCGGATCTCGCTCGCCCGCAGCGCCATGGGCCGCGCCTACGTCGCCGTGTGTCCCGAGCGCGAGCGCGAGAGCATCTACGAGGACCTGAAGGCCCTGGACCCGGTGGCTTGGCCCGCCCTGCGCGCCGGCCTCGACCGGGCGGTGGCCGAGCATCGCGAGATCGGCTGCTGCACCTCGTTCGGCGACTGGCAGGAGACGGTCTGCGCCATCGCGGTGGGATTCCACCCCGGCGGCGGCCTGCCGCCCATGTCGGTCAATTGCGGCGGCCCCACCGTCATCACCGACGCCCGGTTCCTGATGGACGTGGTCCGCCCGAAACTCGTCGCGGCCGTGCGCAGCCTCGACGGCGTGATGGGCGCGTGAAAACCCATGGGATCGGGTTTCCAAAGGGCGAGCCCTTTGGCGGGTTGTCAGGGCGGAGCCCTGATGAACCAGGACTTTTCACGGTGTGATGCGCGCTCTGAGGATCTTTGCGATGGACTCTGACCCGTCATCCGACCTGCCCCTCACCGGGATCCGCGTCCTCGACCTGTCCCGGGTCCTGGCGGGGCCGTGGTGTGCGCAGGTGCTGGGTGATCTCGGCGCCGACGTGATCAAGGTCGAGCACCCGGAGCGCGGCGACGACACCCGGGACTGGGGCGTGACGACCACCCCCGGCAACACCTCGTATTTCGACAGCGTGAACCGCAACAAGCGCTCGATCGGGGTCGATCTCGCCACGCCGGAGGGGCTGGCGATCGTCAAGGCGCTGGCCCGCGAGAGCGACGTGCTGGTCCAGAACTTCAAGACCGGCGGCGCCGACAAGCTCGGCCTCGGCTACGCGGCGCTCTCGGCCGAGAATCCCGGGCTGATCTACTGCTCGATTGCCGGCTACAGTTCGGACGGCTCGGAGGCGACCCGGCCCGGCTACGACCTCGTGGTACAGGGCGAATCCGGCGTGATGGCGCTCAACGGCGAGGCCGGCGGGCCGCCCTTGAAGTTCGGGGTCGCGGCGGTGGACCTGTTCACCGGGCAATACGCCGCCCAGGCCGTGCTGGCGGCCCTGTTCCAGCGTGCGCGCACCGGGCGCGGCCGGACCATCGACTTCGCCCTGTTCGATTGCGGCGTGGCGCTGACCTCCTATTACGGGCTTGAGGCGCTGGCCCGGGGCATCGACCCGCCGCGCTACGGCAACGCCCATCCGTCGATCGTGCCCTACGGGGTGTTCGAGGCCGGCGACGGGCCGGTGGTGATCACGGTGGGCAACAACGCCCAGTACCGCCGCTTCTGCGAGCAGGTTCTGGAACGGCCGGACCTGTGCGCCGACCCGCGCTTCGCCACCAACCTCGACCGCTCGAAGAACCGCGCCGTCTTCATCCCGATCCTGGAGGCCGAGCTCGCCAAGTGGGAGCGGGCGCCCCTGATCGCGCGCCTGCGCGGGGCGGGTATCCCCTGCGGCGAGGTGATGGGCCTGCGCGAGGCGCTGACCTGCGACCGCGCGCAGGAGGCCGGGCTCGTGGTCGAGGGCGCCGGCAACGCCCACGTCATCGCCCCGCCCTACCGCCTCGACGGGCGCCGCTTGCCCGTACGCCGCATGCCGCCGGGCCTCGGGGAGTCGAGCCAGGAGATCCTGGCCGAGCGGCTGGATGTCTCGGCGGAGGCGCGGGACGCGCTGGTGGCGAAGGGGGTGGTCCGGTAGGGGTCTCAGCCCTCTTCCGGGGCGAGCCGGGCGCGGGCATCGTCCAGCACCCGGGCCAGGGCGTCGTCCCAGGCGACCCGGGGCTGCCAGCCGGTGGCTCCGCGCAGGCGGGTCGCGTCGCCCGCGGCCAGCGGGATCTCGCTCGGACGCACCCGCTCGGGGGCGACGCGGATCTCGAACGGCACCCGGGCGCGGATGCGCAGGCCGTCGAGGACGCTGGCGATGGTGCGGGGCACGCCGGAGCTGATGTTGAACACGCTCCCGTCCGCCAGGGATTCCGCGCGGCCGATCAGGTCGACATAGGCGCCCGCCACGTCGGCGACGTCGAGGAAGTCGCGGTACGAGGAGAGGTTGCCCACTTCGAGGAGGGGCGGCGCACGGCCGGCCTCGATCCGGGCGATCTGCCCGGCGAAGGAGGCCACGACGAAGCGCTCGTCCTGGCCCGGGCCGATATGGTTGAACGGCCGCAGCACCACGAGCTTCACGCCGATCCGGGGCAGCAGGTCGCGCAGCAGCTGCTCGCCGACCCATTTCGAGCGGGCGTAGGTGTTGCGCGGCAGGGGCTCGGCCTCCTCGGAGAGGGCATGACCGGCCAGGAACGCGCCGCCGTAGACCTCGCCCGAGCTGACGAAGAACAGCGTGCAGCCCGGCACCGCCTCGACCGCCGCCACGAGGTTCATCAGGCCGTTGACGTTCACCCGCCAGGTCTGGCCCGGCCCGGTGGCCGACTCACCCACCGAGGCGAGGCCGGCGAGGTGGAGGATCTCGGTCGGCCGGAAGCGCGCCATGAAGCCGCTCAAAGCGGCCTCGTCGAGGAGGTCGATGCGCTCGTAATCGACTCCCGCAGGCAGGTCCCGGGGTGCGCCGCGGCCGATCCCGACCACGCGGGCGCCCGACACGGCCAGGAGCGGCAGGACGTGGCCGCCGACGAAGCCCGCCGCGCCGGTGACGAGGATGCGTCTCACGCCAAGCCTGCCGATCCGTTCCACGGGGTGACGATCATCGTGTGGTCCCGGACGAGGTCAGGCGCTGTCTCCTTCGAGGAGAACGCGGGGATATCAACGCCCTCACCGGCAAGGAAATGGGTTTCCAAAGGGCCCGAGGCCCTTTGGCAGGGTATCGGGGCGGAGCCCCGACCCGTCAGCTCATCGTCCGGGTGCCCCAGCGGGTGCCCATGCGGCTCTGGGCGCTTCCCGGGGAGCTGCCGGCGTCGGCGCCGATCGCCGGCCCGGACGCGGTCTGCGGCCTGTGCTGGGAGCCGGGACCCATGGGCGTCGGTGCGATCGAGTCGGGCACCTCCGCCAGGTATTCTTCGTCCCGGTCGGTGGCGAACTGGCCCGCCTTGCGGAACGGCCAGAGATAGCCCGGCACCACCGCCTCGGCGGCGGTCGGGGTGATCCCGAGCGCCTCGATGGTGCGGCCCTCGGCCTTGGCGGCCTCGGACACGACGTTGTCGTTCTGGAGCAGGATCACCTGGTCGCGGGTGAGCTTCAGGCTGTCGGGCAGCAGGCCGAAGGTCAGGGTGTCGGCGACCTCCAGGAGCCGGGCCTGGAGCTTGGCCACCGGCAGCGGCAGGTCGACCACGGCGCGCTTGCGCTGGATCGTCTTGAGCATGTAGCGCACGAGGTGCTCGAGGGTGGCGACCTCCGGTCCGCCGAGCTCGTAGACCTTGCCCCCCGGCACGGCGCCGTCGACCGCCCGGGCGATCGCCTCGGCGACGTCGCCGACGAAGACCGGCTGGAAGCGCGACTGGCCGCCCGCCAGCGGCAGCACCGGCAGCGCCCGGGCGAGACCGGCGAAGCGGTTGAAGAAGCTGTCGCCCGGCCCGAAGACCAGCGATGGCCGGAACACCACCGCGTCCGGGCAGGCGGCGAAGACCCGGGCCTCGCCCTCGGCCTTGGTGCGGGCATAGCGCGACGGCGAGGCCGGATCCGCCCCGATCGCCGAGACGTGGATCATCCGGGCGCCCTGCCGGGCGGCGGCGCGGGCGATCTCGGCGGCCCCGTCGACCTGCAGCCGCGCGAAGCTCTGCGAGCCGGTCTCCTGCAGGATGCCGACGAGGTTGATCACCACGTCCGAGCGCTCGGCCGCGCGGGCCACCGATTCGGGGTAGCGCAGGTTGGCCTGGACGGCCACGATCTGGTTGACCTTGCCCAGCGGCTGCAGGAACAGCGCCAGGTCCGGCCGGCGTACCGCGACGCGGATCCGGTAGCCGCGCTTGGCGAGGGCCCGCACCACGTGGCGGCCCAGGAAGCCGGAGCCGCCGAAGATCGTCACGAGCTGGGATTGCGGGCGCAGCGGGCCTGTGGCGGCGGTGGATGCGGGCATGCTGTCCTGAGGCGTGTTCTGTGGGCCGGTCATCGCCGTGGTCTCGGGCTCCTCGCGCGCCCCGGGGCGCCGTCGTGCGCGCCTACTTAGCCTAAGTTCGGCGCCTTGGGAGCCGCCCATGCGCGCCAGGGCGCGATTAGCGCCTCGCGGCGCCGGACACGACCGGGAACGGGCACCGCCCCCATGCATTTCCACGGACGAATTCGCCGGGCGGCTGCGCCGGCCGGGGCCGCCGGGGACCACGATGATTCTAGGGATGCTCGTCTCGGCGGTGATCGCCGTCTTCGGACTGCTCGTCGCGCTGGGCCTGATCGGCCACCCGATTGATGCGCAGCTTATCAGCAATTACGGCTGGAGCATCCTGACCATCGGCGTCGCGCTGTTCGTGCTGTTCGCCTATCGCCGGTACAGCCGGCCCCGGAGCGGGCGCCCCTTCTGACCGAGACGATCAGGCGACCTTGATCCGGCGCCGGACCTCGCGCGCCACCGTGGGGCGGTTGCCGGCCCGGCCACTCACCGAGCGCGGGGCGCCGACCGTGATGCTCTGGCTCTCGCGGGCGATAAAGGCGGTGGGCATCTCCGCCTGGAGATCGGCCTCCATGTCGCGCAGCGCCGTGTCGGAATGGGCCGGGTGCAGGTGGATGATCGCCAGCGCCTTGACGCCGGCCATCCGCGCCAGCTCGACGCCCTTCTGCCAGGTCGAGTGCCCCCAGCCCCGGCAGGTCGGATACTCGCCGTCGGTGAACATGCCGTCATAGACCATCAGGTCAGCCCCGGCGACGAACTTGGCCAGCTCGGGATCCGGCCAGGGGTCGCTGTGCTCGATATCGCTGATCAGGCACAGGCGCCGGCCGCCATGCTCGAATCGGTAGCCCACCGAGCCCTGCGGGTGGTTCAGCAGGATCGTGTCGACCCGCGAGCCGTCCGGGAAGGTCAGGGTCTGGCCGGCCTCGAACCCGTGGTGGTTGAAGGTGCAGCACAGCCTGTCGAGGGTAACCGGGAAGAGCGGCGGCGCGAACAGGCGATCGAGGGTCGGGCCGGCCGATTCGCCGCCGAGATTGCCGCAATAGGTGTTGATCACCCGATCGGCGTCGAGGACGGCCGGCTTGAAGAACGGAAGGCCCGCGGTGTGGTCGAGATGCAGATGGGTGAACAGCAGGTCGACATCCCGCGGGAGATCGGTGCGGTGGCCCTGGCCGAGGTTGTAGATGCCCGAGCCGGCGTCGACCACGAACATCCGCTCGCCGCAGCGCACCTCGATGCAGGGCGTGCTGCCACCGAACTCGGCATATTGCGGGCCGCTGACCGGAGTCGAGCCGCGCACGCCCCAGAATCGGAGGACGAGGCCCTGATCGGCCGCGCAGATGGTCGGCTCGGGATACTTGGACATGGCGATCACGAATCTGCGGACAGTCGGTCCCGATCCGTTACGATCGAAACCCCGTCGCCGTTCCGGGAAGGTAGCGCTGAATACGGCAGGCCGACGGGACAGGAGTACCGCTCATCCCCTGCCGTACAATGAATTGGGGGTCCGCACGCCGTCGTGATGTGCGGCCGCGCACACGGATGGGCCGCTTTCGGGGTCCGGTGCATGCCTAGAGGCGCTCGGCGGAGGCGATCAGGCCCGCGCCCGAGCCCGCCCGAATCGGGTGTCCGGCGGCCGTGCCGGGGGATTCGGCGAGCGCCGCCGCCAGCAGGGACGGCAGGCCGTCGCCGTAGCGCGCCGGGAGGCGGCCCGCCAGCGCCCCGAACGGATCCGCCGCCCGCTCGTAGACCGGCACGAAGCCGGCCATCTGCCGCAGCGCGAGACCGGATTCGGGCCCGCCCCAGGCGGCCCAGACGGATTCCGGCACCGGGCGCGGCGCCCGGTGGCCGGGCACGACCACCACCTCCTGGCCGGCATAGGCCAGAGCCTCCGGCCGGCTGATGTCGCCGACCGCGCCGCCCCGGGCGGTATAGGCCGCCCAGAAGGCGTGCTGGCCGCCGTCGGAATAGGTGGTGCGCACGGCGGGCTCGCCCGATTCGGCGAGCGTTGCCATCCGTGCCTCCTCGATGGCGCGGTAGGTCGCGACGGCAGCCTCCCGGGCGGGATCCCGGGACGGCGCGAAGGCGTAGCGGCCGGCGACCACCGAGACCTGAAGCTCCTCCCGGCTCGCCTCGAACCGGTCGGACCCGGCCTTGAGCTCGCGCCAGAACGCGATGTTCGGGTCGGTCCGGTGGCGGGCCATGTTCTCGGCACTCATCCGGAACGGATAGGACTGGAACTGGAAGGCCGCCTGGCCGCCGTTCAGGGCCTCCCGGGCGATGGCGTAGATCTCGCCGACCGTGCCGTCGGTCATGGCGAAGCAGCCCATCGACGAGCAGATGCCGTGGACCATCACGGCCGAGCCGGTGCCGCCATGGGCGCGGTCATAGGCGTTGGGATAGCCGACGTCGAAGGACAGGTAATAGTGCGAGTTCGGGTTCATCTGGCGCCGGGGCACCGTGTAGAACCCCTCCGGGGTCTGCCGGTCGCCGCTCTTGCGCTTGGGGCCGAGCTGACCGGACCAGCGGCAGATCGGGAAGGTCTTGATGTGGACGTACCCGGCCGGGCCCTTCTTCCAGACCTCGATCTCGGATTCCTTCTTGTAGGCCCGGAACAGCACCGGGGCGGCGGCCGTGGTGCCCTTCTGCGCCATGACGGCAAGCGTCGCGGCCGGGATCGGCGCGTCGGCCTTTCCGGCCTGCGCCGCGCTCGGACCGCAGGCGGTCAGGAGCACGAGGCCGGCGGCGAGGGATCTCGGTATCGGGAAGGGCATGAACCGTCCGCGCTGGATCGGCCGGGCGAGGGGGAATCGAGGCCGGGCAGGCACGGCGTCCCGACCTGACCGGCCATTGCGGCCGTCGTGAGGCCGTAGCCCTCAGGCGAGGGCCGGCTCCGGCTCTGCGACCTCGGCGGCCTGGGGGGCGACGACCGCGCTGTTCTCCACGGCGATCACCGCGTCGAACGGCTCGATCCCGTCGGGCACGCCCGATTCGGGCAGGCAGACGATGACGCCGCGTCCGGCCCGGGCCTGGCGGAGCCGGGCGAGGCGGTCGCGCACGCCCTCGACCGTGCGGTCTTCGAGCGCCACCGCGACCACCAGGATGTCGGGCTCCCGGGCGAGGCAGCGGGCCAGCTCGATCGCCACGCGCTCCCGGGCGTTGATGGCGCCGTCCGCCAGCGCGCCGGTGCTGGGCTGGATCTCGACCTTGCTGTCGAGGCCGAGGCTGTAGACCGAGGCTTCGAGCCCCTCGTCGGCCAGGATCCGCTGCACCAGCGCCCGCACCCGCGGCTCGGCATTGGCCTCGCCGAGGCTGATCCGGCCGAACAGCAGGTTCTCCTCGAGGCTGGCGGCCGGATTGACCCGGCCGGGATCGTGGAACTCCACCGCGCCGGCGAGGTGGGGCGGCAGCATCCGGGCGAAGGAGCGGCGCGCCTGGACCAGCCGCTGCTCGAAGGCGGCATCGATCAGCCCGAAGCGGTGCCGGGACTCGCTGTAGCGCAGGGCCAGGCCGATCAACCGCGTGCGGTCGCGCTGGCCGGCCGGTCCCCGGCGCAAACTCGCGGCATTGGGCAGGCGGACCACGAGGTCTTCGAAATATCCCCGCTCCGAGGCCTGGAACAGCGAATAATTGTCGAAGAGCGGATGGTCGTTGGGCAGGTCGGCGAAGATCTCCACCGTGCTGCGGGCGACCGACAGGCCGATCTCGGTGAGCGGCCGCACCAGCTCCTCGGCCTCCAGCACCGCCCGCAGGTAGGGGTGGCGGGCGAACCGCAGGGGCGCGAAGGCGCCGCCCACCGGCTCGCCGAACAGGATGTTCTCGCCGATGCTCGCCTGATGGTTGTAGCGCTCCGGGTCGAACGGCTCGACCAGGCGCTCGGCCCCCTTGGCGGCGAGCGCCGCCCGCATGGTCCGGCGGGCCGCGACGATCGCCGCCGCCAGCCGGGGCTGGGTCGCCGGGTCGAGGCGGCCGGTCAGGCCGCGGGCGTAGACGAAGCCGTCGAGGCCGGTGAGCCGACTGATCCCGATCAGCGCGATGTCGTCGGGGGCGTTGGCCGGCTCGGTGCCGTAGAGCAGGTTCTGCCGGAGCGAGCCCTCCATCAGGATCGCCTCCCCGGCCGCGAAGGCGATGCGGCGGGCGCGCTCCGCGGCGTCGAAGCCGCGCAGGTCCGAGCCCGCATAGGTGACGGCCCCGGCGGTCGGCTCGATCTGGCCGGCCAGCACCGCCGCCAGCACCCGGGCGCCGCTGCCCCGGCTGCCGGTGATCGCGACATGGCTCGGCATCGTGACGGTGACGTCGACGCCGGTCAGCCGCTCGCCGCTGGCCGGGTCGAAGGCGCCGACCCCCTGCGTCGCCAGGATGCCGGACCGGGGGAGCGGCGGGGCGAGCCCGGTCCGGGTGGCCTTCGCCTGCCGCCCCTGGAGCATCGCGATGAGACGCGCCAGGTCGCGAAAGCGCGGGCGGACGGATCTGCGGACCGTCCAGAGCCGGGCGCAGATCGCGGCGAGCCAGCCGGCGAGGCCGAAGGCCCCGGTGGCGGCGAGCAGCGCGGCCGGATCGACCGGCGGTGCCGGCGGTGCGCCCGGCGCCGTGGAGCGCCACAGGGCCGTGCCGATGGCGATGGCCGGGAGGATCACCGCCAGGGCGAGCGCCGGTGCTCGTGCATAGGCCAGCCGCGCCTCGGCCCGGGCGACCTTGGTGCGCATCGCCGCGACCCGGGCGGCGATGCGCTTCCGCTCCAGGGCCGCGGCGCCGTGGACCCGCACCGCCGGCAGCCGCCGCACGAGGTCGTTCAGGTTGGTCTCGGCCCGGGTGCTCGAGCGCAGGCGCAGGTCCTGCCGGTCCCGGGCGCGTTCCAGGACCAGCCCGTAGGCCAGCCCGATCGCCGCCAGCCCGATCGCCGCGGTCGGGATCAGCCGCGGGGCGGCCAACCCCGCGAAGCCGAGGGCGAAGAGCAGCGCCGCCAGGGTCATGGCCGGCACGACGATGCCGGCGGCGAGCAGCCGGTCGCCCCGCCCCAGCACCTCCCCGACCAGGCGGGCGAGGCTGCGCGCCTCGTCCCGGCCCCCGGCCGGCGCGTCGAGGATCGCCCGCAGGACGCTTTCCCGGACGGCGTCCGCGGCCTGGTTCTGGGCCTTGAAGCACAGGCGCGCCACGACCCAGCCGATCCCCGCCAGGGCCAGCGCGCAGCCGGCGATGCACAGGAAGGCGGCGAGCTCCAGCTCGGCGGGACGCATCGGGAATCCATGCGCCAGCACGATCTCGCGGCCGGGCAGCGACAGGGCGACCCGCAGGAACGGCAGGGCCGGCGCCTCGTCGCGGGGCAGCACCGCGACCAGATCGCGCAGGCACAGCAGGGCCAGCGCGCAGAGCGGGGCGCCGAGCCCGACCACGAGGGCGACGGCGGTGACGTGCAGGCGCCGGGCGGCGCGCCAGGTCAGGACGATGGGATCGGAATCCATAGGGGTCCGAGGCGAGTCCGGGATGGGGCGGCGGCGGGATCGGGCCGCCATGCCCCGGTCAGGCAGCGCATAGGCCCTCGCGCCGCCGGCGGGAAGTCTTGCGCCGCTGGCGGGAGATTTTGCGCTGCTGGCGGGAGGTCTTGCGCCGCCGGCGGGAAGTGTCGAGCGCTCGATGCCGGAAGCGGCCGGTTTGATGATCCATGTTCTAGCTCTCGTCTGGAAAAGCTCTAGGTTCCAGACTGGGACGGTCGCGGCGGGCCGCCCCGGCGCCCGGCCGCTTTGGTCGCATTGCGTCGGCGTTCCGCTGCGCTGCACTGTCCAACCCGGGACCAACGGTGGGGCGACGCTTGCGGCGCGAGGCTGAGCAGATCGAACCCGAAGACCGGATCGTGCCGCCCCGCGGGCGTGCCTGATGGCGCAGCTGTTCACGCCCGGCGCGGACGCGATCTACCGGCTCGCCCTGATGACCGGGGTCGCCTGCCTGGTCGGCCTGCCGGTGCTGGCGGCCGGGATCGTGCGCTCGAACTACGTCACCGGGGTCGGCATCGCCCCGGCCCAGCCGGTGCCGTTCAGCCACAAGCACCATTCCGGCGAGCTCGGCATCGATTGCCGCTACTGCCACACCACCGTCGACAAGGTCGCCTCGGCCGGGATCCCGCCGACCCATACCTGCATGACCTGCCACTCGCAGATCTGGACCGGCTCGGACATGCTCAAGCCGGTGCGCGACAGCTACGCCCAGGACAAGCCGCTGGAATGGGTGCGGCTGAACAAGCTGCCGCAATACGTCTACTACAACCACTCGGTGCATGTGACGAAGGGCATCGGCTGCTCGACCTGCCACGGCGAGGTCACTGCGATGCAGATGACCTACCGGGCCAACGCCTTCGAGATGCAGTTCTGCCTCGATTGCCACCGGGCGCCGGAGAAATACGTCCGCACGCCCGACGAGGTCTGGAACATGACCTGGAAGCCGCCGGCCGACCAGGCGACGCTCGGGCCGAAGCTCGTGGCCGAGTACCATATCCGCGGCGGCTCGCGGCTGACCGAATGCGGGATCTGCCACCGATGACCAGCGGATCCGACATCGCGGCCCTGCGCCAAAAACTCGCCGGCGGCGACGGCCCGCGCTTCTGGCGCAGCCTCGACGCCGTCGCCGACAGCCCGGAATTCCGCGACTACCTCGCGGCCGAGTTCCCCTCCGCGGCGCGGCTCGCCGCGTCCCCGGAGCGGCGCGGCTTCCTCAAGCTGATGGCCGCCTCCTTCGCGCTCGGCGGTCTCACCGCCTGCGGCGGCGGGAGCCGGGATTATGAGGTGCCCTACGTCAACCAGCCCGAGCGGATCGTGCCGGGCACGGACCTGTCGTACGCCTCCTCGGCGGTGTTCGACGGGTTCGGCAACGGCATCCTGGTCACCACCCGCAACGGCCGGCCGCTGAAGGTCGAGGGCAATCCCGAGCATCCCTGGAGCCACGGCGGCACCGACGTGCTGGCCCAGGCCTCCGTGCTCGGCCTCTACGACCCGTTCCGCTCCCAGGCGGTGCAGCATCTCGGCCGCCCGAGTTCCTGGGCGGCGTTCCGGGCGGCCCTCCAGGCGCAGATGCCCGCCTGGCACGAAGCCGGGGGCGAGGGCGTGGCGCTGGTGACCGGGCCGGTGACCTCGCCCACCGTGGCGGCGCAGATCGCCCGGATGCGGGCCGCCTATCCGGCCTTGCGCTGGTTCGCCGGCGCCGGCGTCGGCCGCGAGGCGATCTACGAAGGTGCCCGCCGCGCCTATGGAAAGCCGCTGGAGACGATTCCGGATTTCGGCCGGGCGCGCACCATCGTGTCCCTGGACGGCGACTTCCTCGATCTCGGCCCCGGCCAGGTCGGCCTGTCGGGGCGCTGGAGCGCGGCGCGCCGGGCGGCCTATGCCGAGGGCCGCCTGCTCACCCTGCACGCCGCGGCCCCGACCCCGACGCTGACCAGCGCCAAGGCCGATCACGGCGTCGCCGTGCCGGCCGGCCGCCTCGAAGCTTTGGCGCGCGATCTCCTGGCCCTGGCCGGGGGCGGCGCCGCGCCTGCGGGTGACGATCCGGTGTCCCGCTGGGCCCGGGGCGCCGGCAAGGCGCTCGCCGAGGCACGCGGCGCTGGCATCGTCACGGCTGGGCTCGCCGCGAGCCCGGACCTGCACGCCCTGGCCCACCGTCTCAACGGCGCGCTCGGCAATACCGGGGCGACCCTGCGGCACACGGCGCCCGCGGTCGAGGCGGGGGCCGGCACCCTGGCGGATCTGGCGGAGGCGATGGAGCGCGGCGCCGTAAAGGTGCTGATCGTGCTCGGCGCCAACCCGGTCTACGACGCGCCCGCCGCCCTCGACTTCGCCGCCCGGATGGAGCGCGTGCCGCTCAAGATCCATGCCGGGCTCTATGACGACGAGACCGGCGCCCATGCCGACTGGCACCTGCCCATCGCGCATCCGCTGGAATCCTGGGGCGATGTCCGCTCCCTCGACGGCACGGTCGGGCTGATCCAGCCGACGGTGGCGCCGCTCTACAACGGCCGCACCCTCCCGGACATGCTGGCCTTCCTGACCGACGGGCGCGGGAGCGAGGGCGGCGAAGACGCGCTCGGCCTGCTCAAGGCGCGCTGGCGGACCGAAGGCGAGGATGCGGCGGCGTTCGAGGCCCGCTTCGCCGACGCCCTGCGCCGGGGTTTCTGGCCCGAGAGCGCGGGCGCGACCGAGGATGTCGCCCTGACGCAGGAGGCGCCGCCCTCCCCTCCGGCGCCCGCCGCGGACGGGATCGAGGTGGTGTTCCGCCCCGATTCCACGATCTGGGACGGCACCCATGCCGACCTCGCCTGGCTGCAGGAACTGCCCAAACCCCTGACCAAGATCGTCTGGGAGAACGTCATCGCCCTCAGCCCGCGTCTCGCCGAGCGCGAGGGCGTCGCCACCGGCGACATCGTGCGGGTCGAGGCGGCGGGGCGTGCCGTCGAGGGCGCCGCCTGGATCCTGCCCGGCCAGGCCGCCGAGACCGTGACCCTCAGCCTCGGCTACGGCCGCACCGTGCCGGACCACCTCTCGAACGGCCTCGGCTACGACGCCGCGACCCTGCGGCCCGTCGCGACGCCCTGGCGGCTCACCGGGGCGCGGCTGACCAAGACCGGCCGGCGCCGGATGCCGGCGACCACCCAGAACCTCGGCACGATGGAGGGCGAGGATATCGTCCGCGTCCAGGCTCTGGGCGCCGCCCCGGTGGGCGACCCCAAGGGCGCGCCGGCCCCGGCCTCGTTCTACCCGGCCCCGGAAACCCAATTGACCGGCGCGGCGGCGCAATGGGGCATGGCGATCGACCTCGATGCCTGCACCGGCTGCAACGCCTGCATCACGGCCTGCCAGGCCGAGAACAACATCCCGGTGGTCGGGCGCGAGGAGGTCGCGCTCGGGCGCTGGATGGGCTGGCTGCGGGTCGACCGCTACTACGCGGGCGGGCTCGACGCGCCGACGACGCATTTCCAGCCGGTGCCGTGCATGCATTGCGAGCAGGCGCCCTGCGAGGTCGGCTGCCCCGTGGAGGCGACCCTGCACGACAGCGAGGGCCTGAACCTGCAGGTCTACAATCGCTGCGTCGGCACCCGGACCTGCCAGAGCTACTGCCCCTACAAGGTCCGCCGCTTCAACTACCTGGACTATACCGGCGGCATGACCCCGGTGCAGCAGCAGCAGCGCAATCCCGAGGTCACGGTCCGCGCCCGCGGCGTGATGGAGAAGTGCACCTACTGCATCCAGCGCATCGCGGCGGCCCGGGTCACCTCGGCCAAGGACGCGCACGCCCCGATCCAGGACGGCGCCGTCGAGACCGCCTGCCAGGGCGCCTGCCCGACCCGGGCGATCACCTTCGGCAACGTCGCCGACCCGACGAGCCAAGTCTCGGCCGCCCGCAAGGATCCGCGGGAATACGCGCTGCTCGGCCACCTGAACACGCGCCCGCGCACCACCTACCTCGCCGGGCTCGCGCCCGCCGCCGATCCCACCGGACGGGAGGGCTGAGCATGTCCGGCGCTCTCGCAGGCGGTCCTCTGATCCGGCCGGACGAAACCCTTCAGGGCATCGGCGGCACGGTCACCGCGATCCCGTTGACGCATCCGCGCAACCGCCGCTGGTGGATCGCCTTCGCGGGGGCGGTGGCGCTGCTCGGAATGTTCGTCTTCACCCTCGGCACCCTGCTCTATGCCGGGCCGGGGGTCTGGGCGAACAACAATGCCGTCGTCTGGGCGCTCGACATCGCGAGCTACGATTGGTGGATCGGGGTGGCGTCCGGCAGCCTGCTGGTCTCGGCGGTGCTGCTCCTGCTCGGGGCGGAGTGGCGCGGGGCGGTGAACCGCATCGCCGAGACCCTGGCGCTGCTCGCCACAGCGTCGGCCGGGCTCTACCCGATCATCCATCTCGGGCGGCCGTGGTTCTTCTTCTGGAACCTGCCCTACCCCAACACCTACGACCTCTGGCCGCAATTCCGCTCGCCGCTCCTGTGGGACGCGATCGACATCGTCGCCTTCCTGGTGATCTGCGTGAGCCTCTGGTTCATCGGCCTGCTGCCGGATCTGGCGACCCTGCGCGACCGCGCCTTCGTGGAGGCGATGCGCCAGATCGACGCCAAGGCCCGCACCCGCAAGCGCGCGCTCCTGCGCGCGCAGGTCTACGGCATCGTCGCCTCGGGCTGGCGCGGCTCGGCGGCCCATTGGCAGATCTGGGTCCAGGCCTACCGGACGGTGGCCCTGCTCGGCGTGCTGCTGGTGGTCTCGGTCCAGACCGGCGCCTCGGTGATGCTGGCCGGCTCGCTGATGCCGGGCTGGCACAGCACCCTGCTGCCGGTGAGCTTCCTGGTGAACGCGGTCTATTCCGGCGTCGGCATCACCGCGGCGATCGTCGTGCTGATCCGCGTCGTCTACGGCCTCGACAGCCTGGTCACCGCGCGCCACCTCGACCTGCTCGGCCGCCTGCTGCTCGGCCTCGGCTGCGCCAGTGCCTATTGCTACGCCGCCGAGTATTTCGACACGTTCCTCAACGGCGACGCGCAAGCGCGGGCCGTGCTGGTGCGGCGCATGACCGGCGACCACGCCCTGGTCTCGTGGACCGCGATCCTCGGCCTGGTCCTGCCGGCGCAGGTGCTGTGGTCGGCCCGCGCCCGAACGGCGCCCCTCGCGATCGCGGCGGTCGGGCTCCTGGTCGCGGCCGGTGCCTATGCCGACCACGTCATGGTGCTGGTCGTCACCCTGACCCAGGATTTCCTGCCCTCCTCGCGGCTGCCCTACGGGCCGGATCCCTGGGGCATCGCCACCTTCGCGGGCTCGCTCGGCCTGTTCCTGACCCTGCTGCTCTTGTTCCTGCGCTACCTGCCGGCGGTCTCGATCATCGAGAGCCGCCGCTTGGCCCTCGCCCGGGCGCCGGGCACCGAGGCCGCCGCCCGGGAGGCCGCGTCCCGCGCCACCCTCCGGCCGGAGGAGAATCCCGGGCCGGCGCCGCTCTGGGGCGTCTCCGCCACCTTCGCCAGCCAGTCCGACCTCGCCGCCGCCCTCCAGGCGGTGTCGGGGATCAGCCCGCCGGACCATGTCCATCTCGACGGGCACGGGCCGGTGCCGATGCCCCGGACCCTGCGGGCACTGGGCCTGGAGGGCCGCTCGATCCTGCCCTACGCGCTGGCCGGCGCGTTGCTCGGCGGCGCGGGCTTCTACGCGCTCTGCGTCTACGCCACGGCCTACGATTACGTGTTCCTGATCGGCGGGCGCCCGCGCCTGTCCTGGCCGTCCTTCGTGGTGCCGAGCATCTCCTTCGCGATGATGACCGGCTGCATCGCGATCCACCTCGCGCTGCTGGTGCTCAACCGCCTGCCGCGGCTGAACCACCCGGCCTTCAACATCCCGGGCTTCCTGCGCGCCTCGGACGACCGGTTCTTCCTCTCCGCGGAGGCGCGCAGCGACCGCTTCGACGCGGCGCGGTTCGAGCGCCGGCTGACCAGCCTGCCGGTCGAGGCCGGGCGCCCCCTCGAGATCCGCAGGATCCCGCGATGAGGCGCGCCGCCGGCCTCATCCTGCTCGCGGCGCTGCCGGCCCTCTCGGCCTGCGGCGAGGCCAACATGGACGACCAGGCCCGGGCTAAGACCTGGGACCGGAACCCGTTCTTCCCCCGCCAGATCACCATGCGCCAGCCGGTCGCCGGGACCGTGCCGCGGACCGATCCGGCCCGGGAGGCGCCGCAGCCGCAGACGATCAGCCAGGACCTGGTCGAGCGCGGCCGGCAGCGCTACGCGGTGTTCTGCACCCCCTGCCACGGCCAGGACGGGCGCGGCCAGGGCATCGTCGTGCAGCGCGGCTTCCCGCATGCCGGCGACCTCACCGCCGAGCCCCTGCGCAAGGCCCCGGCCGCCGAGATCTACGACGCCATCGGCAACGGCCGGCGCGCCATGTTCGGCATGGCGCAGATGATCCCGTCCGCCGACCGCTGGGCGATCGTCGCCTATGTCCGGGCGCTCCAGCTCAGCCAGGACGCGCCCGTCGCGAGCCTGTCGCCGGACGACCGGACCCGCCTGGAGGCGACCCAGTGAGCCGCCCCCTCCTGCTCGGTCTCCTCGGGCTCGGCCTGCTGGCCTGCTGCTTTCTCGCGGGCGGCTGGCGCGGGGCGGCGTGCGCGTATCTCGCGGCCTGGCTCGTCCTCCTGGCGCTGCCTGTCGGCGCCCTGCCGGTGACGATCGTGGCCGAGCGGTTCGGCAAGCGCGTGCGCGAGCGCGGCGGCGTCGAGATGCTGGCGGGCCTGCGCCGGCTGATGGCGCTGATGCCGGTGGCCGCGCTGCTGGGCCTGCCGCTGCTGGCCGCGGTGCCGGTGCTCTACCCCTGGGTCGGTGCGGCGCCGCGCACGCCGCTCGCGGCTTTCTGGTTCACCACGCCGTTCTTCGTGGCCCGGGTGATCGCGTATCTCGCGGCCTGGACCTGGCTGGCCTTCCGCTTCGCGCGGCCCTTCGACGAGCCGGGCGAGGGCCGCACCGTGCCGGCGGTGGGCCTGCATGCGGTGGTCGGCACCCTGTTCACCACCGACGTGATCGCCTCCCTCGACCCGCGGCTGGATTCCACGCTGCTCGGCCTGCTGGTGATGACCGCCTGGAGCGGGCTGGCCTTCGCGGCCGCGATCCTGCTCGCCTGGGAGGAGCCGGAGCCGGTGGGCCGTGGGCGCACCGCGCCCGGGCGCGGCCGGCTGGTTCCCCTGGTGGTGCTGCTCGGGCTCTGGGCGTTCCTGCACTTCGTGCAGTTCTTGATCGTCTGGTCGGCCAACCTGCCGCCGGAGGTCGCCTGGTACTTCGCCCGGGGCGGCGGGCTCGGGCGCGGCCTGTCGATCGCGGCCGGGATCGTCGTGGTGCTGGCCGGGCTCGCGACCCTGCGGCCGGGCCGCCCGACCACCCGGATCCTGGCCGGCGCGGCGCTCGCAGTGCACGCCCTCGAGATGTTCTGGCTGGTCACCCCGGCCCTGCGCGACCGGTTCGTGATCCGTCCGGCCGATGCGCTCGCGGCCCTGGCCGTGGCGTGTCTCGCCGCCGCGCTCCATCTCCTGCTGCGCGGGCGACCGGCACCGACAGCCCGGCGCGCCGGGAGGGTCGCATGAGCGTCGGCGGCACCCCCGGTCCCGGCCTGATCCCGGCGATCCTGGCCGGGCTGACCCTGCGTGGCAGCGGCCTGTTGAACGGCCGCCCGCCCCGCGGCACGCCGGCCAATGCCCCGCGCGATCCCGACGGTCCCGGCTACGAGACGCGCGATGTCGGCGTCCGCAACACCGCGCTGGTGATGGCGGGCCTCGCGCTCGCGGTCCTGACGGTCATCGGCACCATGATCTGGCTGATGGGCGCCTTCAGCGCCAGCCAGCGCCGGACCCTGCCGACCCTGACGCGCCAGCAGACCGCGCCGCTGACGCCGCCGCCGCCGAACCTTCAGGCGGACCCCTATGCCGACCTCGACCGTCAGCGGGCCGAGGCTGCGGCCCGGCTCGCCGGCTACGGCTACAGCGACCCGGCCCGCACCCGGGCCCGCATCCCGATCGACCGGGCCATGGACCTGATCGTCGGCCGCCCCCTCGACGCGCCGGACCGGTAGCAGGATGACGCCGAACCACGCTGCCCTCGAACTCTGGCCCGCCGCGGTCTCGGCCACCGCGTCCGAGACGGACCTGCTGATCCTGGCCTTCACGGTCCTGACCCTGCTGCTGACCGTGCCGGTCTTCGTGGCGATCACCTATTTCGCCCTGCGCTACCGGGAGGGCTCGGAGGCGGACCGGCACCCGTCCGGCATCCGCTCCAACCTGATCGAGATCAGCTGGATGCTGATCCCGTTCCTGCTGACGCTGATCTTCTTCGTCTGGGGGGCGCGGCTGTACGTGGCCTCGCGGAACGCGCCGCCCGACGCGATGGTGATCGAGGCGATCGGCCGGCAATGGATGTGGAAGTTCCAGCATCCCACCGGCCAGGCCGAGATCAACGACCTGCACCTGCCGATCGGGCAGCCGATCCGCCTGCGGATCATCAGCCAGGACGTGATCCACGCCCTCTACCTGCCGGCCGTGCGCCTGCAGGTCGCCGCCCTGCCCGACCGCTACACCGACCTGTGGTTCAAGGCCGACAAGATCGGCACCTATCACCTCTACTGCTCGGAATATTGCGGCACCGACCATTCCGTGATGGGCGGCGAGGTCACCTTCATGAACCCCGGCGACTACCAGGACTGGCTGACCCATGCCGGCGCCCAGCAGAGCAAGGTCGCGGCCGGCCGCACCCTCTACGAGGCCTATGGCTGCGCCGGCTGCCACGATCCCGGCTCGGCCGTAAAGGCCCCGAGCCTCGCCGGGCTCTATGGCAGCCCGGTGAAGCTCGCCGACGGCCGCACCGTGACGGCCGACGAGACCTGGCTGCGCGAAAAGATCCTGAACCCCAACGGCGACCGGCTCGCCGAGGGCTACAAGCAGGTCATGCCGAGCTTCGCCGGGCGGATCCCGGAGGACGAGCTCGGCCGCCTCATCGATTTCCTGAAATCCTACACGGCGCCGGCCTCCGGCAAGGCCGCGCAGGCGACTCCATGAGAGCCAATCCATGAAGGCGACATCATGAGCGCAACGGGCAGCGTCGGCGGCACGGCCCGCCGCGAGCCGCACGCGCCGGAGGCCACCCTCGGGCGCAAGGCGGACTATCTCCACGCGGATTCGACCCTGCGCTCGTGGTTCCTCACCACCGATCACAAGCGCATCGCGATCCTGTACCTGACCTCGATCACCGGCTTCTTCGTGATCGGGGCGGTGGCGGCCGGCGTGGTCCGTCTGGCGCTGATCGTGCCGAACGGCGCGATCATGACCAACGACACCTACAACAAGGCCTTCACCATTCACGGCGTGGTGATGGTGTGGTTCTTCCTGATCCCGTCGATCCCGGCGACCTTCGGCAATTTCCTGATCCCCCTGATGATCGGGGCCAAGGACCTGGCGTTCCCCAAGCTCAACCTGACGAGCTGGTACGTGTTCATGGCCGGGGCGTTCTTCACCTTGGTCTCGCTGGTGCTGGGCGGCGTCGATACCGGCTGGACCTTCTACGCGCCGCTCTCCACCGCCTTCTCGAACACCTGGGTCCTGCCGGCCCTGATCGGCGTGACCATCGTGGGCTTCTCGTCGATCCTCACCGGCCTCAACTTCGTGGTCACGATCCACACCATGCGGGCGCCCGGCATGACGTGGTTCAAGCTGCCGATCTTCGTCTGGGCCCACTACGCCACGAGCCTGATTTTCTTGCTCGCCACCCCGGTGATCACCACCGCCCTGATCCTGCTGATCATGGAGCGGGGCTTCCATATCGGCGTGTTCGACCCGGCCTATGGCGGCGACCCGGTGCTGTTCCAGCACCTGTTCTGGTTCTACTCGCACCCGGCCGTGTACATCATGGTCCTGCCCGGCATGGGAGTGATCTCGGAGATCGTCCCGGCCTTCGCGCAGAAGAAGCTGTTCGGCTACCGGTTCGTCGCCTACGCGTCGATCGGACTGGCCTCGGTGACCTTCTTCGTCTGGGGCCACCACATGTTCGTCAACGGCCAGAGCGACCTGGCCTCCCTGGTCTTCTCCGCCCTGTCCTTCGCGGTGGCGGTGCCCTCGGCGGTCAAGGTCTACAACTGGACCGCCACGATCCATAAGGGCTCCCTCCGGCTCGACACGCCGATGCTCTACGCCATGGGCTATATCGGGCTGTTCGTCCTCGGCGGGCTCACCGGCCTCTATCTGGCGACGCTGGCGATCAACCAGCACATCCACGCGACCTACTTCGTGGTCGCGCATTTCCACTACATCATGGTCGGCGGCACGGTGCTGGCCTTCCTGGGCGGCCTGCACTTCTGGTGGCCGAAATTCACCGGCCGGATGTACAGTGAGCCCTGGGGCCGGGTCTCGGCGGTGCTGATCTTCCTCGGCTTCAACGTCACCTTCTTCCCGCAGTTCATCCTCGGCTATCTCGGGATGCCTCGCCGCTACGCGACCTATCCGGTCGAGTTCCAGCTGCTGAACGTGCTGTCCTCGGCCGGCGCCACGATCCTGGCCGCGGGCTACATCTTCCCGATGCTCTACCTGGTCTATTCCCTGTGGTTCGGCCGCAAGGCGCCCGCCAACCCGTGGAACGCCAAGGGGCTCGAATGGGAGACCGGCTCGCCGCCGCCCAAGCACAATTTCCTCAGCCCGCCCGAAGTGCCGCGCATCCCCTACGATTACCCGATCCAGGCGCAGGAATCCCAGGACCAGCACGGATGAGCGAGGGGCTGGCAGACGGCGTCGGGGTCGCCCGCGCCGGGCATTTCGAGACGGTGGGCCAGCAGCGGGCCGCCGCGACGCTGGGCATCTGGGCCTGGCTGATCACCGAGCTGCTGCTGTTCTCGGCGCTGTTCCTGGTGGCGCTGATCACCCGGATCCTGCACCCCGAAGCGACGGTCGCGGCGGCCAAGCACCTCAAGTTCTGGATCGGCGCCACCAACACCGTGGTGCTGATCTGCTCCAGCTTGACCATGTCGATGGCGATCGAGTTCTCGCGGATCGGCTGGCAGCGCGCCATGGTGCGGGCGATGCTCGCGACCGCGGCGCTTGGCGGCCTGTTCCTGGTGCTCAAGGGCTACGAGTATTACGCCGACTGGGACGAGCACATGATGCCGTTCCTGAGCAGCCGGCCCTTCGCCCTGGCCGAGACGCCGCCGGCGCGGCTGTTCGTGAACCTCTACTACGTCGCCACGATCCTGCACGCGGCCCACCTGTTCACCGGCATCGCCCTCCTGCTCGGCATGACCTGGATGGCCGCCAAGGCCGGCTTCCTGTCCCGCCACCAGAACTGGATCGAGGTCTACGGCCTGTACTGGCACTTCATCGACCTCGTGTGGATCCTGGCCTTCCCGATCCTTTATGTCGTGAACCGGTGAGTCGGGGGATGCGATGCGATGTCGAAGGAGCCGAGCGGCCGCTTTCGGGGCGGATCGCAGACCCGGCGCGACCGTTGGTTCGGCCTCGACCAGCAGCCTGACTTCGAAGCCTTTCGGCGCTGGTGGCATCGCGTCGGCAAGGAGGAGTCCGGGGGACGCGATCTGGAGAGCCGGGAGCAGGCGCTTGCGGAATATGAGGCGTGGATCAAATCGGGTCGGAATCGTGTAAGGTCTTGAGCATGGCCGTCGCTCTACAGGATTGGGAATCTCCGGGCTCCGTCGACGAGGAGCAGATGATCGCGTGGCTGCGCGACGTCGGGAGCCTGCCGCCGGCCCTGACGGCAGCGGAGATCGCGCGCCTTCTCGATCGGACCGGTTCGCACCGCCTGCGCAACGCCGCCGCTCTGGCGCTCGCGGAACTGAAGGCGGCCGGTGCCGCGGAACGCATCGGCGTGCTCCTCCGGCGAGCTGACGTTGCCCCGCAATCCGGGTCGCTGCTGTTCGCCCTCGACGAGTTGGGCGGGACGCTTTCTCTGGAGGGCCTCGTCAACATCCTCCGCAACGGCTCCTTCGAGGCGCGGTCCGAGGCGCTTCACTTTCTGGACGCGGATCGCGTGTCGATGGCGGATCCCGAGAGCCGCCGCGTCGCGAGCGCTGAGCTCACCGCACTCGCCGCCGGGCCGGATCCGGACGCCGCCGCCGCCGCGCAGGACGCTCTCGCGATGCTTCCGGATCGAACTGGCCATTCCGGTCCGGAGCAGCATCAGGCATGAGGCTGCTCGCGCCCTGGTCGACCCTCAACGCCGACGACCGCGCCCTGCTCCGGCGCCGGCTGCGCACGCCGGTTCTGACCTTCCTGGCGCTGCTGGCGCTGCTCGCCGTCAACGTCACCCTGGGGGCCACCCTGCCCTTCGCCCAGGTCTGGATCGTCGAGCTCCTGGTCGTCGCCGTGATGGTGGCGCTGATCCTCCTGGTCTCCATGGAGGTGATCCACGAGCCGCCGCTGGTGCGGCTGTTCTCGGGGCTCGGCTTCTTCTGGGTCGCCATCATGGTCGGGATGACGCTGACCGATTATCTGGCGCGGTAGAAGCCGGGATACGCGGGTGACCGATCCTGTCCGCATCGAGCAGACGAAGCTGCTGGCATCGGCCCTCAACACGGTCGCGACGTCCTGCGTCACGGTGGGGATCGCGACGCCGCTGGCCGGCTATATCTACAATGTCAGCAACTTCCGCACGCTGGTCGAGCCTTGGGTGCTGCTCATCGGAACGACGGTTTGGCTTTCGATCGCGGTCAGCCTACATCTAGGGGCAAGGCGTGTACTCAGGGGATTAGCCGGATGAACGCGAGTTTCGTCGTCGCCTTCGTCGTGACGCCCGCACTGGTTCTCGCCCTTGGCTGGACGGCGGTGTTCCTCCATGAACGCGCGCAGCGTCGGACGGCCGGACGCGTGTCGGGCGACTGAGAGCACCTCACAAAACTCCCGGTTTCCGGGGGCCCTTCCTTCGCACGCGACGGTGCGGCGGGAGTTTTGTGAGAGGCTCTGAATGCCCGCCGCGGGCCATGTCGGATGGCGGCAGACCGACGATCCCGCGCGACCCTCCTAGGCTGATCCATCATGTGCGAACTGCTCGGCATGAGCGCCAACGTGCCGACCGACATCCGCTTCTCGTTCGCCGGCCTCGCCCGGCGCGGCGGCGACACCGGGCCCCATGCCGATGGCTGGGGCATCAGCTTCTATGACGGGCGGACCTGCCGCAGCTTCCACGAGCCGGAGCCGAGTTCGCGCTCGCAGCTGGCCCGGCTGCTGCGCGACATGCCGATCAAGAGCCGCATCGTCGTCGCCCATGTGCGCAAGGCCAATCGCGGCCGGGTCAGCCTGGAGAACACCCACCCGTTCGCGCGGGAATTGTGGGGCCGCCGGTGGACCTTCGCGCATAACGGCCAGCTCAAGGGCGTGAAGCGGCTGCCGCTGGGCAGCTTCATGCCGATCGGCTCCACCGACAGCGAGCACGCCTTCTGCTGGATGCTCGGCCGCCTCCAGGCCCGGTTCCAGGCCCTGCCTCGGCCCGCGACCCTCGACCGGGCCGTGGCCGACCTCGCGGGCGAATTGCATGCGCTCGGCGTGTTCAACATGCTGCTGACCGACAGCCGCACGCTCTACGCCCATTGCGGCAAGCGCCTCTGCTATCTCACCCGCCGGGCGCCGTTCGGCACCGCCACCCTGATCGACGAGGATTGGCAGGTGAATTTTGCGCAGGAAACCTCCGAGAGCGACGTGGTCACGGTCATCGCCACCCAGGCGCTGACCCGGGACGAGCGCTGGACCGACCTCGCCCGCGGCGATGTCCTGACCCTGCGGGATGGGGCGATCCGCCTGTTGAGACCGGTCGGGGCTTCTTAAGTCGAGCTTGGGCGAGGGTGCATGCGCGCCTCCGATGCGCTAGAACGCCTGTAATAGGAGCGCATCGACCGGACTTGAGGGGGAGTTCGGCCGACAAGCGATCCGCCTCGACCGGTCCGGACCGCAGGTCGAGCCACGATGAGCTGACGAGCACGATACGCATGAGCCGCGACGAGACCGACACCGTCCTGTCCCAAGAGGATGGGCTTCGGGATGGCCGCCCGAACCTCGCCCCGAACATCCGCACGCATCTCGGCGAGCACCTGCGCACCGTCTACGAGCGGATCGGCGAGGAGGTGCTGCCGTCCCGCTTCGCCGACCTGCTCGAGAAGCTGGAAGAGGCGCTGCGCGCCCGCGGCGAGGCGATCGAGCCGGAATTCCGCAACGGCCTGCTCGCTGCGGTGCCGTCGCTGCGCGCCTTCGCGCTGTCGCTGACCTCGAACCCCGCCCGCTCGGACGATCTCGTCCAGGACACCCTGCTCAAGGGCTGGCAGCACCGGGCTCGGTTCCAGCCGGGGACCAACCTCAACGCGTGGCTGTTCACGATCCTGCGCAACATCTTCTACTCGGATCACCGAAAGCGGGTCCGTGAGGTCGAGGACCAGGACGGCTCCTACGCGGCCCGGCTGGCCACGGCCCCGCACCAGGGCGACCGGCTCGACGTCGAGGACCTGCAATCGGCGCTCGCCAAGCTGCCGCCGGACCAGCGCGAGGCCCTGGTGCTGGTCGGCGCCGAAGGCGTCTCCTACGAGGAGGCCGCCACGATCATGGGCTGCAAGGTCGGCACCGTGAAGAGCCGGGTCAGCCGCGCCCGCGGCCGGCTGGCCGAGCTGCTGGGCTATGACGAGGAGGATCTTGGCTCCGACCGGTTCATCCAGTCGGCGATGCCCAAGGACGCGTAGCCTGCGCCCCGGGCGGTCCGTCGCCCGGGAAAAAAGATGCATCCGAATCCGGGGATCGGGCGTTACCGGCCCGAGCTTCGCTGCCTTTGCTGCGGCGGAACGCCACGGAACGGAGATGTCTCGTATGACCTTCAAGACCCTGATCGCCGCCTCGGCCTTCGCCCTGTCGCTGCCGCTCGCTGCCCAGGCCCAGGGCACCATCCCGGGTGCCGAGCGCGGCGCGGCCGCCGGTAACGACGCGGCCGGCCCGATCGGCGGGATCGTCGGCGGCGCCGTCGGTGCGGCCACCGGCACGGTGGGCGGCATCCTCGGCGTCGACATGGCGCCGCGCTTCCGCAGCTACGTTCGCGAGCGCAACGTTCGCTCGTACGATTACGACGGCCGCGTCGCCGTCGGCTCCACCCTGCCGAACAGCGGCGTCACCTATTACGACGTCCCGACCGAGTACCGCGTGCAGCCGGGCTACCGCTACACGGTGGTGAACGACCGCCCGGTGCTGGTCGATCGCGGCCACCGGATCGTCGAGGTCATCGACTGATTCCACGGGCCGGTCCCGCACCGGCCCACCGGGCCCCGGAGCACCCGCTCCGGGGCCTGTTTTCGTGAGGGACCCCGCGGCGGCGCAACGGTTCTCCGGCGAAGCCGTTGATGCTCCAGATGAAGGACGAGGCGACCATGAGCCAGGATCCGAGCGAGCCCGGCGCGACGCTGCCGGAACCGGTGCGCGATCACCTCGGCCAGCAACTGCGCGGCGTCTTGCCCGTCGGCACCGACAAGCCCCGCTTCCTCGGGGACGATCCGGTGCCGGACGCGTTCGAGCCGCAGATCCGCCGGCTCGAGACCCGGCTGAAGACCCACGAGGAGGGCACCGGCGCAGTGGGTCAGGCCCTCGACCAGATCCTCGACGCCCTCGGTGTCAACCCGGAGGACGCCGGCAAGCCCAAGGTCTGACCTGACGTCTCCACGTCAGGCCCGCGGCTTTTCCGCCAAAATATCCCGGATCTCCGACAGGAGCTTCACGTCCGCCGGCACCTCGGCCACCGCCTCGGGCTTCTTGGCCTCGGCGTTCTGCAGCTTGTTCATGGCCCGGATCACCAGGAACAGCACGAAGGCCACGATCATGAAGTTGATGGTCAACGTCAGGAACTGGCCGTAACCCAGCACCGCACCCTGCTTCTTGGCATCCGCGTAGGGCAGCCCGGCCTGCACCTTGGACGAGAGCGGGATGTAGTAGTTCGAGAAATCGAGCCCGCCGGTGACCGCGCCGATCGCCGGCATGAACAGGTCCTGCACGGCGGAATTGACGATCGCCCCGAAGGCCGCGCCGATGATCACGCCGACAGCGAGATCGACCACGTTCCCGCGCAACGCGAATTTTTTGAATTCCTCGAGCATCCACCGCCCCCCACCGAACGCATCGGTGGAACTAGGGGCCGGCTCCCCGAAAGCCAGCGCTCAAGGTTGGCCGATCGCCGGCTCCTCGGCGGGGGCGGCGAGTTCCGCCTTGGCGCGGCGGCGGTACTGGGCCGCGACCACCGGGATGGTCAGCAGGTAGCCGCCGCTCACCGCCACCAGGGCCTCGAACGGGTAGCTGATCAGGATGCCGAAGGCCGCGACCCCGAACAGAAAAATCGGCAGGACCAGGCTGCGCGGCACCCGCTTGCCCATGGTCTTGCCCGAGAAGGTCGGCACCGTGGAGACCACCAGCAGGGCGATGGCGAGCACGTAGATCAGGATCGCCGGGGCGGCCCAGCTCTCGCCGCCGAAGCCGAGGAAATGCAGGTAGAGCGGCAGCATCGCGGTCAGCGCGCCCGCCGGGGCCGGCATGCCGACGAAAAAGTCCTTCTTCCAGTCCGGCCGGTTCGGGTCGTCCAGCATGGCGTTGAAGCGGGCGAGCCGCAGGGCCATGGCGATGGCGAAGATCAGCGCCACGATCCAGCCGGCGGATTTCAGGTGGAACAGCGCGAAGCCGTAGAGGATCAGCGCCGGGGCGCAGCCGAAATTCACGAAGTCGGCGAGCGAATCCAGCTCGGCCCCGAAGCGCGACGTGCCCTTGAGCAGCCGCGCCACCCGGCCGTCGATGCCGTCGAGGACGCCGGCCGCCACCACGGCGATGACGGCGGGCTCGAACTTGCCCTCGAAGGCCAGGCGAATCGCCGTCAGCCCGAGGCAGAGCGCCATCAGGGTGATCATGTTGGGCGCGATCATCCGGAACGGCACCGGCTTGAACCGGCGCGGGCGCGGCTCGTTCGGATCGGGCGCGAAGGGCGGGAACAGATCGTCCATGACAGCTTAGATCCGCTTGAACTGCCGCCCCGGGCCGCCGCCGAGATCGGCCAGCACCGTCTCGCCGGCCACGGCCTTCTGGCCGAGCCCGACCAGCACGGTGGCGCCGGCCGGCAGGTAGACGTCCACCCGCGAGCCGAACCGGATCAGCCCGAACCGCTCGCCCACCGCCAGCGTGTCCCCGGCCGAGACGAACCCGACGATCCGCCGCGCCACCAGCCCGGCGATCTGCACCACGCCGACGCGCTTGGCCTGTCCGGCATGGCTGGTCTCGATGACCATGCCGTTGCGCTCGTTGTCGTCGCTGGCCTTGTCGAGCTCGGCGTTGAGGAACAGGCCCGGCGTGTAGTGGATCTGGCCGATCCGGCCTGACACCGGCACCCGGTTCACGTGGCAATCGAACACGTTCATGAACACCGAGACCCGTAAGGTGGGCACCTGCGGCAGGTCGAGCTCCGGCGGCGGCAGCACGGTGGCGATCAGGTTGACGCGCCCGTCCGCGGGCGAGACCACCAGCCCGTCTTCCACCGGGGTGATCCGCTCCGGGTCGCGGAAGAAGTAGCAGACCCAGAGGGTGAGGATCAGGAAGATCCAGCCGAAGAACTGGGAGAAGTAGCCGGCCAGCACCGTCAGCACGATGCCGATCAGGATGAAGGGATAGCCCTCCTTGTGGATCGGCACGAGCGTCCGGCGGATCGTCTCGATCAGGTCTGTCATTGTGTTCAGGACTCAACGGTGCCGCGGGCGGACATGTCGGACCGGCGGATGGCAGCCCGCCGGGCGAACGTCAATGTTTCGGGTCTGCCGCGGTCTCTATCAGATATGCGTCATCGTCCCCACCCGCCTTGAGGCGCCGGGGGCATGGCCCAAGAAGACCCAGCACGAGGGACGCGGGACGCCGCGGGGACCCAGGTGACGGCCAAATACGCGCGGGATCCGATCCCCGCGGCGACCCGCGGCACCGACCGGGCATCACCCCCGGCCGCTGCCGTCTTTCTCGTCGCGATGTCTTGTCAGCGCCCCGATCCCGCGACTCCAATGCCAGCGGTCACTGCCCATGGCGCCCAAGCCGCACGGCCAAGCCGTATTGCAGCCGAGACGCCCCCGGAACCCGCATTCACCGCCGTGGTCTCTCACCCGACTGCCGCCTCGTAGTGGGCGGGT
>NZ_JAKSYO010000098.1 GCF_022829635.1 Methylobacterium sp. E-066
GGGCCCGTAACGCGCCGGGATGTCGGCCCACGGCGCACCCGTGCGCAGCCGCCAGAAGATCCCGTTCAGCACCCGTCGGTCGTCCACCCGATCCTTGCCGCGTACGTCCGTCGGCAGAATCGGCTCGATCACCGCCCACTCTGCATCCGTCAGGTCAAACCGCGCCATCCTCGGTCCTCCATTCGAAGAACCAACGATGCCCCGACCAAACCGTGCCACCCGTTATGGGTTCACGACCTAGCCTGATATTATGTTGTTAGGGCGAAGAGAGACGGGGAGAATTCGGCCCGTCCGTCGCTGCCTAAATTGTCGATACGGCTGGCGTGCCGCCGACATCCATCAGCCGACCCTACGTGCAGCCTCGCGCACCTGTTGAGTCGCCATCTCGACGCGCCCGCTGGCCTTTCTCCCTGCCCGTAAAAGTTGTGGCTGATCTCACCTAAAATATATTAAATAGAGGTGAATTCGCTGTATATTTGACCAGTTCTGTATTGAATTTACGGAGTATAATTGCGGTATCATAAGTTATAGAAATGACGATTTATATAACCACGGGTTGCATATAATCATAATTCATTCGCGCTTAGATTGACAAAAAGGCTCTATCTGAACTATCTGACGCCGTCTGAAGATCGCGCCATTGTGTTGTGTTGACGCAACTAACAAGGAGGTCGAATAGAAAGCAGAGGGGTCCCGCCGATCTGGGAGTTTGGGCGAAGGGCAGCTAGGGATCCCGTGGCTCGCCCATCCTGACCTCTGCCATTAACTCACGCTCGGCCGGTAGCAGGAACCACCCGGCGGCCCCGCCCATCTGCCGCTCCTCGACCAGCCCGAGATCCCGCAGCATTGACCGACGCTCGGGTGTACCCCGTGCCGCATACCTTGCGGGTATAAGGCGCAGGCCCGAAGGAGATCGAGCGGCTGAGCCGAGCGGGTCAGGGCTGTAGAGCAAGACGTTCACGGCCCTCGCCAGCACGTAGACGGTATCGCCCTCCTTGAACGGAAAGCGTAGCGGTCGGCCCCGACATTCATCGTACAGAACCGCAGTCACGTCACCTGTCTACACCCCAGAGCCCTTCGGTGCCGGACTGATGTTATCATACGAGTGCATGATCGCGCCACACTGCTATTATAGTGCCGTTAACCTTGTTTAGTTTCGGCATCGGCACTCAACGGCGCCTGTTAACCACTTTGTCATCTTCGTTAATTCTTCGTTGACGGGATACGGCAACTTGTGAGGAAATACGTAGGCGGGTGAGCGCCCGCTGCGTAGTGAGGCTCCTCATGGTTCGGGTCGCGATGTCGTGGCTCTCCTCGCGCCAGCGGGGGCTCACTGGAGCCCTCCTCGCGCCGCTGGCGCTGCTCGCTGGGACCGGCTCGGCCAGCGCCCACGTGAAGTGGTTCTGCGCCTACGATGTCGCCGGGCAGCCACGCGGCCTCGAACAGGTGCTCTGCCCGGACTTCGAGTGGCTCACCGGCCTCGCGCTGGTCTGCCTGATGTTCGGCTGCCTCGCCGAAGGAACGCCGCTCGGCGGCGCGCTGCTTAACGCGCTCGACCGCGTCACCACCCGGATCCGCACCGACACCGAACTCCTGGTACGCGCGACTCTCGGCTTCTTCTTGGTCTCGCTCTGGGGTCTCGGCGGCATCATCCTGACCCCGGAACTCAAGACCGACCTCGCCTGGGTGCCGTGGCTGCAACTCGCCATGGCCGCCTGCCTGATCTGGCGCCGGGCTATGCCGCTCGCAGGTGTCGGTCTCCTGTTCCTGTTCGGCTTGGCCACGTGGCAGTACGGCTTGTTCCACCTCGCCGACTACCCGATCTTCCTCGGCATCACCGCCTACCTCGTCCTCCAGGGCCTCGACCGGCGGCCCTTTGGCGTCCGTCCGCTCGACATCGTGCGTTACACCGCCGCCGTCACCTTGATGTGGGCCTCGATTGAGAAGTGGGCCTACCCCGAGTGGACCGCTCCGCTGCTGTCCGCCAAGCCCGAGATGACCATGGGGGCATCGCCCGGCCTGTTCATGCAGTCGGCCGGGGTGATCGAGTTCACCCTGGCGTTCTCGCTGATCTGGACGCCCCTGGTGCGGCGCGCCTCCGCGATCATCCTGACCGCGATCTTCGTCTCGGCGATCTTCGAGTTCGGCAAGGTGGACGCGATCGGCCACTCCGGCATCATCGTGGTGCTGCTTGGCATCGCCGCCGACGATACACGCCGCACGGTTCGGGTGCGGGATGTCGCCCTCGTCCCGGCTGGGTATGGCGCCGCGCTCGCGGTGTTCTTGGTCCTGTACTACGTCGGCCACGAGGCCCTGTTCGGCACCGCGGTCGTGGTCGGGAACTGGCCGGTGATCTGACCCTGGCTAGGCCGTCACCCAAGCGTCAGCTTCATCGATCTACTCGACATGGACGGCGAGCTTCATCTTTGGATGGATGCCGCAGAGTACCAGGAAATCGCCGCCCTTCGGGAAGCTGATAACAGCCCTGGTGCCGGGATCCTGGTCACCGGAGTCGTAGGTGAGATCGGGTGCGTCGATGTAGGCGTGGTGGATCAGGTCGGCATCGTCGTTGACAATGGTGATGTGCTCGCCCGGATGCAGACCTATCGCCCCTGGTCGGAACTGCCTGCCCTTCTGCGAGATGACGTGCTCGGCGTCCGGCAGCGCGGCGATGGCAATGCCCACGAAAGTCAGCAGGATCGTCATGCTCAGAAGCACCTGCTTGCGCACGTCATGGTTGGATTTATACATGAGGACAACCAACCGCGGAACAGCTTCAAGTCGCGTGAGAGTGAATTTTCGCCGCCGAAGATCTAATTAATTTCAACTCGAAGTAGGCAGGTCGTCGCGATCCCAAATTCGTGATTGTTGAGATGGATAAACTGGGGAACTGCATGCGCACGGCGGCCCGTCGAAGCGCACAACTGCCCGATCGTCCTAAATGCTACATTTCATTTCCCCTGAGAAGTTCACGTTGGCGTGATCGCAGCGGTAGTGCCATGTTACGGACTACGTTCGTTCGACCCAGCGAAACAGCCCTACTGGGCACATAATGCAGATCCGTCATGCGCTAACCGCCAGGATCGCTCTGAGGCTGAGGCGCATTCAGCCTAGGCAGCAATTGCTGCGGCCTGGAGCATGCCGTGCACAACCCCTTCTTCTCGTCGATGATGCTCGCGATCGAGGCCCAGCGCGTGGTCGAACTGCGGTTGGTCCGGCTTGCCTGGGGCGGCAGCGAGGGGATGGCCGAGGCGCAGTCCATGGTGATCGAGAAGATGCACGCTGCCGGTGAGGCCATGATGACGCTGATGACCGGCGGCTCGCCCGAGATGGTCATCGCCCGCTACCGTGAGCACGTCGCCTTCAACACCAAGCGTCTCACCGCAGGCTGACGCTGGTGCCGCTTTTCGGCGAGCCCGGCACGACCTCTGCGTCTACTCCCTCGGACACCACGCAGACATTCCGGGGAGCCTCACGCCATTGAAGACGACGCCACGTGTCCGACCGGGCATCTCCGAGGTCGATGCCGCGGTGGGTACGCTCACGGTTTTAGTCCTGGCCATCGAGCGCACGCCGAACGCTCCCAAAGCTGTTGACCATCGGACCGCGATCCGACGACAGGGCCGAGCGCTGGCGGCCCTGGGTGGTCCTGACATGATGGAAGCCGTCCTACAGAAAGTCGCAGAGCTATCGCAAGTCTATGCAGAAGCGCGGCGGGCGATCATCGCCGCAGAGTGGGCCAGGACTAGCGCGTCGATACGATGAAGCTGGCCTATGGAGTGAGAGCTTACTGGAGCGTTCCACGCTGCACGGCTTTACGCCCTGCTAACCCTGACCCACCACGGTCACGCGCCTCATCGCAAGGATCAGCGCATGACCATGATCTAGGTGCGCGAAAAAGGACCGTCCGGGCGTCCGACCTGTTCCCGGTCACCGAGGATGCGGCGCCCTGATGCGATGATCTGGATCACCTCCCGTCTGTCGCATTCCTGGCGGGCTAGGACCTCCAGGTCGCGCAGATAGACGATCACGGGCTGGCGCATGCGCGCGTGCTGTTGCAGAACCGGCTCGACCTTGGCCGAGACTTGCTCAGCGAGCGTGTCCCAGAATTCAGGAGGCTTCGCACAATCGGCTCCCATTCAGCATGCTCCTTCTGTGAAGAGCGACCTCGTCAGCCGTGGATCGAGGGGGAAAAGCCCAGAGCCAACAGGACTGCCCGGAGTGGATCCGGTTCGACCAACATGACGGATGGGAAGCGCCGCTAAAATTACCTGCGTTAGATCGAGGTCGTGTTGCGGCAGCGTCACGCGTCCCTCCTCGCTCGCGAACGAACTCGCGGCCAAACTCAATCTCTCAGATGGATCGAGGGGGCGGGCATTGTCTGCGTCTTACTGAACCCATTCGCGAGGTCCGCAAGCAGCACTGAACTTTCATATTGGAAGCGGACGTGTCGCGGAGGCTACGTCGTCAGTGCCCGCCCGTAGGCGTTTCCGGGATCCCGGTAGATGGTGTGGACGTGCATCGTCAGATCGCCGCCCGGTTCCTGCGGTGAGAACTCGATGAACAGCCTCGGTCCCTGGATGCGGAAGTACGATGCGCCATTCCGGTCCGGCTTGCGGGTCGTCGGACCGCTCCAGGCGAAGAAGGTTTCGTCCAGCCCGTCCCTGATCTCCGACAAGCGAGGGGCGGCATGAACGTCGTTGAGCAAGCCCGCCCATTCATGAATGAGGTCGAATAGCATCTCGCGCTGCCGCGGGGCCAGCGTCGAGCCCTTCACACCAACGGGTAGCATCGTCACCCCATCGCGTCCCGGCCCGAGCACCAATTCCGACACGGGGTGGCCGATGACGGCCCATCCGCGCTGCTTGCTGTCGAACGTGTCAAGCAGGGCGAATGCCTTGTCGTTCTCGGCAGCGAGGGCGCGGACCCGCTTCCCGTCCTCCTCGTAGATCGCGGGTAAGCACCCCGTCAGGACAGGTGCCAGCACGGCATGGCCGCCCAGCATGGTGACGTTGAGCGCCAGATGATGCCCGCCGAACTGCACCATCCAGAAATCGGTGACGCTTGGCGTCCCGAAGATGGCGAGGGTGTAGGCTGCACGTCCTGAGGCGTAAGGCGTGCCGGTGTCCGCTAAGGCTTGGTCAGACCCCATGATGTCGAGCACCTTGCGATAGCCCCTGTCGCTCAACAGCACCCGCAAGAGCGCCATGGCGGCTTCGCGTTGTGCATCATCTAGGCTACCCAAGCGCAGACCCGGACGCGGCACGTCGCTGACCGGGAAGTTCGACCACATCGCCCGACCATACTGCTCGCCGACCATGTCCACGTCGCTGCGCATGCCGCCCCTGAAGTGGGCAGCGGTCGCCTTCGGTTGCGGCTCGAAGGCGAACTGCACCGCGGCCCGCTGCTCGTCGCTCAGCGTGCTCAGGAAGGCCGTCGCCGCAGCGGCGATGGCCTGCGTCTGCGCGGCGCCCGCACCGTGAGCCGGGTTCGCCAAGCCGCCTCCCGAGGCGCGAAGCAGCGTGCAAATGGCGACGGCGCCAGTCAGAGCAAGAAAGACCCGCCTACGCATGCGAGGCACCGTCCCCGTACCGGCTGATCTCGATGCCTTGTCCCACGGGCAGCATGACGCTCGTCATGTCGGGCTTGGCGCGGACCGCCCGGACGTAGTCCGTCACGTCGGAGCGATCGGTCCGGATGTTATCGGCCACGATGATCGCTCCGGGGTTAAGCTTGGGATAGAATACCTCCAGGCACGGCACGTAGAGGTCCTTCCACAGATCAACCAGGACGAAGTCGATGCCGTCCGGCAACGCGCGGATCATCTCGACCGCGTCGCCAACCTGAAAGTCGATGCGGTCGGCGAGCCCGGCCCTCTGGGCCATGTCGCGGGCGAACGCGGACTTGTACGCGTGCACCTCCATCGTGATGAGGCGGCCCCCGCTCGCCCGTGCCGCCTCTGCGAGCCAGATGCCCGAGTAGCCGAACGACGTGCCGAGTTCGAGGATGGTCAGCGCGTCGAGGCTGCGCGCCAGGATGTTGAGAAGCTGGCCGGTCTGCGGCCCCACGGCCCGCATGCGCTGGTCCTGCCCACCATCCCGGCCCCCCGGCGCCTCGCGGGGCTGCGTCCGTTCCTGCTGAATTCGCTCGTGATAGCTATTCAGCACGGCTGCGATCGTCTCGTCCATCATGCGCGCTCAACGGCCAGGGCTGCTGCATCGAGGGCGGCGGCGATCTTCTCGGCCGTCGCTTGGTCGATCGATCCGTTTCTGAGGCGCAGGCGCAGCGCCAGCTTGAGGTTCTCCATCCCGCGGGTCACGGGGGCGGGCTCACCGTGACGGTGGCCGCTTCCTGGCGAGGTGATGCGGGCGAGCAGGGCTTCGGCAAGACCGCGATTGGTGGCGTGGAAGGCTTCGCCCTCGGGCGTGATGCGGTACGACTTGCGTCCGCCATCCTCGACCTCGACCTGGGCGTAGCCCATGTCCTCCAACCATGCGAGCGTCGGGTAGATCACGCCAGGGCTGGGGCTGTAGCCGCCACCCGTGCGCTCTTCGAGCACCCGCATCAACTCGTAGCCGTGGCGGGGCTTCTCGGCGATCATGGCCAACACGAGCAGGCGCAGTTCGCCGTAGTCGAACATCCTGCCGCCATGGCGACCTTTGTGTCGGTGCCCGTGATGGTGATGGCCACCGTGCCCGCGGTGATTATCATCCCTGCGCTGGCTTCCGGACAGGTCCAGCCCGTCCTCATGTCTATGTCTCATGAGCGAGAGATATGGATCTCGATATATCGCAGTCAAGATATATCGCGGTTGTGACCATCACGTTAGGCTGGGCTGCTCAAGCCTCTTCGAAGCCGATCAGAGGTGGTGCGCCCATCGGAGCACTTGAAAGCAGACGCTTTAGCCATTCAAGGTTAGCCGGAAGTACCCCCCACTAGGGATAGCAAGCATTAGATTTCAACCACTACCTCGCGAGGCTGCGAAGCTGTAGCGACAGTCCTCGTAAAATTATTGCGTGTTGTGTTCGCTCTTTCCTACAGCACGTGATCGGATCGGACGGCGGCCCTGATTAGATGGTCAGGTAAGCGCCAGCGGATGCGGCGAGAATGTACCCGAGTAGGTGTCTGGCTTGAGGGGGCAGCCGCTGTGCGCCCTCCGATGCGTCATCGTCTTACCGAACGTGGGGCCGCTGTAGGCACCGTTGATTGATACGGGTCCGTGGCAGGCCGGGCAACGCTTCATGACCACTGCATAACGACTCACTGCCTTATCAAGGCTGACCGGACGCCACTTGCCTTTGATCTTCACTTCGCAGGTCTGGGGATCAGGCTGGGTCATGTTCTCTAAGTGCCATGATGGAAGTAACTGCCATTGACCCCTGGTCGGATGAGGCAGCAGGTCATCCGTGCGGCGATGGCTCCAGCAACCTCCCCGCTCTATAGTTCGAGCTACACGCCGACCCGCTTGGTCCCGAGGTGCCGCCCGATCCAGTCTTGAGCCGCGTCCACGTCCAGGAACAGGGGCGCGCTCATCACCGCGGTCAGGCCGAACCCAGCCTCCAAGAACCACATGCCCGCGTTGGACCCGTGCTGCCCGGACAGGTGCACCAGCACCGCCACAAGGAACCCATCTGCGAACACAAGCTGACCGTCGCTGTCTTCACTGCTGGTGGCGACACGCACGGGCTGGAGATGCAGGGTCAT
>NZ_JAKSYO010000131.1 GCF_022829635.1 Methylobacterium sp. E-066
CGGCACGTCGCCGCCGGTGTAGCCGACGCGGGTGGTGATGACGCCGTCCTGGCGCCGGATCAGATCCTGCATGCCCCAGAAGCAGCCACCCGCCAGTACCGCTCTCTCTTCGCTCATCGTGCTTCCTCCGTAGGACCGAAACGTCCCGTCATGGCCGTTAGATGGGAACTCCGATCGCGCTTCGCCCCGCCCGGGGGCGAGCCGCCCGCACCTTCAGTGCGTATGGTGTGATACCCCTCCTGCTACCGTGCTTCTTACCGTAGCGCTGCCGTCGGCTACCGCCCCTTGCCGCACGCTACCGTCCCACGGCCGTGTACAGCCGTCGTCCTGCTGCCTCGGCGTCATCCCTAAACCGAAGCCGATCGAAGCAACACGCAGCAGACCGAAGCGGCGCCGATGCTCTCGGACGTTCGCGCTTGTTCGGAAACGCTCGAAGATGTTCTCTGCACACCTGTGCACCCGGGGGTGCGGACCAGCTCGCCCGGCACGATCCGTGACTACGGGTGCCTTGGTCTGTAGGGAACACTACCCCATTTCCGCGCCCCTGCCGCTCCCGGGTTCAACACCGCTCCGGGCCGCATCACGCCCCTCTTCGGGCCGCCGCGGTGATCGACTACGAGACCACGAACGCCATCGTGCCGACCCGGAAATAACAGCCGGACCATCGCTCTCGGTCTGCTTCCTCGCCCGCCACCGCCTCGACGGCCGCGATGACGTTCTCCAGTTCGGCAACCTGGCGCAAGGCGCTTCCGGCTGGCAGGCCATCATGCTCAGTCATCGCCATGATGAGCGTGCGCTGGTGCGCCTTCGGGCGTTCGAGGAGGGCGTTGAGCTTGTCCGGCATGGGCGGGCTGTAGACGGCCGATGGTAGGCTTCGCAAACTACCTCTGCGGCGCTCGCCAGCCCGCCGCCTTGGCGTCGGCCTCAGAGCAGAACATGCGCTCGCCGGCCTTCTCATCGATCACCACGCTGGCGTAATCCCGGCTCTCGGGCACGTGGTAGATCCGATCACCCTTCCGGCTGATGTTGCCTTTGATGGCGCAAGTCATCGCCCAGTCGTGGCGCGCGGCATCTCCGTGCCCGGCTTGGTCTCTCCGCGACCACCGCGGGCGGTCCTGCGGTACTCGGAGGGATCCTCGAACGTACCGGCCCATATCCCGCGCTTGGCGGCTCGCGCCCGCTCCTCCTGGGCAGCGTAGGCTGTCGAGTACCGTCGGAAGGCGACGGCATGGCCTTGCTCAACCATCCAGGCGTTCAGGTCATCGCCACCCTTCCGGCACACCGCGACCGTCCGTCCGTAGCGATCAGTATCGCGAGGCTCGCACGAGACGTTCGCCTCGCCAATCCGGTCCGACAGGGCGAGCGCGGCGACCTGTCCGCAGCGGTATTCCTTGCCACTGGCGTCCTCACAGAGCTGGGCGCTCTCCGGGGCGTCGATGCCGTAGAGGCGGATGCGGGTACCGCGGATCACCACCGTGTCACCGTCGGTGACGGAGGCACGGCCGACGACAGGCTCGGCACAGAGTGCAGGCTCAGAGAAGAGGATCAGTGACAGCCCCAAGCCAAGAAAAGCATATTGGGACATCAACGATCCTCAGCATTATTTGCCGCTGCCGCTACTTGCCGCCGCCGCTACCCGTTGAGCCAATCCGCGAAGGCTGACCTTCATTACCCGACGCTGCCGAGTCGTTCGAGATGCTGTCTGCAGCGCGACCAGTCGGCGAGTAGGAGGCGGCACCTTCCTCACCGGTCGAACCTGGCTGACGTGTGACGACGCCGGGGGCGCCGCGCGGGACAACCACGGTCGTGCTGGTGGGGGTCTCGATGACCTGTGCGAAAGCAGGGGTCACGATCATCGCTGCGATGGTCGCAGCGAGGGTGAGCGAGGTCATGAAGGCCTTTCATTTGATGGGGCATGGGGAACAGTCGATCACGTGCAATGTGTCCCAGCGGCAGTGTCACAGGGCGGGCACCCGGGCCTGACCTACGATCCGCGCGCCCGGCCGCCGACGCCGGCGTTCCGCAGCATCCCGTAAAATTTGCTCGGATCGAACATGGCCCGGGCCTGCTGCAACGAAATCGGCCGCCCGCCCGGAGCCTCGCCCGCCGGCATGCCGCCCGCTTTCGCCCCCTGCACCTGCTTCTGCCCGCCACCCGCGATGGATTTCAGCGCCGATGCGACGCCGTCGTAGGGGCTGGGCTGCTGCGGGGTCTGCTGGGCCGCGGGATCGGTCGAGAACCCGGTGGCGTCGGGAGCGACCGCGAGGGGCTGACCGGACAGGGACGCGACGCCCGAGGCCGGCGACACCTGTCCCGGTACCGGCGATCCCTGCGCCTGGATCCCGCCCAACCCGAAGGCGCCACGTTGCGCCGTCGCCCCCACCGAGCCGCCACGAGGGGATGAGGTGGCCGGCAGCGCTTGGCCGTTCGCAAAGCTGTTAGCGTACTGCTGCGTCGTGGCCAGCCGCGCAGCGTTCTCACCGCCGGCTCGGTTCCAACCTGCAAATTTCCAGGCGTCCGCCATCAGGGCGTTGGCCTCCTGTGGGCTCTTGGCGTTCTGCAGGGCCTGGATCAGTGCCGGGTTCTCAGCCAGCGTAAACTTGGCTTGCGCCACCACCGGGTCGGATGCGCCCTGTGTGAACGCCTTCATGTTGGCGAGGCGGTCGGCGCGCCACGACAGGATGCCGCCTGACTGGCCCGCCTGTCCGCTCTCGCTCGGGTCCGACCACGAGCCGGTGATGTTGCTGGGCGAGTACCGGCTTTCGTGGGCGGCGTAGGCCGCCACCGCTCCGAGGCCGTTCGGGTTGGTCAAACCGCCCTGCTGCAGGGTCGAGATGAACCGGCCGCGGGTGTCGTTCGGATCCGGTGTGGCCGCCTCGGCGCTGTTCGGACCCAGCATCGACAATAGCCCCGCACCGGCCGCCTGCGCGCCTGGCTGGACCACGGGCGTCGGCGCGCCGGTCGGCGGGGTCTGGGGCTGGTAGCCGGTGAAGCCCGGCGGCGTGGCCTGCGGCACGTCCTGGGCGGTGGCGACAGGCGCCTGGGCCTGGGCCTGGGCGAGCTGCTGCTGTTGCAGGAACTGCTGCAGGGCGGGGCTCAGCGGGTTCTGATCATCACCGCCCGCGAAGGAGGGCAGGGAGCCGAAACCGATGCTCATGCTGGTCTCCTATCGACAGAATGACGAGGCGGGGCCACATTCACAGGCATGCGCCGCTGGGCTGAAATCCTGACCACCCTCGTGCTGTTCGCAGTCGTCATGACGGCGATCGGGTGGGGCGTGAACTCCACGGTCCCCCATGGCGTCGATTGGTTGGCGGATCGGATCGGGGACGTCGCCGTGCTCGGGATCCTCGGGGTAATTTTCATCGCGGCGGTTGCTTTCGCGTGGCGTGGTCATCGACCGAAGGCCGGCAGAGCGGGCAAGGTCGTCGGCAGGTAGGGCCGGGCCCGATCCGACTGAGACAGCAGCGCCGCCTGCCCGCCACGAGCCGCGACGTTGCCCAGAGCCGCCGCCCGCTGCTGCGTCACCCCGCGTGCCTCCAGCGCCGCCAGCAGGGCGTCCAGCCGCTCGCCCTGGGTCATCGTCACGGCATCCGCCAGTTCGCGGTTGCGGGCGATGTCAGCCGATTTGCCGACCGCGTTGATCCCGGCCTTCGCCAAACGGCCGGCCTGCGCCAGGGCCCAGCCCTGCGGCCCACCGATTGCGCCGGCGACCGTCCCGCCGAAGTCGTCCCCGAGGGTGGTGCGCGGTGCGATCCGGTCGGCCGCCTGGCTGCGCTGAGCGGTCTGCGAGCCCTCGACGATCCGGCGGTTGGCCTGATCGAACGCGGCCTCCCGGTTCACTGCGCCGACCACCCGGTCGACCGGTACCTGTCCATGAAGCTGCGCGAGGTTGGCGGCATTCCACCCGCCCTCACCCTGCAACAGGCCCTGCATCGCCACGAGATCGTTGCGACGGGTGCCGACGGCCTGATCGATCGCGCCACGGGTGCCGATGGCCATGGCATTGCGCTCGCCCTGGGTCATGCCCGCGAGCTGCCGGGCTAGGTCGGCAGGCGGCGTCGCGCCCTGGCCGGATCGGAGAAGCTGCGACCCCTGGTCGACGGCCTCCATGCGCCGGGCCAGCGCTGCCGACACGTCGTTAGCTGCGCTGTAGTTCGGCACCTGGTCGCGCAGCAGGTCGTTGAGGTGTCCGCGCACGGCCTGGGCGGCGCTGTCCTTCCGAGCCAGCGCACCGGGCGCCACGCCGAGGCCAGGATCGCCGTAGGTGATGACCCGATCCATCTCCTGCTTCACGTTGTGCAGGATCCGAGGGTTGTCGGCGATGGTCGTCCAGCCGGTCTCTGGATCGGTATGGGCGAGCATATCTCGGGCTCGCCGGAGCACGGTCTCCTCGGCACCCCGGGCCGTCTGTAGGCGGTCGTCGATCATGCCGAGGACCGGCCGGGCGCTCACGGGCGCCTGAGCGCCGTCCACAGCCGCGCCGATGGCTTGGTTCGGGACCTGGCGCATGGCCGCGAAGGTGTCGGTGGCGGCCTGCGGGCTGACGGCAGGGCCGAACGCGCCGTTGATGTCGGTGGCCAGTCGGTCGGTCATGCCGGCCGCGCGGCTGACGATCGGCGCCGTCACCGTCTAGGCCGGCACCAGCATCGTCTACGCCGCGCCGATGCACAGCCTGCTCGCCGAACTGGCCGAGCGGTTCGCGGCCGAGGGCGTCGAGGCTCGGGTCTACAGGGGGTACACCTCACCGGATCCGGATGCGCCTGACCTGGCGATGTGTCTCGACATCCCGGCGATGGAGGATGCGAAGGCCGCCGTCCGGCCGATCCCCTCGACCGTGTGCGAGAAGAAGGTCGACGGGCAGAAGCTGTACTGCCGGTTTCACGACCGCTGCGGGATGGAGCGCCAACGCCAAGCCAACGCCCCGGTCTGGCTGGCGCCGCACGCCTTGCTGTTTCAGGCCCGCCCCGGCGCGATCCCGGCGCCCGACGCCCTGGTGATCGACGAGGGCCTGACCATGGGTGCCCTCCCCGACAAGCCCGCCCGCATGTCCCTCGACGCGATCGAGCGCGCGCCGGTCGAGCCGCACTACACGGACGTGATCTTCACCAACGCGGCCAACGACCTCGAAGCGGCGCGGGCGAACCTGCTGCGAGCCCTACGCGACCATGAGGACGACGGGCCGCTGCAGCGCGCGATCCTGCTGCGCCACGGCGTGACCGCCGCGGCTGCCGGCGGTGCCTATAAGCTCGAATGGGACCGGCTGCGAGACCCAGGCATCACGCCGGGCATGGACCCGAAGACCCGCAAGGCGAGCGCCGCCTCGGTCGGGCAGCACAACCAGGATGTGAAGATGCTCGCCGGGATCTGGCGCGAGCTGCGGGCCTTCCTGGCCGGCGACGCCGACGCGGCCGGCCGCCTGTCGCTCCGATACGACGAAGAGACCGCTACTCGCACCCTCGACCGCAGGTCCCTCGACACCGTGCGGTCCTCGTGGAGCGCCCCGGCCCTGCTGATCGACGCGACCCTGACTGAGGTGATCCAGGATGGCTTGGCGGATCGCCGGCATCGATGGCTGGGGCGGCGGGCAGGCGATTCTTTTTTTTCCGCCCCGCCGCTGCGAGGCGCCGGGATTGCAGGAAGGCATAGGCCATCATGGTCATCAGCGCGTGCCGATGCAGCCCGGTCCAGGATCGGCCCTCGAAGTGGTCGAGGCCGAGTTCCTCTTTCATCTGCTGGTGCGCCTGCTCGCAGATCCAGCGCGCCTTGATCGTTGCGGCCAGCTGCTTGAGCGTTGCCTCGGCCGGCAGGTTCGAGAGGTAGTATTTACGCTCGCCCGAGCCTCGCTCCTCGCGCACCAGCCAGACCTCGTCGCCGGGCAGATGCTGATTGCCCATCGCGCCGATCCGCTGGGTCGGGCCATCGGCCATCCGGACGCGCAGCGCGCAGAAGCGAGCCCGCAGCCGGCCTTTGGTGCCGCGCCGCCAGGTCACCAATCGGCCGCTCATGTCTGCCAGGATCGTCTCCGCCGCGATCGAGACCTGATCCGGCACATGACGCTTGCGCGGTCGCCCCCGCCCCGCGACGGGGAAGATCATCGTCACGTCGGCCGGGTAGACCTTGTTGCGTCCTGAGATCCCGACAGCCCAACTCAGGCCACGCGCGCTCAGGGCTTGCCGGAACGGGGCGGACCCATACCCTGCATCGGCCAGCACGCAGCCGAAGCGCACGCCAGCCTCCCGAACCCGGTCGATCTCCGCAACCGCGATCTCCAGTTTGGTGCGGGCCGCGCGTAGGCCATCGGGTACGCCGGCCGATACCATCCGATCCGGGTCGCCCGTCCAGGTCTCGGGCAGGAACAGCGCCAAGCCGACTGCTACGGGCACTTCGCCACGCGCCAACGTGAGCGACACCAGTGTCTGGCAGTTGGCGGTCTTGCCCAGCGTCGTGGCGTATTGCGGTGCGACCCCAACCGAGCGGTTGCCCTTCTTCGGCAGAGCGGTGTCGTCGATGACCAAGATCGCATCCGCACCACCGACGAGGCGATCGGCCTCGCCGAGAAGAGCCCGCTGAAGCGGAGCCTCATCCCAGATCCCGGCGGCGATGAAGTGGTGCAGCCGATCATAGGGCACACCCTCGGCCCGCGCCGCCATCGGCTGGACGCTCTTGCGGTCACCCAAGCCGATCAGACCGCTCACGTAGAGCGGGCACATAGCCCGACGCGCCGGATGCGACAGTCCCGCAAGGAACGGCTGCAGCCACCGGT
>NZ_JAKSYO010000103.1 GCF_022829635.1 Methylobacterium sp. E-066
CCGCAGTGATGTAGTCGTCCAGACAGTCGGGAAGCAGTGTGATCTGCTGACGATCCTCGCCTGCAATGAAACGCTTCATCCCGACCTCCCAAGATCAGGATTTACACTAACAGATCAGCGCGTTTTCACACAGCCTGGGCCGGAGACCGACCTCAGCGTCCCGATCGCGATGCGGAGCTATCACCTCGGCGAAATGATCGTCGGCGACGTGGTCGCGCCGGCGCACATCCTCGAACGGTCGGAGGAAACGATCCGCCGGCAGGGGATCGATCACATCCTTCTGCAATTCTACCAGCGGGGGCAGAGCCTCGTCGAGACCGACCGCAGCACCCGGCCGGTCACCGAGGTCCAGTGCATCGTCTTCGACTTGGCCCAGCCCGTGCGCATCGTCGCGGATGCCGTCGATGCGACCAACGTGCTGATTCCGCGCGTCTTGCTGGAGAAGCAGGGCTGCCGCCCGGATGCCCTGCACGGCCGCCCCCTCGACCACGATGGCGACCCGTTCGGGCGCCTGGTCCATAATTTCGTCGCCAACGTCGTGGCCTGCGGCGACCTTTTGGACCGGCGCGAGGCCCTGTCGGCCTCGTCGGCGATCATCCAACGCTGCGCGACTTGGTTGCGTGGCCAGGACGACGGAAGTGCCTCCCCGAACCCGGACGTGCGGATCCGGGTCCGCCGGTTCATCGAGGCGGAACTCGGCAACCCGAAGCTCACGCCGGCGCTGATCGCCGAGCGGCTCGGCCTGTCGCGCTCGACCCTGTACCGGCAGTTCGCACCAAACGGCATCATCTCCTACATCCGCGACCGCCGCCTGATGTACGCCATGCGCCTGCTGATCAAGGAGGGGGCGGGGCCGGCCCGGATATTCCGGATCGCCGACACGGTCGGCTTCTCGGATGAGCGGACCTTCCGACGCGCTTTCAAGCGCCGGTTCGGCTTCATTCTCAGCGACGCCCCACGCCGGATCGTCACGGCCTGGATGTCCGACTCCGTCTCGGTCAGGCGGAGATGGATCGAAAGCCTCTGAGGGGCGCATCAAAGGGCAGCGAGGCGCCGGTCAGGCCGGGGGGCTGACGCCCCGCCGGCTTCCCGCCGGTGCGGCCGGAAGCAGGCCGTGGAGCGCCATGCCGATCAGCATCGCCACGACGAAAACCAGGACCGGGACCGCCCCCGTGGACAGGGCCGCCACCGCGGGGCCGGGGCAGAAGCCCGAGAGGCCCCAGCCGATCCCGAACAGGGCGGCGCCGAGGATCAGGGGCGCATCGATCCGGCGCCGGGTCGGCAGGTCGAACCGGGTCTCCAGCACCGGGCCGGGGAGGCGCCGGCTCAGGAGGAAACCGAGCCCCGACACCGTGACGGCGCCCCCGAGGACGAAGACCAGGCTGGGATCCCAGGCGCCGGCCACGTCGAGGAAGCCGCGAACCCGGGCCGGGTTGAGCATGCCCGAGAGCGCCAGGCCGAGCCCGAAGGTGAGGCCGGCGGCCAAAGCCGCCAGGATGCGTAGGCGCGCGCTCATGCGAGCACCCGGACCGCGGCCACCGTCAGCATGCCGGTGGCGAGGAAGACCAGCACCGCCGCGATCGAGCGCGGCGACAGCCGGGCGAGCCCGCACACCCCGTGCCCGGAGGTGCAGCCGGAGCCGAGCCGGGTGCCGAACCCGACCAGCAGGCCGGCGAGCGCCAGGACCGGCAGGCCCGCGGCGATCCGCATCTCCGGCCAGTGTCCGGCCAGCAGCGCGAAGGCCGGCGGCCCGAGCACCAGACCGAGCAGGAAGGCGGCGTCGGCGAGCCAGCGCGCGCCCCCCGGCCGGCCGAGCCCGGCGACCAGGCCGCTGATCCCGGCGATCCGGCCGTTCAGCAGCAGGAGCATGGCGGCGGACAGGCCGATCAGCAGGCCGCCCGCGAGCGGCGGAAGATAGGTGCTCATGGAGGTCCCGTGTCGTGGTCTCGTAGCGCGACTCGGAAGGCCGCTCCGGCGGCCCCCCGCCATCGGGTTAGCCCTCGGGGCTTTCGGGAACAAGCCATGCCAAACGCCGTTGAACCAGCAATTATCGAGCAAGTTCAGTGGCTTAGTGAAGATCATGCTCTTTCTGGAGCAATCCGCGAACGAAACCTTCTCCTCCGGTGCCGAGCAAACGGAAGGGCTTTCTTGGGAGGGCTCGGCGGCTCGCCGAGCCGCCTTCGGACACCGGAATCAGGCCGGCACGATCGGCTCTCGCAGGGACGACAGCGCGAAAGGTTCAGCGACGATGGCGCAAGGTGATCAGGTGGTGTTCCAACGGCTCGACCTCGCGGAGATTTTAGGGATCTGGCGCCACGCCAGGGGGCGGATCGTCGGCATCCACCAGCAGCACGGCCATTCGGCCACGGTCGACGTGAAGTTCGAGGGCCACGAGACGCTGGAACGCTACCTCGCCGACCTGTTTCAGCTGGTGCAGTGATGACGCCCACGATCGGGATCCGTCGCCGGGTCCGCCGGACGTGACGTCCTCAGCCGCAATCCCGTCGCCGCGCGCCACCAGCCGCGGCACCGACGAGGGCGACCTGTGGGCCGAACTCCGCGCCGAGGCCGAGGCCGTCCTGGTCGAGGAGCCGCTCTATGCCGGGATCGTCCAGGCGACGATCCTGGACCAGCGCAGCCTCGCCCAGGCCTTCGCGTACCGCCTCGCCCACCGCCTGGGCGACGGCGACCTCGCGCGGCTGTCGATGCGCGACCTCTGCCTGTCCGCCTTCGAGGCCGATCCCCATGCCGGGGCGAACGCGGCGCGCGACCTGATCGCCATCCGCGAGCGCGATCCGACCTGCCGGCGCTACCTCGACCCGTTCCTGTTCTACAAGGGCTTGGCCGCCCTCGAAGCCTACCGGGTCGCCCACTGGCTCTGGCACCAGGGCCGGGCGACGCTGAGCCTGCATGTCCAGAGCCGCATCTCGGAGGTGTTCGGTTGCGACATCCACCCGGCCGCCCGGATCGGCTCCGGGGTGTTCATCGACCACGCCACCGGGGTCGTCATCGGCGAGACCGCGGTGGTGGCCGACGACGTGTCGATCCTCCAGTCGGTGACGCTGGGCGGCAACGGCAAGGAGAGCGGCGACCGGCACCCGAAGGTCGAGCGCGGGGTCCTGCTCAGCGTCGGGGCCAAGGTGCTGGGCAATATCCGGGTCGGCGAGGGGGCCAAGGTCGCCGCCGCCGCCGTCGTGCTGCACGACGTGCCGCCCCACACCACCGTGGCGGGCGTGCCGGCCCGGGTGGTGTCGCGCCTCGCCGCGGACGAGGAACAGCCGGCGCGGAGCATGGACCAGTCCTTCGGCTTCGGGGACGGGATCTGATCCAAGCCGGAATCTGATCCAAGCAAGGAAAATTTTTCTTCGAGTCTAGCGTTGCCGATACGCAGGGATTGGCGATTTGATTAGAAGTCCATTCTCTCATGATAGGGCATTGCGCCGGCTTCGTTCTACGATATCTGCGTTTTAGAGCGAGGCCTTCCACGAAACGCCGATAAATAAGAAAAATCGTTTCGTTGACCTAGCGCAGAATCAAAGCCTACCTTGGCTGTGCTGGTTCACCGAAGCGGTGAGCAGTGTCGCGCTGGCCGACGACTTTGCGGCTGCACGACAAAGCGGATCCCATGAAGAACGGCGCGGCCATTCGGTCCTGCCGGCATCCATCTCACCTTGCGCCCGGCCCGCATTGCTGCGTGGCGGCCCGCCGAGTCGCGGGCCGATGCGGCGCGCCTGTAATCGAAAAGAAAGAGGACACACGATGAGTGGACCGGGTCTGAGCGTGAGCGCCACGGCGGCACGCAATCTTGCGACAGCCACCGTCACGTCGGTCCAGAACGCGGCCAACACGCCGCGCTGGCTCCTTCGGCTCCTGCCCTTCGTGGATGTCGCCGGCGGCGTCTACCGCGTCAACCGGCGTGCCGTCGTCCTGGCCCGCCCCGGCCGCGTCGATTTCGTCACCGAGAACAAGGATCGGGCGATCCGCTCCGCCTCCCTGCGGGCGGTGCCGCTGTTCAGCCGTCTGGGCGATGCGGAGCTGGCAAAGATCGCCGAGCGCTTCACCGAGAGCAAGCACAAAGCCGGCAAGATCATCCACGAGGAGGGCGCCGGCGCCCGCAGCCTGACCGTCGTCGCTGACGGCACGGTCGAGCTGACCTTCTCGGGCCCGTACAAGGGCCGCCTGCGCCAGGGCCTGGCCACCCGCGGCGACTATTTCGGCGACGGCGACCTCCTCGGCGCCGGCGCGCCCGCCCCGGCCGTCAAGGCGCTCTCGGCGGTCACCCTGCTGACCCTCGATCCGGACGCCCTCGAGAACGACGAGATCCGCGCCAAGATCGCACAGTACCGCGACGAGCAGGAGCGGCTGAAGGGCCATACCAGCTCCCATGGCGAGCAGGGCATCGAGCTGCTGGCGGTCCATACCGGCGAGCCGCGCCTGCCGACCACCTTCGTCGACTACGAATCCCACCCGCGCGAGTATCACCTCTCGACAATCCAGACGATCCTCAACACCCATACTCGCGTCACCGACCTCTACTCGAACGAGATCGACCAGCTCCGCGAGCAGATCCGCCTCACCGTCGACGCGGTGAAGGAGCGCGAGGAATGGGAGCTGCTCAACAACTCGCAGTTCGGCCTGCTGAACGAGGTCGGCCCGCGCCAGCGCATCCCCACCCGCGGCGGCCCGCCCACCCCGGACGATCTCGACGAGCTGCTGACCCTGGTCTGGAAGAAGCCAGCCTTCTTCGTCGCGCATCCGCGCGCCATCGCGGCCTTCGGCCGTGAGGCCACCCGCCGCGGCGTGCCGCCGGTCGTCGTCCATCTGTTCGGCGCGCCGTTCATCACCTGGCGCGGCGTCCCGCTGGTGCCGAGCGACAAGCTGCCGATCGACATCGATCCGGTGACCGGTGCCGAGACCACCTCGATCCTGCTGCTGCGCGTCGGCGAGGGCGAGCAGGGCGTGGTCGGCCTGCAGAAGACCGGCGTGACCGGCGAGATCGAGCCCGGCCTGTCGGTGCGCTACGCGGGCACCAACGACCACTCGATCGCCTCGCACCTGGTGACCCGCTACTTCTCGGCCGCCGTGCTGGTCGAGGACGCGATCGCCCGCCTCGATAACGTCCTCCTCGGCAACTACCATGACTATGCCTGAGGGACTGGCCTTCGGTCGACCGGAGGCGAGCCCGGCCGAGCTCGCCCACTCGGATCTCATCGGGCGCCTCGCCCGTGAGATCTACCAGCAGGGGCAGGCCGCGAGCCAGCCCCTCGCCCCGACGCTGCCCGCGGGACCCCAGGTCCCGCAGGCCCTCGAAGGCCTGCCTCAGGGACCGGGCGGCGCCCCGTTCCCGAGCGCGGCCACGGGTGTCCCCTCGGTGCCGACCGGGGGGCAACCCTCCGGCCTGCAACCGGACGCCTCGGCGCTGGCGGCCCGCTCGTTCGGCGGGCCCGCCCTCGGCGTGCCGGGCCTCAGCGGCCCGACAGTGCCGAACCTCGCCCCGGCGAGCCCGGCCTTCTTCGACACCGCCGCGATCCCGCCGGTCCATCCGGCGAGCCCGCGCCCGGTCCTGCCGGATTTCGGGTTTCCGAGTGCGCCGGTGGCCTTTCCGGGCGGTTCCGACCTGCACCGCCAGGTCGCCGGGGATCACCCCCGCGCCAATGCCTTCGCGCATGCGGTCGCTCCCCAGCTGGTGCCGGCCGACCCGTCCCGGCCGGGCGGCGACGTCGCCCAGGAGAGCTTCGCGCGGACCGGGCACCTGTCCCGGGCGCCGGAGGCTCCGGTGTCCGACTACTACTTCCTGAATGCCGGCCCCGGCCCGGCCCGCAAGGCGCCGGCGAGCCCCCGGGTCGAGCCCGCCCGCTATCCGGGTCCCGCCCCGCGGCTCAACGCCCAGGGGTCGAGCCCGGCGGCGGCGCCGTTCGACGTGGAGCATGTCCGCCGGGATTTTCCGGCCCTGCACCAGAGCGTCAACGGCCACCCGCTGGTCTGGCTCGACAACGCCGCCACCACCCATAAGCCGCAGGCCGTGATCGACGCGACCTCCGAGTTCTACGGGCGGCACAACTCGAACATCCACCGGGCCGCCCACACCCTGGCGGCGCGCTCCACGGACCTGTTCGAGGGCGGCCGCGAGGCGGTGCGCCGCTTCCTCAATGCACCGTCGAAGGACGACATCGTCTTCCTGCGCGGCACCACGGAGGCGATCAACCTCGTCGCCAATTCCTACGGCCGGGCCAATATCGGCGCGGGCGACGAGATCATCGTCTCGACCATCGAGCACCACGCCAACATCGTGCCGTGGCAGCTGCTGGCCCAGGCGACCGGGGCGACGCTGCGGGTGATCCCGGTCAACGACCGGGGCGAGATCATCTTCGAGCAATATGCGGCCCTGCTCTCGGGCCGCACGAAGATCGTCTCGATCACTCATGTGGCGAACGCGCTCGGCACCGTGAATCCGGTGCGGGAGATCATCGCGCTCGCCCACGCCTACGGGGTGCCGGTGCTGGTCGATGCGGCGCAATCCTCGCCGCACATGCCGCTCGACGTGCAGTCCCTCGACGCCGACTTCCTGGTCTTCTCCGGCCACAAGGTGTTCGGGCCGACCGGGGTGGGGGCGCTCTACGGCAAGACGCATCTGCTCGCGGCGATGCCGCCCTGGCAGGGCGGCGGGCACATGATCGAGGACGTCACCTTCACCCGGACCGTCTACAAGGGCGCTCCGGAGAAGTTCGAGGCGGGCACGCCGGACATCGCGGGTGCGGTCGGCCTCGGCGCGGCGCTCGACTATCTGGAGAGCATCGGCCTGCCGGCGATCGCCGCCTACGAGCACGACCTGCTGGAGTATGCGCAGGGCGGTCTCGCCGAGGTGAAGGGCCTGCGCCTGATCGGCACGGCCCGCGAGAAGGCGAGCGTGATGTCCTTCGTGATCGAGGGACAGGAGAACGAGGCGGTGGCCCACCACCTCGACGCGCACGGCATCGCGGTGCGCTCGGGCCATCACTGCGCCCTGCCGGCCCTGCGCCGGTTCGGGGTCGACCAGTCGGTGCGGGCGTCGCTGGCCTTCTACAACACCAAGTCCGACGTCGACGTGTTCCTGAAGGCGCTCCACACCCTGCCGCGGCACTGAGCCGGACCGCGACGGGGCATGTTCCAACACGAAGACCGGCCGGACCCCGAAAGGTCCGGCCGGTTTTTTGTGTTCTAGCCTCTGGTGTAGGCCTCAGTTCAGCGCCTCGCCCGCGATGGTGATCCGGTGCATCAGCCGGCGCTCGCCGTGATAGTCGTTGAGGGCGAGGTGCCAGGTCGCGCGGTTGTCCCAGAAGGCGAGCGAGCCCACGCGCCATTGGAACCGGTAGGCGAATTCGGGCCGCCTCGCATGCTCGTACAGGTAGCCGAGCAGCGCGGCGGATTCGGCCTCGGTCCAGCCCTCGATCCGCAGGGTGAAGTTCGGGTTCACGTAGAGCGCCTTGCGGCCGGAATCCGGATGCGTGATCACCACCGGGTGCACGGCGTCCTGGGTGGCGGCCTCCGGGTTCAGGATGCGGCCCTTGAGATCGCTGCTCGCCAGCGCGCGGCTGGCCGCCCCGAAGACGTGGCGGCTCGAATGCACCGCTCGTAAGGAGGCCAGCGTCGCCTTCAGCCCGTCGGAGAGGGCGTCGTAGGCCGTGTACATGCTGGCGAACAGGGTGTCTCCGCCGACCCGCGGCACCGCCCGGGCGTACAGGATCGAGCCCTTGGCGGGCTCGGCATCGTAGGAATGGTCGGTGTGCCATTGGCCGCCGATATTGGCCGCCTGATGCGCCTCCTTGCGCACCTCGGCGATCTCCGGATAGCCGTCCACCGCCTTGAAGAACCGGTTCACGTCGATCCGCCCGAACCGCTCGGCCAGCGCGATGTGCTGCTCCGGGGTCAGGTTCTGGCCGCGGAAGAACACCACGCCGTATTGGGCCAGGGCCGCCGCGATGGTGTCGCGCGTTTCGTCGTCCAGGGGGACGGCGAGGTCGAGGCCGGCGATCTCGGCGCCGACATGCACGCCCAGCGGCGTGACCGACAGGTCCGCGCGGGGCGGCGCAGGCGGCAGCCAGGACTCGGCAACGGTGTGGAGCTGGGTCATCGGATCCGTCCTGTCGTCTGGTCCCGCATCGGGCGGGCCGGCAGCAGGCGCGCATTCGGCCGCTGATCCATCGCCAAATGGGCGCATCAGGATTCAAGCGCGGTGCGGCCAAGTCAACGAAAGCGCGTTCTCAACTTTCGGCCATCCGGAAAAGGACGTTCGCTTGCTTGATGGGGCCGGGAGGATGCTGGCCCGCGGTCCGCTGCGAGACATCCTTCGGCTCGAAAAGAGAGATCGCTCGCGATTCGCGAGCCGACAGTCATGTCCTTCTCGTATTCCGCCGCTTGCGGCGAAGTCTTCATCTGTCGCCCCCGCAATTTTCGAAAAACGCTTTCGTTGACGCTGTCCGGCTCCGGGCGGACGATCGCGGCAATTCTCGCAGCCCCCCAAATGCGCCTCGTTTGCCCGCCATGACTGTCGCCGTCCCGCCGCCCGACATCGTCCGCAGCCTGGCCGAGACCTTTGCGGGCCGCGCGGCCGGGCATGACCGGGCCGGCACCTTCCCGCACGACAACATTGCGGCGCTGCGCGAGGCCGGGCTCCTGGCGCTCACCGTACCGCGGCGGCTGGGCGGCGGCGGGGCCGGGCTGGCCCGGGCCGCCGCGGTGGTCCGCACCCTCGGGGCCGGCTGTCCGGCGACCGCCCTGGTGCTGGCGATGCAGTATCTCCAGCACGCTGTGATCCACCGGGCGGACTCGGCTTGGCCGCGCGCCGTCGCCGACGCGGTCGGCAGGGCGGCCGTGGAGACGGGGGCGCTGATCAACGCCCTACGGGTCGAGCCGGAACTGGGGACGCCGTCGCGGGGCGGGGTGCCCGAGACCATCGCCCGGCGCGACGGTGATCTCTGGCGCATCACCGGGCGAAAGATCTACTCCACCGGCGCGCCGGGGCTCGCCTACGGGGTCGTCTTCGTCCGAACCGACGAAGAGAACCCGCGGATCGGCAACGTGCTGGTGCCCTTCGCTGCGAACGGCCTTCGCATCGAAGAGACCTGGGACCATCTCGGCCTGCGCTCTTCGGCGAGTCACGACGTGGTCTTCGAGGCGGTGCCGATCCCGGCCGCCTACGCCGTCGATCTGCGCCCGCCGGAGGGCTGGCAGCGGCCGGATCCGGTCCAGCAGGCCTGGAGCTGCACCCTCCTGGCCGCCCTCTACGACGGCGTGGCCGGCGCCGCGCAGGATTGGTTCGTCGGCTACCTACGTGAGCGCAAGCCCGGTAGCCTCGGGGCCCCGCTCGCCAGCCTGCCGCGCTTCCAGGAGGCGGTCGGCGAGAACGAGCGCCTGCTCGCCGTCAATGCCCGCCTGGTCGCCGGGCTGGCGGACGAGGTCGATGCGGGCCGGCCGCCGCTGCCGCAGGAGGCCGGCTTCGTGAAGCTCACCGCCACCGAGAACGCGATCGCCGTGGTCCAGCGCGCCGTGGAGCTCTGCGGCAACGCCGCGCTGACGCGGGCGAACCCGCTGGAGCGGCACCTGCGCGACGTCCTGTGCGCGCGCATCCACTGGCCGCAGGCTGACGCGGTGCGGGTCGCCGCCGGCAAGGCCACCCTCGACGCCCGATAATCCGACACGGAGATCTTTCATGAGCCTGCTGCCCCCGGAGGCCGTCGAGTTCATCGGCTTCGTCGCCCCCCGCCACAGCTCCGAGATCCACCCGGCCGAGGGTCCGTCCATCGACCGGGACTACCTGAAGCTCCTGGCGCAAGCGCATGAATGGGGCGGGTTCGACCGGGTGCTGGTGGCGTTCCATGCGACGTCGCCGGATGCCCTGCTGCTCGCCGCCCAGGTCGCCGCGGTCACCGAGCGGCTCGGGCTGATGATCGCCCACCGCACCGGCTTCACGGCGCCGACCGTGGCAGCCCGGCAATTCGCGACGCTGGACCAGCTCACCGGCGGCCGGGTCGCGATCCACGTCATCAGCGGCGGCGACGACCGGGAGCTTGCCCAGGACGGCGATCACCTGACCAAGGATGAGCGCTACGCCCGCACCCAGGAATTCCTGGACATCGCCCGCCAGAGCTGGACCGCCATCGCGCCGTTCGACTACGCGGGCACGTTCTACCGGGTGGAGCGCGGCTTCTCCGAGGTGAAGCCGGTCGACGCCATCCCGGTCTATTTCGGTGGCGCCTCGCCGGCGGCTCTGGCGGTGGCCGGCCGCCACGCCGACACCTACGCCCTGTGGGGCGAGACCCAGGCCCAGGTCCGGGAGTTGATCGGGCAGGTCCGGGACGCCGCCGCGCCGCATGGGCGCAAGCCCCGCTTCAGCCTGTCGGTCCGGCCGATCCTGGCCGAGACCGAGGAGCGGGCCTGGGCAAGGGCGGAAGACATCCTGGCCCGGACCCGCGCCGCCCGGGCGGCCAGGGGCCTCGGCGCGGCCGCCGCGCCGCAGAACGAGGGCTCGCGCCGGCTGCTGGCGGCCGCCGCCGCCGGCTCGCGCCTCGACAAGCGGCTGTTCACCGCCATCGCGGCCGAGACCGGGGCGGCGGGCAATTCCACCGCCCTGGTCGGGACGCCCGAGCAGGTGGCCGACGCGCTGCTCGACTATCACGACCTCGGGGTGCGCACCTTCCTGATCCGCGGCTTCGATCCGCTGGAGGACGCCATCCAGTACGGCCGGGACCTGCTGCCGGCCTTCAAGGCGGCGCTTGCGGCCCGCGGCCGCGCTTCTGAGGCCGCCTGATGCGCGCCGCGTTGTTTTGGGTTCTCGCCCTGCTGGCCGTCGGGCCGGCCCGGGCGGAAGACGTGCTGCGGATGGGCGACCAGCGCGGCAATGCCCGCGCCCTGATGGAGGCGGCGGGCGTCCTCGACGGCCTGTCCTACCGGCTCGAGTGGAGCGAGTTCCCGGCGGCAGCCCCCTTGCTTGAGGCGTTGAACGCCGGGGCGATCGATGCGGGCGGCGTCGGCGACGCGCCCTTCACCTTCGCGGCCGCCGCCGGGGTGCCGGTGAAGGCGTTCATGGCGTTCCGCAACCGGCAGGACGGGCTGGTGATCCTGGTGACGCCGGATTCGCCGATCCGCAGCGTGGCGGATCTCAAGGGCAAGCGCATCGCCACCAACCGCGGCTCCATCGGCCACCAGGTGGTGCTGGCCGCCCTGGAGGAGGCGGGGCTGCCCTTCGACAGCGTCGTGTTCAGCTTCCTGCCGCCGGCCGATGCCAAGATCGCCCTCGCCTCCGGGGCCGTCGATGCCTGGGCGACCTGGGAGCCCTACACCTCGGCGGCGGAAGTCGCCGGCCTGGTCCGGGTGGTCCGGGACGGCAACGGCATCACCCCCGGCCTCACCTTCGCGGTGGCGCGCGACAGCGCCCTGACGGACAAGCGGCCCCTGCTCGCCGATTTCGCCGCGCGCCTTGCGAAGGCCCGGGCCTGGGCGCTCAAGGACCCGGCGCCCTACGCAAAGGTCTGGTCGAAGCTGATCGGGCTGCCGGAGGCGGTGCCTTTGCGCTGGTTCAGCCGGGCCGGCTACCGGACCGTGCCGATCGACGCCGACGTGATCGCCGACGAGCAGCGCACCATCGATCTCTACGTCCGCGCCGGCCTGATCCCGAAGGCGCGCGCCCCGCAGGCGGCTGCGATCTTCGACACGGGGTTTTCCGAAGCCCTCACGGCGGTGCAATGATGGGCGGTCCCCCGGATCAGAGGTCCTGACGATGCACGACACCGGCGACGGCCATACCCACGACCATGATCACGATCACGGGGCAGGGGAGGGGGCATCCGAGGCGCCGCGCTGGAAGCATGACGGCGTGCGCGTGATCCCGGGCGACCAGCTCGACAGCAACACCGCGCAGACCCCCGGCATGTTCCGGCAGGCGGCGGTCAACGCCGCCCGGGTCGGCGCCCAGAAGATCTGGGCCGGCACGGTGGCGATCCAGCCCGACGCCAAGACCGGCGTGCACCACCACGGCGCCCTGGAGAGCGTGATCTACGTGGTCTCAGGCCGCGCCCGGATGCGCTGGGGCGAGCGGCTCGAATATGTGGCCGAGGCCGGGCCGGGGGATTTCATCTTCGTGCCGCCTTTCGTGCCGCACCAGGAGATCAACGCCTCCACGGACGAGCCCCTGCATTGCGTGCTGGTGCGCTCGGACAACGAGGCCGTGGTGGTCAACATCCCCGATGTCGAGCCGGTGGAGCGGCCCGAATCCGTCCACTGGGTCGACCCGATCCACAAGCACCCGTGAGCACCTGCGGAGCGCAGCCATGAATCGGGCAGAGCCATGAGTCGAGACCGCCAGCTGCATCTCGGCGCGTTCATGCGCCCGGTGGGGATCCACACGGCCTGGTGGCGCTATCCCGGCGGCTACCCGGACGCGAACTTCAACTTCGAGCACCTGACGCAGTTCGCCCGGCGGCTGGAGGCGGCGAAGTTCGACGCCTTCTTCATGGCCGACCATCTGGCGGTGATGAACATGCCGGTGGCGGCGCTCCGCCGCTCGGCCACCGTGACCTCGTTCGATCCGCTGACGCTGCTGCCGGCGCTCGCCGCGCTCACGTCGCGGATCGGGCTGATCGCCACGGCGTCGACCACCTACAACGAGCCCTACCATGTGGCCCGGAAGTTCGCCTCCCTCGACCACATCTCGAAGGGCCGGGCCGGCTGGAACCTCGTCACCTCGGGCAACCCGGACGAGGCGCTGAACTTCGGCCGCGACGCGCATCTCGACCACGCCGTGCGCTACGCCCGGGCGCGCGAGTTCTACGACGTGGTCACCGGCCTGTGGGATTCCTGGGCCGACGACGCCTTCCTGATGGATCCGGAGAGCGGCCTGTTCTTCGATCCGGACAAGCTCCACGTCCTCGACCACACGGGCGAGTTCCTGAAGGTGAAGGGACCGCTCAACATCGCCCGGCCGGTGCAGGGCTGGCCGGTGATCGTCCAGGCCGGCGCCTCCGAGGCCGGAAAGCAGATCGCGGCCGCCACCGCCGAGATGGTGTTCGGCGCCAGCCCCACTCTGGAGGCCGCGCAGGCCTACTACGCCGACGTGAAGGGCCGGATGCCGGCCCTGGGGCGGGATCCCGATCACCTGAAAATCCTGCCCGGCGCCCTGGTGATCCTGGGCGAGACCGAGGCCGAGGCGCAGGCCAAGCGGGCGCGCCTCGACGATCTGGTCCATCCCGACAGTGGCCTCGCCAACCTGTCGGTGCGGCTCGGGGTCGACGCCTCGGGCTTCGATCTCGACGCGCCCCTGCCGGAGATCCCCGAGACCAACGCCAGCAAGAGCAGCCAGGCGCAACTCCTCGACTACGCCCGCCGCACCGGCGCCACCGTGCGCGACCTCGCCCGCAAGGTCGGCGCCTATGCCGGGCTCCATTTCGTGGGGACGCCCGCGCAGGTCGCCGACCGGATGGAGGAATGGCTGGAGGGTCGCGGCTGCGACGGCTTCAACGTGATGTTCCCGTTCGTGCCCGAAGGGCTCGACGACGTGGTCGACCGGCTGGTGCCGGAACTGCAGCGGCGCGGCCTGTTCCGGCGCGACTATGCCGGCACGACCCTACGCGACCATCTCGGCCTGCCGCGCCCGCCGAACCGGTTTTTTCCGCCGGAGGGCGCGTAAAAGAAAACGAACGGCCTGTCGGCGCGGGCCGCCTGGAGGGTCATCCAACCCAACCCCCTCATCCTGAGGCGCCCGGCGATCCAAGATCGCTGGGCCTCGAAGGAGCCCTCCAGAGACCCCTGCGATCCCTGGAGGGCTCCTTCGAGGGCGCCGCTGTGCGTCGCCACCTCAGGATGAGGGAGAGGGTGGGACAGACAGGTTTCGGGACGATGCGTTACCGCTTTACCTTGGCCTTGCGGGCGGCGAAGCGGGCGTCGCGGGTCGCCTTCTGCTCGGCGGCCAAAGCGGCCTGCCGCTCGACCTTCTCGGCGGCCTGACGGACGATCTCGGCCGCCGCGCGCTCCTGCTCCGCGAGTTCTTCCGCGGTGCGGATCGCCTCGGCGGCGGCGCGGGCCGTTTCCCGCTCGCTCACCCGCACCTCGCGGGCCTCGACAACGGCCTGGCGCTCGGCCTGCCGGGCGAGGACGGCCGGGTCATCCGCCGGGGGGCGTGCACGGAACTGAGCCAGCCGCTCCTCCTTGGCCTTCGCACCGGCCTCGAGACGATCGGAAAGCTGCGTTTCTTTGAATTGACCCACGTACACTCCTCGGGCGCCGCAGCGCGGGTGTCAGAAACAGAAGAAGCCGCTCCACACAGGGAACGGCTTCGAAACGCATCCTCGAAAGAGGCGCGCGGTTCAGGCGGCCTGGAGGCTGCCGGCGGACTGCTTGCCGCTGCGACGGTCGGTTTCCAGCTCGTAGGAGAGCTTCTGACCCTCGATCAGGTTGCGCATGCCGGCGCGCTCGACAGCCGAGATGTGCACGAACACGTCCTTGCCGCCGTCGTCAGGCTGGATGAAGCCGAAGCCCTTGGTCTCGTTGAACCACTTAACGGTGCCGATGCTCATAAATATTCCAACTGCTTCAGAGCACGATGCGCAAACCGGAATCCGGACCGCCGAAATCACCGTGCTGTAACAAAGATCCAGATCAAGCCGCATCTGCACTGTAGAGGCGGCAAGCTCTAGACGATCGAAGAGGGCAAGCGCGTGCCTGAGCATGCGCCCATCCATGGTCGTCGAAACTGGGAGAGATGCAGAGCGCTCGCCCTGTTGAGGCGAGACGGCCGAATATCTGGCCAAAGATCGATTTATGTTCTCTAGCGCATCGGCGAGATAATCACAATCGTGAAACGCGCCGGGCGAGACATTCGATGCCGGTCGCCGCTGAGGCGCGGTTTTTCGTGATGCTAGTCTGGTGTATAAAAGTGGATACTGACGCTGCTAGCCGCGGCGTCCCGCCCGGACGGATGCCAGGTCCAAGGTGAGTATCCGGGTCGAAGCGTTGGAGCGACCACCTTCGAATCGCGGTCGGTCCAAACACGACGGACCTGTCCCGAAAAATCCCCTCTGCGGCCCATCGACCGTGAGACGCGTTAGCACTCTTGCGCATTGAGTGCTAAGACAGCGGCCGACCCGGCGCGGACGATTCGGTCCGCCGCCGCCTTTCCCGCATGGGCTCCGTCATGTCGACGCGAGGCCCACAGGCGGGACGAACAGGATGCCAAACATGAAGTTTCGCCCGCTGCACGACCGCGTGGTGCTCCGCCGCATCGAGGGCGAGGAGAAGACCAAGGGTGGGATCATCATCCCCGATACGGTCAAGGAGAAGCCGCAGGAGGGTGAGGTCGTCGCCGTCGGTCCCGGCGCCCGGGACGAGGCCGGCAAGATCAATCCGCTGGAGGTGAAGCCCGGCGATCGCGTGCTGTTCGGCAAGTGGTCCGGCACCGAGGTCAAGATCGACGGTCAGGACCTCCTGATCATGAAGGAATCCGACATCATGGGCGTCGTCGCCTAAGGGCGTCCACCCAGACCAACGCTCCTCAAGCCCTTCGATGCGCCCGCACCGGCGCGCCTCGGGGCCGAACGACAACAGAAGAGATTGTCCATGTCAGCCAAAGACGTTCGTTTTTCCGTCGATGCCCGTGAGAAGATGCTGCGCGGCGTCGAGCTGCTCGCCAGCGCTGTGAAGGTCACGCTCGGTCCCAAGGGCCGCAACGTCGTGATCGAGAAGAGCTTCGGCGCCCCGCGGATCACCAAGGACGGCGTCACCGTCGCCAAGGAGATCGAGCTCGCCGACAAGTTCGAGAACATGGGCGCCCAGATGGTGCGCGAAGTAGCCTCGAAGTCGAGCGACATCGCCGGTGACGGCACCACCACCGCCACCGTGCTGGCCGCCTCCATCGTCCGCGAGGGCGTCAAGTACGTCGCCGCCGGCATGAACCCGATGGACCTGAAGCGCGGCATCGACCTCGCGGTCGCCGCGGTCGTGAAGGACATCAGCGAGCGCTCCCGCAAGGTCGCCTCCTCGGAGGAGATCGCCCAGGTCGGCACGATCTCCGCCAACGGCGACAAGGAGATCGGCGAGATGATCGCCCACGCGATGCAGAAGGTCGGCAACGAGGGCGTGATCACGGTCGAGGAGGCCAAGACCGCCGAGACCGAGCTCGACGTCGTCGAGGGCATGCAGTTCGATCGCGGCTACCTCTCCCCGTACTTCATCACCAACGCGGAGAAGATGGTCGCCGATCTCGAGGATCCGTACATCCTGATCCACGAGAAGAAGCTGTCTTCTCTTCAAGCCATGCTCCCTGTCCTTGAGGCCGTGGTCCAGACCGGCAAGCCGCTGCTGATCATCGCCGAGGACATCGAGGGCGAGGCGCTCGCCACCCTCGTGGTGAACAAGCTGCGCGGCGGCCTGAAGGTCGCGGCCGTGAAGGCGCCGGGCTTCGGCGATCGCCGCAAGGCGATGCTCGAGGACATCGCGATCCTGACCAAGGGTCAGATGATCGCCGAGGATCTCGGCATCAAGCTCGAGAACGTCACGCTCGACATGCTCGGCCGCGCCAAGCGCGTGCGGATCGAGAAGGAGACCACCACGATCATCGACGGCATCGGCGAGAAGTCGGACATCGAGGGCCGGATCTCGCAGATCAAGGCGCAGATCGAGGAGACCAGCTCGGACTACGACCGTGAGAAGCTCCAGGAGCGTCTGGCCAAGCTCGCGGGCGGCGTCGCGGTGATCCGCGTCGGCGGCTCGACCGAGGTCGAGGTCAAGGAGAAGAAGGACCGCGTCGACGACGCTCTCCACGCCACCCGCGCTGCGGTGGAAGAGGGTATCGTCCCGGGCGGCGGCACCGCGCTGCTGCGCGCCAAGGCGGCCGTTCAGGGTCTCTCGAACGAAAACCCCGACGTCCAGGCCGGCATCAAGATCGTGCTGAAGGCGCTTGAGGCCCCGATCCGTCAGATCGCGTCCAATTCGGGCGTCGAGGGCTCGATCGTGGTCGGCAACATCCTGGCCAACGCCTCGCCGACCTACGGCTTCAACGCCCAGACCGAGGAGTATGTCGACATGCTCCAGGCCGGCATCGTCGATCCGTCCAAGGTCGTCCGGGCGGCGCTCCAGGGCGCGGCTTCGGTCGCTGGCCTGCTGGTGACCACCGAGGCGATGATCTCCGAGCTGCCGCGCAAGGAAGCCCCGGCCATGCCGGGCGGCGGCGGCATGGGTGGCATGGGCGGCATGGACTTCTAAAGCCTCCCCGACCGCAGACACGACGGTCCGACGCGTTGCGCCGGACCGTCAATCCCGATCCGATCGGCACCTAGCCCGTAACCCCATCGTGACCGCACCAAGCGTCCCGCTGCGGGTTGACCCTTCGAGTGGGTCGAGAGGTTTCCATGGGTGCGCGTGTCGATCCGGATAGGATCAGGGTTTCGATCCGCACGGCGCGCGCCGCCGTGCTGGCCCTGGTGACGCTCATGGTGGCCCCCGCCACGGCGTGGGCCTGGGGCGTTCCCGGCTGCACCAATCTTCCCGAATACAATCGCGCCCTCGGCGCCCTTCAGGGCATGACCAGCGCCTGCGACATGAGCGTCGAGCGGGCCCGCCAGGTCATCGCGGAGCATGACGGCGTGCCCGTCGCCCAACCACCGGTGGCGCCGCCCCGGGTCCAGGCCCGGCGCCATGCGGGACGAGCTCATCACCACCGGGCCTCCCGTCACCGGCACGCGGCCCGGCGCTGACGCAAGCCTCGATCGTCCCGGGCCGGGTCCGGCTTCCCCTCGGGCGCCGGCGGCTCTAGCATCGGTTCCGAGCCCGTATAGGCAACCGAGCACAAGGAAGATCTTCCGTGCGGCTCGATCTCGGTCACCAAGGCGATTGGATCGTCGATCCCCGCGAACTGGCCTCGTGCCTGGGCGTCAGCATGGCCGTGCTCAAGCGCCAGGAGCGCCTCGGTCAGGTCGAGGCCCGGATCAAGGCCGGCTCCGGCACCGATCAGACCTGCGTGACGGTCCGCCTGCACGGCAAGGGCTGGCGGGGAACTTTTGACGGCAGCGGCGCGCTCATCTCAGAAGAACGGTGGTGACACCGAGCATCCTGAACAAAGCCGCGGCGTTCGGGCAATGCGTGGTACAGACCTGAAGTGCTTCCGCCGTCGCTATCATCGAGGACCGACATGAACGCCTTCCGATGGCTTATGGCCAAGATTATCGGTCTCCTGTTCTCGCAAACGATCGACCACAAGAACCGCAAAGCTGCCGCCGACAAGGAGGGCGGGACCTACGATGGCGGCTCGGCTTATCAATCGGCCGGTTTCGAGGGCGATTACCATGCCGCGACCAACCTGCTGAAGCAGCGGATGAACAAGAACTTCCCGGACAATTTCCACGCCCGGTTGGGCTCTCAGACCAACAGCATGTACGATTACGGCGAGGATCGCGCGGGCGCCGTCGACACGGCCTCCACCGCCATCGCGATGGCGCTGCGCAACGGTGCGACCGTCACCCAGGCCGCGGAAGCCGGTGCGGCGAGCATCGGGATCTGAGCGCGGACACGGCGCTCGCCTCAAGTCGCCAGAGAGCGAATATCAACGGAGCCGAAGATGACCGGCTCGGAGCCTTCAGAACCTTGCCGCCCTTACGAAGGTCAGGGCGCGGCAACGTTCCGGGATCAGCGATCCGGCGACTGACACAGGTCTGCCTGGCAGACTTCGTCGCGGCATCGTCCGTAGGAGATGCGGGCGCTCTCTCCTGCACGGCTTGAGGTGTTCACGGGTCCCGTTGTGCAGGCCGCTCCGGGTCCCATCTCCCGTGTGGGCTACGACGTTCACACATCGTTGCCGGATGGAAGCAACGGCCGGACCCAAGCGCGTCTCCCTCCCCCCTCTGCGGGGGAGGGTGGCCCGTGCGTCAGCAGGGGTCGGGAGAGGGGAACCCGGCTTCAGGAAAAGGCCCCCCAACAATTCCAGGCCTGTTGGTGCCACAAAATCGTGACAGAGCGCCCTAGTTCTGTAAGCAAGATCTACAGGAATCCATGTGTAGGGTCTGGTTCAAGGCGAGAGTACTGGTTCGGTATGCCGATTGCTGCCGTGTCG
>NZ_JAKSYO010000108.1 GCF_022829635.1 Methylobacterium sp. E-066
CCGCAGTGATGTAGTCGTCCAGACAGTCGGGAAGCAGTGTGATCTGCTGACGATCCTCGCCTGCAATGAAACGCTTCATCCCGACCTCCCAAGATCAGGATTTACACTAACAGATCAGCGCGTTTTCACACAGCCTGGGCCCATTGCAGAAGGCAGGAAGGTCCGCTCTAAGCCAGCTTGATCGACGAGGACTTACGACAGGGTTGGGTGGCTTTCTGCCGGTCCGCTTTCAGGAAGCTAAATCGAGAACCCGGATGTTCGCTCGGATCGCAACGCATAACCGCTTCGCGCCCATTCCAGTCAGTCCAGAAGCTATAAAAGCGTCCCGAAAGCGGACATAGATAATTAAGGCTTGCCAGCCGGATAATTTAAAACGCTCGCATAGGGCCAATGTATGCAGAGCCAATTCGGAATATGGGAATCTCCGTCTTCGCGCCGATGCCGAACTGGATGAGGATAGCCCGGACGGTCATGGCTGGCTGGTGTGTCTCGAGATTAGGCGCGAACGCCCTCGACGACGCTCTCGACACATTGTTTTCCGCCGAAATACTATGGATTGGAATTATTATAATTTTAAACTCCGATCAATTGTCGACCATGAACAAGTTTTGCTCTACAAATCGGCTATATGTCTTTGGCCGATTCATCCAATAACGTCTTTCAGCGTCCGGCCAGCACGGTCGCGCATCACCTCGGTGGGTGGCTGAGCGTCTTCACAAACGAGACGACGTTCGGGGAGCCGTTCCGGACGACGGTGCCGGTGGGCACGGGCCTGCGCGTTGTCGTCTTCCTGCGCGGGCAAACCCGCTTCCAGGTTGCCGACCTGCCCGCGATCACGATTGAAGCGCCGGCCCTACTCGTCGGCTTCACCGAGCGGGAGATCGACAGGGACCAGACCGTCCCGGCGGGTCAGCCGTTGAGCAGCGTCCACGTTCGGGTCGATCCCAACCACGCCAAAGCGAGCCTGGGCGCCATCGCATCTGCGATGGCGCGGCTCTCCGTGGAGCGCGGTTTCGTTTTCGAGGGGCGTCCGGCCGACGCGACGGTGCAGGCGGTGGCATCGCAGATCCTCGCCGCAGCGGGCCCGGCGGGACAGCCCCTGTATCAGGCGGCCAAGGCCCTCGAACTCCTCGCCCTCGTCTTCGAGGCCGAGGGACCGGCTGAGCCCGGAGGGCCCACTCGCGCACTCACGATCGTGGATCGCGGGCGCGTCGAGGCGGCCAGCGCGCTGATATTGGAACGCCTCGACGCCGTGCCGGACTTCGACACGGTGGCCCGGCGCGTCGGACTGACGCCGGCCAAGCTCAACCGCGGCTTCCGGATCGTCTACGGCATGACGCCCTATGCCGTCCTTCAGGAGCGGCGTCTGCAATCGGCCTATCGGATGCTCGCCAGCCGCGAGGCGACCGTCGGGGAAGTCGCTCAGAGCGTCGGATATACCGCTCCGCACTTCGCGACGCTGTTCAGGAAGCGTTTCGGCATGCCGCCGAGCGCCTTGGCCGCCGCGCGAACGACATCGATCTGAAAGCTTAGAACAACACTAAACTCGATCGAACGGAATCGCGTTTATCCCGAAAGTATCGATCATTGTTGTGGGCGAGACCGGAGCGTATGACGGTCCTCACGACTCCGTGAAGGAGCATCGACGTCTGCGGTCGACCGGCCGCCCGGGGCTCGAATTTCATGTGGACGTCCAGGATCATCTGTCGAACGGGTTCGCTGTGCCTGGTGTCCACGAGCGCGCTCGCGTCGATGGTCGCGGTCGCCGTGGCGCAACCCGACCCGGCTCAGGTCACCCTCGAAGAGATCTCGGTGGTCGGGGCCCAGGGCGGCACCGCGTCCGGTCCGCCGGGCGTCGGCGGTTCCGCCGGCGAGCGGGCGAACGGCCCGGTGCGCGGCTTCACGGCCAAGCGTAGCGCCACGGGCACCAAGACCGATACCGCGCTCATCGAGACGCCGCAGTCGATTAGCGTCGTCACCGCCGATCAGATCCGGGCGACCGGCGCACAGAATCCGAGCGAGGCACTGCGCTACACCGCCGGCGTGCAGGTCGAGCGCTTCGGCGGCGATCCGCGCTATGACTGGATCAAGGTCCGCGGCTTCGACGTGCCGGAGTATCTCGACGGCCTGCAATTGCCGAAAGGCACCTACGCGTGGTCCCGCTACGAGACCTACGGAGTCGAGCGGGTGGAGGTGCTCAAGGGAGCGGCCTCCGTGCTTTACGGGCAGTCCCCGCCCGGCGGACTCGTCAACTTCGTCAGCAAGAAGCCCCTCGACGTGCCCTACCGCGAGGTTTTGGTGCAGGGCGGCAGCTACGGACGCCTCGTCGGCGCCTTCGACGTGACCGGCCCCGTCGATCCGGAGAAGACGGTGCTCTACCGCGTCGTCGGTCTCGGCCGGCTCTCGGACACGATCGTCGATACCGTGAACGACGACCGCGCCTTCATCGCGCCGAGCGTCACGTTCCGGCCCGATGCGGCGACGCAGCTCACCGTGCTCGGCTACTACATCAAGGACGATTCGAAGTCGCTTCAGTTCTTGCCTTCCCAAGGCACGCTCACCCCGAACCCGAACGGCCGCATCCGCCGCTCGACCTTCCTCGGCGAGCCCGGCTACGACGATTTCCGTCGCGAGCAGTTCGGCATCGGCTACCAGTTCGAGCATCATTTCGACGAAGCGGTCACCTTCCGGCAGAACCTGCGCTACTCCGGCGTCAACGTCGACCTGCCGGTAGTGCGCGGCTTCGGCTTCCCGACGAACGCGGCCGGCGCAGTCACCGATTTCCGCAACGTCACCCGCCGGGCCGTGCGCTTCGACGACAACGTCAACGCCTTCACGATGGACAACCAGCTTGTCCTGAACGCGGTGACCGGTCCGCTCGCACATACGTTCCTGTTCGGCCTCGATGTACGCACCTTCGACCTCGGCTTCGCCACCCGCAACGCCCTGACCACGAGCCTTGACGTCTTCGCCCCGGCCTACCGCGGCTTCCAGCCGCTGCCGCCGATCACGGCCCGCATCCGCCAGAACCTGGAGCAGGTCGGCGCCTACGCGCAGGACCAGATCCGGCTCGACCGCTGGGTGCTGCTTTTGAGCGGACGCCACGACACCGTGACGAGCACCACGCTCCAGCAGGTCAGCAACACGCGCATCGAGCAGACCGACCGCGCCTTCACCTACCGGGCCGGGCTGCTCTACGAGTTCGAGGCCGGAATCAGCCCTTACGTGAGCTACTCGACGCTGTTCCAGCCCGCGGTCGGCACCGGCTACAACGGCATCGTCCCGCCGACTGCGCTCGGCGCCGGCTCGACTCCGTTCCGGCCGACCACCGGCGACCAGATCGAGGGCGGCGTGAAGTACCAGCCTTTCGGCACCGCGAGCCTGTTCACCCTGGCCGGCTTCTCGATCGACCAGCAGAACGTGTTGGTACCCACCACCTCCGGCTTCCAGGCGCAGGTCGGCGGCGTACGCGCGGAAGGGTTCGAGGCCGAGGCGCGGGTGACCGCCTTCGAGGGCTTCGACATCGCCGCCGCCTACAGCTACCTCGACGCCCGCATCACGCGGACCGGCACCGGCCCGACCGCACCGCGGATCGGCGCGCGAATCCCGGTGACGCCCTACAACCAGACTGCACTCTTCGCGACCTACAGCGTCCCGGCCGGCCCGCTGCTGGGCCTCACCGTCGGCGGCGGCGTGCGCTTCTTCGGCGATCACTTCGGCGATCTGGCCAACACCATCCGCATCCCGTCCTACACCCTGTTCGACGCGACCCTGCGCTACGACCTCGCCCGCCTGAACGCGGCCTGGGCGGGGGCGACCCTGGCGATCAACGCCACGAACCTCTTCGACAAGGTCTATGTCGGTACCTGCGACACCCTCGGGTCCTGTTACTACGGCAACCCGCGCACGGTTCTGGCGAGCCTGAGCTACCGGTGGTAGGCGCCGGGGCGTCAGGCGGATCACTCCGATGAGGGGCAGCGTCCGACAGTCGATGGCGTGGTTGCACGCGTGGTCAGGGCTCGTGGTCGGCTGGGTGCTGTTCGCGATCTTCGTCACCGGGACGGCGAGCTACTACCGAACCGACATCTCGCGCTGGATGCGCCCCGAACTCGCCGCGACCGCCGAGCCCGGCCCGGACGCGCTGGCGCGGGCCGCCGAACGCGGTGCCCGCTACCTCGCGGAACACGCCGGCGACGCGACCGGCTGGTCGATCGGCATGCCGCGACCCGAGTTTCCTGTGATCGAGCTGTACTGGCGCTCCCGGCCGGGCCCGCCGACGGGCCATGCCCTCCTGGATCCCGAGACCGGCGCGCCAGCGAGGGTGCGCGAAACGCGCGGCGGCGACTTCCTCTACCGCTTCCACTTCGAGCTGAGCTTGCCGCCCCTGTGGGGGCGCTGGCTCGTCGGCGCCTGCTCGATGACCATGCTGGTCGCGCTGATCTCGGGGATCGTCACCCATCGCCGCATCGTCAAAGACTTCTTCACCTTCCGCCGAGACCGCTCTGCGCAGCGCGGATGGTTGGACGCGCACAACGTTGCGGGCGTGCTGGCGCTGCCCTTCCATCTGATGATCACCTATAGCGGACTGGTGACGCTGGCCCTGCTGTACATGCCCTGGGGCGTGACCGCGGCGTATCGCGGCGACAGCCAGCGCTACTTCGCCGAGTCCGGACAGATCCTGCCGCCCCAGGACGCGGCCGGCCGCCCGGCCGCGCTTCCTCCGCTCGGGCCGATCGTCCGGCGGGTCGTGGCGGAGACGCCGCAGCTGCTGGACCGGGTCACGGTCACCCATCCGCGCGATGCGAACGCGACGGTGCTGGCGATCTTCGAGGAGCCGCATGGACTCGCCCATCTCCATCCGCAGGTCAGCATCGAGGCCGCCACCGGCACGGTCCGCGCGCGAACCGTCCCGGCCAAGCCCGCGACGCGGATCCATGCCGTGATGGTCGGGCTCCACGAGGCGCACTTCGCCGATCCGGCCCTGCGCGTGCTCTTCTTCCTGTCGGGTCTCTTGGGTTGCGCCACGGTTGCCACGGGCCTCATCCTCTGGACGATGGCACGGGCCCCAAAGACTCGCGACCCGCTGTCTCGGGGTCTGCACGTCGTCGACACGCTGAACGTCGGTACGATCGTCGGGCTACCGGCGGCGATCGCCTGCTATTTCCTCGCCAACCGCCTCCTGCCGACCGAACTTGCGGATCGGGCGGGGTGGGAGGTAAGGCTCTTTTTTGCCGGTTGGATCGTGATCGCGCTCGCGGCCCTGCTGCGGCCGCGGGCCCGCCGATGGCACGAGGCGCTGACCTGTGCGGCCGCCCTCTACCTCGCCGTGCCGACCGCTGATATCCTGTTCCGCGGGCGGGCCGCGATTGCGGGCGACCCGATATTCCTTGGGTTCGACGCCGCGATGCTCGCAACGGCCGCGATGTTCGCTCTTGCCGCACGCCGCGCGCGCGGCCGCGCGACCGTGTCGCGATCAGCGATCGCACGGCAGGCGCCATCAACGCCATAAGTGTCGCGGTTTTAGCCTGCTTCTTAGAAGTAACGCAAAAGATTATGCTAGCAGTGTTCCGCGTCGTCCGTATGATCCGCGGAAGCGGAATAGGTTTCTCATGGACAATGGTTCGACGTTCGTTCAGGCCTTCACGATCCTGTTCCGGGAGGGCCTGGAAGCCCTGCTGGTGATCGCTGCGCTGGCGGCCTTCATGAGGCGCGCCGATGCCGCCCACCGGATCGCCCCGATCTATATTGGCGCCGGAGCCGCGGTGCTAGCCAGTCTCGGGATGGCGTGGGTTTTCGAGACCTACTACGACGGCAACCACAACGATCTGATCGAGGCCGGTGTCATGCTGCTGGCGGCTGGTCTGATGTTTTACATGAGCGGCTGGCTGTTCCTGCGGCAGGACCCGAAGGCCTGGCAGGCCGACCTCAACCGTCTGGCTGGGCAGGCGCTCGGGGCCGGGACCGTGCTGTCCCTCGCCGGGATCGCCTTCCTGGCTGTGTTCCGCGAGGGGGCGGAGACGGTGCTGTTCCTGCACGCCCTGGCCAGGACCGCTGGCGGCTGGGACGGGTCGCTGTTCGGAGGCCTCGGCGCGGCGGCGCTCGCACTCGTGGCCCTGTTCGCCGCGATGCAGTGGCTCGCGCTGAAATTGCCGCTGCGGCCGATCTTCAGGATGACCTCGGCATTCCTATTCCTGATGGGACTGAAGCTCGTCGGGGCTGCGATCCAGGAGTTGCAGGAGCAGGCACTGGTCTCAGTGCACGATGACGGCGTGCCGACCATCGTCGCAGACCTCGGCTTCAACGGTAGCGGGGAGGCCCTCGGCGTCCAAGGTGCCCTCGTCCTGATGGCGGTCGCCGGCTTGCTCTTCTTCCGGAGCCGTAGAACCGAGACGGCGAACCGAGCCAACCCGGCTGTGTCACGTTGAGGGATCTTTAGGCGAGACACAGAGATGCGACGCTCCTTATGCCTTACTCGATGTGGATCGGCGCCGAGGCGTGGTCCCGGAATGAATGCAGCTAAATCTTTGTTCTAAGAGCAAAAATTGATCCCACCTGGCAATTAAATTCAGAATTGATATCAGTAACTTAATCCAATTTCCAAATGGGTGACGCTTCGACGCCGATCCACTGCGAGACCAAGTATTGGACAGCGGCCACCATGGCGTGACGGGCGTGCGACGGCCCCGAACGCGATCGTCGGCTGCTGGCTCAAGGCAGAACAAAAAACACCCCGGGAGCGGGTGCTCCCAGGGTGGTACCGACCTCCCGGCCAGTCTGATCGGGCTGGGGATCCGGAAGTCAGTTTGAGTTGTCGAACCGTTCGCCGCAGAGAGGCAATGAAGAGGACCAGTCCCTCGCCCGCCTGCTGCAATCGCCTCGGCGGGGGCGCCGAGGCGTACCTTGTCCCGGCCCTAGTACGAGCCGAACTTGAAGTTCAGGCCGGCACGGGCAATGCCGCCTTCCGTCCGGAAGCGGGAGATGTAGCCGACGCCGGGGCCGCCGACGGAACCGACGAGGAGATTGTGGCTGCCGAGGTCGTAGCAGATGTACTCTGCCTTCATCGTCACGGCGTTCGATCGGAAGAAGTTCAGGAACGAGTCGGTGGGCAAGGCGTACTCGATGCCGCCGCCATAGGCGTAGCCGGTGTCGAGCCGCGAGCGGCTACCGAAATAGGTCAGCGGCGCGGCGGTCTGGAAACCGACGCGCTGGGTCACGTCGCCATAAGCGAAGCCGCCGGTGCCGTACACGAACACCCGATCGAAGGCGTAGCCGACACGCCCACGGATCGTGCCGAGGAAGCTGAGGTCGGTGCGATAGGTGTTGGTCAGGACGTTGGGGTTGAAGGCCGGGCGGAAGATCGACTGCACGCCGGTCCGCTGCAGGTCCATGTACTGCGCGTCGGCTTCGACGCCGACCACGATGCCGGAGCCCGGGGTAAACTGATAGTTGTAACCGACTTGGCCGCCGGCGGAGAAACCGTCCTGCGACAGGCGGACCGCCGGGCTGCGGAGCAGGTTGTTCACGTTGTTCTGCAGGGTGCCGATGCCCACGGTGCGGATGGTGTCCGACTCGGTGTAGGCATAGCCGGCGTTGATACCGAAATAGGCACCGGTCCAAGTGAACACCGGCACGGGGGTGAACACCGGTGGCGGGGCACGGCGTGGCAGATCGGCCGCCAACGCAGATGATGCCATCAGGGTAGCGGCAACGCCGAGGAACAACCTTTTCATGTCGCGCGTGACCTCTCAGAGCAAAATAGAGATCCGTTGTTATCCGAATTCTAGTTATGAGAGATATGGCTTACTGGCAACACACTTTGTGTGATTGTCAGATCCCAAACCTATTCTACCTCACGATTTGATATGTCGCTTTAATCCCTTACGGCGAAATTATTTGATTGATAACAGCGACCCACTGCGAAACATGAGTCTGAGCCCTGAAGCAAGCGATCGTCGCCCGATCCGGGCTTACCGATGAGAGCTCGTATTCCTGTAAGCCGCCCTTTCGCGGCTCGCTGAATGGCCGCACGGAAAGGTCCGCTTACGGGATCGCACCGCAATGGGCTGAATGACTGGGATGGGCGCAAAGCCGAAGGTCCGCTTCCGGGCGTCGACCTAACTTCCGCTGCCCACTCTTCTCGGACATTTATCCTATTGCGCTCTGCGTCGGATATCCGATTATTTTATCGACATATGTGTGTGGAAAGTCTTGTCCCATGCATACTGCAGAGGCCGCCGTCGGCGTTTCCCGAAAGCGGTCGTTCGTGGGTCATCAGACACTTCGGCTCGGGATCGGTACCTACCGCCGACGTGTGTCGGGAAACCGTCTTTTTATCGACAATCGGAGTCGAAAGCCTCGAAACCGAGAAGGGTCGCAATCAGCCTCATGCGCTAACGAAAATCTATAGGGTGCGCCCGAAGGCTGCGTGGCGATACTCACGGGGAGCCATGCCATGGTGCTCCTTGAAGCGGCGGGAGAAGTGGGCCTTGCTGGCAAAGCCGCAGCCATACGCCAGGGGGCCGATCGGCAGGTGGGCGCAGCCTGGGTCGGCCAAGCGCTTGGCCGCGACTTCCAGCCGGCGCTGCCAGATCCAGTCCGAAATGTGCTGGCCGCGTTCTTGGAACAGCTCCTGCAACCGGCGCAGCGACACGCCGACCGCGGCTGCGAGTTGGGGCGGGTCGAGGGTCGGATCGCCGAAATTGGCCTTGACGAACGCTTTGGCCCGCTGGACCACGACCGTGCCGTGCAGCGGCCGGGGCACCTCTTTGGCCAAGCGCTCGGCGATGCTGGCCACGATCAGGTCGACGCCGACCGACGCCATCTGGGCGGCAAAGTCGGGCGGGCGCTGAGGGCCTAAGCGGATCAGCTCCCGGAAAAATGTTCGTGCCAGGGAAGTGGAGGCCAGCTCTGCCCCTGCCGGTAGGGCTGTGTAGTGCCGGATCGATCCAAGCACGCGCTCGAAGCGCTCACGCGGCAGCTCCAGGAACATGGCTTGGGCACCTGCCGTGGTCGTCAGCGCGGCAGGCCGGTGGTCGAGAATGTAGAGATCGCCGGGCGTCAACACGGCGTCCCGACTGTCTTGGAAGCTGTTTGACCTGCCCGCGAGTTTGAAGGTCGCGGTGACCATTTCCTCGCGATCCTGACGCGCGGCTGCGGGGTTCCTGATCTCGGTGCGTAGAGCGCTTTGCGTCAGGCGCATCATATGGAGAGGGCCTATGGTGCTAGCCTCTACCTTGGCCTGGAACGGCGCATCGTCGAGTTGCCTTAGGTCAACGCCCCCGCTCCCATCTGCATCGAGCGCCTCCCGCCAGCGCTTGAAGCTGTCCCGGGGATGCAGGCCATCGGTCGAAAACACTGTCTGCATAAGTTATACTTAATACCAACCCTCATTGAGGGGGACTCACGGGGTAGCATCGGCGGCTGAGGGGTGATTCCATCTCCGGGTTTGGAGCCCGAGGAGGATGTCATGGCTGCTCCGGTGCCACTGCGGTCGGACTTTGACGCTGAGGGCCTGCGCGCCTTGGCCAAGTGTGCGCGCGATCCCGCACAAACACGGCGCCTGCTGACTTTGTCGGCGATCTACGCGGGCGGCTCGCGCTCGGCCGCTGCCGCGCTCGGCGGGGTCGGGCTTCAGACGGTGCGGGACTGGGTCGTGGCGTTCAACGCGTCCGGTCCGGACGGGCTGATCGGCGGTAAAGCGCCCGGGGCTCGCCCGCGCCTGAACGCCGAGCAGCAGGAGGAGGTGCTGCGCGCGCTGGTCGAGCAGGGGCCGATGCCGGCTGCCCACGGGGTGGTGCGCTGGCGACTGGTCGATCTCGCCCAGATCCTGTTTGAGGACTACAGCGTCTTGGTGTCCGAGCAGACACTGAGCCGGGTCCTGCGGAGCATGGGCTATCGGAAGCTCTCCGCCCGTGCGCGCCACCACGCCCAGGACCCGGACGCCATCCCGGTTTTTACAAAGCTTTCCCCGCCCGCCTGGCGGAGATCGCGCAGGCTGTCGGCGGCAAGCTGATAGAGATCTGGTTCGCCGATGAGGCCCGGGTCGGCCAGAAGAACACGATCACCCGGCGCTGGGCCAAACGCGGCACGCGCCCTTCGGCCTCCAAGGACCAGCGCACCGCCTCCGCCTAAATCTTAGGGGCGATCTGCCCCGCCCTTGGCAAAGGGGCCGGCCTCGTCATGGCCCGCTGCACCACCGAGGCGATGGCCTTGCACCTCGAAGAGATCGCACAAGCCGTCGCCCCCGTCGCGCAGGCCGCCTTGCTGCTCGATCAGGCCGGCTGGCACACCACCAAGAAACTCGCAGTGCCCGCCAACATCACCCTGTTGCCCCTGCCGGCCCGTGCCCCCGAACTTAACCCGGTCGATCCTTCGACAAGCTCAGGATGAGGACCTGTGGCAGTTCATGCGCGACAACTGGCTCGGCAACCGCGTCTTCAAATCCTACGCCGACATCCTCGACCACTGCTGCGAGG
>NZ_JAKSYO010000128.1 GCF_022829635.1 Methylobacterium sp. E-066
GGTGATCGTCGATTTCGACGGCCGCGAGGTGGTCTACCCATACGGTGAACTCGACACGCTGGTCCCGGCCTACGCCACGACCATCCACAAGTCGCAGGGCTCGGAGTACCCGGCGGTGGTGATCCCGCTGGCCATGCAGCATTGGACGATGCTGGCGCGGAACCTCCTGTACACAGGGGTCACCCGCGGCAAGCGGTTGGTTGTACTGCTCGGGCAGCGCAAAGCACTGGGCATCGCAGTCCGCGGCGGCAATACACGGCCGCGGTGGACCAAACTGCGCGAGTGGCTGGGTCAGGACGATGCCGTAGAGGCGGTCCGACGGTAAAGCCGCCATGACCGGCCTCGCATTTGTCGTACAGAAGCACGCTGCGCGCGGGCTGAACTGCAACTTTCGGCTTGCGCTCTAAGGCATACTCAAGAGTTATGCGTTGGCGCGTGGCCAAAGCCTCGTGGCGGGCGGCGGCTGGCCGTGCCGGTGGAGGACCATCGTTTGGGTTGCGCCGGGTTTGAGGGCGTCATTCCGTCTTCACGGCGCAGCATGCGATCGAAACCTGCTGCCGCAACTGTTTGGCTTTGTGGCATGCCGTACCAGTGAGGCGGGGATTGCCGCGGCCGAGCAGGCGCACATGCGAGCAAACGCTGGCTGCGCTCCCAGACCGCTGAGGGCGCGTGACGCCGCTCCAAGATCCGCGATGAACTGTTACAAACTTCGCGAGCCATCCATGGCTTCACGATCGAGAGCTGAGATCCCGGACATCCGCGTTCGGACGCTTCAGGCACGACGCCGAGTCGTTGCCTTTCCCGGCATCTCGACCCCCCTGTCCCGCCGCTTTTCCCTGTCGGCAGGTTTGTTGCCTCTCGCTCCTCCAGAGCTTGGCTCTGGCGTCCGCTGCTGCGGCTGAGAGGCGTGTGCGTCGAGGAAGCGACGACATGCGTCGAAATTCGTCTCGATCTCCGTCGGACAAGTGATGCCCCGCTGCTCCGCCAGACCGCGCGCGTAGCTGAGCATCGCCGCGCTCGGAACACGCTGTTGGCCGGGCTGGCTGACGCCGTCGTTTTGAGGCGCGCGCGGCCCAGCATGGGTGTCCAGAAAGGCCCGGCAGACGCTGATGCTGCTCTTGCAGCCGCGCGGCAGCTTCACGCCCTTTCGCTCAGCCAAGCTCACTGCGAACGACAGCATGGCCGAGGTTGGTGGCCGATTGTCGGCCTGACCGTATGGGATCAGGCTTGGGTCGAGGCTGACCACCGGTGAGTTCGAGATCACGGCGATCAGCTCATCGAGACGCGCCCGCGTGCGATGTTGAAACGCGTCGGCGCGCTGGATGGCCTCAGCGCGCGTTTTGGCACGACCGATTTCTGCCAACTCCGCCTCGAACATCGCTCGCCCCACCGGATCACCGTAGGCCGGGAACACGCGTCGCACCGCCGTGATGAACGCCAGCCCCACCTCGGTGACTTCGATGGCTGGATCCTTGCCGTTGGACAGCGTGATGTAGCGACTCTTCAAGAGTTTAGGCAGGATCGTATCGCGCGTGGCGGCCGTGCCGAGCCCCTTAGGCTCGTTTGGGTTGACCGGGTTCTCCAGGGCGCGTTTGACCATCGGATCATCCACTTGATCGATCAATCGGCCCATCACCACCGGGAGCTCGCCTCGTGTGATCCGCCGCGGCGGCTCGGTCATCGCGGTAGCGACGTCAGCAGTTACTGCCGATGCGCCCTCACCGTCGTTTACAACCGGTAGGCGGGCGGAAATGGCCTCCCCCTCGCGCCTGGCCTTGCCGGGCACGGCGTCCGCTTCGAGTTCCGTCTCGCTGCCGTAGACCGTACGCCACCCGGGCGCACGTATGACGTTGCCGGAGACGGCAAACCGTTTCGGGCCAACCGGCGTCCGTACCTCGGCAGTCACGCTGGTGCGAGCATCGATTCCGTCGGGGAGGTGCGCGGCCAGGTAGGCTTTCGCGACGAGCTCCCACAACCGGAACTGATCGGCTGAGAGGCGGCTGCGATCAGGGACCTTGCGCAAGGGCACGATCGCGTGATGCTCACCCGGATCCTTGACGTAGTGCCCTTTGATGCCACGGCGGATCACAGGCACATGATCCCGCGCGATGAGGCTATGCAGGTCGGTCAGCACGGTGGCGATCGCGGCGATCACCGTTGCAGCATCAGCAGCCTGCCCCTCCGGTAGGTACTCGGCCTCCGTGCGCGGGTAGCTGAGGTAGCCCTGATCGTACAGGTCCTGGGCGATGCCCGCTGTGTGTTGGGGATCCCAGCCGAACCGCTTGGCGCATCGCCGGGCGAGGGTGTCCTTCGAGAAGAGCCGGGGCGGTGCGCGTCGCACATCCTTGTGCTCAACCGTCAGGGGGCCCGACCACGTCGCGGCAGCTGTCCGGATCGTCTCGGCGATCTCCGCGTTGAAGATCCGCTCTTTGGGTGTGTGCCACAGGGTCAGCTCGGCACCGGATTGGGTCCCCAGGCGCAAAGCGACCTTGAAGAAGTCCTGCGGCACGAAGGAGCGGATACGCTCCTCCAAGTCGGTGAGGATAGCCAGGGTGGGCGTCTGCACCCCGCCGAAGCGCCAGGGTTCCCGGAAAGCAGGCGGGCGCAGGCGCAGCGAGATGGCCCGTGTGCCGTTCAGGCCGAGATGGTAGTCCTCATACTGCCTGCACAGCGCTTCGAGGTAGGCAGCGTAGTCGCGCTCGCCCGAGCTCGGTTCCTTGGCTAGGGCAGCGAAGGCGCGGCGGATTGAGACGTCGTCGAGCGCGCCAAGCTTGAGCCGGTCGACCCGGCCGCGCCAGCCGAGGTGCTCCAGCACCTCCCAGGCGATCATGGAGCCCTCGCGCCCCGGGTCGGTGGCGATGATCACGCGCTCGACGCCACTCAGCGCCTGCCGGATGGCGGCGATCTTTGGCTCGTGCGATTGGCCGGACCGGTTCGTGCCGCAGCTGACCGGAATCGTGGCGAGCTTGATTGGCAGCGCGTCGAAGCGCCAGGTCTTCCACTCGGGCCGAATGCTACCCGGCTCCTCGGCCGACAGCAGGTGCCCCTCCGCAGCCACGCAGACGGTGTTCGGCGAGCGGAAGAAGCGCTGCAACTGCCGCATGGCCGAGGGCTTCTCGAAGAAGAATAGCGTGCGGCCGGAACTTGAAGGTGACATGTCGCTGCCCGCAAAGGCGCCCGCTACACGCGGTAGCATGTTCGTATTTTGTTCTAAAATGACTGCCCGCGCAACTGGAGTGTCCGCTTCCAAGCAGTCCGAGGGATCAAGTTCGGCAACTTCTGGCCGAAAGCAGAACGTCCGCTTCGAAGAAGAACTGCCGCCAGAGCGGACATCGAAGTGGGCACGACGCTAATGCTGCTACGCCGACCTCGCCTTTCTCAAGCTGAAAGTACCTTCAGCCTTTCGGCCAAAGTCGCCGATGCGAAGTCGCCGCGATTGAGGATCTGGCTGGCGCCGCGAAGCTTCCTCCGGTCGTCCGCCGAGAATTCGCGACCCGTAAGTACAATCACTGGGATGTCCGAACAGCCGGGTACGGCTCGAACGCCCTCCAGGAAACCGAAGCCGTCCATGATAGGCATGTTAAGGTCGACGATCACGACGTCCGGCCTGGTATCTGCCGCGTGCTGCAGGCCTTCTTCACCGTTCGCGGCTTCCACGACCGACCAGCCGTCCTCCTCTAGGGTGGACCGCATCGCCATGCGGGTCACGGCCTCGTCTTCGACCAGCAGCACGGTGCCGCGCCGGTCCGTCTCCGCCAGCCTGAACTGGTTCACGATCTTGCCGAACCGTGACCAGTCGACCGGCTTTAGCATGTAGTCCGAGGCGCCAAGCGACGCTGCAAGATTGCGCTGGTCGACGGACGTCACCATCACGACCGGGATCGACGCAAGCTTTTCGTCCGCCTTGATCTGGCTTAGCACGGACCATCCATCCACACCCGGCATCATCACGTCCAGCAGGATGGCCCGCGGCCGCAGCCTCCGGGCGAGTTCGAGCCCGCTCCTGCCGTTCGCCGCTGTCTGTACCTGGAAGCCCTCGCGATGAAGGAATCTCGTGGTGAGAGCAAGTTGGTCCGTATCGTCGTCGATGACCAAGATGACATCGCCTCCCACCTCGTCGTCTGCGATGACGTCTGGATCAGGCGATGCTTGCTCGTCGGCTAGGGGAACGAAAGTCGCTGGCACAGTGAACGTAAAGGTGCTGCCCTGGCCAGGGACGCTGGACACTGTGACCACCCCCGCGAGCAGGTCGGCGAAGGAACGCGTGAGCGAAAGACCAAGCCCGGTCCCGCCGAAGTTGCGCGTCGTGGAAGCATCGGCCTGCTCGAAACGCCGGAACAGGCGTGACACCTGCTCAGCTGTCATGCCTATCCCGGCATCAGAGACGGCGAACGAAAGCCGGTCGACACCTGAGGCGTCCGTCGTGCGCGAGGCGGCAAGCGTGATAATCCCGCTTTCCGTAAACTTGGCTGCATTGCTCAGGAAATTGAAGAGCACCTGCCGCGTCTTGGTCAGATCGGAATGCATCCGGCCCAGCTCGGGTGCCAGCTGCAATTCCAGCTTATTACCCTTCTTACCGATCAGCGTAGCGACCGAACTCGCGACGTCGCGCAGCATGTCATCCACCGCGAAATCCTCGGCGTAGACCTCCATCTTGCCGCTCTCGACCTTGGAAAGGTCCAGCACGTCGTTGATGAGCCCGAGCAGGTGACGGGCGTTGCGCTCGACCTTGCCAATGTCGGCCACAAGGTCCGACGCATCGCAGCCGTCCGCGATCTCCTCACCCATCATCTCGCTGTAGCCGATGATGGCGGAAAGCGGTGTGCGAAGTTCATGGCTCATATTAGCCAGAAAATCGCTCTTTGCCGTGTTAGCCTGCTCGGCCGCTTCCTTAGCAGCCTGCGCCGCAGCGTTGGCGCTGGTCAGCGCCGCCTCCCTGTCGACGAGGACGTGGTTCGCTGCGTTGAGCCGCTCCAACGTAGCTTCATTCTGCAGGACGGAGCGGCGCAACGCGTGGCAGATCCACACCATAGTCGCACCGACCGTCACGTACTGACCCAGCAGCGCGACGTCGACGCCGCCGAGTATCCCGTCGCGCGTGTAGAACCACGCGGCGATCAAGGTGGACAACGAGAGCGCCAGCGTCCCGGCCCCCCAGCCGAAAGCCAGAGTGACGACCATGAGGACAGGAATGTACAGCAGGAACGGAGCGACATGGGCTGGAGCCAGGAACCGAACGAAGGTCATGGCGCCGATCAACAGCAGCGTGACACCGTAGTCGGTTACCGGCGAATGACGCCGGCGGGCGACCGTCCCGATCAATTTGTGCAAGCTGCTCATGGGTAGTGAGTGTCACGACCCGCGAGCTATGGAAAGCGAGCGGCTCCCGCCACTGCCAGCCCTGGAACGGAACGAACGTCTTCGCGGGTTGTCCAGTGCGGTAATCATGCTCAGGCGGGCGAGCCGACCGCGTTTAGCGCGTAGTGGCCGACTGGATCCGGCCGAAAGCGGGACTTCCGCTTCTGAGAATGCTCTGCGGGAAAGCGGACTGCCTTGGCACCTGCCCAATGACGGCAGAGGCTTGGTATCAGCCGGCCTCAGCTTCGACGGATCGGGCAGGAAAGCCGCTCCGCATGACTGTGGAGCGGAATCTTACGATCTGACGGTACGAGGTCAGACGTAGGTCTACATCCGCGGATCCGACTCAGGCGTTCGCGCCGCCATCGATCGTGATGGCAGTGCCGGTGATCTGGCGCGCAGCCGGGCTCGCCAGGAACGCCACCGAGGCTGCTATATCTTCAGGCTTCCCGTAGTGGCCGAGGGCGGTCATCGACCGCTGCAGGTCCGATTGAGCGCCATCCGCCGGGTTCATGTCGGTGTCGGTCGATCCCGGCTGCACGAGGTTCACGGTGATGCCGCGTGGACCAAGTTCACGCGCCAGCCCTCGCGTGAACGAGAGCAAGGCCGATTTCGACATGGAATAGACCGTCACGCCAGGGAATGGGACCCGCTCCCCGAGGCATGAGCCGATGGAGATGATCCGGCCGCCGTCCGCGAGGTGCGGGATGGCCGCCTGCGACGCCAGCACGACCGAGCGGACGTTGACGTCGAGGATGGCATCGATGTCGGTGAGACTCATCTCTGCAAACGGTCCACCGCGGGCGATGCCGGCGTTATTGACGAGAATATCGAGCCCCCCGAGGCTCTCGGTTGCTTCGTCGACCGAGCGCTTCACCGCCGACGCGTCGGCGCTGTCGGCCTGGATGGCGATGGCGCGGCGGCCCTTTGCCTCGATGGTGTGGACGACGCCGGCCGCCCGTTCAGCGGATCGCTCGTAGGTGATGGCGACGTCCGCGCCCCGGTCGGCGAGCGCCAGAGCAATGGCGGCGCCGATGCCGCGCGATGCGCCCGTCACCAGGGCACGCTTGCCTGCCAATTCGCTCATGGTCCGATCTTTCTGTAATGGATGACACAGAAATGGCTAGATGCGTTGTCGGCTCGGGTCAAGCGATTTATAGATCGAACGATGCAGAAATTGTCTCCGCCATCGACCGCAGCTGTTGCAGTCCGCGGGCGCGGACGACCCCGTGCCTTCGACCGTGAGGCGGCCCTCGGCCAGGCGATGCAACTGTTCTGGCGCCGGGGCTTTGCCGCGACATCCATTTCCGACCTTACTGCAGCTATGGGGATTGGCTCGCCGAGCCTCTATGCGGCGTTCGGCTCGAAGGAGGCCCTCTACGCCGAGGCGTTGCGCCACTACGGCGAGCAATACGAGGCGAAAGCCTGGGCCAACTTCGCCGCAGCAACGACCGCCCGCGCGGCCGTCGAGGCGCTCCTGATCGACTCAGCAGCTGCGCTGACCGATTCCTGCGGACGCATGGAGCCGCTCGGTTGCATGGTGACGCTTTCGGCGGCCGGCAGCGAAGGACACGCGGAACTTGGTGAATTGGTCCGGACGGCCCGCGCCATCGGGCTGAGAAGAGTCGAGGAGCGGCTTGATCGCGCGGTTGCGGACGGCGAGATCGGCGCCTCGGTGGACGTTCCCGCGCTCGCACGCTTTGTGCTGACGGTGCAGAACGGCATGTCGCTTCAGGCCCGCGATGGTGCAACCCGAGAGGAACTTGAGGCGGTCGCCCATCTCACGATGTCGGCGTGGGATGCTCGGGTCGGCTGTTGAAAGTCTTCGTCCGCTTTAAGAAAACGGCGGGAACCACGAAAGCAGGGATGGGTGCCATCCGGCCAGGCTGATCTGGCCGAAAGCCGTGTGACCGGTTCCGAGAAGATGTGCTGGAACAGCGGACGGCCTGCTACCGACCCCATTCGGTCGTCTGAGACAATTTGCTTTATTGCCCGGAAGCGGACGACGAAAGGTGTGCCGATCTGGCAAGTGGTACTGAGGAGGACCCCGAAGAAGCGATCAGCTGAGACTTCCGAACCCTGCGAGCTCCCGGGTCCAGGTCAACGCCTGCTCGCTGAGGCTGATGCCGAGGCCAGGGCGCGTCGGCACCAGCATCCGCCCATCTTTCAGCTCAAGGCGTTCGTTGAATAGCGGCTCAAGCCACTCGAAATGCTCCACCCACGGCTCCCGCTGCATGGCAGCCGCGAGGTGGATGTGCAGCTCCATCGAGAAGTGTGGGGCGATGGTCATGCCGGCGAACTCGGCCAGCGTCGCCACCTTCAGGTAGGGCGTGATGCCACCGACCCGGGGCGCGTCCGGCATCAGGAAGTCGGCGCCGTTTTGGCGGATGAAGTCCCAATGTTCGGACACGCTCGTCAGCATCTCGCCGGTGGCGATCGGCGTGTCGAGGGCGGCGGCCAGAGACGCGTGGCCGGCGGCGTCGTAGCAATCGAGCGGCTCCTCGATCCAGATCAGGTTGAACTGCTCGAAGATCCGGCCCATCCGCATCGCGGTCGGACGATCCCATTGCTGGTTGGCATCGACCATCAGCGGGAACGCCTCGCCAAGATGTTCCCGAACGCGGGAGACCCGCTCGATGTCGAGGGCCCAATCCGGTTGCCCGACCTTCAGCTTGATGCCGCCGATGCCCTTCTCACGGGAGCGGTCGGTGTTGACCAGAAGCTCCTCCAGCGGGGTGTGCAGGAACCCGCCGGAGGTGTTGTAGCAGCGCACGCTGTCGCGTTGCGCCCCGAGGAGCTTGGCGAGCGAGAGGCCGGCGCGCTTTGCCTTCAGGTCCCAGAGGGCCACGTCGAAGGCGCCGATCGCCTGCACGGCGAGGCCGCTGCGGCCCACCGAGGCTCCGGCCCAGGCGAGCTTGTCCCAAGCCTTGGCGATGTCGCTCGGGTCTTCCCCGAGGAGCGAGGGGGCTATTTCGCAGGCATGGGCGAACTGCCCCGGCCCGCCGGCTCGCTTCGAGTAGCTGATACCGAGGCCGCGGTGACCGTCCGAGGTCTCGACTTCGCAAAACAGGATAACAATCTCGGTCATCGGCTTTTGCCGGCCGGTCAGCACCTTGGCGTCGCTGATCGGGGTCTTGAGCGGCAGGTAGACCGAGCGCAGGCGGATGCCGGTGACGGTGTCCTGAGCCATGAAGTCCTCCAGAGTTTGGGATTGGGGCGGTCAGGCCCGGGCGGTGCCGACGTCGCGCAACAGGACGGGTTCGGCATCCGGGGCGCGCTCGTCGCTGCGGATCTCCAGGCGGTTCAGCGGCCCGACGATGACGAGGTAGGAAAGGGCGCCAATCAGAGCGACCACACCGATGTAGACGAGGGCGAGGTCGAAGGAGCCCATCTCCTTCACGATGATGCCGATGGCGAGCGGCGTGACGATGCTGGCGAGGTTGCCGCACAGATTGAAGATGCCGCCGCTGACGCCCATGATCTGCTTTGGCGAGACATCGCCGACGATGCACCAGCCGAGATTGCCGATGCCCTTGGCAAAGAAGGCGACACTCATCACCACGATCACGAACACGTCGGACGGCACGTAGTTGGCGAGCACGATCGTGCTGGAGAACAATAGGCCGACGATGATCGGCGTCTTGCGCGCCGTCGTCAGGCTGAAGCCGCGCCGGAGCATCCAGTCCGACCATAGGCCGCCCGCGAGGCCGCCGAGGAAGCCGCAGATTGCCGGGATCGCCGCCACGAGGCCGACCTTAAGGATCGACATGCCCCGCGCTTCGAGCAGGTAGGTCGGGAACCACGTCAGGAAAAACCACGTGATCGTGGTCAGGCAGAACTGACCGATATAGATGCCAATCATCATGCGGTTGCTGACGAGGGCCTTGACCTCGGACCAGCGGATGCGATCGCGCTTGTCGCCCATGTTCGGCAGGCCGCCACCGGCTTCAATGTAGTCGAGTTCACCCTGGTTCACGCCTCGATGGTGGCGCGGCTCGTGGACGTAGAGCAGCCACACGACGCCGAGGATGATGCCGACGCCGCCAGCCCAATAGAAGATCGCCTGCCAGCTATGGGCGTGCAGGATCCACGTCATGACCGGGGTGAACACGGCCAGCGCAAAGTACTGGGCGGACTGGAAGATCGAGGTCGCGAAAGCGCGTTCCTTCGTGGGGAACCACATCACGGTGAGGCGGCTGTTGGCCGGGAAGGCCGGCGCCTCCGCGATGCCCATGAGAAAGCGCAGGGCGAACAGCGCCAGGAAGGTGAAGGAGACAACGTGGACGAGGCCCTGCATCATCGTGAGGGCTGACCACAGGATCAGCCCGATGCCGTAGACGAGGCGAGCGCCGTACTTGTCGAGCACCCAGCCGCCTGGGATCTGCATCGCCGTGTAGGCCCAGCCGAAGGCCGAGAAGGCGAGGCCCATTGTGATCGCGTCGAAGCCGAATTCGGTTCGCATCGACGAGGCGGCGACCGACAGGGTCGCGCGATCGACGTAGTTGAAGGTCGTTGCGAGGAAGATCAGCGCCAGGATGACGTATCTGACCTTGGTCTGCTTGAGCGCTTGCCCTGCCTGAGCCACGGCGATCCTCCGATGTCGAGGCCCGTCTCGGTGCTCAAGGAGCAACGGCAGCCTTCGTTCAGCGGGACTCGTGGAGCAGAGCCGTTTACGTGTCCAACATCATTCCTGGATCGATTGATGCGCAATCGGCATCGATGCATGAAGGCGGCTCACAAATTTGTAGTTTCGAGCTGCTGTCGAATGCCCTGTATTCGCGAATGCAAGCTAAGAGCGGCCAGTCCATTTTCCACCCGACCCCGCCGTTCAGAGACGCCAGTCGACGTGACTTTAACGGCCGAAGGCGGCCTGCCCGCTCTGGAGCAAGGGATGCAGAAAAGCAGCCTTGATCGTGCCGAGAATTTTTAACCGACGGCGGTCGCGTCAATTTGGGCAGACGTTATTTAAGGGAGGATATCCGGCCTGACCTGATCGAGACGGTAAGCCTTCCTCGCAGCGGTGGCTGATTTGGCATCCGAGTTGCTCATCCTTCCGGTACGCGTCCGGAAAACATTTATGGCTGAGCAGATCTCTTCACCCTTCCAGGCAGGCGTCGGAATTGGGCGCCCCCGGCTCGGCTTCGCCCTCACGGCGATCCTGATCGTCTTCTACTTCGGCTTCGTCGGGCTCGGCGCCTTCGCGCCCGCCGTCCTGGCCAAGCCCCTTGTCGATGGCGGTACGGTGACCGTCGCTTTCGCGTACGGTCTCTTCGTCATTGCGCTCGGCGTCGTGCTGACCGGGATCTACGTGCTCATCGCGAACCGCGAGGGCATCCGATGAGTGTTTCAGCGGCGCGCCGTACGCTGATCGGTCTCGCTCTCCTCGCGCCAGCACCGGCGCTCGCGCAGACGGGGGGCGCCGGCGGTGGCCTCAACCTGACGGCGATTGCGCTCTTCACCACCGTCGTTATTGGCACGCTGCACATCACCTACAGAGCGGCAAAACGGACGCAATCGGCTTCCGATTTCTACACGGCCGGAGGACGGATCACGGGCTTCCAGAACGGACTCGCGATCGCCGGCGATTTTATCTCGGCAGGCGCCTTCCTCGGGCTTGCCGGCCTCGTCTACGGTAACGGCTTCGACGGCCTCATCTATGCGGTTGGATACACAACGGGGCTGCCAATCGTGGTCTTCCTGATGGCGGAGCGGCTCCGCGCGCTCGGCCGCTTCACCTTCACGGACGTCGCCTGTACGCGCCTTCAGGAGAAGCCGGTCCGCATCTTCGCGGCCTCGGCGTCCTTGGTCGTGATCGCATTCTACCTCATCGCTCAGATGGTGGGAGGCGGGCAGCTCATCCGTCTTCTGCTCGGCCTCGATTACATTTACGCGCAGTTCATCGTTGGAATTCTGATGATCTGCTACGTCCTGTTCGGCGGCATGGTCGCGACGACCTGGGTGCAGATCACGAAAGCGGTGCTGTTCATCATCGGCGGGACCGTGATCGCGCTGCTCGTAATGGCCCATTTCGGCTTCGATTACGGCGCCCTGCTTCGGCAAGCGGTCTCTCGTCACCCCCGCGGCGAGTCGATCCTGACACCGCAATTCTTGTCCCGTGATCCCATCTCGGCGATATCGCTCGGTCTCGCGCTGATGTTCGGGACCGCGGGCCTGCCCCACATCCTGATGCGGTTCTTCACGGTGCCCGACGCCCGCGCCGCCCGGATATCCGTATTCTGGGCGTCCGTATGGATGAATTACTTCTTTGCGCTCGTATTCATCATAGGGTTCGGAGCGCTCGCCCTGGTCGCCAAGAATCCAGCCTACGTGAATGCCGCCGGCGGCCTGATCGGCGGCGGGAACATGGCGGCGATCCACCTCTCGCACGCGGTCGGCGGCGACCTGATGCTGGGGTTTATCTCGGCCGTCGCTTTTGCGACCATCCTCGCAGTCGTGGCGGGTTTGACGCTCGCTGGGGCGACCGCGGTGTCGCACGACCTCTACGCCAGCGTGTTCCGACGCGCCGGCGCGAGCGATGCGTCCGAGGTCCGCGTCTCACGCTACGCGACCGTGGTCCTAGGGATCGTCGCGATCGGGCTCGGCATCGCGTTCCAGAACCAGAACGTCGCCTACATGGTCAGCCTGGCGTTCTCAATCGCCTGCTCGTCGACGCTGCCACTGCTGATCCTGGTCCTATATTGGCCGGGGCTCACCACGCGCGGTGCCGTGACCGGGGGATGCGTCGGGCTCGGAACCGCGCTCTTGTTCACCATCCTAGGTCGGCCGGTCTGGGTCGGCGTGCTGGGCTACGCGACACCGATTTTTCCGATTGATCCGCCGACGATCGTGACCATGCCGCTCGCGTTCCTCGTCTGCTACGTCGTGTCCGTCATGGACAGAAGTCCGCAGGCGGGGATCGATCACCAGCGCAGTGCCTCAATCGGCCGGACAGCACCGCCCGCTTCCGTGCCGGCGGAATGAACCAGCTCAGGATTGCAGCATGATGAAACTGATCAGCGCGACACCGAGCCCGTATGCCCGCAAGGTGCGGATCGCGCTCGCCGAGAAGGGCATCCCTTTCGACCTGGAGACCGAAGTGCCCTGGCACGGCACGTCCGTGACACCGCAGTATAATCCGCTCGAGAAGCTGCCGGTCCTCATCCTTGAGGATGGCAGCGCCGTCTACGAGTCGCACTACATCATGGAGTGGATCGAGGCGAAGTGCCCGACGCCGCCGCTCGTTCCGGCGGATATCGACGGCCGGCTCCTGGCACGCAAGTTCGAGGTGTTATGCGACGGCACCTGCGACGCGTTCGTGCTCATGTTCTTCGAGCAAATGCGCGAGCAGGGGCGGCAGAGTCCGGAATGGATCGCCCGACAGCGCCGAAAGGTGGATGGCGGAATGCGTGAGATCGCCCGCCTGATCGGCGACCGTGATTACGCGGTCGGCGACAGCTTCGGGCTCGGGGACATCGCGGCCGGGACGGTCGTCGGGTATCTCACCGTTCGCTGGCCGGATTACGCGTGGCGTGAGCAATACCCAAGCCTTGCCGCCTACAGCGATCGCATGGAACGCAGGCCTTCCTTCCAAGAGACGAAACCCACGCCGCAGCAGATCACCGAGAAGGTGGTGTAGTCTGCCATGCGTCTGTTCCGGCCGAGCACGTCATCGTGGGGAGGTAAACCATGATAGGCCATGGCCTTGAACAGGCCGCGCGGATCATCGCTGAGAACGTCGCCTCGGCCTTCGAGAGCCCACCGAATCGGAGATCGTTTCAGGTGGGCGAGCGCGAGATAGTCGTTGCTGGCCTGATTCGCGAATTGCTGCCCGTTTTACCGTTGGCGGAAAGCGATACCCTGGCCCAAGCACGCAACCGATATCTTGCGGTTATGGCGGAGGTTGGGATCTTCGGCCCACGTGTCGAGGCAATCGACCCCGGCGACGGATCAGTGACAATGCGGCGAGCGTGAACACGATCAAACCGAAAGCCGCCTGAGAATAGTCAGTCACGATTATTTGGTGCCAAGTCGCGCTCAACCTCGATCAACGCTGCCGTAGCCGAGTTGAGGCTTGTCAAATTATTGCCAATCAAGCGCAAATATTTTCGGATACAAATTGGCAACATACGGGCAGACCCTTATGAAGAGCTCAAGTGCTTTCATTTCGCTTCTGCGGTCGTATTGATCAGATATGATGCGCAATGAGCACTAAGCCTAAAATTGTTGCTCGACTTGCAGATAGTATGGGCTAACGTTGCACTTTAGAACGGCGCCAATCAGGTGGTTCGATCGGTCAGGTTCTGGCCAGGTTCCTGCAGTTTGTGGTCGTCTTGTTCACTTCCCGGTCCGGGGATGGTTCGGGTGTTGGGATCCCGCGCGACCAGTAGGGAAGAGCCCCAAACAATTCCAGACAAGCAGATGTGGCGAGCGTCGCATGGCCGATATCAAGATACGTATCCCATCGGGCACCTCTAGGCTGCCCACAAACCAAGCAGATCCCAAACGTCATTGGTGAAACGCCTGCGGATGCGCTCCTTCAATGCGATTCCCGCGTTCGCGGCTGCCGACACGCTGCCCCCGCTCTTTAGTCTGACGCCCTCTCCATCACAAGGACGAGGCGGGGCCGCGGCCCCGGAACTTTACCGAGGATCAAGATAATGGAATCTATTCCAAAGTTTCTCCAGGGCGTATTTGAATACTCCGGGGCCGGACTTGACCAGTCGGCCCTCCTAGCATCGACATTAATCTATACGGTTCCAAGTACCAAGCGGGCGCAGTTTGTTTATCTTCGCGCAGGCAATTCAGGACCCGAACTGATCTGCCTGTCGCTGGTCATCGCCGGGAAGGCCGCCCGTTACCTACCGATCGGCGCTAAGGCCGGCATGAACGTGCCGCTGACGATCGTCGAAGATCTGCCGCCGGACACGCAGGTTGAGATCCACCTCTCCGCCCCCGAGGGAGCCACCGGCCAAGTCGTGGTCGATGTCGGCCTCCTGGAGATCTGAACGGTCCGATCGCGCGAAGAACCCAGCAAGAGAGCCTTCATGAGCAAGCAGAGACTCGTGGTCGTCGGAAACGGCATGGCCGGCGCCCGTGCAGTGGAGGAGGTGCTGGCCCGGGGCGGCGCCGAGATGTTCGACATCGTCATGTTCGGCGACGAGCCCTACGGCAACTACAACCGCATCCTGCTTTCCGAAATCTTGAACGGGACTCAGGATACCGACGGGATCACCATGAACCCGCTATCTTGGTATGCGGAGAACGGCATTACGCTCCATGCCGGCCACCGCGTCGAGAAGATCGATCGCGCCGCCAAGGTCGTCATCGCGAACACGGGCGTGCGGGAACGCTACGACAAGCTGATGATCGCCACCGGCAGCCGCGCCTTCATTCCGCCTATACATGGCGTACGGATGGAGGATGGTAGCCTCAAGCCCGGTGTCTTCGGCTACCGCACCGTCGCGGATTGCCAACAAATCGTCGACTACGCCCGAAGCAGCAAAGTCGCGGTCACGATTGGCGGCGGCCTTCTGGGCCTTGAAGCCGCGCGCAGCATGACTGTGCTGGGCTGCGAGTCGCACGTAGTGCACCTCGCCGGCCATCTCATGGAGATGCAGCTCGATGTGGCCGCGGGTGGGCTCCTGAAGAAGACCATCGAGGGTATGAACATCCAGGTTCACACCGCAAAGCAGACCACTGAGGTAATGGGCACCAACAAGGTCGAGGGGCTGCGCTTCAAGGACGGCACGGAGCTGCCGTGCGACCTCGTCATCGTCGCAGCCGGGATCCGCCCGAACTCGGAGATCGGCCAGTTCTCGGGGCTGACGGTCGAACGCGCCATCGTCGTCAACGACCACATGCAGTCGGTGGACGACCGCGATATCTACGTGGTCGGGGAATGCGCGCAGCACCGTGGCCGGCTCTACGGCTTGGTCGCACCGCTTTACGAACAGGCGAAAGTCTTCGCCGAGCACGTCACCCGGACCAATGTAAACGCGGCCTATCACGGCTCGAAACTCGCCACGAAGCTGAAGGTGATGGGTGTCGAACTCGCGTCGATGGGCATCACCGATCCGACGGACGACAACGACGAGGTCGTGCAGTTCACCGAGCCGAAGCGCGGCACGTACAAGAAACTGATCGTACGCGACGGCCGGTTGGTCGGCGGCATCCTGATGGGCGACATTTCCAAGGCGCCGTTCCTGATGCAGGCCTTCGCGCAGAACGCACCGCTGCCGGACGAGCGTCTGTCGCTGATGTTCGACCTCGGCACACCGTCCGCGAAGGTCACCTATGACGAGATGCCGGCGGAGACTCAGGTCTGTAACTGCAATGGCGTAACCAAGGCCGGCATCGCGGCCTGCGTTATAGCTGGCGCTAATAGCTCCAAAGCGGTGATGACTCAGACCCGCGCCGGCATGGGCTGCGGCGCCTGCAAGGGTGAGGTGACCGAACTTGTTTCGTGGCTCCTGGGCGGTGAGGTCGAGGAGGACCCGTCGGTCCACTACTACGTGCCGACTATCCCGCTGCGGAAACCGGAACTGATGAGGGAAGTGGTCGCCCGCGGCCTCAAGTCGGTCTCCTCGGTGTTCCGCGAACTCGGGAACGGCGAGGTCGATGCCGGCGCTAAGCCGGCGCTCGCCTCATTGCTGATCACCGTATGGAAAGGCGAGTACGACGACGAGCGCGACGCGCGTTTCATCAACGACCGCGTCCACGCCAACATCCAGAAGGATGGCACCTTCTCGGTGATCCCGGAGATGCCCGGCGGCGTCTGCACGCCCGACGAGCTGGTCCGCATCGGCCAGGTGGCGCAGAAGTACAACGTCCCGCTGGTGAAGCTGACCGGCGGGCAGCGCGTCGACCTCGTCGGCCTCAAAAAGGATGATCTGCCCAAGATCTGGAGCGACCTGGGCTTCAAAGCGGGCTATGCCTGGGGCAAGAGCTACCGCACCTGCAAGAGCTGCATCGGCACCGATTTCTGCCGGTTCGGGCTGGGCGATTCCATGGGCTTCGCCCAGCGCATCGAGCGGCGCTACCGCGGCATCGACAGCCCGGCTAAACTCAAGCTTGCCACCGCTGGATGTCCGCGTAACTGCTCCGAAGCCTACGTGAAGGATGTCGGCTTCGTCGCGATCGGCGACGGTAAGTGGGAGATCTACGTCGGGGGGGCTGCCGGCGCCCATATCCGCAAGGGCGACCTGCTCACCACCGCCAAGGACGAGACTGAGGCGATGCTGATCGGCAGCCGCTTCATGCAGTTTTACCGCGAAAATGCGAAGTGGAAGGAGCGGACCTACACCTTCATGGAGCGGGTCGGCCTAGAGCGGGTCCGCGCCGTGGTGGTGGACGACAGCGAGGGGATCTGCGCCGATCTCGACGCGGCCATGGAGGCCTCGATCGCTGCCTGTGTCGATCCCTGGCTCGAGGCGGTCGCCCCGAAGACTGCCAACCAGTTCACTTCGGTGATCCCAGCAAAGGAGGAAGCGTAATGGCGGCCGGCGAAGTGCTGCTCGGCGCGGTCAAGCAAATCCCGACCGGTGAGGGGCGCACCTTCCGCGTCGGCGAGCTGGAGATCGCCGTATTCCACACAGCAGAAGAACAAGTATACGCGACACAGGCTCTCTGCCCGCATCGCCAGGGGCCGCTGGCAGACGGTCTCCTGGGCGGGACCACGCTTATGTGCCCACTGCACGACCGAACTTTCGACCTAAAATCCGGTTGCGGCACGAGCCACGAGCATCTCGGTCTCGTCACCTATCCAGCTTGGGTCGTCGACGGCCAGATCTGGGTGCGGCCGGAGCCTGTCCAGGCCGAGGCGGCGGAGTAAAATCGGCGACTTCTTTCCAAACAATCAAGGAGTCTCTGCCATGGTCTCGCAGAGAGCGATCCGGATCGAGCTCTTCAATTTTAGGACTCCGCAAATGCGGGCCTTTCACCTGACCTGGATGGCCTTCTTCGTCTGCTTCTTCGCTTGGTTTGCGACCGCCCCGCTAATGCCGATCATTGGCGCAGACCTCAAACTTACCAGCGGGCAGATCTACAACATCACCATCGCCGGCGTGTTCGCTACCATCTTGGCTCGAACGATCATCGGGCCAATGTGCGACAAGTACGGGCCACGGCTCACGTATACGATCCTTTTGGCACTGGGCTCGCTGACGGTCTTTGGTGTCGCGTTCGCGTGGGACTACAGCTCGTTCCTGATGTTCCGCCTTCTCATCGGCATCATCGGTGCGAGCTTCGTGGTCACCCAGTACCATACCTCGGTAATGTTTGCGCCAAACGTCGTTGGGACCGCCAACGCAACCGTCGGCGGTTGGGGCAATGCCGGCGGAGGATTTACGCAAAGCGTGATGCCGCTCGTCCTCGGCGCGATCGTGGCCGCGGGTGTCAGCACAGGTACCGGTTGGCGCTACTCGATGATCGTACCTGGTGTGCTCATGCTTGTCATGGCAGGTCTGTACTGGCGGTTCACACAGGACACTCCAGAGGGCAACATTCCGGAACTGCGCCGCCAAGGGGTTTCGGTCGATAGCGGCAAAAAGGGCGGCTGGGAGGTGATGAAAACCGCCGCACAGAACTATCGAGTCTGGCTACTCGCGGCCTGTTACGGAGCCTCGTTCGGCGTCGAGTTGTTCGTGCACAGCATCGCGGTCACGTACTACTACGATCACTACCATCTCTCGGTGATCGATGCCGGGTACGCGGTCGGCGCGTTCGGACTGCTCGCACTGTTCGCGCGTGCGCTTGGCGGCCTGTTGTCCGATCGTGTCGCCCGCACCAAGGGACTCGACGGTCGCACATGGCTGCTGTTTGGCCTGATGATGGGCGAAGGTGTCTTCCTTGTAGCCTTTTCTCAGGCCAGTGCCGTAAGCTTGGCCATTACGGCCATGCTCGTGTTCGGCCTATTCACGCACATGGCCTATGGCTCGCTCTATGCGCTCGTGCCATTCATAGATCGGAAGGTCCTCGGTGGAGTTGCCGGCATTATCGGTGCTGGCGGCAACATCGGTGGCGTCGCGGCTGGTTTTCTGCTTCGCGGTACCGGCGACGTGCAGCTCTGCTTTCTCATCCTCGGCTGTGCCGCGATCGCCTGCGCGTGCGGAGCCGCCCTCATCCGATTCTCGATCAAACATAAGCAGGACGAGCAAGCGCTCTACGATGCGGCCATCGCACAGCGCTATGCCTTGATGGGCGGCAGCGCATCAGTCCTGACTTGATCTTCAAACATCCGTCGCGCGTCAAACGAAATCACACGGGCCGATACATTTCGAACGCAGATATTTATTCTCATCAATGAATAATTCGATACACGAACAGAATAAGTACTAATAATTTCATCTGCACGCTTCACCGTAGTCAAAAATTATTATCATCAGGCGCTTGAGGACAGGGATCCGCCAATCTGAGGCCGGGGTGAACATCTGAGATCAGATACTAATCAACGCTTTTGATTTTTTAATGGTAACCGGCTGAGGTTCCCACCGAAATTCGGTGAGTAACTCGCCGCTGGCTGCGAATGTGCCTTGCCAACCCAGCTTGCCGACGATGATCGTGACCCGTGACCGGCCTTTGTATCTGCCATATCCACGCGCGATGCGACTCTCAACGCACCCGAGAGCAGCTTGTCTTCGCAGAACCCATTCTTCTAGGCCAAACTTGTGCGCCAATTCTGCAGGCGTGATAAGCCAACCACCGTCTTCGTCGAGATCGAGGCGCACTGGCTAGTCCTCCGCTTCTCAAGCGGTTTTGCAAGCAGCAGACCACATTCAAACCGTGTGTACCTATGCATCTTCAACAACGCGCGCCTCCGCCAAACCTTATGTCGTAGTTGACGGCCCTCATAGCGCTCCCAAGGATTTCGATCGCAAACGATCAGACTCGAACCGGAGCTCTAACTCGAACGGCGCTCCATCTCGATTTCCCCGTGCACGGGCTGAAGTCGACGCAGCGCGTCCTGAACTCACCTCCGTAATGCAGAGGTCATCGACGGGTCCGAACGTTCATGTTTGGGTTCGATCTCGGTGCTAAAATAGGTCCGATTGGAGACGTACCTCGCGCCTCGATCCTAGAGGACAGGCGCTCGGCCTCCGTGATCCTCCCACCCTACAGGAGGGCTCGAGGAGCGCAGTAGATCGATGTATGACGCTTCGATAGTACGTCCAATGGCGCACCTTGGACCGTCGGCAACTAAAGCTCACGGGGAGGTTGCTCATCATGCTCAAGAATTTCCGCAGGCTGCCTCAGACCTTCAGTTGCACTGGCCGCGGCCATATCACGAAGGCTGGCCCGGTCTCGCGTCTGTTAAGGCTGAGAAGGTGGATGTGAGCCGCAACGGTTAGATAGTAAATCGCCACATGATCGGCGGGTCGTGATCGGGCATCGTGCTGCCGTCCAAAGGAGCCCACTCTTTTTGTATGGCCGCTATGTTCCCGCAATCGGAGAAGACAAGGTCCTGCCTCTTAAACCTGGCTTCGATCGTGATACCGCTCATGAGTTTGAGCAGGACGGGCTTACCGTCGAAGGGCCCAACGATGTCCATCCATTCTGGCATCGCCTTCCACTCAGCCGAGTCGGTCACAGTTCACCTCTGCTGATGATCGCCAACACCATCTGCGAATTCCACGCACGAGATGGGCCAGGTCCAATTGTCGGGCCTCATCCCAGTTTCACGCGAATCCCTATTGCGGGGCACGGCAGATCATTCCGTGATGGGCGGGGGCCAGTCTCGGGGAAGCCGCGGTGTGTCCACGCGGTCCCTGTGGCCGAGTGTTTCACTTGATAGAGTGCCCGCCCCGACCAATGTTCGTTCGCTCGGATGCGAATAGCCCTGCGTCGGGGCGGTTTCACGAATGTCCGCAATGCGGAAGCGATCGAGGCCCGTGAAATGGCCAGGATGGGCGCGTTGCAGAATGACTGCTTCCGGACATAGAACCCGCTCTCGTGTTGCCTTCACCGCGGCCGTGGGTCGCCCGGTTGCCACGAAGCTGGCACCTTGTACTCGCGTGGCTCTGTGGTCGGCCTGTCATCCGGCTCTTGCGGTGAGAGCGCCTCCTGGGCACGGCGACGGTTTACTTTCGGAAGGATGCTCGCCCGGCTGCGCCGGGCGAGTGGCTGCATCCGTGCGCTCCGCTCCCCAAGGTAGAGCAGGGCGCAGCTCGTGGCGTCGACTTGATCGTCGTGCTGCCCGGTCGGGAACGCTAGAAGCTCGTTGAGATACGTGGCCAACCACGGCGCTTCGGTCGGGAGGTGGATCTGCCCGGCCTCGAACAAAGCCGACTGGGCGAGCAATCGTGCCATCTTGTCGAAGCGCGGCTTGCGTAAGATTGGACGCAGTTCTCGCCCATGTCGCAGCATCTGCGACACGGCCCGGCCCAGCTCAGTATCCTCGATCAGCGTCGCATCCGCTTGCCAGCGCTCGCTGAGCGCCAGGATCGCTTTGTGCAATCCGGGCGCTTCAAGCCGGGCGCGTAGGACATCGAGAAGGTAGAAGTCCGTACCGACCATGCCCCACACCGTTCCGACCGACCAGTCACTACGCTCCGACAGCGTCGAGGCGGTGTCCCAGGCGACGACGAGCCGATCGAACTGGCTCGGCGGCCGATCGTATGTGCGCAGCCATTCGCGACGGATGACATTGCCGCCCGGCGGCACTGGATCCTGTTGGTATTGGGCAGAGAACGTCAACGAGCCGATAGCGCGGCGTGTGGCGTCCAACACCTCGGACGGCTCGCGTTCCGGATGAAGGACCTCACCGGCAGCGCGGGCGTAGACGTCTTGTGGGCGGGGTCCGATGGCGTAGGCCTGGGGCTCAGGCGCGATGGCAGGGATAACGAGCCGCTCCCACGCTTCCGACTCGCTCACATGTCCGACGAGATCCTGCTCGTGCAGCCGCTGCATGACCAGGATGATCGCGCCCTCGAGCTTGTTGTTGAGACGCGTGCGATGCGCCGTCGTCCAGAGGTTCGTCTCGCGGGTGCGCACCGCCAGCGAGAGCGCGGAGGCTGGGCTCATCGGGTCGTCGCCGATGATGAGATCGGCACCGCGGCCGAGGACCGAGCCCGCGATCGACACTGCGTAGCGGTAGCCGCGCGCGGTGGTGATCGTCTCCATCTCGCGATCGCCACCGCGCTGGATCTGGAAGGCGGGGAACAGAGCCCGGTACCACGCGCTCGTCACGATCGATCGGAACGCCGCCGCGTGTGCCTTGGCTAAGGCATCCGTGTAGGAGACGCAGATGATGCGCTGGCGCGGGTCGTGGCCGAGCACCCACGCGGTGTAGGCGATCGTGGTGACGATCGACTTGCCCGAGCGTGGCGGCACGTTGATGATCAGGCGCTTGGTCGTCCCATCGCGCACACGGCGCAGGGCTTCTGCCATCGCCGCGATGTGCCAGTTTTCCTGATAGGCGATACCGGGCTCCAGGGTCGCGAAGCATTTCTCGAGGAAAGCTAGGAAGTCGGTGCGCAAGACTGCCTGCAGGAGATGAAGCTGGTCACGCATCGCCTGCCCCTGGGCTCAGCAGCTCCGGATCGGGCGCGCTCTGTCCCTCCTCGGGCTCACTTCCAGTTCCGGTCGCATCCGCGAGCGACGTGACGGTCCGCCCGGTCCGCCGATCGAGTGCGCGCGTGATGACCTGCTCGTCCTCCGTGGGATCGAAGCTCGCCCGCGCCGAGATGGCGACGGCGCGTTGCTCCGCCTCGGCGCGTCGCCTGCGGTCTGTCCGTCGCTCGTCGAGGCGGCGGGTCGCGGCGACATCGCCGCCGGCCGCCTTGACGAACAGCACGTGATCGATGGCCTCGTCGCGGGTAACGCGCTTGGGTTTGCCGTCCACCGTGATCGTCACATAGCCGTCGAGGAAGTCCGGCGCACGGGCCGCGTCCGCGGCCTGCACGCGCGGCTTGCCGCGCCGCCCGTAAGGATTGGGCGTGGGGGCGCCTTTCCTGAACTGCCGGTCGACCGGGGGCCGGCAATACCCAACCGATCCAGGTTCGCGTGACGGATCACCGTCTGGGCCGCGCCGCTCGCGAGACATGACGGCCTCCTCATGCGGCCTCGGCCGCGACACGCGCGGCCATCGTCTCGGAGAAAGTCAGGCCCGTCGCGGCATGCCGCGCGGCAGCCTTCGTGAACTGCTCCATGCGGCTGATAGTCAAGTCGACGTAGAGCGGGTCGAGCTCGATGCCATAACCGCGCCGCCCGGTCTGATGCGCGGCAACCAGCGTCGTGCCTGAGCCGACCGTCGGGTCGAGCACGATATCGGCGCGCTCGGTCACGTCCAAGATCGCATCGGCGATCATCGCCACACTCTTCGGCGTCGGATGAGCCGCGATCGCCTTCTCGCGCGCGGAGCGGAAGCTGTTTGCGCCCGGGTAGGCCCAGACATTCGAGCGGTGGCGACCATGCCGACCGAGCTCGACGTTGTTGAGGTGCTTGCTCCTGCCGTGTTTCCAGACGAAACAGAGCTCATGCTGGCTACGCCAGAGCGAGCCCATACCGGCGTTGTCCTTCGACCATACGCATAAGTTGATCAGCTCGTCGTAGGCCGCGCGGCCGGCTTCCATCATCTCCCCCAGATGGCGCCAGTCGACGAACTGGAGATGGAGCGAGCCGTCGGTCGAATGGGCGGCCAGATTCTCGAAGATTGTCCGCAGAAAGGCCGTGAACGCCTCGGGGCTCATCTCTCCTGAGCCCATGGCGAACTCTCGCGCGGCCGGGCGCCCGGACACGTGGCCACGGATCTTGACGTTATAGGGCAGATCTCCGGCACACAGCCGCGCCGCCTCACCATCCATCAGCGTGCCGAAGCTGTCGCGCTCACGCGCGTCGGCGCAGAGCAGGCGATGGCCGCCCTCGAACAACCACAAATCTCCAGCCCGCGAGACCGCACGTTCGCCGACGCTCGGCAACAGATCAGCCGGGTCGGACTTGGTTTTCGGCGGCTGCGGCGCGAGGATGAGGTCGATCTGGGGGGTCGTAAAAGCAGTGTGTCCGACCAGCCCAAGATCGACGTCGATGAGCACCTCGATCTCTGTCTTGAGGGCGATCTCGTCCCAGCTCGACAATTCCTGGATGCGGTTGAGCGAGATCTTGAGCGTCGAGGCTTCCGCCGGGCTGAGGTGACTGATCGCCACCGTCGGGACTTCGCACATTCCAATCTGGCAGGCTGCCATCCAGATGGCGTGCCCATCCAGGATAGTCCCGTCTTCATGGATCAGGATCGGACAGACACATCCGAAGCGGCGCAAGTTGAGCGCGAGTTGCTCGACTTGCCCGCGGCCGCGTTTGCGCAGTTGGCGCTCGGAGGCTTTCAGCGCACCGGGATCGCGATAGACGATGTGCAGGCGCAGGGCATCGGACGCAGACGCGGCCGGCTGACTGTGCGCCGACGGCGGTTGGGTCGCCGCGGTGGCAGGCTTACGAGTACGAAGCTTGGGAAGTTGAACGGACATTGTCGTCTGGGCTCGACCGGGTGGAGCAATGCACAGCAGAAGACGCGCGCCCGCACCCGCGTTAGCGAGGTACAGACATCGTCGTTTGCTAGTAGCGCTGCTCCGCGCGTCGAATGCGCAGAAATGCCCCGTATGACGGCCAGCTCACCCGTCTGAAGGGCTGGACCGCGACGACAGGCTTATGGCTGGGATACATCAAGGTCAACCCCACGATTGAGCCGGCGCACCTCACATTGGCACTGACAGCTGGCATCCAATTGTCCGCTCGATTGCCGATAGTCGCCCACGCGGGATGAGGCGCGCGAAAGCTCCCTGTTCGGAACCGCGTTTCCCAGTTCGGGGCGAGCAAATTCCCAGTTCTGGCCGCGGCGAGGTCTCGATAACGTGCTGACCGAACAAGCACTTTCGCTCCGCCTCACTTTTCTCGGCGGCCGAGCGGCGGATTCGCTGTTTTGGGTCCGAAACAGCGAATGCCACCGGAGACGGGTTCGCACCTGACTCGGTCCACCACCAGGCCTTCCTGGTGGAAATTTAGTTTCCTGCGCTCGGCGGCAATATCGCTGCTGGGACCAGGGCTTAGCGGCGGCCTGCACGGTCTCCCGCCACCGTCGTCACCGCTCCGCCGGCCAGCTTTGGACCTGAACACACGCTCGTTCTCGGCGTCGGTAATGCCGTCTTCCGGCTCGCCCAGCTGACACAGGCTCGGAGACCGTTTCGCGCCCCGGTGTGAGACGCGCGTTCGCGGGGCCATCCCGCTGTCGATCCGTGCCAAATGCGACGAGAATCGGAAAACACGGCTCGCGAGGGGCGGCGCTTGGGAGCGGGGCTTCGATCAACGGCAACAGCCAACGGCCAGGCGGGACGGCCCTCCGCCCCAGGGTGGGCCGGCCGCGCTGCTCTTCGCCACGATGTTCCCCCAAGCCGCCTTGTCCATGCTCAGCCTCGCACCGCCGGTCATGGCGGGGACGGTCACGCACAGCTGCGGCCTGCCCGCCGAGGTCACGGGGGCGTATTCCGGCCTGGTCTACGCCTTCGTCCTCCTGGGCAATCTGCTCGCGACGCCGCTGATCCAGCGCCTCGGACCGTTGCGGCTGAGATTCGTCTGCCTGGCCAGGGGAGCGCTCGGCCTCGCGGTCTTCGCAGAGGCCTGGATCGTCGGCCTGCTGTCGGGTACCGTCCTGATCGGGCTGTGCGACAGGCCCCTCACCCCCGCCAGTTCCCAAGCGATCGCCCACCAGGCGGGATCGCCGGTGTTCGTGTTCATCGTCTCGGTTCGGCAAACGAGCGTGCCGCTCGGCGGCGTGCTGGCCGGACTCCTCGTGCCGCTCCTGCTGGCACGCTTCGACTGGAACGGGACCTGCGTGATCCTCGCCGGCGGCAGTACCCTCGCCGCGCGCGCCTTTGCGGCCACCTCGCCCCTGGTCAGGACGGAACGCGCCACCGGCGCCTGCTCGATCCGCTCTACCTGATCTTCCGCAACCCGGCGCTGCTGGCTGGCCGCAGCCTCCGCGATCTTCGGAGCCATCCAGCTTGTCCTGAGCGCCTTCCTGGTGATCTACTTGGTGCGGGTCGTCGGGCACGATCTGACCACCGCGGGTGCCCTCCACTCGGCGAGCCAAGTGGCGGGCATCCTCGGGCGGCCGGCCTGGAGATATCTGGTCGATCGCACGCAGGCCTCGCGCAACGTGCTGATCGGGCTGAGCCTCGGCATGGCGGCGGAGCGAAGAACACCGAGAGCGAGTTCGAGACCACCCGCAGCGGTTCCCGGATGGCGACCTCGGTCGGCGGCGTGCTCACCGGCCGGGGCGGCCACATCATCATTCTCGACGATCCGATCAAGCCCACCGACACGCTGTCCGAGGCGGTCCGCAGCGCCACGAACGACAGGTATGACCTCTCCCTACTCTCGCGCCTCGACGACAAGACCACCGGCGCGATCATCCTCGTGATGCAGCGTCTTCACGTCGATGATCTGATCGGTCACCTGCTTGAGCAGGGCGGCTGGACGGTTCTTAACCTGCCGGCCATCGCCGAGGCCGATCAGTTCATCCCGATCGGTCAGGGGCGGGTCCATCACCGCCGGACGGGCGACGTGCTTCACCCCGAACGCGAACCGCTGGCCGTGATCGAGGAGCAGCGGCGGACCATGGGAGGCTTCAACTTCGCGGCCCAGTATCAGCAATAGCCGGTGCCGCCGGGGGGCAACATGTTCGACCTGGCGTGGTTTCTGCGCTTCGGCGCTATACCTGCGCCGGGCTCCTACGGCGACGATCAGGTTTTTCAATCTTGGGATACGGCTTCGAAAGCCGGCGAGTTGAACGATTACTCGGTGTCCACGACGTGGCTGGTGCGCGGCGGCGCCTACTATCTCCTCGACGTGTTCCGGAATCGATTGGGTTATCCTGACCTGCGCCGGAAGATCGTCGAGATGAACGCGCGCTGGGGGCCAAACGGTGTACTCATTGAGGACAAGGCTTCCGGCGAACATCTCGTCCAAGACCTGCGGTATTCTGGGGAGGTGTTCGCGATCGCGGTCCAGCCGCAGGGTGACAAAATAGTTCGGGCGTCCTCCCAGGCGGCGAGCATCGAGGGTGGGCGCGTGCTGCTGCCCGAGCACGCAGCCTGGCTCGGCGAGTTCGAGAAGGAGGTCCTGGCGTTTCCCCACGGCCGGCATGACGATCAGGTCGACAGCATGAGCCAGTTCCTGATCTGGGCCCGCGACGACCTCGACGCCGGCCCGCGCATCCGCTCCTTCGACGATTGAGACGCCGCACCGGGCCTACTTCGGGGACACCCAGCTCCGAGGCGGTGGGCGGGGGCGTCGGCGATGGTCGACGCTCCCGCCCCGTCCTGTTCGGCGCTGCCGCCGGGCGCCCTATACAGGCTTTATGCGCAGCCCTCCGACCTTCTCGCTCCCGCTTCTCGATCGCCTCGGCGACCGGCTGGAAGTTGACGTCGCGGCGGGCGCGATCGCCGGCGCCGACTTGCTGATCGGTAGCCACGACACCGACATCTGGCGGCGGACTGTGGGCTTTCGCGACCCCGTCGCGGGCGATCCCCTCCGGACCGACGCGATCTGGCGCATCTACTCCATGACCAAAGTCGTGGTTTCGGTGGCCGCCCTCGTGCTGGCCGAGCGCGGCGATTTACGCCTCGACCAGCCGGTCGCGGACTTCATTCCCGCCTTCAACGAGCTCTTCCTGCTGGGCACTGACGGTACGCGCGTCCCGGCGACGACCGTGCCGACCGTGCACGACCTCCTGCGCCACGCTGCCGGGATCGCCTACGGCTATCTCGGCGACGGGCCGACGCGTCGGGCCTACGAGGCCGACGGCCTGCTTAGCGAGGATCTCGACAACGCCGCCTTCGCTGAGCGGATCGCAAGCCTGCCGCTGGAGCACCAGCCCGGCACCGTCTGGCACTACTCGCATGCCACGGACGTCCTCGGCCGGGTGCTGGAGGTGGCCAGTGGCGCGGATCTTCAGGGCGTGCTCGACGAGACCATCCTCGGGCCGCTCGGCATGGCCGACACGCGGTTTCGTATCCCTACGGCGGCTGCAGGACGCGTGGCGCAACCGCTGCCGCAGGCGCCGGGACAGCGGCCTGCGTTCCACGATCCGTGCCTGCCGCGGCATGGCCAGCGGGGCAACGGTGGCCTCGTCTCGACGGTGGCGGATTATGCCAGCTTCCTGCGCATGCTCCTCTCCGACGGCGGCCGCGGCGGCGCGCGCATCCTCTCCCCGGCGAGCGTGCGGCTCATGACCGCCGACCATCTCGGGGCTGAGATCGCGAGAGGCGCCTACTACCCGCCGGGTCCGGGATACGGCTTCGGGCTCGGGGTCGCGGTCCGGCTCGCGGCGGGCGAGGCGCCGTTTCCGGGCAACGTCGGCGACTGGTTCTGGAGCGGGGTCGGCGGCACCTACTTCTGGGTCGATCCAGCGGCGGGCTTCTTCGCGCACCTGATGATGCAGACCTCCTCGGCCGCGCAGCGCCAGCACTACCGGACGCTGACCCGCGCCATGGTCTACGCCGCGCTCGATGCCTCCTGAAGGCGAAGGGCGCCGTTACGGCGTCTCTGCTTCCGTTGGCCTGCGTCATCCGCAACAGTCGACATTCGTCGCTCAGCTTTATCCCGCGGGCTCTGTCGAGTCTCGATCGCGCAGATCTCGGCGATGATACTTGTATGAGAACCTTCATGACAGATCACCTTGCAGGCTAAGGCCGTACTCGGAGTCTGAGTCAGCCTCGGTCAGACTACTTACGCAGAGAGGGTCCTCAGAACTAACCCGCTCCCTCAGCGTTGCCCGCGATCTGGAGATCGCCAACATGATCATCGCGAAGCTCAGCGGGCTGCTCGTCGGTCTGGGTTTGACCCTCCCATTCAGCGCAATCGCGGATGCTGCCCCGCTGCAGGTTCGGTATGATGTCGAAAGGTCGCGACCGTCCGACATTTTGGTTGAGTCGCGCCTCACGGGTGCAACCTGTCCCACCTTGTGCCGTCCAGCCATGCCGCCGTGTTTATCCGGCAGCCGGTGGTACGGCCCTTACGGATATATCTGCTACCATTATCGGCCAACGGCCGGCGGCCTCGGCTCGACTTACGGAGCGCGCTGAAAACCGCGGCCATCCCCCGAACAGATCGACGGCGTTGTTGGTGCTGCTGGTCGAAGTAGGCGCGATCCTTTGGCCGATGGGTGAAGCGGTCTCACCAGCCGAATGGCGGCGGAGTCGGCCCGCGGTAGGCCTGCGGCGGCAGGTCGGCTGAGAGGGGCTCCTGCCGGATCGGATCCACCGGCCTCGGGGCTTCGAGCGTCGTCGCCGAGCGGACTTGGCCCGGCTCCATCAGGTAGCGCGGCTGACTGAGCGAGGCGGTGTTGGCCGAACCGGGCCTCGGCACCGCAATATCCGGGTTCGTCGGACGCCCGGCCGCCCCACGTTGCGCCGCATTCGCGACCGGTGCCGCGGTCTCCGGTATGTCGACGAGCGTCCCGCTGGCATTGACCGTCACGAGCGGCCGGCCGGCAACCACCGGAGCGACCGCTGGCGCCATGGCGGCCTCCGGATTCTGAAGGGCCTCGGCCACCTTCGGGGCCGGACGTCGGCGTGGCTGGCGAGCAACCCGGTCCTGGGCGACCGAACCCAGACGCAACCGTGCCAGGTCGGCGATCAGGGTGTCCACCGAGGTGGTGAGGCCCCGGCCGCAGAGGTGGACGCGCAGCGACGCCGAGGCCCGTCCAGACAGCGGTCGCGCCGCGCCGAGCGGGATACCCTGGATGTCGTCGATCCATTGCCAAGCGTAGGCACAGCGGTCGCTGAGTGCGACGCCGACCGGCCCATAGGCATTGCGCGCCGGCTGGTTCAGGACGCGATAGGGCCTGCCCCCGAGGCTCGCGAGTTCGGCCGCGATGCCTGTCCGGGTGGGTTTCTCCATTCTCGGAGCGGCATGGGCGTGTGCCGTGCCGATCGTTAGATCGGCCCGGTTCTCGCCGTTGGCCCCGAATCGGACCTGTTGGCGCAGCCCTCCCGAGTAGCGCACCTCGTCGACGAGGACGGGGCGTCCGGCGTCGGGCAGCGACACGAGCGGCGCGCGGCGAGCCGAATCGTCTAGGGCGGTGAAGACCGCGCCCGGCGTCGCGATCTGGGCAGAGGGCGCCCGGGCGGTGTTGCAGGCAGTCAGCGACAGGCTCGCGAGCGCGGCAGCTCCAACCTGCAGGACGTGGGACCGGATCCGCGTCGCCGTCATCCGCTTCATCTTTCCTGTCCCTCGCCACGAGGATTGCTGCGGGATCCCGCGGCGGCCGAATCGAAGGGACCAAACCGGTCGCTGTCGCGCGTCAGCGGCGCACGGGGCGCGCCCGCGACTGCGATCCCGATGGCTTCACCCTGAGCCAGCGTACCGACCGGTGGGACTGCTTGCGCGGCTTGCGGCGTCGCCCGGTCGAGACCGTTCCATCCCGGGAGCAAGGTGAAGCCATAGCGCTCGTACGGCATGGCTCCGACACCCGGCACACGCCGGGCAACGAGCGGCTGGGCGTCCCGAGGCTCGCGCAGGAACTCGGCCTCGCGGCCTTTGTCGGTCAGCTCAGGAAACCGCAGGGGGTTCTCGGCAGCGACGGAGATCGGGAACTCGCCGCGCTTCACCGGAAGGGAGCGGAGGGTCGCGGATGCGGGCACCGGCTTCGGCACGCGGGCCTGCATGGCGGCCACCGGCTGCACCGAGGCCGAAGCGACCCGAACCGGATCACAGGGGCCCGGCACCTGCGCGTCCGGGGCCGGCAGCGCGAGCTCGACCACCGTCGGGAACAGGCCATCGTACCGATTGATTACGTCAATGAACTCGCGGGTGCGCTTCAGCCGTCCGAGCGTCAGCGCATAGCCCAGCACTGCCGATTCCCGCGGCTTCCAGGCTGTGGCGCGCTGAAACCAGTCGGCGGCGGCCTCGAACTGGCAGGCGTTGTAGGCGTACCAACCGAGCGCCTGAGCGCCGTCGCCGGATGCGGTGGCGAGGACGAGCTTGGCGAAGCGGTCGAGCCGCGGGGCATCGACCGGAGAGACGGGGCTCTGAGTCAGCCGCCGCGCCATCATGTCCATGTAGAGCGCGGTGTTGGTCACCGAAGGGCCGCGCCAGGCGAAGGCGATTTCCTCGGCTTCCCGATCTTGCCCGAGTTCGCGCAGCGACAAGGCGAGGCCGGTAGCGACCCGCGCATCGCCTCCGCGGGCTATGGCCATCTTGAACCAGTCCAAGGCCTCGCGGAACTGCCGGCGCCGATAGGCGTACCAGCCGAGAAGGCCAATCTGATCGGGCTTCCCCAACTTGCGCATGGACTCGCCGAGAGCGACGAGATCGGCCGGCTCGATCCGGCCGGCGGGTTCGTCATGCAGAACCGCAGCGATGCGCGCCCGCGTCACGTCGAGGCGTATGGCCTGGAACTCACTGGTCCCGTCGGCAACCGGGTGACCAAGGGCGAGCAGGGTCTCGACCTGCATCATCGGCAGGATGGCCATCGCCTTCTGAACGGTCGCAAGCCGCAGCGCGGATTCCGTCTGGCCAGCCAGGATGGTCCGGTAGGCCGCCGCCGCCTGTGCAGCCGCGCCGGTGCGGGCATAGGCCTCCGCCACCAGCCACGCGATGTCGATGTCGAGATCGCTGATCGCGTTGGGCGTAGCGTTGACCCGGGCCAGGATGCTGTCCCAATCGCCGTTCTGCTCGGCCGCCTTGACCTCGCCCCGCAGGGTCCCGCGGTTGAGCTTGCGCGCCAGGTCGTCGGAGGGGCGCCAATCGGGCTCCACGGTTTGGCGCGCCGTGATCGCTGCGCGCAGTTCGGCGATCCGGCCCGCGGTGAACAGGTCCCACAGGGGGGCCTCCTCGGGCGGGCTCGGCTTCAGCGTGTCGAGGTCGGTCGGGACGGTCCAGTGCGGGTAGCGCTTCCGCAGACGTGCGATCTCGGCCTGCACGCGCTCGGTCTGGCGCTGGGCCGCGTAGTAGCGCAGGCCGCTCTCGTCGACGATCTCGGGACCGGTGGACCGGCCTTCCTGGCCGCCCAGGATGACGGGCGCACGCCCTTCATCCTGCCGAACGATCGTCGCGGCTGCCTGCGCGAGGCTTGCGGCCGGCTGTGCCCGCACCGCCCCCCCGCCGCCCGCCACGTCGAGGCCCAGCCCCGCCACGAGTGACAGCGCCGCACCGTGTCGCCTCAGCGCCCGAGACATGACCGGTACCTCGTGTTGGCAGCGACGAGCGCCAGGAGATGGAGCGTCGCGGGATAGTAGTTTTCGGCTGCTGCCGGCTCGGCAAAGCCCGCCGGCAGGGGCGTGCCCGAAGCGGCACAGGCGACCAGCGCTGCCACGGAAGCGTAGCCCGGCTCCTGCAGACGACCCGTCACTTGTCCGCTCGCCGTATCAACGATCGGGAGGCCCGCGGGATCGGGCTCCGCCCAGAGCTTGGCGAAGGCCTCGTAGGCGCGGCGGTCGGCATGCCCGGCCATGGCGAGATAGAGGGGCACCCGAACGGCATTGTACGAGAACGTCGCCGGGAAGCCCTCGGCCGGCTTAGGCGTGCCCCCGCGCATGGCGATCCATTCGGTCGGCAGCTTCGCCTCGCCGAAGCGGGCGTGCAGGACGAGGTCGAGGCCGACGGCATTGAGGCGCGCCCAATCGAATTCCGGTGCGAGCGCCGCAAGCTTCGTAAAGGCCGGGAACACCCAGTAAGACAGGTTCACGACCGGGCCGTCCATGCGGTCCTCGGCCGAGAAGCCCGCCATGCCGGGCAGGAGCAGCGGTCCGCCCTCCGCCTTGAACAGAACCGTACCCTTGGCGACATCGACCGCGATGCGCCGTCCCGCCAAGCGGTATCCCTCGTCCGACCAAGCGTCGGCCGCCTCGGCAAGCGCCCAGGCCACGAGGATGTCCCCGTCGGTGGCATCGTTGGTATCGGCGACGCCCGGGCGCTTGTCGGGCTCCCAGCGCCACGCCAAGAGCGCATCGTTGCGCACCATCAGATTCGCGCGGGTCCAGCCCCAGATCCTCTGGAACGCGTCGCGATCGCCCGCCGCGACAGCGAACAGCATGCCGTAGCCCTGACCCTCGCTATGGCTGATCCGGCCGTTGGCTGTATCGACGACGCGCCCCTGGTCGCTCACGAAGCGGCTCTTGTAGCTCCGCCAAGCCGTCGAATCGCCGAGGGCGTTCAGCATCGGAACCGTTTCGGTCGTGCGCTCCGCGGAGGCCGGACTCTGTGCCTGAGCTTGACCCGCGAGGGCGAGAGCCAGGATCGGCACGGCGGCGGTTGCGACGATGCGTTTCATCGATCGAGCTCCCGGTCGGCCCGATCGGCAGCGGGCGGGACCGTGCCGGCGCGTCCGACACCGCGGAGCATCGCCTGCGTGCTGAGACCGAGGATGATCGCGGCGACGAAGAGCACCAGCACGAAGGTGTTCGGGTTCGTCGAGAACCAGCCCGCCAGCACGAGGCGCGTGTTCTCGAAGGTGCGCGGTACCGTCTCCAGGATCTGCGTCTGATTAGAGGCGAAGGTCGTGACGCCTCCATCATTGGCGTCGAGAACGGCCACGCGGCCTTGGAGCTGGCCCCAGACGGCCGGGGTTCCCAGACAGATCGCGGCGGCCTGCAAAATCGCGCTGTTTGGCGCGGTGAACACGGTAAGGACGGAGTCGGGATCGCGGCCGGAGACACCCTGACCGACGACCATCGAGGCCCGGGCACTCACCGCGACGGGCTGGTCGCGGACCTGATCGGTCATCCATTGGGTCGCCGTGGCGATGGCCTCGTCGGCAGCACCTTGGATGCCGGTCACGATCCCGGACACGCGGTCGCCCACGGAATCGCGCGTGCGCAGGGCTGTGGTCCAGGACGAGACGAGATCGCGCGTCTCGACATCCGGGTCGGTCCCGCGCATGCGACGCGGACCGGTTTGCGCGCTCCGCGAAGCCGAAACCGGCAGCGCGCAGGCGGGTGGAACGTCGTGGCGCAGGCGATCGATGCTGATGCCGGGGACGGCCGCCAGCGGCCCGGAAGCCGCTCCCCCGGTGGCGCGCCCTTCCCAGATCTTGCGGATCTGCTCTGCGTCGAGGCCGACGGCACGCAGCACATCCGGGTCGAGGGCGCGGGCAGGTGCGACAACCACCGTTGGCGTCCGGCGTTGCAGGGCCGATTCATTGCCGAGTTCGAACTCGATCGGACGTCCGGCCGCGATGGCCATCCGCACCGCAATCGTGGCGGCGGCCGACATCGATTCGCGGTCCGGAGTCGGTACGACGAGACGCGGGCGATGCACGGCATCGGCATATGGCAGGCCGCCGCTCGTCGTAGCGGCGAGGTCGGGAAGCCGCAGCGCGCGGGCGAGCGGCGGCAGGGTCAGGGTCGTGTCGTTCAGGAACAGGAAGCGCTTGCGCTCGGCGCTCCCATCCTCGCAGGCCCGGTCCGCCGCCGACGGAAGCAGCGCGGTGATCTCGACATGGTTGCGCCCCGGACGCCAGCGGCTGAGCGGCAAGGGCATGACCGCGTTGCGGAACACGTCCCCGTCGGAGCGCGGCAGGGCATTGCTGGCGACGTTGCGGCCATTCACGTCGATGATGACCTGCGCGCCGAGGTCGAGACCCGCCGCGTAGCCGCCCGCAAGTGCCAGGGCGGCCTTCGCGTAGTCGGCCGGGATGAAATCCGCGGGCAAGGACACGTCGAACCCGGTACGGAACAGGCGGCCGGCAAACTCGCGGTTCTGCACACCGAAATGGGATAGCGGGAGCGTCTCGCCGCCCTTCGTCTCGAGCCCGCGGGACTGAGCGAGCAGCCGCAGACCCTGCTGGCTTCCCGTCGCTTCATGGGCGGCGGTCGCTGTCAGGACCGCGGAGGCCGCATCGAGTTCCGCAGGTCCGCTTCCGGGCACGATCAGGGTCGCAGCCCGCTCGGCGGTGGCTGGGAGGAATGCGAGCGCTTGACCGCCGATCATCTGCGCCGGGTCGAAGCCGGGAAGGTCCCGCAGCTCGTCCGGCGACCCGATCACGAGGTTGAGGCCGTCGGGCCCTTTGTGCGGCGCTCCGAACTCGACGGCGACATGCGCGTAGCGGCCCGCAAGCGCGATCCGCTGCACCGCCGAGATGATCTTCTCGAAGGTCGCGAAGCCGGGCTTGCCGCGGAGGACGACGCGGATCGGCACGATGCCACGCGCATCGGGCGTGACCGCGGGAAGGTCGCGCAGTGCACGCACCGCCTCGACGCCCGCCGGCATCACGAGGCCGGTCCAAGTGGGATCGATCTGGGTCCAAAGCTCGTAGGTCGCCTGCATCGAGCAGTCGACGCGATGGCGCTGGACAGCCGAGATGGCGACCGCGTTGTAGCCCGGCCGCAGCACATTGGCCGGGATCTCGAACTCGATCACCCGCACGGCGCCGGGCGCGTTGATCGGCGTGCGGCCGAGGACGACGTCGTTGACCGACGCGGTCAGGACGGAGGCCTCCGGCACCACGGAGATCGCGGCGAGATAGCCGATGCGCAGCCGCAAGCGCTCACGCGCCTGCTCGGCCGTGACGAAGACCGGCCATTGCAGCGTGCTCTCTTCGCCGCTGAGCCGAAGGCTCTCGCCGATCGCCGGCAGCGGGCGCTGCGGCAAAGGCGCGGCGGTCTGCGTCACCGCGGTCTGAGGTGCCGGTCCGAGCGGATTCGGCTTCGGGGCGTCGGCACGGCGGGGTGAGACGCCGTTCGGCTCGTCACCGGGCATCGCAAGCGCCTGCGGCGCACCGCGGCCGAGGAAGCTCTGAGCCTGCACCGACGTGATCGGGCCGAGGACCAGATGCGCCGCCAGCAGGGCCATCACGCCCGCCGCGCGAGGCTGCCGTATGGCCAGGCCAAGTCCGAAAGGGGAATGCATCTGAGCCATGGTCTCAACCGGCACTGGGTTGGGGCGTGGCGCCGCGGTCGGCAGCGCGCCGACGATCACGCGCCAGCGCGGCGTTCTCGACATCGAGCATCAGCCGGAGCCAGCTCGCGGTGCCATCCTCCGGCTCGACCTCGGGCTGTCTGGCCCGAGCCGGAGGCGCGGGTGCAACCGTGTCGACGGGACCGGCCGCGTCGGGTTGTCCGCCATCCACGAGGCGGCGATGCAACGAGACCGAGCGCGGCAGGACGATCTCGGCCTGCGGAACATCCGCGGGCTGCTCGGCGGCACGGCCCTTGAGCAGGCATGCGGCTGCGCGGGCCGGCCCGACGATGCCCCACAGCACGAACTGGAGGGATCCGGCGAGCAGGTTCTTGTGCTTGCGGCGCCGCTGCTGGAACCGGGCCATCGCGTCGGCGTCGCTGTACATCAGTTCGGCGAGGACGAAGTACGCGTCCGTCGGCAGGCGTTCGAAGTCCAGCTCGCAAACGGTTTCCTCGCCGGCGGCAGTCATGCCAGTGAGCCGCACCGGAATCGCCGCGCGCGCGACGCGGGACGCGAGCCCCTCACGCGGGGGCACCGAGAGCGCTCCAACATTGCTGTCCGTGCTGCGCCGCATCGGTACAATCGCGTCCATGCGGATGCGGCAGCGCTCCCCCGAGATGCGCTCGACGGCGACATCGACGGCCAGGCCGTTGAGGGTCAGCACCGCGCGCCGATCGACGGCGAGGGAGGGCATGCGCTCCGTCTGCGCGCGCTCGGCCGCCACTCCGAGGGCTGCGCCCGCGGTGATCAGGTTGAACCCGTTCCACAGGCCGACCACCAGCATGAGGTTGGTCACACCCGGCTCGAACAGGTAGCGGTAGGTCGACACGCCGCTGGCCGCCAACAGGATCGCGAAGACGACGAAGAACGGCAGCGCGAGCGGCGAGAGCTGATCGTGGTCCAGGGTGACGTTCTTCGCCGTCACTTTGAATTGCGGCTTGCGGGGCGACAGGATCACGGCGGCCGTCGCCTTGATCAGAAACAGTCCTTGAACGTACTCGTACAGCTCCGAAACGAAAGGCCAGCGCACGCGGCCGTAGAGGTAGCTCTGCATCATCAAATTCACGAAGATGTAGGTCGCCGTATAGGCGATCGCTTCGTCGACGTTGGCGACGACGATCTTCATGTCGAAGAAGATGTACAACAGAGGCGCCATCATGAAGATCAGGCGCGGAACGGGAAAGAACCAGAATGTCATGCTGGAGAGATAGCAGAGCTTCTGGATCGGCTTCAGGCCGCGTTTGAACAGCGGATTCTTGAGGAGCATGATCTGGAGCATGCCCTGGCACCAGCGCGAACGCTGGCCGATGAAGTCGGAAAGCGTCTCAGGCTGAAGACCGGCGATCAGGGTCTTGTCGACGTAGGCGCTGGTCCAGCCGCGTGAATGCAGCTCGAAGGCCGTTTCGCAATCTTCCGTGATGGTGATTCCGGAGAAACCGCCCGCCTCTTCGAGCGCGGTGCGGCGCAACAGCGCCGCCGAGCCGCAGAAGAACGAGCCGTTCCACTTGTCGAGGCCGCATTGGCTGATCGCGTAGAACATCTCGTTCTCGGACGGCATCCGATCGAAGGTGCGCAGGTTCCGCTCGATCGGATCCGGATTCAGGAAAGCGTGCGGCGTCTGGACGAGGAACAGTTTTGGATCGCAGGCGAAATGCCCGATCGTGTCACGCAGGAACGATCGGAAGGGCACGTGATCGGCATCCAGAACGGCGACGATCTCTCCATTGGCGTGCCGGAGGCCATTGTTGAGGTTCCCGGCCTTCGCGTGCAGGTTGCGTCGGCGTGTCAGATACGAGATCCCGAGTTCCGCGCAGAGGGCCTGCAGCGCGGCTCTGCGGGCTCGCGCTTCCCGGGCCTTGTTGGGATCGGCATCGGCGCATTTCTGGTCTGTGCCGCCATCATCGAGGAGCCAGACCGTCAGCTTCTCGGCCGGGTAATCGAGCGCCTTGGCGGCTGCCAGGGTCGTCGCAAGGATGTGACGATCCTCGTTGTAGCTTGGAACGAACACATCGACGGTGGGCAACGCGTCATCGTCGCCCGACGGGATGATCGCTCGAGCCAGCGGGTCGGCGTTCACCACGAGGCTGACCATGAGGATGTAGAAGCAGTAGACCTCGGCCGCCGCTAGGACGACGCCGGCCCCGAAGCCGAGCGGGTCGGACATGGGCGGCAGCGTGCTGGACAGGCGCCAGTACAGGTACCGAAGCACCACGAGGCTTCCGATCGCCAGGAACACCGACCGACCGAGGCGCCCACGTCCGAATAGCCAGAGCAGCGCCATCAACCCAATGGCACAGAGGCTCATCTCCAGTTGGATCGACGTTCCCACGGGCTGTGCGAGCAGCAAGAGCACCAGCAAGGCACTGACGAGCCAGAGCACGCGCACAGGCATCACAGACACTGCTTCGACTCCTTGAAACGGCACATGAGGGGCACGTGGCGAGCTCGATACTGGCCAGCGGCACAATAAATAAAAGCGCTAATCGGTATCTAAAACACTAGCGTTAATATTAGTATCCAAGCCTATCAGAAGGCAGCGCGTCCTTCGACGCTGGTATAATACCCGCCTTTCTGCACACGATCGTGTGCATAGCCGGCACCTAGGGAGAACTTCATCGGACCGACGGTGAAACCGGTTAAGTGGGCGCCCACACGCCATTGATTGAAGTAGGCGTCGCCCAGAAGTGTCGCCTCCGGTCCGACGAAGACGCCGTCGGCCACCGCGAAGCCGGCTTTCACCCGGACGTAGTAGGCGTGAAACAGCGTCGAGTAGGAGGCGTTTGCAGCGACAAGCGTCTCGAGAGTCGGATTGAGATAGAGGTCCGCAGCGAATTTCGCGCCGACGCCGGTGCCGACGACCGGGTTGTTGGGGTCGAGAACGGACAGCTCGTTGCTCCGCACATTGAAGCCGACATATCCGGCGAGCGCGGCCTGTTTCCAGATCCACTCGTAGCCGAACATGGCAGTGCCTTCTTCCTGTTGGCCCCGCACCGTTCGGCCGCTCGTGGAGCCGGGATAGGAGTAGACGCCGCTCAGCCCTTGGAGGCGCAAGCGCGGACCGCTCTCGTTCAAGGGGGTCACGGGCGCGATCGTCGCGGTCACGACCCCGAAGGCGGAGCTGTTCGAGGTCACGGTGGCCGCCGCGTCGATCGCCACGATGTACTCGTCAGCACCCACATCGGTCGGGGCACCGGTGTACCAATCCGCCGCCAACGTAGCCGTCGGGGTACCAGTCGCGACCAGAACGGCGACGAAGTGAGGGAGGGCGGAGGGGTATCTCATCCGGGGTCCAACCTGGAGCGCGAGGCCGGCATCGCTGCAGTGCCGCGAGCCCATCAGGTGTCTTGATGGTTAAAGCAGAGTTAATACACGGCTTAAGACTATAATTCGGCTCTCAAAAACGACACAACCGCTGGTTGTAATAGTATTCATGAGAATGATATTTGGCGATAAGCTGTTTTTCGCTGGCATGAAAGGTGGGCCAGGCCGCTTCGGAAATACGACGGACCAGCTTGAGACATTGCAACGCACAATGACAGATACCGACAAAAGTGCGGCGATCTTCGAAGTTGCGACGCCGTGCAGACTGGCTGTCACTCGAACGCCGGGCGTACCTGTAAGAAGCCGCGCGGCAAGCTGACGACGCGCTTCGTGCTTCATAAAGACGTCGGCGAGGCCGACGGCGCGGGAGAGCGGCGAAGCGCGTGATCAAAACGGTTTTCGCCGCCGGGCTGGACGCTCCAGCAGCGAAGCGAATAGGGACGCGGATCTCAGGCCGCCTGGCGCTGCCGGTCTGCGTTTCGATCGAGAATGCGCGCGAGATCCTGCGATCCGAACGGCTTGCGCAGCCATCTGAAGGTCGCCGAGGAACGTGCAGGCACCGCCTCCGCAGCCATGAGCACGATTTCAACCGTGGGATGTGTGCGGGATACAATTTCAGCGAGGTGGGCGCCATTCACCGCCGGCATCGTATGCGCGCAGAGCAGGACCGTAAAATCACGACGGTTGCCGAGGGCTGTGCACGCCTCGTCGGATGAGGCCACCGCTTCGACCACGTAACCGAGCCACGAAAGGCTTTCAGCGGTCGCAGCCCGCATGACCGCATCGGGTTCGACGAGGAGGATCATGCGCGTGTCGGCCACGTCGCACGTTGCAGCCGTCCCGGCGGACACATCCCTGGCGGCGGGGAAAGACAAAGTGACCGTGCTTCCCTCGTCCAGGTTCTCGACTGCTACGTCTCCGCCGATATCGGTCATAAGCTCGTGGATTGCAGCCATTCCCCGACCGGCGCGAAACGCCGTCGCGGTGGTCAGGACGATACGCAACCCGATACCGGACCGACCGGGATCGGTCTCGATCGCGAGCGAGGCCGTCGCGTCCGAAGGCAGCGATTCCGAGGCGTCGCTCGCAAGGTTGAGCAGCGTGACTTCGAGCTGGCGACCGGTGCAGCCGAGAGGTTGCAGGCGTTCCACTTGCGGCGGAGTGATGCTTAGCTGGGGCAGGATCGCCGTGCCGATGAGCTGCAGAGTCTCCGTGATGGCCCGGGCTGCGTCGATATCCGGTGTCAGGCTCCCGTCGCGGCTCACGATCGCGGCCAGCTTGCGCGTCAGTGCGGTGCCCCGTGTCGCTTGACGGACGACGGTCTCGATGCCGTTCCGATGCCGGGCGTCCCGAGCTTCGGGGTCGAGGGTCGTGGCCGCCGCGACGACGGTGATCAGGGCCGCGCCGATTTCGTGCGCGAGGCCCGCGATGACCGCGTGGGTGCGCGCGTCGGCCGGCGCCGTGGGCGATCCGTCCGGCTGCGCGATCGCGACGGAACTCGCCGGCTTCGGAGCCGGAAGCGCAACGAGCCCGACCTCCCGGCTCAGAACATGGAGACGGACCGGCTGCCCGTTCGATACAACCGCGATCAAGCGGAGCAGAAGCCGCTGGCCGGTGACATCCTCGCGTCCGGCCACGGTACGCACGACAATCTCACGGATGGAGCCAGGCGTCTCGCAGGCCGCGCGCATGGCTTGCCGCAACGGTCCCTGGTCTTCCACTTCCACCCGCGACAGCACGCGATCCAGTTGATCCGCCCGCTCGGACGTGCTGTCCGCCATATCGGCCGAGCCGCCCGCCCAGGTCACATGGCCGTTTCGGAGATCGACCTCCCAGCAGGTGAAGCCGCCGAGGAGTTTCACCGCGCGGACGCGATCGCGACTGCGGGCCAGGGCCGCCCGAGCCTCCTGCTGGATGCGCTCCCGACCCACGCTTCGACCGATGCATGCGCCGACGGCATCGGCAAGATCGGCGATCTCCGCGATCGCTGTCGCGGCCGGCAGCAAGGTGACCTGATCGGCGGTAGCTGCGTTGCGGATGCTGGCGAGCGAGCGCGTTAGGCGCTGCCCAAGCAGCCACCCCGACAAGGCGGCGAGGGCCGCCAGTCCGAGGATCAGGGGCAATGCGGATCCTAGCGTCGTGGCGTCGACCTCAGGCTGCCGGGCCCCCTTCGCGATCACGAACCATCCGAGGGCGGCCTCGTCCCCGACCGCGGCATTCGCCTCGCGGAGTTCGCCCCGCGCCACCGGCACGCCGGATTGGTAGATCGAGCGCCCACCTGCGTTCATGATCTGCACCGAGGCCGTGCGGGATGCCCCCCCGAGGATGCGGCGCGCGCCGGCTACGGCGTCCTCGATCCATGTCGGCGTCATCTGAATCGCCAGCACGCCGGTCGCTGCCGTGCTACCGCTTCGGACAGGCGTAGCAACGATGACGTTCCGGGGGATTTCGGCGCCGGGCCGGGCGCGCTCGCTGGCATCGCCGATCACGACGCCGGACAAGGCCCGCGCAAACCAAGTCGTCCCCGACATGTCGGCGCTGAGGAGGGATCCGCTCGCCGCGGCCAACACCCGCCCCGATCGATCGGCGAAAAGGATATCGGCGTATTCCGGATGCAGGCTGCGCCAACGCCCGAGGAACTGCTGAACCGCCGGTAAGCGGAGTTCACGATCGAACACCGCACTCTCGGCAGCGAGGCTGGCATCGCGCCCGATCGCCGCGAGACTGTCGCTCAACCTCTCCGAGACCGCGCCTGCCACACGCTGCATCTCCTCATCGAGGGCGCGCAGGGCTGCCGGGTCTTTGGAGGGATTGGTCATGATCACGCCGGCGCTGCCGCAGCAGACCGCCAGCGCCAAAAGCGCGGCGAGGAAGCTCCTGAGCGATAGCCACCTTTCGAATTGCATCATCAGTGCTCGTTGCAGGCAAGATCGATTTGTCTGTTAACTTTCCTTCAATACCACGGTGTATATGGTTAATTTTCTCTTAATGTGCGCCGGTGGGCGCTTTATCATCGCTGATTAAGATCTGATGTCTCTTGACCACCAGGAACCGCTTGGGTTTCATGCCTCCAATCGGAGGCGGGACGTTCCTGAGCGACGAGCAATGGGCTGCTCGGGAGCCACTGATCGAGGCGTGTCGGCCCATGGGGAAGACACCGCGGCAGGACCTGCAGCGTACGCTCTCAGCTATTCTGAGGCGACCTTGGAACGGCGTCGAGTGGCGCGCGATCCCGCAAAAACTCGCGCCGTGGTAGCATGCAGCGCAGATCGTCATCCGGTGATCGCGCGGCGGGGCGCGGAAGCGTCTGAGGTCGACGGCGTGTTGAAAAGCTGGGCGTCCGTGCGCGGCCCAAGCCTCGTAGCGACCGGCGGCTGGCCGTGCCGGTGGACGATCATCGCCTTGACTACGCCGGGTTCGAAGGCGTCATCACGAGAGGCATTTACAGGGCGGGCGCTGAGCTGGATTGGGACCGTAGAACTTGCGAGCGGGGCGGCGACGCGATGGCCGTTCTCGCCGCAGGCTCATTTGGATTCCAACTACATGGCAAGAAGCTGATGGATGCGTGGTGGCTGGTGCGGATGAAGACCAAGCCGAACGCACGACGAACGTCGTGGCTGCTAATCAAGGGCCTGAATGTTGGCGCTCGCCCACGCGGGGCGTCCGACTTTCTAGTTGAGCAGCCACTTTCCGTGATCTCGGGCCGCGCCATTGAAGAGATCACCCCCGGGAATGAAAGATTGAAGTTCCTCGGATAACCCAAGTGCCACGTTTGCGCACGCTGCAGGCGAAGAAGGCCTGCCGCCTTCTCAGTTCGAATGGCTTACGGCAGCGTACGAAGGTCCGCTTACGGGACCTGACGTCAAACCGCCAAATATCCTCGATGGGCACAACGCCGAATGGCCGGTCAGGCGCCCATTTGCGATCAAGCATGGCGTGGTCTGGCCGGAAGCGGCATGTCGGCTTTGGAGAAGGTCGGCCGGAAAAGCGGACAGGCCCCTACCGACGTGACCCGGTCGCTCCTCACTCGCTCGAGCCTGCTCGAGAGCGGACGTTCTTGACGTCAGGATGGAGACCCGAGGCGAGCACCCATTGGGCGATCCGTACAAATGCCGGGGCAGCATCAAGCAGGCGTTCCGGGGTTCAATCAGTCCCTGATCGGCCGGAGGATCCTCATCGGCGCGACGCCCTTCGAGCAGGCGAGATCCCGAGCGAGCAACGCGCCGAGGGTGTAACGGCAGTCCGAGCGGGATGGGGCTACCGGTGCGCGGGTACCCGGCGGCCCAGTTGAGGATACGGTGGGCGTTGAAGAACCACCGCTCCTGCGCACGGCTCATCACCCGCAGGAGGCTGGCCATCGTACGACGAGCAGAGGTGAGGATCGCACCGATCGACGGCGCCTACGCATGGTGCCAGGAGTGATGGACGAATAGCGGCGCGAACGCCGGGATGATCGCGGCGGAGCGGGTGGGTGGAAGCGGCATGGCGGCGTCTCTTGGTAGCACCTCTTGGTAGGGACGCCACCAAACTAGCTTCACGCATGCTCCGTAACGTCACCCGCTCAAGACTCTCCCAACGGCCAAAGTCGAGGTCGGTCGGGTGCTCCTACCGAGCTAAAAAGCTTCAGACACGCGATCGCGAGTCTTGGCATATAGATCAGCCGAGCGCTGTCTTTAACGGTCGAGGTCTGAGGCTTGTCAGAGACGAGTCTGACCAACTCACCTGCGGAGCCTCATGCGAGCAGCCGTTCTCGCAGAACGTTTGCAGCGTACGTCGATCCAGGCCGACATCGCGCAGCATATCGTCATCCATGGCCGAAAGAATTCTATAGTTTCTCGCCGCTGCACGCTTTTTCTGAAAAGACCTTACGATCGAAAACATCATGGTCCGCCCTCCACCAGCCCAAATACGAGCCTCCAGGCACATATCGGCGACAAGTATGATTGCTGTATCCTGATGTACGCGCATCGCTCATTTGAACGATATGGCAGTCCAGCTATGATCTGTTTTGGATTGGCTTGGGGTTTCGAACACCCATCGTAAGCGCCAACAGCAACTTTCAAACTGCATCGACATCGAATTCGAGCGCGAATCGAGAACTATGCGCGTAGCACAGCATTGAGATCACACGCGAGATTCCAGCTCGGATTCCAAATGCGCTTGTACGGGCCGTACCGCCTTCTATTCGGGGGGTCGGCGAGTAATTTCGTTGTCAAGATAAGTCGCCCACTCAGACAAATTCGTGAGCTGCGAGCCGAACATTTTACTGATCTGATGGAAGCCCAGAGCCCGGTAACTTTCGAACTGGCTTTCCGAAAACCACTGATTGGCCGTACTTTCATGCGGGAAAGCTGTGCTGGTGGTGCCATAGGCGCGGACCTCGGCGGGGATGTCCTCGAGAAAGCTTGGCTTGATGTATATCAGGGATGCCGCGTCACGGGCGCCTGGATAGGTGATCGTACCTCGCGCATAGCCCATGGCACCGGCACGTTTGCCCTCACGCTCGATCGTCGAGCGGGAACGAATCCGCATCTCGCCCATCTGGACTTTCGCCAATCCGTCGACCTCCGCCTTGCGGATTACATTGCCGAGATCGAAGAAAGTGCATTTCTCGTCCTGACCCGCATCGATCACCACGATCCGCGCACATCGCCGCCGCAGCATCTCGTAGACGCCGAGATTATCGAAATGGCCGCCATCTGACAGATAAATTGCCTGTCGCACATCGGTGCTGCGGCCGCCGAGTTCGCTCAGGAGCGCGAGCACGGAGTTGGCCGGCTTGGCGAGCTTCAGGTCATCCCGGCGTGCGACCGCGGGGTTGGGTAGCCAGGCCCCGAGCCGAACGTTGAAGAGCGTCATCAGGAAAGCGATCATGCGCGACGAATGATAGCCCCAGTTCGGGCTGACTGCCGCGCCGGAGATCGTCAGGAGCCCACCGAGCAGAGGCCCTTTGCCGGCGCTGACTCTGTCGCCCCGGGTCTCCATACCGGCATATTCCGATGTCCGGATATACGCCCCGCGCGGACCACCCGTACGAGGCATGTCGCGCGCCATGTCCGCGCGGTCTAGGATCGCTGAGCCGCAGGCGAAGGGTGTCGCGGTGAACGAGGCGGCTTTTCGCTCCGCCCACTCGGTGTGTAGGAGGTCCGTGAGATTGAGCGTCATATTGACGACGGGCAGCAGCCGCTTTTCCGTCCCGAGTTCGGCGATGCGCGGACTGTCTGCTTCGTCGAAATCGGTGAAGGGATCGGCGTCACGCCGTGTCCGCGCCGAGCCGAGAAAGCCCCGGGTCAGGCGGTTGCGGTAGACGCCGTGCATCGAGAAGCGGTTGACGTTGACGCGGCCGAACAGCCAGACGGCGCCAGCTAGGAGCGCGGCCACCACCAGATCCATTATCAGGGTCATCCCGTAGGGATTGATGCCACAATCGACACTTGTGTTAATGCCAAGTTGCGTCCAGCGCGGCAGCAAGCAGTCGCCCCATCCATCGTGCACGTAGCCGAGAAAGCGGCCGAGGCACCATCCCATCAGCGCGAATAGGCTGATCCCGAAGACCGCCGCCATCGCGCTCAGGCCCATCATCAGGAGGTCGTCCATCCGCCCCTTGGCGGCCAGAGACTGCGCGCGGGCGAAGACCTGCTTGCCCAGGACGGCGGCGGCCGGGCCGGTAGCGAGGGCGCCCAACGCACTGAACAGACCAGGAAGTTGTGCGTCGTCGCGACCGAGGGCGACGGCAGATAAGATCAGGCAGCACAGGCACAGGCCCGCCCAACCCACCGCGGCCAGCAGGAGTTGCCCGTCGATCCGCGCGACCCATTCGCGGTCGAGGTCGGCGCATTCCGCGCTCTTCCGGAACCCGATGAAGATGACACTCTGGAGAAGGTGGATGACGATCAGCGCGGGTGGGGCCGCGACCGTCAAGATTTGTGAAACCTGAGCCCGCCCGGCATCGAAGCTGGCGGCGGCGTCGCCCACCAGCCAATCGATGCTCAAGCCGGCGCAGATACTGATCAGCGTGGCCGAGACAAGACTGCTGGCGAGCCAGGGGCCGACATTCCGCTCGTACAGCCAAAGGCCCGGATGGCCCTTCGACGTTTGCCATATCAAACCGCTGAGATAGGCTGCGACCTGCACGGTGAAATATCCGACGCCCAGCTGGTACAATGACAAGGGCGATACCGGTAGCGCTTGCTCGAACAGCGCGCGGAGCGTGAATGGCAGAGCAAGGGCCCAGAGGCAGGTCGGCGCGATGATGCTGGCCGCGATCAACGTCGGGGAGGCGTACGCCGTTAGCTCGCCCTTGCGCGGCCGATGACTCGGCAAAAGGGTGCAGGCGCTGAACGTCGCAACGAACAGCGCCGCGCTGCCGAGCACCAAGGGAAGCCACAGCGTGCTTCGGCTCGCAGCCTCGAGTGCCGTCCTGTAGGCAAGCAATCCGAGGGGAACGAACAACAATAGTGGGAAGATAATCAGCCAATTGAGAATGGTGTTTCTTATGTAGAGAACGATGCCTGCCCAGGTGTCCCTCGACAGAATCCCGACTTCCGGGGTCAGGTAGTTCGTGTATCGCCGCAGCTTGGCGAAGATCTCGTTGCCCGAGTCGCCGAGTTGGCGTTCAGCCTCGGCTATGCCACCGCACTGACGAATGAACGTCTGCAACCAGCCGCCTGCGAAGCCGCCCCCCGATACCGTCGATAGGTAGTGGAATTCGCCGAGCATCCGCCGGTTGGCCAAGGCCTGCAAGGCGCCGAGGCAGAACGTGGCGCTGCGGATACCGCCGCCGGACAGACACAGGCCGGCGAGCCGGGCTTGGTCGGCCCGCGCCTGCCAGGGCGTTTGATCGCCGGGCTGCGGCGGCCCGCAGAAATGGTCCATTTCCTCTTGGAGCACCTGCTTCGTTTCCAGGTACCAGGCGTCGCCGCCCGTCGTCACCGCGGGCAGATGATGTGGAGGGGCGTCCGCCTGAGTTTCTGCGATACTTGTGCTCATCGCTCCTCCCACCGCCTGCGCGGTGCCCGACTTCGCAGTTCAGCCGACACAGGACAAAGGTGTCCTCGCTCCAATCGACATAGTAAATAATCAAGTAAAATGGCAATATATCGAAGATATAATAGCAAATATTAAAGGATAAAATTCACAATTATAGCATAGATAGGATATATGACCCCGCTTAGCATATGCTTGAAGTGGGGCTGGTCGCGGTAGAATTGCGTTTTCGAGTGATTGCCACACCGGTGATGGCGAGCATTGCCGGTCACCGGAATTTCACCGAAAATCTGTATTCGAACATCATCCATTTGAGGGACGCGCCTGCCTGGATCGGTGCTTATTAGATTTGGTGAGACGTTTCGCGAAGACAGGGTGCCCACCATGTCCCAGGTGCGATCGTGACCCGCTCCAAGGCCGCACATGTGGTCGCGCTCACGGCGATGATCCTGGTCCCGACGCAGGCCGGGTTGCGGGCTGCGGCCCAAGAGCCGGAGGGGAGTCCGCGGTTTCTTCAGCAATCCTGGAATCCGCAGGAGCGAGCGTGGTTCTACGGTGCGAGCCAGGGTTCGCAGATCATGCCCTATGCATGGTTCATGTCGCTGGAGCGTCCGGACGGCGACAGGCTCTTCGTCGAGGATGGGCTCACCCGCTTCGGATACCTGCCGAACCCGTATGACGGGGAGCGCGGATCGATCCGCAGCGGGCTTCCCATCGGCTTCGTGAAGGATGTGGACGATCGCGGCGAATGGATCGGCATGACCTGCGCCGCCTGCCACGTGAACGGGGTCGAATTGCGCGGGCAATCGATCTTGGTCGATGGCGGCCCAGCAAATGCAGACATGTTCGCATTCATTGAGGAACTCAGCCGAGCCGTCGCCCTGACAACCGACGATACGGGGCGTTTTGAACGCTTCGCCCGTCGCGTAATCCCGCCGGAACTGTCGGCGCCGGAAGCAGGTCCATCCGAGGCCGACCGTCGCCGACTACGTATGAGCCTGGCCCGGTTTGCCGAGGACTTCTCCCGTTACGTCGAGTCGAGCCGAACCGCGGTGCCTTGGGGACCAGCACGCCTGGATGCCTTCGGGATGATCTTCAATCGGGCGACGGGCATCGATTTGCACGACCCGCACAACATCGCCCAACCCGATGCACCCGTCAGTTACCCCTTCCTGTGGGATACGTCTTGGCATGACCGGGTGCAGTGGAACGGCTCGGCCCCGAACGGGCTCGCCGTCGAGCGACTGGGCAGGAATGTCGGCGAGGTGCTGGGGGTGTTCGCACATGTCGACATCCGTGAGCCGACCTTGCCGCCGCTCTGGTTCGAGACCTCCGTGGACCGGGTCAACCTTCTGCGGATCGAGAACCAATTGGGCGCCCTCACAGCTCCGGCTTGGCCGGACCGGATCGCGCCGCGCACGGAGGCGCAGAACCAGGACGCTGCAGCAGGAAAGGTTCACTACGACAGGTATTGCGTGTCCTGCCACGCAATCGCCCCGACTGACGCGATCCGCAATCTGAAGGTGACCCTGACGCCGCTGGCGGAGATCGGGACTGACCCGAAGATGGCAACGAATGCTGTGTCCCGGCGCGCGCGAACCGGAATCATGGAAGGTGTCCGAATGCCGTTCCTGGCAACGACGCCCCCGTTAGCCGCCGAGACGAGCAGCCTCGAACTCGTGGCCGCGATCGTCGCCGGCGCGATCCTGGCGCCGATTGACCGCGGACTGGACCTGTCGGGAATAGGGGCGGACCAGACCATTATCCTCGACCGGTTGCTCAAGCGAGGTGCCGCCGCGCTCGCGTCCCGCAACGAAATGCTCAACGATCTCTCGACGTCCGGCGGCAAGAGTCTCGCTGCCGAATACATCAACGCGCGGAGAGACCGCGATCTTCTAGTTTATAAAGCACGTCCTCTCAATGGGATTTGGGCGACGGGTCCGTATTTGCATAATGGGTCAGTGCCGAATTTGCACGAAATTCTGCTCCCTTCAACCCGACGATCTAAGACGTTCCGTGTTGGCAGCCGCGAACTGGATGAGGCCCGCATCGGCTTCCGGTCCGACACTGGCCCATTCTTGTTCGACACCGCGCTGCCGGGCAATGCCAATACCGGCCACGAAGGGCCTGCTTACGGGACGGGGCAACTTGACGACGTGCAGCGCCGGCAGCTCCTGGAGTATTTGCGAACCCTCTGATTGCGCGCGGTATGCGGTGTAGATTTCTATCGTGGAAGTATCGAATTGTCGTCCGATTGCCTTCGCAATGGAATATATGGTTTCGGCGGTCATCGGATCTGACCGGAAGGTTGGAGATCTAACGACACTCAAAATTCCGCACTCACCGTGGAGCGTGGCCATGCAGGATCTCGAGGCGTATTCGCATCTGGTAGGGTCAATCTACGACCGTGTCGGCCAACCGGAAGAATGGTCGGCTCTCCTAGAGGATCTGACGGGGTTCGTCGGCGGGCGTGTCGGTCAGCTTGCTGTGTTCAGCCTCGAGGGGAACCGCAAGCCGATGTGGGCGGTGTCCGGCTTCGAACGGTCGCGGTACCGCGAGTTCCTCTACCGGCATGCCACCGAGGATCCGCGCCTCCCCTACATCCTGTCGAACCAGGGCAAGGTCATCCGAGCCGAGGAAGGGATCGATGCCGCGCGGTTCCGGGAGACCGCCCTGTTCAAGGAAGTCGTGCAGCCCTTCGAGATCGAGCACAGCCTCGTCACCTACTTTGCCAAGGAAGCTGATGTCATGGCCACGCTCGCGGCCATGCGCGGCGAGGCGGCTGGACCCTTCCGGTCTGACGAGGCGCGGCGCCTGGCAATGCTTGTCCCGCATCTGCGCCGGGCCTTCGAGTTGTACGCGCTGATGCGGCAGGCGTCAGAGCGAACGTCCGATCTCGCTTCCGCCCTGGATCTGCTGGATGCCGCTGTGATCCTCACAGACTCTCGCCTGCACGTGGCGCACGTCAACCGCGCCGCCGAAGCGCTTGCACAGTCCCGCACCGGCGTGTCTTTCGCTAAGGGCAGCCTCGTCTTCAAGGATAGCCAAACCGGACGGCGAATAGCGCGCGCCGCCAGCGAGGCGCTCTCGGCTGCAAGCGGTGACGTCGCAATCACACATGCAGACCACATCGCCGTGACCTGCGGTGAAAGCGGCGTCCTATATCGCGTGTCGTTGCACCCGCTGTCGAAGCGGCCAGCGAGTACCGGGTCAAGGGTGAAGGCTGAACTGGCGATCGTGATCCGGACCGGAACACAGAAGGTCCAGGAAAGTAACGCTGCACGGTTGCAGAAACTGTTCGGGCTGACTGTCGCCGAGTCGATTCTCGCCAACGCAGTGGCTTCGGGACGGTCCCTCAACGCACATGCCCAGGACCGTGGCATCGCGATCTCGACCGCCCGCACACAATTGCGCGCTCTGTTCGCCAAAACTGAAACGCATAGGCAGGGCGAACTCGTCGCGCTTCTGCGTGAGGGATTGGACGTCTCCCTCAACTGACGCACCGAGCATCAGGACGGAACCTTCGAGTTTCACCGCGAAGTACACTGGAGGGCACGCATGCGCACCGTCGCTCCCAAGACACCCTGCCTCGAATTCTTAGAGGCCCTGCCGGTGTCGAAGCGCTGGCAGTTCGCCCGGGAATGGATCGCCCGCGCGCCGAAACCCTTCTTCGCGCAGTTGCGTGCGCGACGGACCGCCCTGGATTGCGGTGCGGTTGTCTTGGTCGCCGGCCGCGCCGAGGTCGAAGAAATCCTGTCCTTGCCGCAGGTCTTCTCCGTCGCGCTCTACAAGCCCAAGATGGGCGAGTTCATGCTGGCGCTCGACGGCACGGAGGTGAATTACCGGGATAAGGCGGTCATGCGCGCCGTGCTGGCCTGGCGCGACCTCCCGGCTATCCGGGATTTGGCGGGCAACATCACCGACACAGCCCTTGAAGAAGGCGGCGGAACCATCGACGTCGTCGCGTCGATCTCGCGTTTGGTGCCCTTGCGAATCGTACAGCGCTTTTTCGGGTTCGCGGCATCCGATGCCGACCTTCTGCGCTGGTCATACGCCAACCAGTTCGACCAGTTCAATAACCTGCCCTTCGACGAGCGAGCCGATGCAGACGCGATTCACGCATCGGCGGATCTGGCACGTGGGGAAATGCGGGCGGCGTTCGCATCGATCATCCCGGCGCGCCTCGCGGCCATCGAATCCGGCACCGATCTGCCCGACGATGTTCTCACTCGGCTGCTCCGGTTGCATCTGCCGGTGGCAACCGGCTTCGGTATGGACCGCGTCGTCATCAATGTCGGTGGGTTGCTCATCGGGGCCATCGAGACGACGTCGGAGGCCGTGGTGAACGCTCTCGCCGAACTCCTGAGCCGGCCGGCGATCCACGAGGCTGCGCGCACGGCCGCCCGGTCCGGTCCTGCCGCCTTCGATGGCTACGTATGGGAGGCGCTGCGCTTCGCGCCGATCGTCGCCTTCATGTTCCGCCAGGCGGAAACCGACCATGTGCTCGGTCGGGGCAGCGCTAACGAGACCGGTATCGCGAAGGGTAAGATCGTCTTGCCCCTCAGCCTATCGGCAATGTTCGACCCGAATGGAGTGCCCGAACCGGAACGCTTTGATCCCACACGCCCGGATCAAACCTACCTGCATTTCGGCAGGGGTCATCACGAATGCCTTGGCCGCTATGTAGCTGGCGCAATGATTCCTGAAATCGTTCGTCGCATCCTCCTTCGAGACGACGTGCGGGCCGACGGCGCCGTCGAGGACGAGGGGACGCCATTCCCGACCGCGTTCAGGATTTCCTATGATGGAAGGTCGATAGAAACCTCCAAGCTCGCTTAGCCGGTCGCACGAATAAAACACCGCCTAGATCACGAGCACGACGACGGAACGAGGCGAGGCAGCCTTCGAACGGAGTTCCGACGGTCACGTTGCTTGGTTCACCGGGTCAAACCCTGGCTGAACATTCCTCTGCCTAGAACTCAACATGCATGTGAACTCTCACGTATGCAGCAAAACTAGTAGATAAATACTATTACATCCCGCGACCTGATGCATCTAAATTTTGACTATTCCCCAGGTGCCGAATTAAACACCCCTGTTAAAGCTTCGTCAACTTAAATCTCGGAGCATCAACATGCCATCCTTCAAGGATTTTCAGGACGATTACGAGCAAATTTGGGCGTCGCTTCAGATCCGGCCGGAGAAACTTGCATTAGTGCGCAAGCTGGCGCAGCAACTCGCCAGTGGCAAATCACGGTACCAGGAAATCGAGTCGCGCACGGGCGTGCCCTGGTGGTTCATTGGGCTCTGTCACTATCGAGAATCGTCTTTTAACTTCGATACTTATCTCGGTAATGGACAGCCGCTTGAACGACGGACTACTATTGTCCCAAAGGGGCGCGGCCCTTCACCGGACCACAGGCATTTGGTGAAGGGGCGATCGACGCGCTGCGTCTTGAGGGCTTGGTTGGGGTTAGCGACTGGAGCACTCCGCGAGCACTCTATCGGCTCGAAGGCTTCAACGGCTACGGCTACCACGGCAAGGAGGTAAATTCGCCTTATCTTTGGGGCGGATCGACAGCCTATGGGCCACCAAGCGCGCGCGGTGGAAAGTTTGTGCGTGACCACGTGTTCGACCCAAACGCGATCGACACACAAATCGGTACCGCCGTGATCTTGAAAAGCTCAATCGACATCGACGCATCTATTGAACTCATGGCGCCGCGATCCATAAAGGTCGATGTGTTACGTGAGCCCGACGACGAGCTCGCTGACAGCACGCTATGGGTTCAGCAATCTCTCAATCGCCTCGGCGCGGTGCCGAGCCTCGTCGAGGACGGCCGGAACGGACCGCGGACCATGACAGCCGTTTCGAAATTTCAAGCGCGGTGCGGCTTGGACGATACTGGCCTCTCAGATGCGCACACGATAGCCGCTATCCAAGAAGCGCTGCATCCGGCGGGGCCGGGCAATGCAGTGCTGACACGTATCCATGACTTGGAGCGCCACGTCGCTATGAAAGCGGCTGCTACGACGCAACCCGTCTCGATGCATCCGATGGTGATCTCGACAGCGAATGTCACGCCCGCCACGCCGCCCATTGATGTCGCAGCACGGCTCGACGACCTCCTTCAAGCCTTGCGTCGGCAGATCGACGGGGCGCGATTTGCGACCGCGTGGGCCACCCCGGGCTTGGCTTCAGCGGGCCCTGACGGCGCGGCACTCGGACAGGTCAATGGCGCGCTCGGAGAGACGATCGGACAGCTGCTATCTGGCAAGAAGTCGGCAATCGGCATCACAGGGGCTGTTGTGACGCAAATACTCTCACAGGTTCCACTTAGCACAGGTTTGGGTCAAGTTCTGGCACAGCTCACACCGGCTTTCGGACTCAGCCCTTACACAATGCCGATTTTTATAGGGCTTACAGCGTGGGGGGTGCTCGGAAAATTCGAGAAATGGGCTGCGGGGGCAATTAGGCCGACATCGTAGCACGCGGCGTATTTTCAGTCGGATCAACCGCGCCTCAGCTTGAGTGGCCTGCGATGTGCCGCAACTCAGACATTCCACCTGTTTGAAGCTTCCGCCGCCAACAAATCCCTGGCGCCGTCGAGGCTAAAGAGCTTAGCGCGAAGCAGACGACTGGGTTTGGCCGAAAGCAGACGGACGGCTTCGGGCGTCAAAACCGAAGAAACCGACCATCCTTGTTGCAGTTCAGCTCATATCCGCACGAAGGTGCGTATCACTCCTTCACCAACTTGCACGTGCTTTCGGAGAGCGGCCGGAATGCCTGCTCGCCGGGAATGGTCTTCAGGATCTTGTAGAAATCCCAAGGCCCCGCCGACTCTGACGGTGCTTTCACTTGGGCGAGGTACATGTCGTGCACCATGCGTCCGTCCGGGCGCAGCTTGGCGTTCCGCGCGAAGAAGTCCTGGATCGGCAGTTCGCGCATCTTGGCCATGACCCGCAGGCCGTCATCGGTCCCGGCGGCCTCGGCCGCCTTGAGGAAGTGGAGCACGGCCGAATAATCGCCGGCTTGCACCATGGTCGGCATCCGGCCGCCCATCCGCTCGCCGAAGCGCCGGGCGAAGGCGCGCGTCTGCTCATCCATGTCCCAGTAGAAACCCGTCGTCAGGATCATGCCTTGAGCGGCCGGCAGCCCGACGGAATAGATGTCGGTTAGGAAGATATTGAGACCGCCCAGCCTCTGCCCGCCCTGCAGGATCCCGAACTCGCTCGCCTGCTTGATCGTGTTGATCGTATCGGCGCCGGCATTGGCCATGCCGATGATCTTTGCCCCCGAGGCCTGCGCCTGCAGCAGGTAGGACGAGAAGTCGGGGTTGGGGAACGGGTGCTTGACCGATCCGAGCACCGTGCCGCCCTTGGCCTTGACGACGCGGGTGACCTGCGCCTCCAGGTCGTGCCCGAAGGTGTAGTCGGCCGTGATGAAGAACCATGTATTCTTCGGATCGTCCGCAAGAGCCGAAGCCGTTCCAGCGGCGAGGGAGTACGTGTCCCAGGTCCAGTGGGCACCCGTCGGCGAACAGGCGGCGTTGGTCAGTGCCATGGAGCCGGCACCGGAATTGATGTCGATCTTCCCCTTGCTGCGCGCGACCTCGCGCACGGCCAGACCGGCAACGGAGGAATTCGTATCGAAGATCGCGTCGACACCCTCTGTATCGAACCAACGGCGCGCGATCGACGAGGCGATGTCCGCCTTGTTTTGATGGTCTGCGAAGATCAGCTCGACCTTTCGGCCATCGATCGGCCGGCCAAAATCCTCCACCGCGAGTTGCGCAGCTGTCACGGATCCCCGGCCGGCGAGATCCGAATAACCGCCGGACATGTCGGTCAGAATGCCGATCTTGATGCCGCCATCGGCATATTGGGCGGATGCCGGTACGACGGTGAGGGCGGCGGCGCCGAACGCAGCGGCCGCCGTCAAGGAACGACTGATCATTATATCCTCCCGTATTATATTGCTCTCGATGCGACCTCCCGACTTTGAAGAGATCGGGCAGCGCAACCAGGCGAAGCTGGTCAGCGACCGCTTACGGCAGAAGACATTCGTTCTGCCGTTCAAAGATAGCTTCGGCCGTCGAGGTAGGCCTTGCGCCAGCGCTTGATCTCGACACGGTCGAACAAGCCCACCTTGTGAAACGGGTCCGCCTGGATGAGTGCCTCGGCTTCCGCGCGGGTGTCGACATCGACGACGTACAGGCCGCCACCGGCATCGCTCCCATCGTCGTTCAGTTTCGCGCCACAGGCCAGGAGCCGGCCCTTAATCCGGTCGAGGTAGACGAGATGCTCCGCACGATTGGCCTTGCGAAGGTCGAGGCTTCCGGGCTTGTCGAACGTTTCGATCATATACGGCATGGGCGTTGCCCCGTCAGTTGGCTGCGATGGCCGAAGGATGCTGCGCCAGCGGCGTGACGCTGATCGACATGTACGGATAGAGTGGCAGCAAACTCAGGATGTCGTGAAGCTCGTCGTTGCCGGCAGCGTCGAACACGCTGTAGTTGGCATATTGCCCAGCGATGCGCCAAAGGTGCCGCCACGTGCCCTCATGCTGCAGCTTTTGCGCATAGGCCTTTTCCTGGGCCTTCAGGCGATCCACCTCCACTTTGGGCAAAGCGTCCGGGATGTTGACCTGCATGTGGACCATGTAGAGCATGACGCCGATCCTTCATCGTCGTGGCTTCCGAACGCTTCCGACCTCGGACGCATTGCAGTGAACGCTATAGACTACAGACGAAATTAAACTCAAAACGCCGCGGTGCCGTCGAGTCCGACGTGGACCTTCGTGCCCCACACGGCCGATGCTGTGGGCCGCCTTGTGCCTGAGCAGGGCCGGTACGACCCGCACCGCGCCGCTGCTCCCGGAGGGTTATCGGTGAACGGCATGCTTCAGGCATCGGCGCGGATCAGGTCGGAAGCCTTCTCGGCGATCATGAACACCGCCGCCTGCGTATTCCCGGAGACGATGCGCGGCATGACCGAGGCGTCGGCCACGCGAAGCCCCGTCACCCCGCGTACGCGCAGCTGCGGATCCGTGACCGACTCGGGATCGCCGCCCATGCGGCAGGTGCCGCAGATGTGGTAGATCGTCTGACCGTCGCGGCGGGCGAAGTCGAGCCAGTCCGCATCCGTCCGGCAGTCCGAGCCCGGGTTGAGTTCGGCGCCGCGGAAACGGTCCATCGGCGCCTGCGCGACGATGGACCGGGCGATCTTCATCCCATCGACCATCGCACGGCGGTCCTCCTCCGTGGCGAGGAAGTTCGGGCGGATCGCCGGGGGCGTCAGCGGGTCAGGCGAGGCGGCGTGGATCGTGCCGCGCGATTCCGGCCGCAGCTGTGTGACGCCGATCGTCATGCCGGGCAGGCGATCGAGCTTGCGCTCGGCAGCATTGGCGTAGCTCGCGTGCATGAAGAAGTACTGTACGTCGGGCCCGTCGAGCCCCGGTCGCGTACGCACGAAGCCGTGGGCGAGGCCGGTCCCGAGCGAGAGGATCCCTCGCCGGGTGGCGAGGTAGCGCGCCGCCGCGAGGCCGAGGCGGAGGCCGCGGGTCTGCTCGTTCAGCGTCACCGGCAGGCGCACACGCCAGTTCATGCGCGTGCAGTAATGGTCCATGTAGTTGGCGCCGACGCCCGGGAGCGCGCGCCGCACCGTCACGCCGAGCCCGGCGAGGATCGCCGGATCACCGAGGCCGGACAGCTCCAGGATCTGCGGGGTCTGGGCCGCCCCGGCGGCGAGGATCACCTCCCCGCGGCAACGGAAGAGCCGCTCGCGCCCGCCGACCAGCGCGGCGACGCCGCTCGCCCGATCCTGATCGAATGTCAGCCGCAGGACGTGCGCGTCCGTCACGACGGCGAGGTTCGCGCGTCCCAGCGCAGGCCTCAGGTAAGCGTCGGCGGCGCTGATCCGCCGCCCGCGCCGCTGATTGACCTGGTAATAGCCGAAGCCGTCCTGTCTCTCCGCGTTGTAGTCGGGATTGCGCGGATATCCGGCCGCCTGCGCGGCGGCGATGAGGGCTTCCGCGATCGCCGGCCGCTCGGCGACTTCGGTGAGGGGCAGCGGTCCGCCGCGGGCGCGCAACGGATCCGGCGGCCCGTCATAATCCTCGAGTCTGCGGAAGTAGGGCAGCACGTCCGCGAAGCTCCAGCCGCGGCACCCGGCCTGCGCCCAGGCATCGAAATCCTGCGGCTGCCCGCGCACGTAGATCATGCCGTTGATCAGCGTCGAGCCGCCGAGGCCCCGGCCCCGCGGAACCGCGATCACTCGGCCTCCGGTCGCCTCCTCCGGTTCGGTTTGGAACCGCCAGTTGTAGGACGGGTGCTGGAGCATGCGGCTGAATCCGGCGGGGATCGAGACCCAGGGGCTGCGCGCGCGTCCCCCCGCCTCCAGGAGCAGCACCCGGTGTGTCCCGGATTCGCTCAGCCGGTTGGCCAGCACGCAGCCCGCCGTGCCGCCGCCCACGATCACGTAGTCGAAGTCACCCGCCGCAGCGGCGTCGATATCGATCCGTCCCAACGATCCAGCCTCACAATGCGCCCATGTGGCGGGCCATCAGGGCGATCTGGCGCTCCAGCATCGGCAGGCCCTTCTGGATGCGGCAGCCCGCAGCCTGCGCCGCGGCGAGCAGCGGCGTCGTCTCGGGCGCCATGATCGCCTCGGCGACGAACTGGCCGGCATGGAGGGCGGTCAGATCGAAGGGGGTGGCGTCCTGCGGACGCATCCCGAGCGATGTGCCGTTGACGAGAAGGTCATGGTCCGCCTGGCCTCCCTCGGCCGCGACGGCGAGAGTGGGGTAAGCGGCGCGCAGGCGTTCCGCCAGCGCCTGCGCGCGGTCGGCGGTACGGTTCAGGATCGTCAGGCGCGCGACGCCCGCCTCCGCGAGCGCGAAGGCGATGGCGCTCGCCGCGCCGCCGGCCCCTGCGAGCGCCGCGCTCCGGCCACGGGGCTCCACGCCCGAAGCACGCAGGGCCTCGACGAAGCCGATGCCGTCCAGCATCGTGCCGACCATGCGCCCGTCCGCCTCGCGCCGGACGCAGTTCACGGCCCCGATCTGCTCGGCCTCGCGGGTGAGCGCGTCGCACAAGCCGGTCATCGCCGTCTTGTGCGGCACCGTGGCGATGAAGCCGCCGAAATTGCGCAGGTGCCGGAGCCCCTCGATCACGGCGGCCAAGCCGCCCGCGGTCACATGCAGCGGGACGAGGATGCCGTCCACCCCGTGACGGGCGAAGAGCGCGCCCATCACCTCGGGCGCCTTCACGTGGTAGATCGGGTCCGCCACGATCCCGTAGACCCGGGTCCGTCCGGTGATCCCGGTCGCGGTGATCGCCCCGTCCATGGCCGCCCTCCCTTCCATGCCCTGCCTCGACCTGTCTCGGCTCACGTCATGTACAGGCCGCCGGCCACGTCGACGGTCTGGCCGGTGACGAAGCTGGCTTCCGCAGAAGTCAGGTAGAGGGCGAGGTCCGCGACCTCCTCAGGGATGCCGAGGCGGCCCATAGGCGTCAGGCGAGCCTGTTCGTCGTTGACCGCGCGGCCCACCGCCCGGACCATCGGGGTCTCGATCCGGCCCGGCGCGATCGCGTTGACGCGGATGCCGAACGGGCCGAGTTCGGCCGCGAGGTGCTTGGTGAGGCCGATCAGCCCCGCCTTCGAGGCCGCGTAATGGCAGGCGACGATCGGCGAGTAGGTCTTGCCCGCCACCGAGGACAGGTTGACGATCCAGCCGCGCCCGGCCGCGCACATCGCCGGCGTCAGCGCCCGGACGGTGTTGAACGCCCCAGTCAGATTCACGGCGACGACGCGGTTCCATTCGGCCGGATCCATCTCCCAGACGCGGTGGGCCGCCCCATCGTGCTTGGGCGAGATGCCGGCATTGTTGACCACCGTGTCGAACGCGCCGTCCAGCGCGGCGGCGGCCTCGGACAGGGCCGCCTCGACCGCCGGATAATCGGCGACATCGAGCTGCATCGGCAGGGCGCGCCCGCCCGCAATCTCGATGGCCGCGACCGTCGCCACCACATCGTCCGGGTTCACGTCGGCGACGCCGACCCGGGCACCACGCGCACCGAAGCCCTCCGCGATCGCGCGGCCGATCCCGCGCCCGGCTCCCGTGACGAGGACGCGCCGGTCGGCATGGCTCGGTCGCCGCGCGATCGCGTCCGGGTTCGTCTCCCGCTCGGTCATCTCAGATCCCCAGATAGGCGCGACGCACGTGATCGTTGTCGAGCAGGGCCGCGGATACGTCGGCGAGCACGATCTCGCCGTTCTCCAGCACGTAGCCCCGATCGGCGACCTGGAGCGTGTGGAACACGTTCTGCTCGACGATCAGCACGGTGGCGCCGGTCTTCACGATCCGGTCGACGACCGCGAAGACCTGCGCCACCACGATCGGCGCGAGGCCGAGCGAGGGCTCGTCGAACATCAGGAGCTTGGGGCGCGCCATCATCCCGCGGGCGATGGCCACCATCTGCTGCTCGCCGCCCGACAGGGAGCCGGCATTCTGGTCGAGGCGCTCGCGCACCCGCGGGAACAGGTCGAGCACCTCCGCCAGCGTCTCCCCCTGCCGCCCCCGCGCCGCGCGGCGGTAGGCGCCCATCAGCAGGTTCTCCCGCACCGTCATCTCGGGGAAGAGCTGACGCCCCTCCGGGATCAGGGTGACGCCCCGCTCCACCATCTCGTGGCCCGAGAGCCGTGTGACGTCCTCGTCCTCGAACAGGATCCGTCCGCGGGTCGGCCTCACCAGGCCGGCGATGGTCCGCAGCGTCGTCGTCTTGCCGGCGCCGTTGGCGCCGACGATGGTCACCACCTCGCCGGCGCGCACGTCCAGCGACACGGCGTGCAGGATGCTGGTCGCGCCGTAGCCGGCATCCACGCACTCAAGCGTGAGCATGGACGAACTCCTTGCCGAGATACGCCTCAATCACGGCGGGATCCCTTACGACGTCCTGCGGGCTGCCCTGGGCGATGATCTGCCCGGAACTCAGGACGATCACCCGGTCGGAGAGCGCCATCACCGCCTGCATGACGTGTTCGATGGCGATGATGCTGACGCCGGAATCGCGGATCGACAGCATCAGGTCGATGGCGCGGCGCACATCGGTCTGGTTGATGCCGGCCATCACCTCGTCGAGGAGCAGCACGCGCGGACGCATCGCCATCACGCGGGCGACCTCGAGCCGCTTGAGGCCGCCGATGGTGAGGCCGCGGGCCTCACTTTGGAGCCAGGGCGCGAGCCCCATCCGCTCGGCGGTCGCGCGCGCGACCTCCCGCGCCTCGCGCACGTCACGGTGACGGTAGAAGGCGCCGACCATGATGTTCTCCTCGACCGTCATGGCCGCGAAGGGCTGCACGATCTGGAAAGTCCGGCCGACGCCAAGGGCGGCGAAGTCCGCCGGTCGGCCCGGTCTGTGCCAGGTCCCATCCGGCGCGCGGACGCTCACCGTTCCGGCATCGGGCTTCAGGAAGCCCGAGATCATATTGAAGACCGTGGTCTTGCCGGCCCCGTTCGGACCGATCAGGCCGAGAATCTCGCCCTGGCGGAGCGTGAAGCCGACATCGTTGGTCACGTGCAGGCCGCCGAAGCGCTTCTGCAGACCCTCGACCTGGATGACGGCATCGCCGACCGGCCGCAGCTCCGCCGCCCGCGGCGCGGCGGCGACCGCACTGGCTTGTACCCCGCGGACGCCGGTTTTCGTCCGTGTGAAGCGCGCGACGAGCCCCATCAGGCCGTTGGGCAGGAACAGGACGACGAGCACCAGCACGAGGCCGTAGACGAGCCCATGGAGCCCGAGCGCCTTCGCGCCGATCCAGCCTCGGGCGAGTTCGGTGATCGGCACGAGGAGGAGCGCGCCGAGCAGCGGTCCGAACACCGTGCCCAGCCCGCCGATCAGAGCGAACATCGCGATCTGGATCGACAGGGTGAGCGAGAACACCGCCGCCGGCTCGATGAAGGTCAGATACATGGCGTGGAAGGTGCCGACCATCGCGGTCAGCGCCCCCGACACCGCCACGGCCACGAGCCGCATGCCCACCGTCGGCACGCCCGCGGCGCGGGCGGCCGACTCCCGCTCGCGGGTCGCGACGAGGTAGAACCCGATCCGGTGGGTCCGCATCCACCACGCGACCGCCAGCGTCAGCAGCAGCAACCCGAAGGCGATGGCCAAGGGCGGCCAGCGATCCCGGAACACCATCCACGCCCAGCCGAATTTCAGCGGGATCATCAGCCCGGTGGCGCCCCCGGTCAGGTCCCGGAAATGCAGGGCCAGCACGCGGAAGACCTCGAGGAAAGCGATCGTCGCCAGCGAGAAGAACGGCCCGTGCAGCCGGAAGCATGGATAGCTGATGGCAAGCGCCACCAGCATGGCGAGCGCGGCGCCCGCCACCATGCCGATCCACGGGCTGATGCCGGCGCCGACGAGCAGCATGCCGCAATAGGCGCCGAGCCCGTAGAAGATGCCGTGGCCGAGGGAGAGCTGGCCGGCATAGCCGCCGACGATGTTCCAGGCGGTCGAGAGCGCCGCGAAGACGCAGATCGTGATGAAGACATGGTAGACGAACGGATTGCCGATCGCCACCGGGACGGCCACGAGCGCCGCGAGAACGAGGGCCAACGCCACCGCGCCCGGGCGCGGGAGCGCGGCGCGCACGGGGACCGGTGTCGCGGGGATCGGGATATCGGTCATCGCGGCCCCTTCACGGCGAGACGTGGGACAGCCGAAGCTGTCGCCCGAAGAGGCCCGAGGGCTTCAGGATCAGGATCGCCAGGAACACGCCGAAGACGGCGACCTCGCGCATGTCGGCGCCGACATAGAAGCCGGTGACGCTGTCGATCAGGCCGATCAGGATCGCCCCGACGAAAGCGCCGCGGATCGAGCCGAGGCCGCCGAGCACGACGACCACGAAGGCGATCAGCACGAAGTAGGTGCCGCTGTTGGGCGAGGTCGGATAGAGCGGCGCGATCAGGACCGCGGCCACCCCGACGCAGGCCGCGCCGATCCCAAAGGTCAGGGCGTAGATCCGGTTCACGTCGATGCCCATCAGCTCGGCCGCGGCGCGGTTCTGGGCCACGGCCCGGATCGCCCGTCCCGTGCGCGTCCGCGCCAGGAAGGTCTGCAGCCCCGCCACCAGCAGGATCGCCGTGCCGAGGATCACCATCTGCCCGAGCAGCACCCGCACCGGCCCGATCTGCAGCGGCTGGCGCAGGCCCGACGGCGGCGTGTTGGCGATGTCGGCCCCGAAGACGAGAAGGGCGAGGTTGATCAGCACCGTCGACAGGCCGACCGTGGCGAAGATCTGGATGTGATGATCGCCCGCGGCGAGCAGCGGCTGGATCAGGAACCGCTGGGTCAGGGCGCCCAGCAGGAACAGGACGGGGACGACGAGGATCACCGCGGCGAACGGGTGGAGGCCGAGCCCGGTCACGGCAAGGTAGGTCAGGTACATCCCGACCATCAGGAACTCGCCGTGGGCGAAGTTGACCACCTTCACGATGCCGAAGATCAGAGTCAGCCCGACGCTGACGATGGCGAACAGGCCGCCGAGCATCACGCCGTTGGCAAGCACTTGGAGGAAGACGTCCATCCCCGATCTCCGTGACGGCGGTTATCGGCGCGTCTGCATCGGCGCGACGGCGGCGCTCTCGGGATAGACCGTGACGAGCTTGCCGCCCTGCCACTGCATGCCCATCATCGCGGCGCGCTCGTTCTGGTTGTTCTTGCCGAACTTGAACCCGTAGCCGACCGCGGTGACGCCGTCCTTCACGTCGATGCCCTGTGCCGCCTTGACGATGGTGTCGGGCTCGAAGCCCTTCGCCTTGTCGATGGCCTGGAGGATGAGCTTGGCGCCGACGTAGTTGTTGAGCGAATGCCCGGAGCGCGGCGCGGCGCCGTATTTCTTCCGGTAGGCCGCCACGAAGGTCTCGAGGCCCGGCGTGTACTGCGTGTTGACGAGGTACTGGGTGAAATCGGTGTCGAGGACGCCCTCGATGACCTTGTGCCCGACCGCGTCGGCGGTGGGCTGCATCGAGTATCCGCCGCCGCCGCCGATGATGGCGCCCGGCTTGAATCCCGCCTCGTTGGCCTGCTGGAGGAACAGGACGGAATCGTTCTGGTAGGAGGTCTGGAGCAGGACGTCGATGCTGCGTCCCTTCAGGTCCAGGACGAGGGAGGACATGTCGACCGTCGCGGCCGGATAGCCCTGTACGGTCACGACGTTGAGCTTGGCCTGGGCGGCATACTTCTTCTGGAAGCTCGCCACCGAGGTGCCGTAGCTCGAATCCTCGTAGATGATGCCGATCTTCAGGTCCTCGGGCTTCTTGCCGAGCCCGGCCGCGACCTTGTTGACGATCATCTCGACCGCGAGTTTGGCCATGTCCTCGGCCGTCGGGTTGGTGCGGTAGAGATACTGCAGCCCGCGCCCAGTCACCTCCTCGGCCACCGCGCCGAGCTCGAAATACGGGATGCCCGACAGCTCGGCCACCTGGCTCGCGGCGATCGAGCGAGCCGACGAATAGGAACCGAAGATCGCCACCACCCGCTCCAGGGAGATGAGGCGGCGCGCCTCGCCGATCGCCTGATTGTTGTCGACCGCGTCGCCCCGGGCGAGCACGACCTTCTGCCCCTGGATGCCGCCCGCGGCGTTGATCTCGTCGACGGCGATCTCGACGCCCCGTGCGCTCTCCTCGCCCAGGAGCGCGAGTTGCCCGCTGAACGGGAAGAGCGCGCCGAATGTCACGTCGGCGGCCCGGGCCGTCGCCTGGGCCGCGGCGCCCAGCGCGAGGGCGGCGGCGAGTGCACGCGCCAGAACTCTCATCGTTTCCTCCCGTGTCAGTCGTCGACCCGGCGCTTCGCGCGCCTTCTCGTCGGGTCGGTCGGCGGCGTCAGTAGGCGAGCGCGTCGTTGCCCTCGAAGCTGGTGATCGGCGGGTAGGCGCGCTGGTCGGTGATCACGTCGATCACCGTCACGGCGCCGCTGGCGAGCGCGGCGTGCAGCGCTGGCGCAAGATCCCCGGGGCGCTCCACGCGCGTTCCGGCGCAGCCGCAGGCCCGCGCGATCGCGGCATGGTCCACCGCCTCGAAATCGCAGACGTCGGTGAAGTCGCCGAACAGGCTCAGCTCCGCGTGTTTCTGGTAGCCGAGGATCTGATTGTTCAAGACGACGACGATGACCGGAAGCCGCATGCGCCGCGCCGTCTCCAGCTCCGACCAGACATGGCCGAAACCGCCGTCACCGGTCACGCAGATCACGGGCGCCTCCGGGCGCGCCGCTTTGGCGCCGAGGGCGAAGGGCAGGCCCCAGCCGAGGCCCGCGATGCCGCGCGGTGTCAGGAAGCGCTGGCCGGACGTCCGCGCAGTGAGGAAGTTGGCGATCCAGATCGAGGCGTAGCTCGCGTCGGCGACGACGATTGTCTCGGGCGTCGTCACCGCGTCGATCTCGGCCATGATCCGCTCCGGCCGGATCGGTGTGGCCTCCATGTCGACGAGGCGGGCCAGGTCGTCGGCGTGGGCCTCACGGGCACGGACGATCGTGTCTTCGAGAGCCGCGCGGCGGCCCTCGAGCCCGGACAGATCGCGCTGCCGAAGGGCCTCCGCGAGGGCGGCGAGCGTCAGCTTGGCGTCGCCAACGAGGCGCAGGGACTCGTAGTTGCGGCCGACCTCGCCCCCGTCCACGTCGAGATGGATGAATCGGGCCCCCTCCGGGTAGAGCGACCAGCTGTCGGTGCCGTTCTGGTTGGTGCGGTTGCCGACCAGGAGGACGACATCGGCCTCCGTGACGAGCGTGCGCAGATGAGACGAGCGCCCCCGTGGCGCCATGAAGTAGCCGACCACGCCGATCGAGAGCGGGTCGGTCTCGGCGACGGCGCCCTTGCCCATCACCGTGGTGGCAACCGGCAGTCCGAGTGCCTGGAGCGCGATCAGTTCGGGGCCTGCACCCGAGGAATGAACGCCACCGCCCGCGATCACCAGCGGGCGCTGCGCTCCGGCGATCAGGTCGGCGGCCTGCGCGATCCGGGCCGGATCGGCGACCGTGCGGTCGAGGGGGTAGGTGCCGAGGCTGGCCGAACGGCGGGGCGCGGCGGCCTCGAAGTCGGGGCGCTCGTCGAGCAGGTCGAGGGGCACCAGCAGCACGGCCGGCCCCGGACGCCCGGAGGCCGCGGCGGCGAAGGCCATGTCGACGTAATCGTCGATGCGCTCGGCGACCGCGACCCGGCGCACCCATTTGGCGACGCCCGCGAACAGGGCGAGGTGATCGAGTTCCTGGAAGGCGTTCCTGTCGGTGAAGCGGCGGTGGACGTCCTGGACGATCGCCACGACCGGAATAGAGGCCTTCAGGGCTTCCGCGAGCCCGGGCACCAGCAGGGTGGCGGCGGGGCCGTTCTGGGCCGCGACCACCGCGACGCGGCCGGAGATCCGCGCATACGCATCGGCCATCGCGGCGCCGGCGTTCTCGGTGCGGTAGCCGATCTGGCGGATGCCGTGATGCGGCGCGGCCAGGAACAGGGCCGAGGGGATGCTCTGGCCGAACACGTCGCGGACCCCGTGCCGGTGGAGCGCGGCGGCGAGGGCGTGGGCGCCGGTCATGTTGGCGCGCTCGAACATCTCGGACATCAGCGGCTCCCTCGCACGGTCTCGCCCATCGCCAGGACGATCTTCCCGATATGCTGGCCCGCATCCATGCGGGCATGGGCCTCGGCGACCCGGTCGAACGGGTACACGGAGTCGATCGGCGGCCGCGCCCGGCCCGCCGCGAGCAGCGGCAGGACGTGCTCGGCGAGGGCATCGGCGAGGCGCGCCTTCAGGGCGACTGGACGGGCCCGCAGCGTCGAGCCCGTCAGCGTCACCCGCTTCATCAGGAGCGGCTGGAAGTCGATCTCCGTCACGCGTGAGCCTTGCTGGAAGGCGATCTGCGCGATGCGCCCGTCGACCGCCACGGCGTCGAGATTGCGGGCGATGTACGGGCCGCCGACCATGTCGAGGATCACGTCGGGCCCGCTTCCGCCGGTGGCCGCTCTGGCTGCGGCAACGAAATCGTCCTGCCGATAATCGATCGCGGTATCCGCGCCGAGCCTCAGGCAGGCCGCGCACTTCTCCGGCGAGCCCGCGGTGACGAGGACCTTGGCGCCGCGCGCCTTCGCGAGCAGGATCGCGGTCGTGCCGATGCCCGAGGAACCGCCGTGGATCAGCAGGCTCTCGCCCGCCTGCAGCCGGGCGCGCTCGAACACGTTGCTCCACACGGTGAAATAGGTCTCGGGGATTGCGCCCGCCTCGACCGCCGGGAGGCCTTCCGGCACGGGAAGCGCGACGGCCTCGTCGACGACGGCCCATTCGGCGTAAGCGCCGCTCTGCACCAGCGCCATCACCCGGTCTCCAGGCTGAAAGCGCCCGGCACCGGGCCCGAGGGCCTCGACGATGCCGGCGAGTTCGAGCCCGAGCACGTCGGAGGCGCCGGGCGGCGGTGGGTACCGGCCCTCGCGCTGCATCACGTCCGGCCGGTTGATGCCCGCCGCCTCGACGCGCACGAGCACTTGGCCCTGGCCCGGCTCCGGACGAGGTCGCTCGACGATCCGGAGGACTTCGGGACCGCCCGGCCCCGCGGCGATGACCGCTCGCATCCCGGTGCTCATCCCCCCTCCCCCTGCGTTGCAACGGCTTCGGGAAGAAGCAGCACCTTCATGGCCTGCCGGCTGCGCGCGAGATCGAACGCCGCCCCGGCTTCGGCGAGGGGGCGTCGATGCGTGATCAGCGCTGCGAGCGTCCCGGCATGGGCGGCGAGAAGGCGGATCGCCTCGTCGAAGGCACGCGCCGTGGTGTCGTGGGCCGCACGAAGCTGCTTCTTGCTGCGAACGAAGCCGGTCAGATCGAGGTCGAGGGATCCGGAGTGGATTCCGGCCACCACCAGCACGCCGCCAGAACGCAGCACGGCCAACCCCTCGACCACCGACCGGGCTGATCCCGTCGCCTCGATCACCCGGTCGGCCTCCCCGCCAAAGGCATGCCGGACAGCGGCTTCCAGGCTGCCGCCGGTGAGATCGGTGGTCTCGCGGATGCCGATCCGGCGGGCGAGGTCGAGGCGGGCGGTGTCGTCGAGGCCGGCGAGCAACACGGCCGCGCCCCGGAGCTGCGCCACGAAGGCAATGCAGAGCCCGATCGGGCCCGGCCCGAGCACCACCACCCGATTGCCAGGCCCCACCTCCGCCATGTCGACGGCGTTGACCGCCACCGCCAGGGGCTCGGCCAAGGCCGCGACGGTCAGAGGCACGTCGTCAGGGAGACGGCGGCAATTCGCGGCCGGAACGACGACCTGTTGGGCAAAGGCCCCGTCGGCGTGCAGGCCGACGACCCGCCGGCCCTGGCAATCCTGCGGCCGGTCGGCGGAGCAGGCCGCGCAGTCACCGCACGCCACCGTGGGCCAGCACGTGACCCGGTCGCCCACCGCGAGCGCCGTCACGCCGTCTCCCACAGCCCGGACCGTACCGGCGAACTCGTGGCCGAGGGTGACCGGCATGAAGGCGGTCATGAAGCCGTAGCCCGGCGTCCACTCGTAGGCGTGGATGTCGCTGCCGCAGATGCCAGCAGCGGCAACCGCGATGGTCACGCGGCCCGCGCCCGGGCCGGGCGGTGCATCGACGTGGACGAGGTCTGCCCCGTAGGCAGCCGTCGCCTTGCGCAACGCAAGCATTTCCGTCCCCTGTCTACCGCTCGGCCTCGCGGCCCGGCAGCCCGCGACGCGGTGCGAGCCGTCGACGCAGTATGTAATTTGTTATAACAAACATCGCGCAAAGGGGCGGAATATGTCAAGCGCTTCGGCGTCCGAACCCGAAACCGGCGAAATCTTGCCGGACTGGGTCCGTCCGATCGTCAAGGAGAGCCTGAGCGAGCGCGCCTATCGCGAGCTTCGCGTCGCGCTGATGCGCGGGCAGCTGCGACCAGACACGCGCCTGCGTCTCCGCCCGATGTCGGCCCGGTTCGGTATCAGCGCGACACCAATGCGCGAGGCCCTGCTCAGACTCGTCTCCGAGAAGGCGCTGGCCCTCGATGCGCGCGGCAGTGTCGTTGTGCCCAGGCTGGCCCTGGATCAGCTCCTGGAGATCCGGGCGATCCGCACAGACCTCGAGGGACGGGCGGCTGCCGCAGCGATCGCTTCTCCCGTAGCGGAGATCGATGCTCTCGAGGCGATCCACGCGCAGATCGCGCAGTGTCATGCACGGCGCGACTTCGCGCGCGCCGTGAACCTCAACACCGAGTTCCACCTGTCGCTGTGCAGGCTCGGGCGGATGCCGATCCTGTCCGAGATCGTCGAACTTCTGTGGGTGCGATGCGGCCCGATCCTCTCGCACCTCTATGACGACGGTGTCCCTGATTGGGAGCCCCATCCCCATCGGCGCATCATCGACGCCTTGCGCCGAGGCAACTCGGACGCGGCGCGCGATGCGGTCCGAGAGGATATCGAGCGCGGCGGCAGCGGGTTGTTCGCCCATGTCCGCGCGTCCCCCGCGGGGTGATCCGGGGAGGGTGCCTGGGACCCGCCGAAGAGATCTTTGGCCTGCCCCTCCAGCATCTGGCCGCAACCTCTGCGTTGCCCGCCGCGCCGCGTGGATCGGGCTCGATCAGTCAGCCGGAACGGGCGGCGATGGCAAGGTTTCCTTCGCGTCGGCGGGCGGCTCGACCTTGGCGACATTCAAGGTCATGCAGACGAAGTCGTAGTAGCCGTTGACTGCGATGAGATCCATCGCTCCCTGTTCTCCGAACCGGGCGACCACCGACTTGTACAGGGCGTCGGACACTTGCCTGTCACGATGAAGCTGGGTCGAGAAGTCGTAAATCAGCGCCTCGTCGGTACTCATGCTGGCCGGCCGCCGGCCGGCCTTCAAGTCCTCGGCGATCGAGGGGCGAAGGCCAGCCTTAATGGCCAGCGGATGATGCGCGTACCATTCATAGCCGGAACTCCATACCCGGCCGGTGATCAGGATTGCGAACTCGTTGAGATCACGAGGCAGGCTCGTATTGAACCGGAGGTACTCGCCGACTTTTTGTAGACGATTGCTGAGTTCGGGTGAGCGCAGCCACGCATTGAACGGGCCGTCAAGGGATTTTCGCGGTCCGGAGAGGATCGCGTCCGCGGCGCTCTTCTGGGCTGCCGTCATCTGATCTGGTTGCAGAGGCGGGAAACGCTCGACGGTCTGCACTGAGGTGTCGTTCGCAGCCAGCAGCAGGCTGACGGCGGCTAGAACTAGCACTTTCATCGGCGCTCCTCCCATTCCGGATTTTGCAACCGGATACGGTCATGTTGGCCAAACGAACCGTTTGTGTCTATCCGTCCGTCAATATGAACAGTCCTCATGGCGGCATTGATCTCTGAATGCCGACTCCCTGCCTGAAATGCCCGCCATGCAGATCGTCCACGCTGCCCTTCCGGAAGCCTTCGCGAGGGCGCTCGGAATGGAGTTGCTCGTCCCGCCCGAAATTCAAGTTGTTTGACCGGCAGCGTCCAGATTCGAATTCTGCGCGGCCGCGGCGTTCGCTATCAAGATGCTGACAGCGTCTGCCCACAGACCGGACTGGGCTCGTTTCAACCGTCGAGGGCGATCGTCATCAACATACTGCAAGCCGCGCTTGCCGGCCCGGCAGTTGGATACCACTGAGCGCATCTCGCTCACTCGTTTAGGCCGGGATCCGCGTGCCATCCCAGGCGAAGACGCCGCCGGTATCCTTCACGCCGAGGCTATCGAGCACGCGTAGAAGACGGGACGCGCTCACGTCGGGTTGAACGACATTCTTAGTCGGATCTGACCGGAAGGGCCGCGACAAGGCGGAAGCGACCGTACCCGGATGCAAGCCGACGACGAGCGCCTCCGGTCGGGTGCGAGCCACTTCGATCGAGAGGGTCCGCAGGATCTGGTTCAACGCCGCTTTCGACGCGCGATACGAGTACCAGCCGCCCAACCGGTTGTCGTCGATGGAGCCAACCCGCGCCGACAATGCCGCAAACACGCAGCGTCCCCGGCGCGCCAGCACCGGCACGAAATGCTTGGCGACGAGCGCCGGGCCGATCGTGTTGACCGAAAAGACAGCGGCCATCTCGGCGGGATCGAGCGCCTTGAATGTCTTCTCGGGCGAAACGCCGTCCTGATGAAGGATGCCGGTTGCGACGATGACCAAACCGACAGGTCCGGCCGCACTGACGTTGGCCGCAGCCGCAGCGATCGTCGCCTCATCGCCGAGGTCGATCGGAACAGTGCGAACGCCTCGGGGAGTTGACGGCTCCGAACGGGAGAGCGCGAAGACCGGGGCGTAGGCTTCGCTGGCAGCGAGGGCGCACACCAGAGCACGGCCTATCCCGCCCGAGGCGCCGATGACGACCGCGCTGGTCGAGGCGGGCGCCGTCAATGCGAAGCCCTGCCGACGTTCGCAGAGGGTCGGTCCAGCTTGCGGAAGATCAGGCTGAGGTTGTTGGCGGGCATCGCGACGCGCTCGGCGAGATGGAGCCCATGCGTGTCGGCGGCAACCGCGACGGCCTCGACGTCACGGACACCCCAGGACGCGTTCCTCGTGCGCAGGCCATCGTCGAACGCGGCGTTGCTCGGCGCGGTGTGGGCACCATCCTCCCGAAATGGGCCATAGAGGTAGAGAATTCCCCCCACAGGAAGCGTCGCACCCGCGCCGGCCATCAGCCCGGTTGTCGCGTCCCAGGCCGCGATATGGATCATGTTGATCGCGACGATCGCGTCGACCTTCGCCACCGGCCATAGCTGCCGGGTTGCATCGATCGCCAGCGGGGCCCGGAGATTCGCGAGGCCAGAGGCACGCGTATGGGCGACGATGCTGCGGCGCGCCACCTCGTCCGGATCGCTGGGCTGCCAGTCGAGGGCAGGCATCGCCCGGGCGAAGTGGACGGCGTGCTCGCCTGATCCGCTTGCGATCTCCAGAACGAGGCCGCTGGGTGGAACGACGCGCCTCAAGATTTCGACGATCGCCGCGGCGTTGCGCGCAACGGCCGGCGAGAACAGGGCATCCGACATGGGGGGCTTCAAGCGATGATCCCTTGGGGCCGCGTGGTCTTCCACCGCAGCATGTCTGTTTCTGGCGGTTCGCGCACGCTCCCCGAATGGCCAGCATGCGCGCGAAGCGACCGTTCTGCTTCCGGAAAAGCGCCATTCCCAAACCGACGGAAGTCCAGGAAATCGTGCTTCCTGCTCACCTCTTGCGCCTCTCTGCACGCGCTGGTTTGCTTCCCTGCTCGATCGGATAGGGAAAATGCCGCCAAGCTCCTGCACCTGCTGCAAAGATCTGAGCCCACGCACGTTCGAATCTCGATTTTCCGACGCGTTTCCCTGTAATTTCCGGGTCGACAGGGAAATTTCGTACGGAGACGGGTTCGCGTCCGACTGCCCGCTCCACCAGGCCTTCCTGGTGGAAATTTAGTTTCTTGCGCTTGGCGGCAATATCGCTGCTGGGACCAGAGCTTAGCGGCGGCCTGCACGGTCTCCCGCCACCGTCGTCACCGCTCCGCCGGCCAGCTTCGGGCTTGAACACGCGCTCGTTCTCGGCGTCGACAATGCCGTTTCCCGGCCCGCCCAGCTGATGCAGGCTCGAACACCGTTTCGTAGTTCTGCTCCTGCTGGCACGCTTCGACTGGAACGGGACCTGCGTGATCCTCGCCGGCGGCAGTACCCTCGCCGCGCGCGCCTTCGCAGCCGCCTCCCCCCTGGTCAGGACGGAGCGCGCCGCTGGCGTACCGGGCCGGAACCGGCGCCTGCTCGATCCGCTCTACCTGATCTTCCGCAACCCGGCGCTGCTGGCTGGCCGCAGCCTCCGCGATCTTCGGAGCCATCCAGCTTGTCCTGAGCGCCTTTCTGGTGATCTACTTGGTGCGGGTCGTCGGGCACGATCTGACCACCGCGGGTGCCCTCCACTCGGCGAGCCAAGTGGCGGGCATCCTCGGGCGGCCGGCCTGGAGATATCTGGCCGATCGCACGCAGGCCTCGCGCAACGTGCTGATCGGGCTGAGCCTCGGCATGGCGCTCAGCTGTACCCTCGCTGCCGCGCTCGCTCCGCTCGGCTCCTCCTGGCCGTCGATCCCCGTGGTGATCGTCTTCGGCGCGACGGCCACAGGCTGGAACGGGGTCTTTCTGGCGGAGATCATGAGTGCCCTCGCGCCCGCGGAGGTGGATGCGGCGACGAGCGGCGGTCTTCTGTTGTTCACGTACGCCGGCATCGTCGTCGGACCGACCGTGTTCGGCGCCCTGGCCCACAGCGCCGGGTTCGTCGCCGCATTCTTGACGCTGGCGCTCGGCGGCCTGATCGCGGCGCTTCTTGTGAGCGCGATGCCGCGATCCGGGCTGGTCGCCCCCTGACATCCGCGCGTCTTTGCGCATCTGCGCCGCAGCCGTTAGCGATGCGAACGTGCACATCGAGGTCCCCGCGATGATCGAGCTGTATGCCTGGAACACACCCAACGCGCGCAAGATCAGCGTCGCCCTGGAGGAGATGAGCCTGCCCTACCGGGTCAGGACCGTCGACATCACGAAGGGGGAGCAGTTCGATCCGGCCTTCCTGGCGATCAGCCCGAACAATCGCATCCCCGCCATCGTCGATCCGGACGGGCCCGGCGGTCCGATCTCGGTGTTCGAGTCGGGCGCGATCCTGCTGTACCTCGCCGAGAAGTCGGGCCGGTTCCTGCCGGCCGATCCGCGCCAACGCATGGCCGTGCTGGAGTGGCTGATGTGGCAGATGGGCGGGTTTGGACCGATGCCGGGGCAGGTCCACCATTTCCTGGGCGTCCCGGAGAAGGATCGGGCCTATGGATTGGAGCGCTACCTGAAGGAGACCCACCGGCTCTACGGCGTGCTGGATCGGCGCTTGGCGGCGGTGGAGTTTGTGGCCGACGCGCTGTCGATCTCGGATTTCGCCATTCTGGGTTGGGCGTGGCGGCACGAGCGTCATCAGGTCGATCTCTCCGACTACCCGCATGTGAAGCGCTGGTACGATATGATGATGGCCCGGCCGGCGGTGCAGCGTGGCTTCGCGGTCGCATTGAGCTGAGGGCGCAGGCATCTCGTAACTGCTCTTTCAGAAGAACGCTCAGACAGAGAAAATTCACCGCCGCGCTCGAAAGCAGAAAGTCCGCAGTCAGAAGAAAGATGCTGCCGACCATTGCCGCTAATACCAATCCTCATTGATCAGAACCCATGAGCCCAGGCGCGCAGTCCAATGGACATGATGCGCCAGGGTCGGTTGATGAGGGTATTCCAGGCCTCGCAGCAGTGGTCGAGGATGTCGGCGTAGGATTTGAAGACGCG